>DATGFC010000049.1:0-2332 GCA_035309485.1 Candidatus Sulfotelmatobacter sp.
ACTGAAACGGGAATGATCATGATCTCGCCGCTGCCTGGGGCGATCCCAACCAAGCCCGGATCGGCGACATTGCCCCTGCCCGGCGTGATCGCCGACGTGGTGACGCGTGAGGGCAAGTCGGTCCCCAAAGGCTCCGGTGGACTGTTGGTAGTACGCAAGCCTTGGCCGGCAATGGCGCGCACCATCTTCAACGACCCCGACCGCTTCGTGAAGCAATACTGGTCCGACATTCCCGGCATGTACTTCACCGGCGACGGCGCCCGCAAAGATGACGACGGCTATTTCTGGATGATGGGACGCGTCGACGACGTAATCAATGTCGCCGGCCACCGCCTCGGCACCATGGAGATCGAATCGGCGCTGGTCGCGCATCCAAAAGTCGCAGAGGCAGCGGTAGTTGGACGCCCTGACGATCTCAAAGGTCAGGCCATCGCGGCGTTCGTCACGCTGGAGTCTGGCAACAAACCCTCTCCCGAACTGAAAGATGAACTGCGCAGGTGGGTAACGAAGGAAATCGGCGCGCTCGCCCGTCCCGACGATTTGCGCTTCACCGACTCTCTGCCGAAGACGCGCAGCGGTAAGATCATGCGCCGCCTGCTGCGCGAACTAGCCAGCACCGGTGATGTGAAAGGCGATGTAACCACACTCGAGGATTTTGCCGTGATCGCCAGCTTGCGGGCCGAGGAAGAGTAATCTTCGTCCCAGACAGCCTGCTAACCTGAACGCAGGCCAGCGACGCCACGAACCGCTCCCAAAATGATCGTGGCCGCAGTGAAGGACCTTCCGGAATTCACGGGTCATAAATGCTTTTCTCCCGGCTCTTACCCGAGAAACTTGGCCCAATAGCCAGGCGAGCGCATTCAAGCCGAACATCGCGGGAGGTCCTTCGGCCAACATCAGGCCTTGATTTGATAACGACGACGGCTCCCAACACCCGTAGACTTCTGGTTGGCTAAAGACCAAGGAGTTCGGGCGAAAGGAGCCAGTCGATGCTGATTATAGGCTGTGATTTTCATCCGAGTGGACAGCAGGTGTTCATGGTCGAGAGCGCAAGCGGCGAAGTGCTGGCGGATCGTTGGATCGAGCATCAGGGTGAGGAGGTGAAGAAGTTCTACGCCAGCTTGCCGGCAGGAGCGGTAGTGGGAGTGGAAGCCAGCGGGAACATGGTGTGGTTCGAGAGACTGTTGCAAAGCTACGGGCATGAGTTATGGATCGGAGATGCGGTGAAGATCCGCAAGCAGGATGAGCGCAAGCAGAAGACCGACCGTCGGGACGCGGAGCTGATCGCGCGCTTGATCCAGGAAGGACGGTTTCCCAGATTGCAATGGGTGCCGTCGCTCGGGGAACGGGATCTGCGGCAACTGCTGCTGCATCGCCACAAGCTGGTGCGCCTGCGGGCTCAGATCAAGTGCCAACTGCAGCATATCGCGATCAATCAGGGAGTGCAGCGCAAGCACAAGCTGTGGACCCAGAAGGGTCGTGAAGTGCTGGAATCACTGGAACTGGAACCGTGGACGCAGCGGCGGCGCGACGATCTGCTGCGGCTCATGGAAGATGTGGGCAAGCAATGCTGGGAGCTGGACCAGGCCGTGCTTGTGGCCGCCGAAGCCAATGTCCGAGCGCGCTTGTTGATGAGCCATCCCGGGGTCGGTCCGGTGATCAGCCTGGCCATGGTGCTGACGGTGGGCAAAGTAGAACGTTTCCCCAACAGTCGCACGCTGGTCAGCTATCTGGGACTGAATCCGTCGGAGGACTCCAGTGGAGAGCGGCGGCGGCAGGGCGCCATCAGCAAGCAGGGCAACAGCTTCATGCGCTATCTGCTGGTGCAAGGGGCGCAGACCGCGGCCCGAACCGATCCGGCATGGAAGCGGCAGTACAAACGCCTAGCCATGCGGAAGCACCGCGCGTTGGCCAAGGTCATGATTGCGCGCAAGCTCGCGGTGCGGTTGTACTGGATGCTGCGGACGAACACGCCGTATCCAGAGGTAGTTCGTATGCAGGGCAGCTCGAGTCATCCTGTGGTCGAAAGACCGACGTCCTTGAGTGAGCGCCCTGCCTCCCAACGCAGGCAGTAAGGCCGCAAGGCGGAGAGTTGGGAGTTTGCATTGAGAAATCATGGTTGCGCGTAAAGGCGAACCCGAATAGATGGTTGGTGGAACTATTTCCATCGATCGTGATTGAGAAGCAAAACACGAGCTCCGAAAGTCTTTAAGCCATGGGCCAGAGCAACACCAAAACCAACCCCTTCCTAAGAAGGGAAAAACGCGGGCGGCAAAAACATCCTTTGCAGCCCCACGCATTCGTGTTGTCTTTTTTCCCCTTGACAGAGCCG
>DATGFC010000050.1:0-278438 GCA_035309485.1 Candidatus Sulfotelmatobacter sp.
CGAGTCGCGTTCCGCGAACTGTTGCTGGAGCGGGTACGAGCGCTGCCCGGAGTGACTGGCGCGGCCGATACGTCGATCGTACCGGTCAGGGGCTTCGGCTGGCAAAACAACGTCGTGGTGGGCGGAAAAGAAAGCGACACCTTTGTCTTGGAGTCGAACATAAGCCCCGGATACTTCCGCACCACGGGAACACCGATCCTGCTCGGGCGCGACTTTAATGAACGAGACAACCGGCAATCCCCCAAAGTAGCGATCGTGAACGAGGAGACGGCAAAAAAAATGTTTGGCGGTGACGCACTGGGGAAAACGTTCCAGATCGCTGCCGATCGGGGTGAGAAGCGGTACGACTTTCAGATCGTGGGGGTCGTCCGGAATACGAAGTATTACGATCTGCGCGAGAATTTCCAGCCGATCACGTTTTATCCGGAAGCACAAGACGACAAGCCGGATGCCGAGACACAGATGATGGTTCGTTCCGACCTGGATCTGGTCGCGGTGATCAACGAAGTTAAGGCGGCGATCGCGCACGTGGACAGCGGCATTTCTGTCGATTTTCATCCGTATGACCAGCAGATCAAAGACGGGCTTTTGCGCGAGCGCCTGCTGGCGATGCTGTCGAGTTTTTTTGGGATCCTGGCCGCGGTGCTGGCGACGATTGGGCTGTACGGGGTGATCGGGTACATAGTGGCCCGCCGGACGAACGAGATCGGGATTCGGATGGCGCTGGGCGCGTCGCCGCGACAGATCCTGGCAATGGTGGTGGGCGAGGCGGGGAGCTTGCTCATCGTCGGCGTTATGATCGGCACCGTGCTGGCGGTGGCAGCGGGAAAATCGGCAGCGACGTTGTTGTATGGATTGAAGCCGTACGATCCTTTGACACTGGTGTTGGCGGCAGCCGGATTGGGGGCAGTGGCCATCGCGGCGAGCTTGCTGCCGGCGAGGCGAGCGGCGAAGCTGGAACCGATGGTGGCGCTGCGGGACGAGTGAGGAGTGCCGAGTAGCGACTGGCGAAGTAGCGAGCGATTTCATTGCCTTTTCCAGAAGGCCCTCCCCAACTGAACTTCCTTTCAGGTCCTGCCAATCCCCCGTGAGGTCAATTGTCGTAATCAGCGATTACACGCTTTGAGCGGCAAAGTGCCATTTTGAGTGAAATGGGGATTTTGAGACGGTTGCCTCAGTCCCAATGTTTAACACGCCGGATGGCACGCCTGATGAAGGAGTCCTCACCTTCTGAAGCGCCCTGAGCCTCCGGGAAGGCGTGAAGGCCCTGTGAGCATTACTGATCAGTAGAGCTTCCTCTCGTTTCCGCATAATAGATAGAGATGGCATCTCCAGTGAGGACGGCATGTAGTGAAGAAAAACACGAGCGCGAATCGAGAACCTGACTTCAATCCCCGCACCTTTCTTTCAACGATTGGGAAGGGCAGGGATATGTTGTCTTTTCAAAAAAAGGACAAGATCTTCGTTCAAGGCGATTCCAGGGACGGCCTATTCTTTGTCCAAACGGGGAAGGTGCGACTCAGCGTGGTGTCGGAGAAAGGGCAAGAAGCAACTCTTGGTATTCTGGGCAAAGGCGATTTCTTTGGAGAAGGTGGACTTGCTGGTCAGCTTCTGCGCATGTCGTCTGCAACCGCACTGACCGACTGCGTCCTGCTGCACAT
This sequence comes from Candidatus Sulfotelmatobacter sp., assembly GCA_035309485.1. GTDB lineage: Bacteria > Acidobacteriota > Terriglobia > Terriglobales > Acidobacteriaceae > Sulfotelmatobacter. The sequence goes on from DATGFC010000050.1 coordinate 1,662, forward strand.
CGAGCGGAAGGCGATGATGCACGCAATGAGCGTGGAACCAAAATTGTCGGCCCTGTTTGTCAAATACGTGCTGAAGCGCAACATCCGATATCAGGATGACTTGGTCGATCAACTTTTCAATTCCAGCGAAAAGCGGCTGGCGCGAGTTCTTCTGTTGATGGCGCAATTCGGCAAAGAAGGAGTCTCGGAAATGTCAGTCCCACGATTGAGTCAGCAGACTCTGGCAGAGATGGTAGGGACGACACGCTCGCGGGTCAGCTTCTTCATGAACCGATTTAGGGAGCTTGGCTTTATCCACTACGACGTTGGGGATACCTTACGTGTTCACAGTTCACTTCTGAACGTTGTTCTTCGTGACGACGAAACAAGGGCAACTGCTGGAGACGAGGACCCAACCGCCATTGGCAAGAGAGGTAAAGAACCTCCTACAAGGTCCGGCCAACCCGCTGACAAAGATCGTGCCAAGAGACCGTCCCTCCCCGATCTTGATCGACGCCGCGAGTGAATTGCTGGCTGCGATTCCATAGTTGGCGTAACCAAGGCGATAGCGCTCAAAATCCCCCTGTCCGTAAGCCGTTTTTTGCGAGCACAGATGGGCCACTCCCGACAACAGTCCCTGCTCTGCAGCGGTTAAACACAACCCAAGATTCTAGCTTGGCTGGCCCTCTATACGGGTCGGGCCCGTCTTGCTCGCGGCCTGTCTCCTTACCAGACCTAACTTTTACAACTCCCACCGTAAAACCGTGTTCTAATAGGCATACAGAACATCGGGGGTTTCTATGTCCACTCCTTCTCTGACCAGACTCAGCTTGGCCGTTGCAATTTGCGGACTGTTGGCGCTGCCCGCACTGGCGGACTCGCAAGTCCGTATCGTTCGCCTGAGCGATGTCCAGGGCTCGGTACAGATCGACAAGAATTCGGGCTCAGGATTCGAGAACGCCTTCCTCAATCTCCCCGTCACCCAAGGTTCTAAAGTGCGCACCGGCGACAACGGCCGCGCCGAAGTTGAGTTCGAGGATGGAAGCACCGTGCGCCTGGCTCCCAATACCGAAGTGGACTTTAGCACCCTCGGCCTCAGCGATTCCGGGAAACGCACTTCCCAGGTCAACCTCGTCGAGGGCATGGCTTACGTGAACTGGCTGGGCAAGGATGACTTCACTTTCAATTTCGCACGAGAAGTGGCGGTGCTGGATCGCGGGGCCCATTTCCGGGCCGACGTATCGGCGGATGTCGCCAATCTCGCGGTTTTCAAGGGCGAAGTCCCGCTTGAGGGTCCAAGTGGGAAACTCACCGTCGAGAAGAAGAAGACCGTTACGTTCAACGCTGCCGACGATGAGAAGTACACACTGGCCAACAAGATCGTCGAGGCGCCGCTTGATTCGTGGGACAAGGAGTCCATCTCCTATCACGATGCATACGCGAAGAACAACAATTCATCGCCGTACGGATACGGCCTCAGCGACCTGAATTATTACGGCGCGTATACCAACGTTCCCGGCTACGGGATGATGTGGCAGCCATACTTCACCGGAATCGGTTGGGATCCGTTTATGAACGGTGCGTGGGGCTGGTACCCGGGCTTTGGTTTCATGTACGCCTCGGCTTATCCCTGGGGCTGGCTGCCCTACCGCTATGGGAACTGGATGTTCGTCCCCGGATTTGGCTGGATGTGGCAGCCCGGCGGCTGGAATACCTGGATGGCGGTGCCCCGGTATACCCCTACAACGCTGGTGCACGTGAATGCGCCGATACCGCCGGCAGCGACTTCGACGAAGACCGTGGTTGTGGGGACCGCCGTTGCGACCTCGGCACTTCGCTCCAGAGTGACGGTGAATGAAGGATCGGCGGGTCTGGGAATTCCGCGCGGTTCATTCAGCAATCTGAGCCACCTCAATCATCAGGTTGCAAAGACTGGCTTTGCCGAGGTAAGGCCTGCTCCTCAGTTCTCCGGGAGTTCTCCCAAGGGATCCTCGGGCTTCGGTGAGTCCCGCGGTAGCGGCGCATCCCACAGTTCGATGGCAGCTCCGGCGATGGGGCATGCCTCGACGGCGGGCCATGCTTCGACGGGAGGGACATCGCATCACTAGTCGGGGAAGCAAGCGGTAACGCGGTGATCCAGGAATTCCTGAGGTCTCATGGGCGGAGTGGTGTCTTCAGGGGAATCAATAAGAATAGAGAAACTTTCCGCATTTATTTCTGTCCGATGCCAAGCCCCTAGGCGAGTCTGCGTGCGAAATCCATATCGTGCCGCATATCGTCGTTCACGTCGCCCTCCTTTTCATACTCGACAGCCACCAGCCCCGTAAAATTCTGCCGGTGCAGTTCCTGCATGACGGCAGGGATCTTCGAGATTCCTGTTCCGAGCAGCACATTCACTTCGCCGTCTACGGCCTGAATATCCTTGAGGTGCACCAAAAAAAGACGAGATCGCAATTTGCGCACCGCGTCGACCGGATCGTGGCCGCAGGATGCGAAATGCCCAACATCTGCTGTGGCGCCCACGGTTTTGGAAAGTCCCGCCAGAGCGCTCAGCACATCCTCCGGACTCTCGTAGGCGAACTTCTCGCCCTTGAAATAATGATTGTGGATTCCAAAGGTCAGTTTTTCCCTGGTAAATCGCTGATCGATTCGATTCAGAATGCTGCCGGTAGCATCGCCGGTGACGTTGCTGCTGCCCAGCATCCGGGCAAAACGCACAGCATTTTCCAAATCCTGGTCTTCTTTGATGGTTGCCGTGTAGTAGGACACGCAGCGGATTCCCGCTCGGTCGAGTTTGGTTCGAGCCGAACGAAACAGTTCCTCGGTGGGATGGTTCATCAGCATAAACTCACCGCGCGACATTTCAATTTCCCCAACTCGCAGCGCCTTCAGCTGAACCATCATTTCATCCACCGAGAGATTGTGATAGCTATAGGTGCCGATGCCGACATTCAGCTTGGCCGCGGCGCGCAAGGGGAGTGCGGTTACGGCCAGACCGCCGGCCACCGTCTTCACAAAACTTCTTCTCGTGATCGCATCTTCCCGAATCAATGAACTCCTCGCTGTCTTGCTTTTTCGTCAGGCTAGTTTGCGGGCAGCGGACGGGATGTCAGGTCTGCATTCTCCAACCCCATCGCCCATTTGATGGCCTCGGTAATCATTTGTTGGAACTCCGGTTTGTCCCAGTTCGCTTCGACGTGCCCTAATGTCGTGTAGTAGACGCGCCCTTTGCCGTACATCTTTGCCCAAGTCACAGCAAAATCTCCGTCGGTGCGATGGACATTCTTATTCTTCATGTCGAGTTTGCTGACATCGAGCCGCATCAGCACTCGCACCTTATCGCGTGAGTAGTCTTTCATCTGGTAAATCTCGTCACGCAGCGTAAAAGAATGCGGGAATTGTTGCATGCCGGGAAAGCCTGGGTCCTCCACGAGGATGGGCGCATCGAAAGTAAGCCAAGGGTGCTCGTCATAAGTCCCGCCAACCATTTCCACATATTCTGGCCAGTCAACGAAAGTGATAGCAGCGCTGTGCACGCCAATGAATCCCTTGCCATCGTCGTGGATGAACGACAGAAAATCGGCCTTCTGTTGGGCATCCATCTCGAGGCTGCCCCCGGTAAAGAAAAGTACGGCGTCGAAGTCGCTCAAGTTATTTGCGTTGTATTCCAACTTCTTCTTCGTCAGTACTTCTGTGTCGGTGCGAAGTGTGGTGTCCCACAGCCCGGTTTCCCGCCCCAGTCGCTCGATGGTAGCCATGGCATGCGAGACGGAATCGTGCCGGTATCCTTTTTCCTCTCCGACGACAAGGAGGTGTTTCTTTGGTGGAGGAACAGACTGAGCCGCAGAGAAAGCGGAGATCACGGCGAGGATGATCAGGGCGCGAGAAGCACTCTTCATATTGGAGTTCGGTGGTCCTGAATGTTCCGCCTTCGGCGTCAATGATCCGCGATTGAAGCCTTGCTGTTCGCAGCAACTTTCTTTTCCGGCAGCAAGTCTTTGGGAGAGATCTGCGGATCGTAAACCAGATTGAAGAAGCCAACCATCATCTCGTCCCAGCTCTGTTGCCCCCAGGTGACGGTCTTTGTGGGGTCTGGATTCTCCGGGTTGTTCGGCGAGTTGTCGAAATGGGCTGTGCATTCGATTCGCGCCCCAGGAGGCAGGACAATCGGTTCGTCGAGGTTGTACCAGAGCTGCCAGTGCCAGTTGTATTGCGGCACGCGCAGGATCGTCCGCGTTTCGCCGCCCGGAAACACGATGCGATACTCGAAATCCTTTCCCCTGGCGTGCATGTGGGGATGAATGGAGGCCAGGATCACCTCCTTGCGAATTTCAAAGGATGCATCCACGCGGTAATTGGGATCGCCGGGAGGAATTTTGAACGTGCCATTGACTGCCGACAACGTCTGCACTCTTTTCTTTGGCGGCTGTTTGGCGAATACCAGGCCCAGTTTGGTCCGGTCCATCACCGCTTTTCCATTGGGAGTGTAGTGAACCTCGAATACGATGTCGGATCCGGCTTTCACTAATTTCGCTTCGCCGACCGGCAGGACCTCCGCGGGCTGGCCGGGAGCATAGCCAACCAGAAAATCGCTGGGCAGAGCGCTGGTATCAACATTCTCATCCGTCTTGGCCGGAGGAGCTTCGAAAAAAATTCCTGGCTTTTGGTCTTTGAAATAAGTTGATCCGGGTTCGCGAACGTACGCGATGATGTGGTGAACTACGGAGCGTTCCGTAGGGCGGACTTCCGCGGCCTGAACCCACTTATCTTCCGTGAAGCCCGTGGGCACAATGACATATTGGTACTCGACCATGCCCGATTCCGGCACGGCGAATTCTTTGGGCAACTGAAAAATCACGTCCGGTTTTGGGATGCCCCATCCTTCCACGAAGTTCGCGGGGGCAGGCATGTCTTTAGGATCGCCCTTGGGCGCGCCGGCGGTCGCCCACGCCACGATGGTATCGATCTCTTTTTGAGAGAGCGACCTGTCATTCGCGAAATGCCCAACCTGAGGATCGGCAAACCATGGCGGCATCAGTTTCTGCTTCACGGCCAGCTTCATGGCCCCCGCCCAGGGCCGCGTCTCGTCATAGGTGAGCATTGAGAAGGGGGCAGCCTCGCCCGGCCGATGGCAACTTTGGCAGTTTTTCTGCAGAATCGGCGCGACAGCCTTCGTAAATGTCGGAGCGTTCATATTGCCCATCTGCGAACTGAGATGCGCTGTCGAGCAAATTGCAAACAGCAAACCAAGAACCGTGCGATTCATTGCGTCCAGGCCTCGGCGCGGCTTGAGTTCCTATCCTCGAAGCCGGCTCAGCGATCATATCAAGGATCTCCACCCATTAAGTAACACACCAAGAGGATGAAACCTTGCTTGGCCACCGGCAAACGTGCTGCCGAAGCGAACGCCAGCCGCGGCCGGGATACTCATTTAGCGAAACGGTTTCACTCCTCGGTGCCGGCATCAAGAACGAAATCCACGGCAATCTCAATCAGCCAAGGAAGGATTATCGAAGATGAGGCTTACGCACGAGTCCTACCTGAGGAGCCATTTCTTTTGCCTCGATTTTCCAACCGCTTACGTTGAATCCCAGAAGTTTGTACTGCTTTTGTAGAATCTTCGATGTTGGGTGGGAGTGATCTGAATGAAAGTTGCAGATTTCCGCAGGATTGCTTTGAGTTTCGAAGGAGCAGAGGAGGGCTCACACATGGGGGCAGCCGACTTCCGCGTAGGAGGCAGAATTTTCGCCACGCTCGCCTCGCAGAAAGAGGGCTACGGCAACTTGATGCTCACGCCGGAGCAGCAGGAGGAATTTGTGCGGGAGTTGCCGGAGGTTTTCCTGCCCGTTCATGGTGGATGGGGAAGGATGGGGGCGACGCACATTCGCCTCTCACAAGCCAACGAGGACGTGCTGGTTGGCGCTCTGCGTGCGGCATGGATGCTCAGGCGAGAAAAGAATGCCGGGACAAAGAAGAAGCGTGCTTCGAAAGGCGGTAGGCTCTGAGGAATGGATGCCGCGTGAAATGCTCGCGGACACAAATGCTGTGTCGTGCAGATGGTTCCTCATGAAGAACTTCACCCAAAACGAGCCGTTGAGCGACGCTCGCGGCAGTCGTTCCTTCCGTCACCGATAGCTAAACCAACCCTGTGGGACAATCTGGGCCCGGCCTCGAGGCTCAAGTTCGGAGTGTACCTCTGTTCTCTGGTGCGCACGATCACAGAACAATAAACTGCGAATTGTTACTAATGGTGTGAACTGGGAATCGACTTTCGAGGTCAGATTTGGCCAGCAAGGAAGACCAGATAGGCCAACATCGAGCGGCCGCTGCACCTGCGCGTACGCTGTGGCTGCCGTTCGGCTTGTGGGTGTTTGCCGTCATCTGGCCGTTGGTGTGTAGTTCGGCATCAGCCCAGATTTCTCCCGGACCACTGTCGCGTCCGCATCAGTCGCTCAATGGATCAACCAACTGCGCCAGCTGCCACAAGTTCGGCGGCCAGGCGGCGTTGAAGTGCCTGGACTGTCACGGGGAGATTGCGAGCCGGCTCTCCAGCCGGCGGGGCCTGCACGCCACTTACAACATTGCGGCCGGCTCCAGCCAGGAGTGCGCGCGCTGCCATTCCGAACACAACGGAGAAGATTTCCCGCTGATCAAGTGGGACATCAAAAGCTTCAACCACAAAGAAACCGGATACCTTCTGGAGGGCAAGCACGCCGGATTGGCCTGTAACAAGTGCCATAACCCGTCTCACATTTCTCCGCAGGAACGCCCGGCGATCAAGATCAAAGACCTGGATCGTACCTACCTCGGCCTTTCGACCGCTTGCGCGAGCTGCCACGTGGACCAGCACAAGGGCCGCCTCGGTCCAACCTGCCAAACATGCCACAACTTCGAGGATTGGAAGACGATCACCATGGGCCAGTTCGATCACTCGAAGACGCGCTATCCCCTGACCGGACTGCACACTCAGGTGAAATGCGCCCAATGTCACACCAACGGAGCGGACGGCAAGCCGCAGTACGCGGGAATTTCGTTCAACCAGTGCTCCGATTGCCACAAGGACCCGCACCATGGCAGCTTCGCGCAAGGATGCCAAGCGTGCCACAACACGAACGGCTGGAAAAAGATTTCTGTCGAGGCTGTGAATGAGCGCTTCGACCACTCAAAGACCGAGTTCCCACTCGAAGGCAAGCACATCAGCGTCGATTGCATCCAGTGTCACGCCAATGGAGACTTCAAGAAACCGCTGGCCTTTCAAAAGTGCATGGATTGCCACAGACCTGATCCACACAAAGGACAGTTTGCCAAGCGTCCGGATGGCGGAGAGTGCGCCTCTTGCCACTCTGTAAAAGGATGGAAGCCCTCGACCTTCACGGTGAAGGAGCATGCTTCGAGTGCGTATCCGTTACAGGGGGGACACGCGCGCCTGGAATGCGCGCAGTGCCACATCCCAAAAGGGAAAGACACGCTGTTCAAAGTGAAGTTCGAGCGCTGCACCGATTGTCATGCGGATAAACATGCCGGGCAGTTCGCGGCGGCTCCGTACTTCAATGCGTGCGACCGCTGCCACAATATCGAGGCCTACAAGCCTTCCACCTTCACGCTCGCCAAGCACAAGCAGACGCGTTTCGTGCTGACGGGTGGGCACGTTGCGGTGCCGTGCTCGGATTGTCATAAGGAATCGGCGCAGTTCCAGCCGAAGCCGGCTGTGATCTACCACTGGAATAATCTCAATTGCACGAGCTGCCACGCCGATCCTCATAAAGGGCAATTCAAGGAACGAATGCAACTGGTGCGGGCGGATGGTTCGGTGGCTGGATGCGAGGCCTGCCACACCACCAAGTCATGGAAGGAACTATCCGGGTTCGATCATTCGAAGACCAAATTCGCTCTGCTCGGGGCGCACCGAACGACCGCCTGCATCGACTGCCACAAGCCGCCGAACCTTGAGACGAAGTTAATTAACGTGGATTTCAAGGCAGCTCCCACGCAGTGCGAAGACTGCCACCAGGACATCCACGGAAAGCAGTTTGCTGCGGGCGAGGTCACACGCTGTGCCGAGTGCCACAACAGCGCGAGGTGGAAGGCGTCGCTGTTCGACCATGAGAAGCGCACGACGTTTTCGCTCCGAGGCGCGCACCAGAGGGTGCCGTGCGCGCAATGTCACAAGCTCACCAGAGTTGTGGATGCCAAGACCGTGGTGTTCTACAAACCGACGCCCAAGGATTGCGCGACTTGCCATGGGCCTACGAATCCGGTGCCCAAACAAAAGTCGTCCGGATTCTGAACAAATGAGTTCAATAACTTCTAATCATGCCCTTTCGGGAACGTAGAGTTCTACAACTTCTGGTGCGCTCGAACGTTGCTCATGAGGAAGTGTTGAATTTTTATACACACGTTCACTTTTTTTAACTCGCAATAATCAAAGAAAAAATGACGAGGCAACGCGAAGAACTTACTTCCACTCATAGTAGTAACCGCACCGCTTCGAACCTGGCCACTGAACGAATACACGCGCCGAATGGCACTGATGTAACTTTCGGTAGGGTGCAACTGCCGGTAACCTGAGTGGACCGACAATTGCATCGCGTGGCATCACTCTTCTTACCGTTTTTGTAAGTTGTCGTAAGGGAACCAGCAAGAGGCAAGCATGTTGGGGGCTCGGGGCGTCTTCCATGTAATTGCGTTCACAGTGTTAGCGTTTTTCGCCTTTTCAGGGAATGCGCGAGCACAGGAGTCCGGCGGTACGCACAGTCCGCACGGAAGCCTGAATGTTCCATGCCAAAACTGCCACACTGCCAACGGGTGGAGGCCCATCCGCGCGGTTCCGGAGTTCGATCATAATCACACGAAGTATCCGCTGCGCGGCATGCACCAATCGGTGACGTGCACGGAGTGTCACACGAAACCGGTGTTCACGAATGTGGGGCAGCGCTGCCAGGATTGCCACGCCGACATTCACCGGCGGCAGATGGGAGCCAACTGCGAGCAGTGCCACACCGTGCAAGGTTGGCAGGTTTCCGTCCGGCAGATCGAGCAGCATAACAATCGATTTCCACTGACCGGAGCGCACGCGGCCGTGGACTGCGACTCGTGCCATACGGGCGCCGCGAGCGGACAATATGTCGGGCTGTCGACGCAGTGCTACTCCTGCCACTCAAACGATTTCAAGACTGCTGCGAACCCCAACCACGTCACCGCAGGATTTTCGACGACCTGTAATCTCTGCCATGGTGCTGACACTTGGCTGAGCGCAAACTTCGATCACGCCTCAGTTGGATTCCCGCTGACCGGGGGCCACGCCATGCCGCCGCGGGTTTGCACCGACTGTCACATTAATAACAACTTCAACATCACCAGCACGGCCTGCGTGACCTGCCACCTGAAGGACTACCAGGGAGCGACCAATCCGAACCACGTTGCTGCGGGGTTCGCGCAAACCTGCCAGCAGTGTCATAACACGACTTCGTGGTCGAACGCCTCGTTCAACCATAACCTGACGAACTTCCCGCTGACCGGCTTGCACACGGTGCCGCCGCGGCAGTGCACCGATTGCCACGTCAACAACAACTACAACCTAACGTCGAATACTTGCGTTTCCTGTCACCTGAAGGATTACCAGGGAACAACGAATCCGAACCACGTATCGTCGAACTTTCCGCAGACTTGCGACCAGTGCCACAACACGAGCTCCTGGCTGAATGCGACGTTCAATCACAACAGCACGGGATTCTCCCTGACCGGAGCGCACACTGTGCCGCCGCGGCAGTGCACCGATTGCCACGTGAACAACAACTACAACCTCACGAATACGGCCTGCGTATCCTGCCATCAGACCGACTACAACAACGCCACCACGCCGGTGAATCACATCGCTGCGAGTTTCCCGACCACCTGTGAAACCTGCCACGATACGGTGCTCTGGACCGACGGGACGTTCAATCACACGAGCACAGGATTCCAGTTGACGGGATCGCATACGGTGCCGCCGCGGCAGTGTACCGATTGCCACACCAACAACAACTATTCGCTGAACAGCACATTGTGCTACTCGTGCCACCAGAAGGATTACAACGGCACGACGAGTCCGGTTCACTCGACCGCGGGATACCCGACGACGTGCGAAGTGTGCCACGACACGACGGTCTGGACCGATTCGACTTTCAATCACAACAACACTGCCTTCCCTCTGACCGGTTCGCACACGGTTCCCCCGCGTGTGTGCACCGATTGTCACGTCAACAACAACTACACGACGCTGCCCACGACCTGTATCGGCTGCCACCAGACCGACTACAACAACACGACGAACCCGGGACACGCGGCACAGCCGCAGTTCTTCCCGACTACGTGCCAGACGTGCCACAACACGACGGCGTGGACCGGAGCGACGTTCAACCATACGCAGTACACGCAGTTCCCAATGACCCATGGCAATGCGAACAGTGTCTGCTCGACATGCCACACCAGCTCAAACAACTACGCCATCTTCCAGTGCACGGGATGCCATGGCGGTAACAACGCAAACAACTTCCAGCACGACAACGTGTCTGGGTACGTCTACAACAGCACCAATTGCTACCAGTGCCATCCGAGCGGGCAGGGCGGCGGATAGGCGCGCACGGTGTGAATCGCTGGAATTGTCGGTTGCCAGTGTCAGGGCAGCCGCAGCGATTCCTGGTCAAGAAAGAGAGCAGTGCGGAAACACCTGGGAACCATCACGCTATTGTTGTCTTGCGCAGCGGCGCAGAACAGCGCCGGGCCGTCGATCGTGCAAAATGTGGCAGCTGCGCGCGAGGGCGCCGATCTGCGCATCGAGATTACTCTCAGCGCGGTAGTCCAGCCCTCGGTTGAAACGGCAGTCAATCCTGATCGGATTCTCCTCGACTTTCCTAATACCGCTTGCGACAGCGCCAGGAATCTTTCTGTCGGCGCGAACGGAGTGCGAAGCGTACGGACGGCACAGCACAGCAGAACTCCGCTGGTGACACGAGTGGTCCTCGATCTCGATGGAGTTCATCCTTACAACGTGAGCACGGAGGGGAACTCGATCATTCTTAGAGTGGGCCCAGCGGAAAAGGCGAAAGCTGGGTCGCATGGCGCCGCGGTGGCGGCAACCTCCGGCAACCTGATTGGAATTTTCCGGAAGAGACAAGACAAGACTGCGCACGTCGCGGACCATTCCCTCGAAACTCCTTTTGAACCCACTCCGCCGCCAGCGGTGGCGGGCCCGGCTTTTGAGCCGCCCACAGAACCACCCACTGCCGGTGCAATGCGACCTCCATCGCCCGCGGCGCCGGTTGCTCAGAATCAACCGGTCGTTACTGCAGCGAACAACAGTTCTGCCGGAATGTCTTCGACGGAGCCAGCTTCCATTACTCCGGCTGAGGCTGCGAAAGCAGCTGAGCCGCCCGTAGCCACGGAACCCTCTAGCCCAACGACCACTTCCTCAGTGGAGGCTCCGGTTGCGGGTGCCCCGACGGTTGAGGGCGATCGTGAGACCCCTTCTGTACCGCAGGCCGCACCAAGCGAGGCGGAATCCACATCCGGCCCGAGTACGAGTTCCGGCGAGACGTCGACTCTGATTGCTCGGAGCGATGACCCGAATCTGCGCACGGTCTTCAAGGTGAAATACGTCGCCGAGGGCGTCGCGTATCTGCAAGGCGGACGGGCGCAAGGTCTTGCCGCAGGGATGAAACTCCTGGTCGAGGATTCGAACCTGCCCGCCAAACAAGGCGACAGCGTCAATACCGCCGATCCAAGAATAGTGGCCGAACTCGAAGTCAGCGGCGTCGCGGAGACATCGGCCGTCGCCGATATCCATTCGCCCAAACGTCCGGTGAAAGTTGGCGACCTGGCATACCTGTCGAGCAGCGATGCGCAGGCCCTGATACAACAGCGCACAATGAGCGCCACGCGGCAATATCCTGCGGTCATTTCATTCACCGAAAGCGACACGCCAGACGAGGAAGCGCGACAAGAGGTTCCACGCCCACCGCTGCCGTCGGTGAACCGGGCACGCGGCCGCATCGGTTTCGACGCCATCGAGACCGTCAGCCACGGCACCAGCAATGTGACCAGTTCCGATGTCGGCATGGTGTTCCGCGGCGACATTACCCGCATTGGCGGGACTTACTGGAATCTCAGCGGATACTGGCGCGGACGTTTGACCAAAGAGTCCGTCGCGACGCAGCAAACTCTGCAGAACCTGATCAACCGCACCTATCACCTGAACATGACGTACGACAATCCGAACTCGACTCTGGTCGCGGGATTCGGACGCCTTTATTTGCCGTGGGCACCCAGCCTCGACACCATCGACGGCGGATATTTCGGAAAGAGGCTCTCGCAGGCAGTCACGATCGGCCTTTTCGGCGGATCGACGCCCGACCCATCGTCTTGGGATTACAGTCCCAATCGCGTGATTGGCGGCTCATTCGTCAACTTTCAGGGTGGAGAATTTAATGGCCTTCATTACAGCAGCACCAGCGGCGCCGGCGTCAGCATGGTGAGCTGGGCTATCGATCGCCCCTTTGTATTTTTGGAAGACTCACTCTCTTACAAGCGCACGTTTGCAATTTACGAATCGGCGCAGTTGGATAGCCCGACAGGCAATAGCGTGACACCTTCTCCGGGGCCGGGGCTCGGACGGAACTTCCTGACGGTTCGGGTGAGCCCGCAATCCCATGTCGAACTGGATTTCAACTACAACTACTTTCGCGACATCCCCACCTTCGATCCCAACCTGGTCGGCACCGGGCTGCTCGACAAGTATTTGTTCCAGGGCTTCAGTGCAGGCGGGCGCGTCGAAGTATGGAAACAGATCTGGCTCTCGACCAACATCGGTCAAAGCAACGGGAGCGGTGACGCCAAGACGTCATTGAATCAGATGTACGGCATTACGTTCGGCCGGATCCCGTGGGTGAACATGCGCGCCGACCTTCACTATGCCCAGTTCAACGGTTCGTTCGGAAGCGGATCGTACGAGGCGTTCTCGCTGTCGCGGCAACTCAGCGAGCGTCTACGGCTTGAGGTCCTGATGGGACAGCAGAATTTTTCTTCCACCCTGACAACTAACACCCGCAGCCGCTTCATCACGGGCACGGTTGAGACCAACCTGGGAGCGCACTATTACCTGCAAGGGAATTACACGGCCAACCGCGGCGACCTGAGTTACGACCAGGCAATGTTCTCCATCGGATACCGGTTCGATACCCGGAGGAAGCACGAATGACGCACCCTCGACATCTCTCGCAGCACATCGGGCTGACGGTCGCGGTCACACTTCTGCTGGCGGCTTTTTGCTATGCCGATACGCAAGATTCGGCGGATGCGCAGAAACTGAATGATCTGCTGGCGCGCACGGCGGCTCGCACATCGAGCTTCCTCGAGCAATTCTCGGACGTGAAGTGTACCGAGCAGGTGCGCCAGGAAAAGCTGGGCAAGGACGACAAAGTGGAACTGAAGGAAGATTCGACCTTCGACTACTTAGCGATCCTGACCAATACAGGAGGCGAACTCAACCTTACGGAGTCGCGTCTCCCAGTCCACGAGGCGAAGCGGGACCGCAAGAACACGCCCATGCTGCTGAGCAACGGCTTCGCCACCTTATTCTTAGTCTTCCACCCTTATTACTCTTCTTCTTTCAAATTTAGCTTCGCGGGTTCGGAGGAGATTGCCGGTCACACCTTCGAGAAGATCGGCTTTCAGCACATCCCCGGTACGAATTCCCCGGCGGCCCTTTCTTTGCGCGGGAGGGAATATCCGCTGGAATTATCCGGGACGGCGTGGATCGATCCGCTGACCGGTTCCATTGCGAAGATCGAATCGGGAATCGCAGATAGCCTTGAGGATGTAGGGCTGAAGAGTTTCAATTCGGAGATTGAGTTCGCCCCTTTGAAGTTCTCCGATTCGCGCCAGGAATTCTGGTTTCCGACCCAGGCCCGCGTGGAGGTCGAGACCACCCGGCAGCACTGGCGTAACTTGCATCAGTTCACCGCATACAAGAAATTCTCAGTAACCACCGAGGAGACGGTCGCCCAAAAATGAGCGCGAATGCCACAGCAACGGCCCGCGTCGCCGAGCACGCGAAGACCCTGCCCGACAAGGAGAGAGGCCATCGAATCCGGCTCTATTGCCTGTATGTGCTGGCCTTTGCCACGAACCTGGCGATCTTTATTTACGGCTTCGATTATTACAAGCTGTCGGCGATGGACCGCCCGTTTTCGCCCAAGCACCATATGCTGCGGCCGAGCGGACCTATCGGCCTGTATCTGGGATTCATGGGCGTGGCGCTGTTCGTCGGAATCTTCCTGTATCCGATCCGCAAGCACTGGGCGTGGCTGGGGCAAATCGGCAGCACGCGGCACTGGCTCGACATCCATGTGCTGATGGGACTGACCGCACCCTTCATCATCGCGTTTCACTCAACACTGAAATTCAAGGGCATTGCCGGGATGGCCTTCTGGATCATGTTCGCGGTCTCCGCAAGCGGAGTCGTGGGGCGCTATCTCTACGCGCAAATTCCCCGCAAGGTCACGACGGCGGAGTTGTCGATGAAGGAACTGCAGGAACTCCAGGAAAGCCTCTCGCAACAACTTGCGGCGCAGCGTCTGTTGCCCGAGGCGGACCTGCGGGCCTTGCTGCGCATGCCCGATGCGAATCGGGTCGGCCGTCTGCCAATTTTCATCGCTCTGCCCTACATGATGATTCTCGATGTGATCCGGGTCTTGAAGGTGGCACGCCTGCGGCGGCACGCACTCGGGTTCGGAGGATTCTTCCGGACCCTGGCAGGATTTTTACCCACTCGGCATCGCGAACTGGAAAAGGCCATTCATGCGGCAGCTGAGGAAGCGGCGCTCTCGAAGCGAGTGCTTTTCCTCTCGCGCTCCCAGAAGGTGTTCCATCTGTGGCACGTGGTGCACAAGCCGTTCAGCTACGCTTTTGCCGTGCTGGCATTGCTGCATATCGGACTGCAATTTGTGCTGGGGTATTTCTGAGCACGCAATGGACACCGTTATTACTTACGGCATCGGCGGCTTCATCTGCCTCTTCTTTCTCTTCTTTTACTTGAAGGGATTGAAGAAGCGCGAAGCCCGCGCGCGCGAGGCTGCCGAAAAGGGCAAACTGTTTTCCGAGGGCCCGAAAGCGCAGCATCCGCATATCGATACGAATTACTGCCTCGGCTGTGCGACGTGCACCAGCGTCTGCCCCGAGGGAGATGTGCTGGCGATGATCGGCGGCAAGGCGGTCATCGTGAACGGGCACAAGTGCATCGGTCACGGGTTGTGCGCAGATGCCTGTCCTGTCGGCGCTATCACGATGGTCATGGCCAGTCCCAGCATGGCCGCGGATATGCCGTACCTGACGCCGGAGTACGAGACGACGGTGCAGAATCTGTTCATTGTCGGAGAACTCGGCGGCCTAGCACTCATCAAGAATGCCGTCAATCAGGGGCGCGAGTGCGTGGACACAATTGCCAAGCGTCTCAAGACGAACGGAACCGCCAAACCAGTTACGGGGGTTCACGATCTTGTCGTGGTCGGCGCCGGACCAGCAGGAATCAGCGCCTCACTCCGCGCCATCGAACACAAGCTTAATTACCTGACGCTCGAACGGGACGAAGTGGGTGGCACGGTTGCCAAATATCCGCGGCAGAAGCTGGTGATGACGAGCCCGGTAGAGTTTCCGATGTACGGCCCCTTCAAGAAAATGCAACTCTCGAAAGAGAACTTGCTTGCGTTCTGGGACATGGTCCTGAATCGCGCGGACTTCAACGTGTGCACCGGTGCGAAGGTGGAAGACATCAAGAAGAGCGAAGACGGGATCTTCACAATCAGTACGGGCACGAGCCAATACCGCGCCCGAGCTGTGATCCTCGCACTGGGCCGTGCCGGCGAGCCACGAAAACTGGGCGTCAAGGGTGAAGACTTGCCCAAGGTTATGTACCGCCTGATCGAGGCCGACCACTATATTAATAAGAAGATCCTGGTCGTCGGAGGCGGCGACAGCGCCGTGGAGGCCGCCATGGGCCTAGCCAATCAGTCAGGCAACCAGGTCACCCTTTCCTACCGCAGCGAACGTTTCAGCCGCATCAAGGAACGCAACATCAAACGTATTGAAGAGTGCATGCGCTCTGGAAAAGTGCGGGTGGTATTCAACTCGAGTCCGGTGGAGTTCACGCCGAAATCAGTGCTCCTCGAGATCGGCGGCGTCAAGCAGGAGATTCCCAACGATTTTGTCTGGATTTTTGCCGGTGGCACTCCGCCGAATGCTTTCCTCAAGAAGATCGGTGTGAGCTTCGGAGCACGTGACATGATTCTGGAAGCGAGCGCCGCAGCCAAGCGCGCCGATGCCGAACGCAAGCAGGCAGGGCAACCGGTAGCCGGTTAAAAGCGCTGACGACACGCGAACTCTGCGGTAAAAGGATCTTAACCGCCGAGGACGCCGAGGATTCGCAGAGTTCGCGGAGAAGCTATATTGGGGCTGCTGCGAACTTCTCACGCCTTCTGAGCAGTCAGTGAAATCTTATTTGTGTAGGCTGCGCCTCTCTTTCCTCTTCTCGCCAGGAACTTCCTTCAGATCGACAATTCGGATGCATGAAATTAACAAGAATGTGACGCTTCCGTGACATGTGCTGGTGAGCGCCCGCTTAAGGTGGCGGCAGTCTTGAATCGTGAGCAGCCGCAACCTGACCATGCCAGAGTTTCAAGCGCAAAAAAATCATTGGTTGGCGCAGTTCGGGGAGATCTGCCTGGATTTCCGAACGATGGAACTGTCTCGCGCCGGGCGGCCGGTGGAGATCACGCTGCGGGAGTTCAAGGTGCTGAAATTCCTGGTGTCGCGGCCGAAGGTGGTGGTTTCGCGGCAGAAGCTGATCAGTTCGGCATGGCCCAAGAGGCAGCGCTCCAGTTACCGGACGGTGGACAACTGCATCGCGAAGCTGCGGCAGAAGATCGAGAGCAATCCGGATTGCCCTGTGTATCTGCGAACCGTGCATGGGGCGGGATACAAGTTTGTTCCGCAAGAAGAGACCGTTGCGGAGAGCAAATCCGCGAGTTAGGAGCGGGAGAGGACATGAGAGCGAGATTCATAACGGTAGTCATGGTGCGTGTTCTGGGATTATGGATTGTGGCGGCGAGCCTGCAAACGGCGTATGGAATACCGGCATTTGCGCGCAAGTATGGCCTGCCCTGCTCGGCATGCCACGAGGCATGGCCGATGCTGAACAACTTTGGCCAGACGTTCAAAGATAACGGGTACCAGCTGGGGAACGAGCGGGATGCGCCGATTTATCAAGAGCCTTCGTATTGGCCCATCATGTTTCGGACGACGCCGCTGTGGCACCGCGAGAATGACAATCGCAAGGCGGTGGATTCGATCCCAGGAAATGCGGGGAGCGGGCTGGTGGAAACCTCGGCGACAACGTCGGGGTTCGACCTGGGCGGACTCGATGTAGTGGCGGCGGGCACGATTTACAAGAACATGTCGTTCTTCATCCAGCCGTTCATCGGAAACAGCAGCATAAATCTGGCGCAGGCATGGGCCAGGCTGGACAATCTGGCGGGATCGCACTGGCTCAACCTCAAGATGGGACGGTTTGAACTGGATGAGCCGATTTCGCAGGAGCGTTCGCTGATTACGAACAATACCGGGGGAGAGTATTACACGTATTTCTTTACCCCACCCGGGGACAACAACTACTTCGCGGGGATTGGATTTCCGCAGCTTGGGGTGGAGTTGTCAGGCCACTCGGACAACGATTACACGCGATATTCCATTGCGATGGTGACGAACAGCAATGGTGCGGGCGGTTTGCCGGCGAACCAGGCATACGACGTGTATGCGAACTTCAACCAGGCTTTCGAAGTGCCGAAGCTGGGGAGCCAACAGATTGGGGTGTACGGATATTTCGGGGAGTCGCCCACATATTTCCAGACCAATGGAGGCACGCCGCTGCCGGGGACTGGGACGGGAAACCGCAGCTTCTATCGGATCGGAGCATACGGGCACTGGTACTTGGATAAGACTGACTTTTATACCTTCTTCATGCACGGATATGACAACGTGTTTCTGGGGAATGCGGTGCCGGCGAACCAAGCTTTTAATCTACCGATCGGGGCGGTGGGACCGACGTGGAACAGCGGTTTTGTGGAAGGGCACTACAACCCAAATCCGCGAGTGGTCCTGATCGGGAAGTATGAATTGACGCGGATGACACGGGTCGCGAATCCGGGGATCCGGAGCGACTTGGGAAATTTCGATACATGGACAGCGGGGTACCGGTGGTATCCGATTATGAGTCCGCGGGCAGGACTAGCGTGGACGCAGGAATTTTCACGCATCACGAATGCCGGGGCAGCGCCCTTGTCGGGGAAAGATGATATCCGCAATAGCTACCAGATGGGGTTTGATTTCGACTTCTGAGGAGGCACGGTGGTGGGCACAATAACGCGATGGGCTGGCGCCGTGGTTTTCGTTTGTGTGATTGGGAGCGCGATCGGGTTTGCGCAAGAGGCTCACGTCGGAAAGTTGGCGGGAAACGCGAAGCGCGGGAAGGCGCTGTATCAGAGGTATTGCATTTTTTGTCATGGCCCCTACGGAGATGGGCGAGGGGAGAGCGCGCCGTATCTGGATCCGAAGCCGCGGGACTTTACGAAAGCGGTATTCAAATGCCGCTCGACGCCGAGCGGGAGTTTGCCGCTGGACAGCGATTTATATGACACGATCAGCCGCGGGATTCATGCGAGCGGGATGCCTTCGTGGAAGCCGCTGTTGAAGCAGGAGCGGGTGGACCTGGTGGCCTATATAAAGACGTTTTCCTCTGCATTTCAGGAGGAAAAGCCGGCGGCACCGGTGGAGATTCCGCCGGAGCCGCCGTCTTCGGCGGAAAGCATTCAGCGGGGAGCCCAACTGTTCCAAAGCATGAACTGCTGGTCGTGCCATGGAAAAGATGGACGAGGGTATGGGCCGTCCGCCCCAACCCTAACCGACAGCCGAGGATTTCCGATCGCCCCGTTCGACTTTACGAGCGGGCCGCGGTTCAAGTGTGGGGAGACGGACCGGGATATGTTTCGCGACCTGATGACGGGGCTGGACGGAACGCCGATGCCTTCGTTTGCGAGTGCGATGACGGCGGATCAGAGATGGGATGTGGTGCACTACATCCGGTCGCTGAGCGGACATAAGACACATGCGAAGCCGAAAATTGAAGCGATAGGACAATGAGCGATGAGGTAGGTGACAGCCGAACGCAAGGTCCCTCGACTGCGCTCGGGATGACAAGAATTACCCCTGTAAAACTTGAGAAGGCAGGTTATTGCATGAAGTTCAAATTGATGTTTGTAGCTGCTGGTCTATTGAGTGCGTTGTCTACATTTATGGTGTTGAGTTGGGCGGCTGATGCTCCTTCGTCGGTGAAGGGCACCGTGAAGTTTGAAGGTACGGCGCCGAAGGGTACGCGGATTGATATGTCCCAGGATCCGATATGTGCCAAGGCGCATCCGACGCCTGCCACCACTGAGGATGTGGTGGTCGGAAGCGGCGGAGCATTGGAGAACGTGGTGGTGTATGTGTCAGACGGGTTGACTACGCATAATTTTCAGCCTCCGCAGCAGCCAGCAGTGCTGGAGCAGAAAGGGTGCCAGTACAAACCTCATGTGCTGGCGCTGCAGGCGAATCAAAAGCTGGACGTGGTGAACACGGATGAAACCACGCACAATATCCATCCGACTCCGAACAACAACCGCGAGTGGAATATGACGCAGCCGCACGGAATGCCGTTGGAACAGACATTCGCGCGCGAGGAGGTTGCGATTCCGGTGAAGTGCAACGTGCATCCGTGGATGAAGGGCTATATCGCGGTGTTCAAGCATCCGTACTTTGCGGTCACGGATAAGAATGGGAGCTTTGAATTGAAGGATCTGCGGCCGGGGACGTATACGATTACGGCGTGGCAGGAGAAGCTGGGGACTCAAGTGCAGAAGGTGACGGTGGGGGCGGGTGAAACGAAGGCAGTGGAGTTCACGTTCAAGCAGTAATGGTAGGGCGCGAGTGTCAGACAACGGGATCTGATCTATTGAACGGTGACGTTCTCTTGCTGTGCGATATGCAGGGAGCAGACGCAGCGCTTGCAAGTTGGATTGGTTGCGATCTCGAGGGTGGAACGAAACTGCAGGGCCTGCGGGCTGTTGAGGATTTCGGTTAAAGGCTGGTGGTGGATATTTCCGACGACCGGGTGGAAGAAGCAGGGCCGGACGTCGCCGGAGGCTTCGATCACGGCTGACACCCAAGGCGCGTTGCATCGCGGGGATACGTCTTCGGCCTGGTGTAGATGAGCACGGAAGTGGCGGACGATGCGGCGCAGCTTCTGCGGGCTCTCGACAATGAATTTGGAAGCAAAATCATCTTCGTGCTGGTGAATCAGTTGCTCGATTTCGGATTCCAGTGCATCGGCTTCATCAAGAGTTAGAGCGACCCGGCTGGCGCGATCCGCGGCCCAGCCTTGCGGGCGATTGAAGGCAGAGGACGTGAGGTCGGCGGCGAGGAAGGAAATCGAGGCGAGGCCGAGTGTTTTGGCGGAGTGCACGACGGCGCGCAGGGATTGGTGATTTGCTTTTTGTACGGTGCAACGGGCGCGAACCGGCAGGTTGGAGCGGAGTTGATGCAAGGCGTGGACGCCATCCGCGAGTTGCTCGAAGGCGCGTGGAACGCGGCGAATCAGGTTGTGCAGCGGCGGCGGACCGTCGAGAGAAACAATCACGTCATCTACACTGTCGGCGACTATCTGGGCTTGAGGCTGCAATAACAGGCCGGCTGTCAGCAGGGTGACGCGGCTTCCCGCAGAACGAACCATCTGCGCGAGGGAACTCCACTTTTCATTCAATTGCGGTTCGCCACCAGAAAAGACCACCCAACTTACTTTGAGCGTTTTGAAGGCCGCTATTTGCCGCTCAAGAGCGGCGGGAGTGATCTGCTTGGGGTCAGGAATGCGCCAAATGTCACACATCATGCAGCGGCAATTGCACTGGTTGTGGGGAAAAATGACGAGTACGGGGAGAGTATGAATTTCGTGCCGGGCGAGTGCGGACGAATGTGCCGGAGCGATGATCGAGACCAGGGCGCTCATTGCCCGGTCTCCATGGAGCACGTTTCGGCGCGCTGGAATCGTACCAGGACGTGATCGCCCAAGGCGCGAATACCGGGGCATCGTCCGAGAACAATATCTAACTGATGACAGGAGTTGAGCAATGCTGGATGGCGGGCGAACCATGGCTCAACGTAGCTGGGAGGCACGGCTAAGCCGATGCCGCGTATGGATTTCAGTTGAAGTTCGGGAGAAAACTTTCTGGCAAGCATTCTGACTGACGGGTAATAAACTTGAACGGGGGGGCCGTCGGCAATTCTGGCCGACACTCCGTTGCAGTGGAAGCGGCGGAAGGCCTTGGCCGTATTACTGTGAGCGAGATACCAGATCATTTCCCAAAGGCAGTACGGGCCCATCCAGCAGAGCAGAGCGGAAGCGCCGGGTTTGAGCAGTTTCGCCAACGGACGAGCGATCGCCTCGAGATCTTCCACACAATTCAAAGCGCCGAAATTTGAGAACGCGCCATCGAACGGTGCGTCTGGGGGCAGTGTGGAAAGATCCTCGGCACGTAAAACAGCGGGGCGTACAAGATCATTCAACCCAAGATGTTGAATCCTGCGCGCAGCCACTTCGATCATCTGGGACGAGGCGTCGCAGGCGACGACTCGTACGCCCCGCTGGGCCAGAAAACATGCATCCACTCCGGTGCCGCACCCGATTTCGAGAATGCGATCTCCAGGGCGGAAAACTTTTTCCAATACGCGCCAGACCGCGGCGCGTTGCGCTTGCCCGATCCGCGAGGAGGTGAAGGCCTGGTCGTAGCGGGACGCGATTGCGTCGAATGGAGCGGCAAGCGCGTGCTGAGGGGTGACGGACATTGGCTTACGCCTCGACCTCTGCAAAAGTGGCCTGGAGACCAGCGCGAGCCTCGGCGATTCCGCTGTTGAGGGCGGTAAGGCTGGAGCCATCGGCATCGGGTTTGAGGCGCAGGCGCTTCAATTCCACTTCGCTGCGCAAAAGTTTGTCAGCGAACTTGTAGAACTGGCGCGAGTGGCGATTGCGAATCCGAAACTCGCGGTCAGAAGACTGGCTCCAGAGGTTAAGATTCTCGACACGATCGGCGACATCGGAAAAGTAAGGCGTGCCCTTGATGGGGTAGGCGACAGTGGTGAAAAAAATGTCAGGATCGGTTTTCTTGACGTGCTCGACGGTGGCTTCAATGTCGGACAGGTCCTCACCCTCGTAACCCCACATCAAGAACATCCCGGTTTGAATTCCGGCCGAGCGACAGAGGGCAACGGCGGTTTGAACCTGCTCGACGGTGACGCCGCGCTCCATGGCGTCGAGGATGCGTTGCGATCCGCTTTCGGAGCCGATCCAGACGCGAAAGCAGCCCATTTCCGCTAGAGTTTCTACGACCTGGAGATTGAGGCGATCGGCGCGCGAGATGCATTCGAACGGTAATTTTATGCCGCGCTGTTTGAGCTCAGAGGCGTATTGAAAAAGCCAGCCGTGATGAATGGTGAAGACGTCGTCGGCCATCCATGCCATTTGCGGCTGGTAGCGGTTGATGAGCCATTGCAGTTCGTCGGCCACGGATGCGGGTATTCTGCGGCGATGAGTTTTGCCAAAGACTTCGTGGCTGCACCAGCGGCAATGATAAGGACAGCCGCGAGCGGTGATCAGGGAGACCGAGCCCATGCCGTGATGCTGCCGCCATACCTCGACATATTTCGACATGTCGATGAGTTCGCGGGCGGGCCAGGGTTGCGCGTCGATATTTTTGATCTGCGCGCGCGGGTTGGTGCGCACGACCGAACCGTCTTGCGACTTGAAGGCAATGCCATCGACGTGATGCAGGCTGTGAACGCCATGGGAGCGCAGGGCTGGAACAAGTTCTTCTAACGTGAGTTCGCCCTCACCAATGACTACGACATCCGCGCCGGCAGCGAGGTATTCGCGAACATAGGCGCCGGGTTCGGGGCCGCCGACGATGGTCTTCCATCCAAATTCCCTGGCGACGCCGAGTATCTCCACCACATTCGGGCGCGTCATAAGATTGGCATAGATCCCGAGAATGGATGGCGGGCCTTTTTTCAGCAGATCGAACAATTCCTGGCGGGAGGAGAATGTGGAATCGAAAACTTCAGCGTCCATGCCTTGTTTGCGCAGGTGCGAGCAGATGTAAAGGATCCCAAGGGGAGGATAGGGCTTCATGATCTGAAGCTCCTTGGGGTCTTCATACAGGAAATAGCCGTGAGTGAGAAGAATGTCCATGAGGAATCAACTCGCAAGAACACGGAGGAGTTCGTCGAAGGAAGTGGCGTAGCTGGGGGTCTGCAGCTGCACCAGGGATTCGTGGGCATGGGGGCTGAGAACTGTGGGGCTGGGATTGCGGCAGGTTTTCTCCAGATGCATTACGCGGCGCCAAAGCACTTCGGGTTCGGGCACAATGTGCGATTGTGTATGCGCTCCGTTCGGACGAGATGAATTCCAGGAATCCACTTGGGCGTGCAAGGCGTCGTGCAGCGCGCGATAAAACTCGTTGGTGTAGGCGCCCTGAAACATCATGGACAAATCTTCACTGTCGGACCAGTTGGTTTTGTCCCCGAGTTGAGCCTGAACGCGATCGAAAAATATTGTCCCGGGCAGCGGGTACGAGACGGAGACGCCGATGTCGTCGGGACGGGTTTCGCGAACGAGCCGGATGGTGTTCTGAATGTCGCCCCAGGTTTCGCCGGGATATCCGAATTGGAGGAAGTAGCAGGCGCGAATGCCCTGGCGGCGGAGATTTTCGCGAGCTTTGGCAATCTGATCGACGCGGGTGCCCTTGTCCATGGCGTCGAGAACTCTTTGCGATCCGGATTCGGCGCCCATCCAGACTTCGGCGCATCCGGCGCGACGCAGAGCCGCGACGGTGTCGGGAGTCATGAGATCGACGCGCGACTGCATTTTGAAGGGAACGGCGGCGTTCAACTTCTGGACTTCATTGGCGAGTTCGCGGACCCAGCGGGGACGGAGGCCGAAAATGTCGTCCGCGAACCAAAGGTGGTCAACCCCGAATTCGTGCTTGAGTTGCCACATCTCTTCGGCGACGAGCGCTGCAGAACGAACAGAGAAAGAGTCGCCATAGATCGGCTTGGCGCACCAATTACAGCGGTAGGGACATCCGCGGCTGGCGACTACGTTGAGCGAGAAGTAGCCGTGGGCGGTTTTCCAGGCGCGCTGGTATTGATCCATATCGATGAGATCGCGCGCCGGGATAGGGAGATGATCGAGATTGCGCATGAGAGGCCGGGCTGGGGTGCGAATCACCTCGCCTGAGTCGCGATCGAGATAGGCGAGACCGGCGACGCCAGCCAGCGCGGATTCGTTTTCTTTCAGCAGATGAGTGACGGTCTCGAGCAGCGTCCATTCGGCTTCGCCAAGCAGGACGTAGCGGAAACCCTGGCGCAGATAGTCGGATGCGTGGTCGGAGGCGTCAGAGCCGTTGACCAGGACGGTAGCTCCCGTGCGGCGAGATGTCTCGAGAATGTGAAAGGCGACCTCACGCATTCGCGTCAGGCACATTTTCGAGAGAAAGTTGAAATTGTCTTCATAGACGACGACGATGCGGGGATGGTGCTGCTGGAGAGCCGCGTGGAATCCGGCTTCGGGGTCGTTCAGCATGGTATCGAAGACCGCGACGGAGAGGCCGGCACTGCGCAGGAGTGCGGCGGCATAGAGCGTGCCGAGCGGTGGATAGGGCTGCATTTTCCGCATCTGCTTGCGGTCGTAGTAGAGATGATAAGAATGAGTCAGCAAGACATCTGCCATGTCAGTGATCCCCGTTGAAATCCATCAGCACACTTCCTGCGTACGTTGGGCCAAAGCTTGTCCGGTGAGGAGAGAGCGGCGAGTGACGACTTTCTCGACGGCGCGCGAAATCCAAAGCTCCCAGGGAAACGAATAGCGGCTGCGGCCAATGCGCCAACGCACCGGCGCCCCCAGCATTCGCCGGACACTGCGACGGGCCCAAGGAAGTTTGTTGGTAACTTTTCGAATCTGATTGTTGAGAAGAAAGTATTCGAGACTGCGGCGCAGACGCCGCAACTCCTCGCCACGCAGCCAGGGAAGGACGTTGACGCCGAGTGCGAGAGTCTCCCACTCTTCCAGCGACTGAGGCTCGCGGACGCCCATTTCCTTGAGCTGCGGCCAGATGGGAATCCCCGGGTACGGAGTAAAGATGTTGGGCGAAAAACTGACGTTGGGATATTCGCGGGCAATATCGCTCATGACGCGGAAAGTCTGCTGGCGTTGGGCTTCGGTCTCTCCGGGATAGCCCAAGATGATGTTGAAGACGACATGGATGCCGGCGAGATGAGTTTTGCGGGCAGTCTCGACCATCTGTTCAACGTGCTGGAAGCGTTTGTTCATCAAGGCCAGGACTTCTTGCGAGGCGGATTCGGTGCCGAACCCGATGTGGTGAACGCCGCTTTCAGCAAGCAGCCGGACGTCGTCTTCGCTCATGAGGGCGAGGAAATCTGTCGAAGTCTGGAAATCCCACTGGAAGTTGATACCGCTGGCCAAGATGCCGCGAGCGATGGCGACGGCTCGCTTGCGGTCGACCAGGAAATTGGAGTCGAACAGCGGGACATGCTCAATGTTGTAGCGCGGGACCAGTTCAGCAAGATCCTCGACCACGCGCTCGACGCGATAAGCGTTGAAGCGGCGTTTGTAGAAGACCTGGTCGGTGCAGTAGTTGCATTGATAAGGGCAGCCGACACTGCTGGTGTATGCCAACTGTCGAATACCGGAGGCTGCGGCGTAGATCCCCGGATCGGCCAGGTGATAGGCGGGCGCAGGAAGGGTGTTGATATCAGCAACGGGGCGCTCCGGCTCGTGAATGATTTTTCCGCCGGCATCTTTGAAGGAGAGGCCGCGGACTCCATGCCACGGCTGGCGTTCGGCGATGCGTTGAGCCAGTTCGAGCAGGGTCAGCTCGCCCTGGCCGCGCACAATTGCGTCGACGTAAGGCTCGCGCAAAGTCTGCTGAGTGGCGAGGCTCGAGTGCCATCCGCCGAACACGACCGGAAGATCCGGCCGGAGTTTCTTGACAGCCTTGGAAACGCGGACGGCAGCTCCGATGTGTGGTCCGGTCAGCACGGAGATCCCAAGCAGGAGGGCATCGCTCGCTTCGCGCAAGATGGCGGCCTGGTAGTCGGGAGATAACAGATTGTCGACGAGTTTGACTTCGAACCCGGCCTGAAGCAAAGGCGAGGCGAGACAGAGCAGGGAAAGGGGAGCGCCCAGCGGCGGGCCCTCGTAGGGCGGATAAAGCAACACGACTTTTCTGCTTGCGGACAAGGCAGTCGCTTTCGAAATTCGGCTACAGCACTCTAGGTTGGTCAAGGGCCGCGGTTTGTCATCGGATTGTCAAATGTCTGTCACTTTGGAGCAGAGAAATATCCCGTGAACGTACGGTCGCGGAAACTCAGAATTGGAGCGCGAACACGCCGAGGAAAATTGCAGAATTTTGACAAAACTGAGACAAACCAACGGCGCGCGATTGTTAGCGTACGGGTGCAAAAAAAATCTCAGTCACGGCGAGTGCCTGTTCGTCCGGGCAGACGCGCGCGGGGTCGAACGATGATTCTTTTTTACAATCCGAAGGCGACCAAGCCGCGCAACCGGCGATTTCCGTTGTCCATTCTCGCGATCGCAGCGGCGGTGGAGGGCAGGGAAGACTACGCGATTGTGGATGGCAATCTTGATCCGCGCCCGACTGAGACCTTGATTGACCTCATCAAGGAACGCGCGGTGGAACTGCTCGCGGTTACCGTGATGCCAGGGCCGCAGACGGTGGGCGCGGTGGCGAGTTGCCGGGAAATCCGCGCGCGGTTCCCGCAGTTGCCGATTGTCTGGGGAGGATACTTCGCGTCGAACTACACGGCGGCAGCGCTGAATGCGGGCTACGTGGATTACGCGGTGCGGGGGCAGGGAGAGCAGACATTTCTCGATCTGCTCGAGGTAGTTCGAAATCAGCGCGATCCTAAAGACGTTGCTGGGCTCTCGTACAAGACGGCGGAGGGCGCGGTGCGCCACAACCCTGAGCGGCCGATGAGGAGCCTGGACGATTTTCCTTGGTATCCGTACCACCGGCTGCCAGTGGAGCGATATTTGCTGCCGACGTTCCTGGGAAGGCGTACCGCGGTTCATCAGGCCAGTCTGGGGTGTCCGTATCGATGCAATTTCTGCGGCGTGGTCACGTTCTCGGGCAGCAGGGAAAAGATGGAATCGCCGAGCCGGACCGAAGGCATGATGCGGCACCTGTTGGAGACCTACGGAGTGGATGCGGTGCAGTTCTACGACAATAATTTTTTTCTGCGCGAGGATCACACACGCGAACTTGCAGACCGGCTGGCGCCGCTGCATCTGCGGTGGTGGTGCGAGGGACGCGCCGACATCATGATGAAGTATTCGGACAGCACGCTGGAATCTTTGCGGCGCGCAGGCTGCACGATGATTTTTTTTGGCGCGGAATCTGGATCAAATGAAATTCTGAAAGAAATGAATAAGGATTTGCGGGCGGAGGACACGCTGGCGCTGGCGTCTCGAATCAGGCGGTTCGGCATCATTCCGGAGTTCTCGATCATCTTTGGAAATCCGAAAGATCCAGAAGGGGACACGCGGGCGTGCATTGGATTCATACGAGAGTTGAAGCGGTTGAATCCGGATGCGGAGATCATTGTCGAGCATTACACGCCGGTGCCGCAGCGAGCGCGGATGTATGGAGAAGTGGAAGACCAGGTGCAGTTTCCGACTACGCCCGATGAGTGGGCGACGGAGCGATGGCAGCGCTTCGCGACGCAGAAGGATCCGCAAACGCCCTGGCTGCGGGCCACAACCAAAGACCTGATCGACAACTTTGAGCTGGTGGTGTCGTCGCGCTGGCCGACAGTACAGGACATCCGGCTGCCGCACTGGGGGCGGCTCGCCTTAAAAGCCCTGAGCAGCTGGCGATATCGACTGGGCGTGTATGGAGCACCGTGGGAACTCAAGTGGATGCAGCAGGTGATCGAGCTGCGAAAACCAAAGGCAGAGAGCCTGTGAATACCGGGACTGAAGTTCCGGGCGAGGCGGAAGCGGAGAACGCGTGGACGCCGTGCGCTTGCCTTGTGTCGACAGCGGAGGGTTACGAGCGCTGGGCGTCAAGTTACGATCAGGTTCCCAATCCGCTGCTGGCGCGGGAGGAACGCTATTTGCTGCCTTTGCTGAAGGACGTGCGGGTAAGATCGGCAGTTGACCTGGGTTGCGGGACTGGGCGGTGGCTGGAAAAGCTGGCGGCGATGGGATGCGATTTGACAGTAGGAGTGGATTGCTCGGGGGCAATGCTGCGCGTCGCAGCCGGTAAGAAAAATGTTCGAGGCCGGCTGGCGAGGGCGGCCTGCGAAAATCTCCCGCTGTTCGATGCTGGGTTTGACCTGGGGATTTGCTCGTTTGCCCTGGGACACATTTGCAATTTGACGCCAATGGTACGCGAAATGGCGCGCGTGACGCGGATCGGCGCCGATGTTTTCGTGAGCGATTTGCATCCGGAGGCTTACGACCGAGGTTGGCGGGTGGGATTTCGGGACGAACAGACGGTGGTCGAAATCCAAGTGCGATCGCGAACGGCCGCGGAAATTGTTGAAGAGTTTTGTTCGAACGGGTTCCAATGTTTGACGCTCAAGACCCTTTGGCTTGGGGAACCGGAACGGCTGCTGTTTGCGCGGGCGGGGAAGACGGATTTATTTGCAGGTGCTTGCCAGGTTCCGGCGGTGCTGGTATGCCGGTTCCGACGAGTCGAGGCGGGGGATCAACGTAGAGAAAGGGAAGGGGCTGCGGGTAACTCGGGGCGGCGGGCGGGACGCCCGCCGGACAGCCGCCGGGACGCCGGCGCTACGGTCGGGTATGCGGTGGAGGTGCGGCGGTGAGGCGCGGTGCAGCGGAGGAAATCGCTGGGTTTCTAAGTTTTTCAGCCGACTACCGCGACCGCATCACTGCCATTGAGAAGTTCAGCGGGCGCGATTGGGAAGGTGTACTGCGATGGATGGATGATGCGGGGCTGGCCTTCTATTTCCTCCAGAAACTGAAAGACACGAATGCGCTGCACATTCTTCCCACAGGGGTGCGAGGCCGTCTGGAGAGCAATTTTGTGTCGAACCAGTTGCGCATGGACGATATGGCGCAGCGGTTTCACGCGATCAACACGCGATTGAATGCGGCGGGAGTGCGGTATGTGGTGATCAAGGGTTTTTCCCTGGTGCCGGAGTTCTGCCGGTACGCATCGCTGCGATATCAATCCGATTTCGATTATCTGGTGGAGCGCGAGGATCTTGCCGTTGCACGCAGCGTTCTGAGAGAGGCGGGATACAAAGCCAAGAAATCCCGTTCGACGAAGGAATCCATCTTCCTTTCCGCCGAACGAGAGCCGTCGCGCAGCGCGGAGCAGTATTCGGCAGCGGCACCGCATGCGGTGGAACTGCATACGGACATCTGGGACGACGAGATGCATGGGATTCCAGCAATGGAAGGAGTGTTCGCGGTGGAACAAGCCACGGCGAAGCACTGGAACGGAATCAGCTTCCCGGCTCAGAGCGATGAAGATGCATTCCTGCTGCAGGTATTGCATGCCTGCCATCATCTGTTCACGCAGTGGATTCGAATGTCTTGCCTGTTTGAGATCGGGTACTTTTTGAATGGGCGAGCAGGCGACGAGGAGTTGTGGCGCAGAGTTGAGCGGCGAGTGGGTAACCGCGAGGTGCTGCGGGAATTTGTTGTCATCGTGTCGGAGTTAGCGGCATTGGTGTTCGGTGCGCCGCTTCCAGCACTTGTGCAAGCGTGGGGGGCGGGCATTCGGCCGGGACCGCGAATCTGGATTGAAAATTATGCGCGGAACTGGGTATTCGCGGAACTCCCGGTGTACCAATTCAGCCTCCTGCCGAGGTCGAAGCTGGTTTTATTCCTGCAGCGGCAGTACCGCAGGAGTAGCGCAGGCGGCCCTGAGCACGTCCGAACGCACCGATCGCGCATGTCGGGCATCGTCTCTTCGGTTCAAAGGGATCCATCGCTGGTCTTCGATGCCGACTGGTGGAGACGCCAAGTGCTGATCCGCCGGGCAGTTTTTTACCTGCTGGCCGAGTTGCGATATATCTGCGAAATTCCGCGCTGGCGATGGCTGAACCGGAGGGGGGCGCGAGTTGTGGAGGCCTCTTTGGACCGGCAATCAGCGCAGACGGGGAAGAAGTCTATGAATTTGAGAGCAGCCACCGATGCTGAAGTAGATGAGGGCGCGGTGCGGTTGTCATGATTTCGTCATGAAAAGGGTTCGCTTTGAGGAGCGCGCAAGGCGAGTGTAGTTAGCGGGATTTTGCAGCGTTTTGACAATTTCGAGACATATCCCGGGCCAGCGATTGATAGTTTTTGATCTCAATTCCGACTCCGATTTGTGAGCTATCCGCGGAACGAGGAAAGGCATCGCAGTGAAATCGTCAAAAAAAATCGTATTCTTCGTGGCATCGTTCTCGAGCATTGAGGCTACGGCGCCGCTCGGCATACTTGCCATCTCGACGCCGCTGCTAGAGGCAGGATACGAGATCTGCATCATCGACGCCTCGATCCATCCGGATTACAAGAAGCGGATCATGGAGGAAGTGAAAGATGCGCTTTGCCTGGGCATCTCGCTGGTGACCGGGCCGATGATCCGGGAGACGGTGGAGGTCGCCAAGGCGATTAAGAAGTGGGACGCGGATTTTCCCGTGGTCCTGGGAGGATGGCATCCGTCGCTGCTGCCGACGCAGACCCTGGAAGCTCCGTATGTGGACATTGTGGTGCGGGCGCAGGGTGAGGAGAGCATGCTCGCGGTCGCTGAGCGATTGCGGGATGATGCGTCACTCGCCGACGTTCTGGGGATCGGCTTCAAGGTGGATGGAAAGCTGTGCTTCACTCCAGAGCGGCCGCTCAAGAGGCTGGAGCAGATGCCTGCGAAGGCCTACCAGCTTGCGGATTTCGACGCATACGAGAAGATATGCGGGCGGCGCTGGGCGATGTACGTTTCCAGCCTGGCGTGTCCGTTCAACTGCGCGTATTGCACGAACGCCGGAGTGTACGGGCGCAAGTGGAATTGCCTGCCTGTCGAGCAGGTCGTCGAGGAAACGATCGAGCTGACGCGGCGATACCGGCTCGAGCTGTTATGGATGGCGGACGACAATTTCCTGGTGGATCTCGACCGGTCACTGCAGATCGCGGAAGGGTTGATTCGCGCGGATGCGAAGTTCAAGTGGAGCATTCAGGCGACGACGAACCTGACGGCGCGCCTGACGATCGAGGAGTTGACGCTGTTGCGGCGTTCGGGGCTCCACCAGATTTGCCAAGGGATCGAGACAGCGTCGCCGACGGTGATGAAGCTGATGAACAAGGATTTCCAAGTTCTTGGCGACATCTACCAATCGACGGAACGATGCATCAGGGCGGGAGTGATCCCGTCATTCAATATTATTTTTGGTTTTCCGGGGGAAGGGCCGAAGGAGCGGCGAGAGACGGTCAATTTCATGATGGACATCTGCCGGAAGTTTCCGGGGGCGGAGTTCTGGACGAATATTTTCACGCCGTATCCGGGCTCGCCGATTTTCCACCAAGCCGCGCAATTGGGCATTGAAGCACCAAAGACGCTGGAAGGGTGGGCGGATTATTTCCCGCGCTACACGGTTTTGCCGTGGCTTAAGGGCAGCGATCATCAGCGCGTGCAGACGATGCGGGACTATTTGCGCATTGCTTTTGATCGGGAGCCCATCGCGAAAAACGGCCATGGCCGAGTGGCAAAGGCGATTCAGCATCTGACGGCGTATCCGGCACGGGTGCGGCTGAATTACGATTTCTACAACTTTCCCATCGAACTGTGGATCAACCGGCAGCTGAAAAACATCGTGAAATTACCGAAGCCGAGTGTGGACGCGAAACGGCTGCAGCCGGAGACGGCACCGAGTTGCACGTAGGAGCGAGAAGCGTTTCCGTTGCGAACGGCGCGAGTATCCCATTTTCGCTGGCGCAAACAGCGATCGCCTAATTGGATTCAGAGTTTCGCTGCCAGATCTGGTCACCATTGGCGAATGTCTTCGCGACGTGGTAATGCTGAAGGAGATATTGCCGGATGGAAGCGAGATGATTGCCTTCCGGATGACGAACGGCGTCCTTTTCGCGATCGAGGCCGATGTACCAACTCACAAAGCGGACCTGAAATTTATCCAGCGCTTGAATTGCATCAGCCACCTCCTCGGGACGCGTGTAGTCGGTGGGACGAAGGAATGGGACGCGGCCAACATTTCGCAGCCGTAGAGTAAATGCCAGCAAGTGATCCCCGAAAAAATAGTCGGATGGATGGGTGCGCTCCGACATCCATTTGCATTTGTCGTATAGCAAGGGATCGAAGAATGCGGTCCGCCCGGTGGGTAGATCAAGGTGAGCCTTCCAGCGAATCTGGGTGACCAAGGGGCGGGCGAACAGGACAACGAAGACCATCAGCCACGTAAGGCGCAGCAGGAGGCGCTGCCTGGCGATACGAGACTGGAAAATCCAAGCCAGCAATATCAACGCTGGAGGAGAGACGACGTACAGGCGGCTGTAGGCGGGGGCCGATGCAACCGTGAGGAAAAGAAATAGTCCAGTGATATTGATGAGCATCAGACGACGCCGCTCTTCGCCGGACTGCGTCGGCCACCATCGAAAGAAGTAGCCGATGGAAAAGAGAACGTAAACAGAAGGCACGAGGAGATGCATCAGGGCGAACGCAGGGAGATCGAGCCAAGTCGTCCAGGCGTGCAACTGGGGGCGTCCGGTGAGGTAGACGTGCCAATTGTTGAACCAATCAGCGGGATAATACTTCGCGACGAAGACCACCGTGTAGTACCAAATCTGTTTCAGGCCGACTTTCCAGACAAAGTAGCTCATGCATGCGGCGAGCGTGCCCGAGAAGCTCAGTAAGAGCGATAGTTGCTTTGTGAGGAGGAGAGTCCGGCTTTGCGCTGCCTGGTTGTGCTCCCAGAGCAAGAAGAGGGCAAAGCCAATGGCAAGAAGCGCCATCGACTGCGTGAAGAATGTGGCTATTCCCACACAAGCGCCAGCCCAAGCTAAGCGGCGGGGCGTGCGACGTTCGAGCAGAATCGCGAGCGCCGCGGTTACGGCAACGAGGCTATACCAGTGATGGGTGGCGTCGAGATAACTGGAAAAAGGCAGAGCAATAAACAGCAGCGCCGGCAGGTATGCAGTCGTGCCGCTTATTAGTTTCCTGGAAATTCGGAAGATGAGCCACACCAGAGTTGCGCCAAGGACAACCAGCATGGCTTGCGGAATCCAGGCATGGACGCCAAAGAGCTTGAACAGGGCGGCGTAAAGAACGTCCGTGCCGGGAAAGGTGAAGTGATCGTAGTCGCGATAGATCAGCTCTCCGGCGAGCATCCGGGTCGCGTGGTGCAAATAGATGGCTTGATCGCCTGAAGCGAGGCGGGGAGTGCATGGCAGAACGAATACCTGGAGATAAATGAATATGGCGGATAACACAACGAGCGCCGGAGTTGACCAGGGCAGACTGGGCCGCAGGACGAGTGGAGCCACCCCTGCGATCTGCTGGCATTGGGGTGGTGGCCCGTTTTGAAGTGCTTCACGGATGGGATGCATGGCTAAGGTTTCACACTCAGTTTCGACAGTGCGGTGATACCCAGGGCGCGGCCGCAATCGGTCGCGTAGATAAGTTCTCTGCTATCGGGCGACCACGATGGAGTGATGGAGTTGCAGTCGGCGTTCGTGAGCTGATGCTGTTCGCCGGAGCGGCGGTTCATGACGACGAGTTGCCAGACTCCGCCGCGCTCGCAACCGAAGGCGATCCATTGTCCGTCCGGGGAAATGGAAGGAAAACGGGCAGAGCAGATGATAGAGAGGAGCTCCGCGACGGCACCGGACTGAAGGTCTGCTGAATAAATGCGGTATCTATCTCGATGCCACGAGCTGAATACGATCTCATCCTGAGGGGAAAAAGCAGCTTCGCGCACGTCATATTCCGGGCCCGCGATTTGACGGTCGGCGGAATCGTGTGCGAGGGAGTGGATCCACAACCCACCGCGGCCGGCAACTTCGCGGATGTACGCGAGCGAGTCACCATTTGCCGAAACGAACGGTTGCTCGGCGTCGGGGACTTCAGTAATCGGATTCGAAGCTGCCGGATTGTCGGAGTCAAAGCGTACGACTCGAGATTTTGTGGAAGCAATCTCGGCCCAGGTTCGGCGGCCGTCGGCGGTCGCGGCGGGATGGAACCAATCGCCTGCGCCCCCATACGATGTGGTCAAGGCGGCTTGAAATCGACGAATTGTGTAGGCGTCGTGTGCGGAGGTGAAGGTGGGCACCAGGGCGCCAAAGAACACGCTGTCTGAGGTCACCACAGGATCGACGGCAATCGCGGAGCCAACGGAGGCACTGATGCGGTTGGAATAGTTATCGAACAGTCCGCGCAGATGGCGGAGATCCAGAACGAATCCGGATGCGGCCATTACGACGAACGCGACGGCGGCAAGAATCGCCGACCGCGACCGCAGTCGAGAGTTGAAAGACTCGGCGGGAGAGAGCAATGTCCACAGCAGGAATGCAGAGAGCAGAAGCATGCAATAGAGGCGAGGAAAAAAGAGCAGGCTTGTCCATCCGCGAGGAACGGCCCGATACAGACGATCATAGGGCACGCAAGCCAGCGTGTAGAGCAGGACGAACAAGCCGGCCTGTGCAGCCTGCCTGCGCTCGGTAAAGTAATCGATGACTAAAGCCGCTGTGAGAATCAGGAGCAGGAAATGGTAGGGGAGCGGCTCAGAAGACAGCAGTAACAACAAGAAACCATAAGTGGCCCATTCCAGCTTTTGGCGGCCCAAGGTCGAACTGGTTCGGCTCATGGCCCACATAGAAGGTACAAAGATCGCGGGAAGAATCAGCGAATGCAGGAATGCATACAGAGAGGGCAAGTGGGCTACCGGCGCGGGGTTCAGCTCAGGTTCGAAGATAAAGAGGCGGCGAAGCAGCGCGTTGAGCGAATCCCAGCCAGTGGTATAGGGATCGATGATTTCCCCGCGCAGTCCCCAAGGGAGAATGTCACGGAAGTAGATGCGGCATGCTTCAGCACCGAAAAGCTGAAGTGAGAGGAGCAGTGCGCCCAAAAGGCCACACACGAGTCCCGCGGCAGCGCGCCACTGCCGCTTCAGCAGAAAAAACAGGAGGAAGAATGCGGGATAAATTTTCATGGCTGCGGCTGCGGCCACGCTTACGCCGGAGAGGAAATGCGAATTTCTGAAATGCAGCCGTGCGGCGAGAGTCAGCAGAAGCAGCACCACGATATGGACTTGCCCTAAACGAAAGTTGTTGTGAAGGGGCGCCACGGCGAGGAAGATCAATAACCCAATGCGTCGCCAGGCCAGATGTGTAATTCGTTTCAGAAGAGCGGCCGCCAGAAGCAGGAATGCAAGGCTCATCCCAAGCCAACAGCGGTTCGCCTGCAGGGGAGGAAGGGAAGTCAACGGCAGAACGAGCAGAGCGGAACTCAGCGTGGAGGGCGCAAAGCCGACCAAGGGACGCTCGATGGCGGCATGATCTTTCTGGCGCTGAAACCAGGTCCAATCATAAACGCGCTCCACAGGATATCCTTGGCGGTAAAGGCGCGCCGCCAGGTAATAATTGGCGAAGTCGGAATCCAGGTGACTCCAGGCGGGAATGAGCGCTCTGGTGATGAACAAAAGAAATAAGCAAGCGAGCAATAGTGTTTCGACCCACGTTCGTAGTGAAGAACGCGGCAGCGCGATAGGAAGATCAGCCGGGCAGATCAGGGTGCCACTGTCTTGCATTGCGAATTCCTTTTAAATTCCAGCTGAATGGCTGGAACCGTGCGAGCTATGCCTTGCGAGCAAGTCAAAGAAAAATGGCAGCGCTGTCGCCGGATCCGGGCCGTAATCGAGCCGGTAGACATGTAGCTTGGCCAATGCGGCAAGGACGTCCTGGTATTGTTTTTCGAAGCGATCGTCATCTTTGAAGGCAAGGTGTGCGGCGAGAGTTCCCGGACACTCTGTTTCGTTTAGAAGAGTGAGCTTAGGAGCTGAGCAAGACCCTCGGTTCAGAAGCAGACAACAACTTGGGATTACAAAATCGTGCTGGCCCTGGGGAGTATTCCTGGGCACGTAGTAGAAGGTGAAGTCGCAATAGGAATACTGGCGGGCGCGGGATTGAAGCTCGGGCAAGAGTTGAAGAGCTTCAGGACGAAACGCAATGGGAACAAAATCACCCCATGCCCGCAATTGGCCGCAAGCCTGTTCCAGAAACACCGATTGATCGGCATGGAATGTCAATCCTCGCTGGGCGGCGAGATAGCTGGCAGTGGTCTTGCCCTGATTGGGAGGACCCAAAACCAGAAGAGCGTTCGTTCCCGCGGAAACACACGCGGCTGCAAAAGGCACCAGACCGAGGCTGCCGGATGTCATATAGAACAACGTGTCGATAAAGGGGCTGGTGAATCCTGGTGCATCCTCGACAAGCGCCTCCGCAACAAAGGCAATCGCCTCTCGCGCTTCGATGTTGACGGCGAGAAAATTCCTTTGCCCGAACTGAGCAAAACGAAGCCCGTCGCCCGAAAATACGGAGCGTTGCGGCCAGGGGTGGCTGAAATCCGTATTGGGGTCAACGACGATTCTCCACAAAAATTGTGGGCACCCATCTTGCGGTTCTGGATAGCGGCGGAAGAGGCCAGCCATTTGCGAGCGGAGCTGGAGACTATTCGTCTCAAGGCGAACAGAGCGTCCCATGACCGGAAGGATCGCGGAAAATGGAGTGGGAAGGAAACGGCGCATGGGGTCGTCCTTTGGGGACGCCTGCCGCGCATAATCAGACTCAGAGGAGAGTTCTCGCGCATGCATCGCCGGTTCCCTCAACATGGTTTCGCCCGCGCGTCTCATATCGTGTTCCCGCTGCGTCCCTGCTGCGCTTCTTTGATCGAGAAAATCATCTGCCCAGATGTTCTGAAAGTTGGCGCGCTGTGTTTTGCGGTTCTCGACCGTACTGCAGGAGCCAGCAGGGAACTGCTACAAGCTGCTGCAGTACCTCTGAGCGCCTGACGCTTGCGTCGGGGAGTTCGGCCATGAGTCCTTCGTTCAGACGGTTCAACGCTTCATCAGAGGACATCGCGATCAAGCGGAACTCGGGGGTATCGAGCCGCTCCAAAAAGATAAGCGAACGCGGGCTGCAATGGCTGACGCGCTTCAGTCCGGGAAGACGTTCGGGATCAAGCCACAGAGACGGATTACTGCTGCGAGTGTCAGTGAAATGGGAATCAGGTAGTGATTCGAACCAGTGCGCCGCGTCGGAGCGCAATTTAAGTTGTGTGCGCAATCCCCAGGCCCGAACTTCGCCATTGTCGAGCGAGCAAAGTGTGCGATCGTCGGAAAGAAAGCCGTAGCCGATCTGGGTGAGGGCCAACGCCAGCGTGGATTTTCCTGCGCCGGACGGACCGGCCAACAGAACGCCATTCTGATTGTCGGAGACACACGCACAGTGCAATTCGGCGACTCCAATCGAAGCGCTCACGATGGTCAGCAGCATGGGGAAAATCACGCTTTGCCAATAAGACCCATCGGCAGCCATTGAAGGTGAAAACCTGCCGATGACGTGGCGTGAGCGCAAATCAGCAAGAATCGAACTCCCGGCATCGAAGCTGGCGAAAACGAGATGGTCGAGGCCGCGCACATAGGGTGCTGGCCAAGGAGGCTGGGAAGGGTCCTTCTCATCGATCCAAAATCGCAGAGAGAGATCGACGGAGGCGGGGTGATGATCAAGATGCGGAAAAGTTTTGCGCGCCGCTTCGAGCACGTGCGCGCTGTTGGTGCAGAGACTGCAGGCAGCCCCGGCGGCGATGAAATGTTCGCACAGTTCGGTCGCAGCCTCTTTGTGCAGGAAGTCCGGGGGGTGCATATGAGCGTGCCTTCAGTCGGGGAAAAGTGGTCCCGAAAGCGACACAATCTTCGTTCAAGCCGCGCGAAATGCTTGTCACGTTCATGTCAAAAACTTGTAACGTTTCTTGCCCGGTGAGAGGTGGCGTCCCGGCTCGAAGCGGGCGGAGAATTCTGCCCGTTTGCTCTCGACGCAAGCTTTGCAGATTGCCGCCAATTGGGCGAAAGACTCGTGGAAACCCGCCCATAGAATCGTGAGCACGAAGGGGACGATAGCCTTTGAAACTGTCGTAATTAAGTGCCGCAGCGTGTGTGTTCTTCTGCCTCGAGATTTATGACAGTTTATTTACATTTCCCAGACAATTCTGCGGCTCGCCCGGCGTTAAATTCTCTCCGCGAACGCTTTCCAATGCTGTCGATCTAGCTACACGAATGCAGGTTTAGCTCACGGATTCTGTAAGTGAGGGGGCGAAGCTACATCCGGGCTTTGCGGTGCACGATGACCATGGGCGAACTCGCAGCAACGACGAAAGTGTCAGACACAGTTGTTTCCTGTCACTCGAGGTAACACGGACCGGAGCATCCAGCGAGAGTAACGAAGTCAAACTCAATGCCTGGCACTTCAAATCGCGTAATGCGGGACAATGCTATGAATTCCACAGTAATCGCTGAACCGCCACGAGCCGGTGGATATGAGGAGCAGGAAGGGCACAGGGTTATCCGGCGGCTTCGTCTCCTGCTGGAGCGGCGGTTCGTGATCCTGCGGTTCACGATATGTGGAGCGGCCCTGGCGACACTGTTCGCATTTCTCATCCCGTTTCGATATGACGCACAGACGAAACTGATGCCACCGGACAACGAAATGGGTTCCGGGCTGGCATCGCTGCTGACCTTGGGCATGAGGGGTGGGGGCGGCGGCCTAGGCATGCTGGCGGGAGACTTCCTGGGCCTTAAGACATCAGGCGCATTGTTTATCGGAATCCTGCGCAGCGAAACGGTGGAGGATCGGATTATCGACCAATTCGATTTGAAGTCGGTTTACATGGTGCGGCAAATGCAAGCCGCCAGACGGATGCTCGAGGCGAATACGGAAATCTCGGAAGACCGCAAGAGCGGGATTATTACCATCCGGGTGAGTGATCACACT
Source organism: Candidatus Sulfotelmatobacter sp. (assembly GCA_035309485.1). Taxonomy (GTDB): domain Bacteria; phylum Acidobacteriota; class Terriglobia; order Terriglobales; family Acidobacteriaceae; genus Sulfotelmatobacter. The sequence continues at coordinate 40,855 of DATGFC010000050.1, forward strand.
GGGCAGCGAGCGAAGGCGATTGCCGACGCCTATGTAACGGAACTCGACCGGTTGGTGGCGGAATTGAACACATCGGCAGCTCATCGGGAACGCATTTTCCTGGAAGAGCGGCTGAAGACGGTGAAACAGGATTTGGATACTTCGGCAAAGGAATTCAGCCGCTTCGCAAGCGACAACACCGCGATCGATATTAAAGAGCAGGGCAAGGCGATGGTTGGGGCAGCCGCCACGTTGCAGGGACACTTAATCGCCGCCGAATCGGAACTGGAAGGGCTGCGGCAAATTTATGCCGATAGCAATGTTCGCGTTCGGGCGCTGCAGGCGCGCATTGAAGAGCTGAAGGCGAAGCTGGATCAAATGGGAGAGGGAGACGTGTCGGCAGCGGCAGGAGCGGGGAGCGCGCTCTACCCATCGATTCGGAAGCTGCCCCTGTTGGGGGTGACGTATGCAGAACTGTACCGCAACAACAAGATTCAGGAAACCGTATTTGAGCTGCTGACGCAAGAGTGTGAGCTGGCGAAAGTGCAGGAAGCCAAAGAGACTCCGAGCGTGAAGGTGTTGGATGTTGCGAGGCTGCCGGAGAAAAAGGCGTTTCCACCGAGGCTGATGCTTATGTTTCTCGGCACATTTTTTTCCATAATGATCGGCTCTCTTTGGGTGCTTGCCAGAGGTACATGGGAAGACATCGACGTAGAGCACCCTGGAAAAGTGCTGGCCCACGATGCCTACAGAATCATTAAGGCTGATTTGGGACTGGCTAACGGCAATGGAACTCGGTTGCATAGTGTGCGGAAGAAGATGCTCGGATTCAGGCGTAATTCGAGCAGGCACGAGATGTGATTCCGCAGGGGTTTTGACGGAGTTCCTATCAAAGTTCTGAAGTTTTGAGGAAACCATGAGAATTCTTGTTCTGGGCGGCGATGGCTATTGCGGGTGGCCGACGGCACTCTATCTATCAAGGCGCGGCAATGAAGTGGCGATCGCCGACAGCTTTTGCCGGCGCTCCTGGGATCATGAACTGGGGGCACAGACCCTGACGCCGATACGCCCGTTGAGCGAACGCCTGCGAGCGTGGTTGCGGGTTACGGGCAAGCAGATCGAGAGTTATGTGGGAGACATTCTCGATTATGGATTCCTCGCACGCGTGTTGGAGGAGTTTGAGCCGGAAGCGGTGGTGCACTTTGCCGAGCAGCGTTCTGCGCCTTATTCGATGATCGACCGCCAGCACGCAGTTTTCAGCCAGACGAATAACGTCGTCGGCACTTTGAATGTTCTTTTCGCGATCAAGGAGTTTCAGCCCGACTGCCACCTGGTGAAATTGGGGACGATGGGGGAGTATGGCACCCCGAATATCGACATCGAAGAAGGGTATATCCGTGTCCGGCATAACGGCCGCGAAGATGTTCTGCCCTTTCCGAAGCAGCCAGGATCGTTCTATCACTTGTCGAAAGTGCACGACAGCCACAACATCCACTTCTGCTGCAAGGTTTGGGGGCTGCGGGCCACGGACCTGAATCAAGGCGTGGTCTATGGCACGGTCACGGCCGAGACTGCTCTGGATGAAGCGCTGGTCAATCGCTTCGACTACGACGAAGTGTTCGGAACGGCTCTGAACCGGTTCTGCGTGCAGGCGGCGATCGAGCATCCCATAACGGTGTACGGGAAAGGCGGGCAGACGCGCGGATTCCTTGACATTCGCGACACTGTCCAATGCATCGAGTTAGCGTGTCTGAATCCGGCGCAGAGGGGAGAGTTCCGGGTTTTCAATCAATTTACTGAGCAGTTTTCCGTTCTCGAACTGGCAGAGATGGTGCATGGCGCCGGCAAGAGACTCGGGCTCGAGGTGGTGATCGATCACTTGCCGGATCCGCGGGTCGAGGCCGAAGAACACTATTACAACGCGAAACATACCAAGCTGACGCAGTTGGGGTTGCAGCCGCACCTGCTCTCCGAGTCCTTGTTGGATTCTCTCGTCAACATTGCGATCCAGCATCGAGATCGAGTGGATCGTGCGCTCTTGCTGCCGCGGGTGAACTGGAGAAAGAGTCGCAACGACCGGCGGAGCAAGCCGGTCATTGCTGCTGTGGCGGCAGACTAAGAGTGCGGAGCGAATGAGTGTTGGATGTATCCATCCCGGAACGAGTCGCAACGGCACACTGGCGGGAGAAAGGCTATGCGTCTGTGCTCCGATCCGCTCTGGTACGGGACTCGATTGGCTATTTTGCCAGCAAGGTTGTGCCGGGATTCATGGGGCTCATCTCGGTTCCCATATTTATTCGACTGATCGGATTAGATCAGTACGGACGATTCGCGCTGACCGTCCCATTTCTGATGGCGGCTGCGGGCGCGAGTTCCGGATGGCTGGCACAAGGGATCTTGCGCTTTCATCCCACAAAGGGCAATGCGGATGGGCGCGAGGACGTATTTCGCCGGGCGGTGACTGGCGGCACCGTTGCGACGGTTCTGGTCACATCTGCGGTACTCGCAATCATTCTCGGCGGGATGCGGTATCGGCTGTTTACGTCATTGGTTTCCGTGGCATTTTGTCTTTCGCTGGTTCTGTACACAGTCATGCTGGCGAAATACCAAGCACAATTGCGACCCAGGACGATCTTATGGCGCGAAATCATACGGTCGGTGGGCGGATTGGTGATTCCAATTGCGATGGTGGCGGTCGCCGGGCGGAGAGATTTTGAATTCCTGCTGCTCGGGCAAGCGCTGGCATACACGATTGCGATGCTGACGTGGCCTTCAAGGCACGTGGGTGCTAGCCAGGCCGGCGACCATGCGAGGCCGGACGCGACGTCGACCAGAAGGATGATTCGCGAGTTATGGAAATTTGGGTGGGCAGTCGGTTTATGGCTACTGCTGATTCAGGGATTGCCAGTGATCGATCGTTGGACGATCCAGAAATTTGCAGGTTATAGCAGTGCCGGGGTATACGCGTCGCTCTACGAAGTTGCGGTCCGATCATTTTCGTTTCTCGTATTTCCGCTAACGCAGGCGGCTCATCCGCGAATTATGCGGGCCTGGAATGACGGCAGGTTTGCCGAGTCGTACCGGATTATCCGCCTGTCGATCATGTCACAGCTGATTATCTTTGTCGGAGTACTCGGCGGTGTCGTGATCGGGGCACAGCGAATCACGAAATTGATTCTTGGATTCGACAATCCGGCAGCCACGCGGATGCTGCCGGTGCTGCTCATGGGCGGTTTCTTATGGCAACTCGCTTTGCTATTCCATAAGCCACTGGAAATCATGCAGAGAACTACCGCGATGCTGGGCGCTCTCTCGGCGGTGGTCGCGCTGAACTTTCTCGGCTGCCTGTATGCGATCCCGAGATTCGGATTTCAATCAGCCAGTTACATCCTATGCCTGTCGGCGTGCTGCTACATCGTATTCACGCTCTGCCTGAGCCAGTTCGGAGCGTTGCGCAGATTTTCACCAGTCCCGGAAGCGTGATGAGTTCTGTGATCGACACGATCGGATCTCCGTGGCCGGCCTACATGGTCCTGGTGGCTGTGACCGTTGTGGCCCGTGTGCGTTGCGGGAGTTGGTTTTCTCCCGCAGCTTTTGTCGGATTAGTCTGGTCGTTCTTTACGGGGGCCAGCCTACTTGTCGTCGATTACGCAGTACCGGCTCGGGGACTCTGGATGTTGGTGGCGCTGATCGTTTCGATTCAGCTGGGAGCCTTGATCGGTCATGAGCTTTATAGTGACGGTGGGGCGGTAGTTGAATCCGAGACGAACGATGTTTTCGATCCTTTGATCGAGCCCTGCCGACGCTACGGCCTGCTGTGTGCGGGGATTGCATTCGCAGGGTGCATCTATTTTCTGTTTTCGAGCCTGGAGGAATTTGGATTCCCCTTCACCTGGATGGGTGTTCTCGAAGTGGGCGCGAAATGGACGCTGTTGCGGTATGACGATGCACTCGAGCCCTGGTCCGTGCGATTGCTGGTGATGTGGCTTCACCCGGCCGCCATCCTCGGGGGAATTCTGTTCGCCACTAGTGAGCGCCGTCGGGACAGGACCATTTCGATACTCACCCTATTGCCCGCTTTTGCGTATGCACTCTTTACAGCAGCACGGGCAGCGATTTTGCTCGGTCTGACGTGTTGGATCGCCGGCTATATCGCCATCCAATGCGTCCGAAAGCATGGCCAGTTGGCTTTGTTCAGTGCGAAGCGCGCCATTGTTCTACCTCTCGCAGTTGCTTGCATGCTCGGCATCTTCGGGGCAATCGATGCGGTGAGAGACACATCCTGGTCGCACGCGATTATCTTTGGTCTGCACGAACAGAAGTTGAACAACTATATCTTTGGGCCACCAGCAGCATTCGCAACCTGGTATGCACATGCGGAGCTGACTGACAGAGAGTGGGGAGCGCGATCGTTTTCAGGCGAGTTTGATGCACTCCATCTGAAGAGAAGAATCGTGGGTAGATATTTGGAGACTTCGAATCTGGTGGGCACGGAATCGACAAACGTCTACACCGCGTTCCGCGACCTTGTAGAAGACTTCGGTGAGGGCGGTGCGACCATCGTGTGCGCATGTATTGGAATTTTTGCGGGCTGGATGTATCACTCGCATTCCCGTTGCCCGCTGAACGGAGTCTTTTGGCTCTCGGGGTTCTATGCCACTTTCCTATTTAGCCCAATTGGGTCGTTTTTCAGTTTCAACGGTGCGGCATTGGCTTGGGTGGTTGGGTGGTTTGTGCTGATGCGGCACAAGCCTGGACCTGCGTTGCTTCGAGCTTCGCCGTATACCGGCCAGGAGCCTGCCGCTTTGTGAATGATGAGTGCAAGGCGCTAATCATCACGGTGAATTTTCGCCGCGCCGATTGTACGTCGCGCTTTGTGAAAAGCGCGGCAGGGCTCGAAGGTTTCGAGCGGTGCTTTCTCGCAATTGTCGACAACAATTCCGAAGACGATTCGGTCTCGAGCATCCAGCGAGCGATCGAGGGTCTTGACAATGTTGCATTGCTGGATATGCCGCAGAATCGCGGCTACTTCGGCGCAGCGCGGGAGGCCCTCCGACAGTATCTCTCCAGTCATCCGCTGCCCGAGTGGGTGATCGTTTGTAATAACGATATTGAATTTGGCGACCCTCACTTCCTTTCTAGATTGTTTCGCAAAGAAAACACTGCTGCCGGAATCATCGCGCCGTGCATCATCTCAGCGCTCACGGGCCACGATGCTAACCCCAGCATTCGGAAGAGGCCAAGCGTGTTTCGGATGTGGCGATATCGCGTTTGGCTGAACAACTATCACGCGATGCGCTTCAAGAACTGGCTCTCGCCGATGGCGCGTAAGGTGCGCTACAGCATTTTCCGGCGAGCGACTGCATCCGAACGAGCGGTCATACGCCGAATCTATGCACCGCATGGATCGTTTCTGATTTTCAGCCGCCAGTTGTTTGAGGCTGGGGGCTTCATTGACGATAACTTCTTTCTGTATGCGGAGGAGTTCAGCGTGGCCGAGATGTGCCTGCGACTGGGACTCCCCATTCTCCACGACCCGAGCCTAAAAATCTGGCATCAGGAAGGCCAGTCCACCGATCGCGTGTTCAACCGAACTGTGTATGCGCATCAGAAACGTGGGTTCGAGTACGCATTGAGCACGTACAAGCATGGCTATGCAGAGCTAGGCGCGAGCGCACCGTCCGCAAGAACAATGGCAGGTGATGTGCCGAATCCGCAACCGATGGCGGGTGCAGGAGACGTGGTTCGATGACGATGGTGTCGTGGATCTTCTGGACTGTTCTGGGTGTCACGGTGTACGTGTGGGCGGCCTATCCGCTGCTTGTATTTCTCCTGGCGTCAATATTTGGGCGGAAGCGGAGTCCAGTTGAGGAATCTTCCATTTCTTTTGTCTCCATCATTATTGCCGTCCATAACGAGGAGCAGCAGATCGCCCGGAAGCTGGATAATTGCCTGGGCTTGGCATACTCGGCTGATCGCCTGGAAATTATTGTGGCTTCGGACGGCTCAACGGATCGAACAGAAGAAATCGTGCGCGGGTATGCGGCACGCGATGCCCGGATCCGGTGGTTGCCAAGCGAGAGCAGGGTAGGGAAGAGCGGAGTACAAAATCTTGCGGCGCAGCACGCGCAGGGGGATCTTCTTTTCTTCACAGATGCAAATACGACGATGCCTTCGAGCGTGCTCCGGAGAATGGTTGATGATCTTGCCGATCCGCGAGTGGGATTGTCCACGGCAACAGTCCTTTTCGGCGGAGCCGAAGATGCGGTGGAGAAGGGACAAGGCTTTTACTGGCGCTATGAGCTGTTGTTGCGATACGCCGAATCCGATCTCGGAATCCTGGCCACAGGGAGCGGACAGGCTTTGCTGGTGCGGCGAGAGTTGTTTCGGCCCCTGCCGAGTTGTTATGGCGATGATTGCATCATGCCTCTCGATGTCCGCGCGCAAGGATACAAAGTGGTTCAGCGCCGGGATGCGACAGTGTTCGACGTTATGCCGCACACCATTGAGGGAGAGTTGCGGGCACGGATTCGCATGACTGCACGGAACTGGACTGGGACGTTAGCACGGCCATCGGTGTTGAATCCGCTGCGATTTCCTCTTACGGCCCTGGGACTGGTATCGCACAAACTACTGAGATGGCTGACGCCGTTTTGTTTGGCTGCCGCATTCTTGTTCAACACACTGCTCGCGATGAAAGGACAGCTGGTTCTTATGTGGTGGTTGCAGGCAGTCTTCTATTTCTCAGCTTTGATTGGCTGGGTATTGGCCAAAAAGCAGCGGCGGTCGTGGGTGTTCGGGTATTCCTTTTCATTTTGCCTGGCGAATGTCGGTTTCCTGCTGGGGACGATGAAGGCGTTTCGAAATCAGAAGATTGTGGCCTACTGAGACGTTCTAGAAGTTATGTCGATTCCCTGGACTCGCTTACCGTATCTGGGTCGCGTTTGGGCGGGCAGCCAATTCTGGCCAAGTCTGCTGCCGGCGCAGGTGAAACCTCTCTCGGCGAGCCTCAAACTTACCGAGAATTGCCAAGCCAAATGCATCACCTGCAACTATTGGCAGAGCCGGTGGGAAGATGGGCTCAATACGGAAAAAGCGGTGGAAGTGATCAACCGGTTGGGCGATTTCGGCATTCGCTATTTACGGTTTACAGGCGGAGAGCCTTTGCTCAGGCGGGACCTGTTTCAGATTATGCAAAAGGCGAAGATGGGAAAGTTCAAGCGCGTAACGCTGCAGACGAATGGCCTTTTGCTGAAGAAGCTGAGCAACGAGATCAATGATTCACCGATCACGAAGGTGGCAGTTTCGATCGACGGCCTGGAAGCATCGAACGATCTGATTCGAGGCATAAGGGGATATTTCAAGCTGGCGATGGAGGGGATCCGGCTTCTCCGGGGCAAGCAGGTACAGGTTGTAGCCACGCTGAATGGACGCTCAGCGGGAGAACTGGAGGAACTGGCCGAGGAGGCGAAGCGGGCCGGCGCCGGATTTGCATTCAACATTTTGGATGACCGTTCGTATTTTCTCCGACAGACATCAACGTCCGATCTGTGGCCGAACAAAAGTGAAATTCAAAACATCATGAGCTTTCTGCGCAACAGGCTCAAACGTCCCGCATACGAACTCGATTACATCTTCAAATATTTCAGCCGGGAGACGCCGGAGGAACCGCCCTGTGTTCTGGGATTCATCGAAGTGTTTGTGGTCTCGAACGGAGATGTGCTGGCCGGGTGCTATGTTCTCAAACCGATTGGGAACTTGCTGCGGGAGGATTTCAAGGAACTAATAAGTTCCAGACGTTATCGCGATGCATGCCTGGCAATGGTTCGGAGGGAGTGTCCCGGCTGCACTTGCGGTATTCATGTGTCGCTTGCGTTCAGGAATGTGGCGTCTCCTTTTGCCCGTCATGATGTGAGGCCGGCCGGGATCGAGCCGGTACATAGCCGGGAATAGGCATCGTTGGTTGCAATCGGGCGGCAGACACGACTGTGTCTATGAGCTGCGCTCTGCCTTCGTAGCTACGTTGGTCGCTTTCAATCTTCCCAGTACAAATCACTGAAAGTGAGAAGTCGAGGGCCTCGGTGTGCGTGAAATTGTTGGTCAGCGGTATTTTGGGCAGACAGCTGCATGACGAACGGCGGAAGCAGCAAGGTGTGAAGAGCATTATTAGACGATCAGGGCAGCACCCAGCATTTCGCAACGCACAATTCATGCTGGCGATCTGGTTGTGTTATCTCACCGGATCGATCGCGGGCACGTGGATGAACTCACGCTGGCACTCGAGATCGCCATATGCGTCGATTAGTATTCTCGTGGTGGTGGCAGCGATGGATCAGATATGGCCTCTATCGGTTGAAGGGGAGAAGGAGCAGGCTTAGGCGGAGATCAGGATTCTACGAACCGCGATCTGCTTCATTGCCCTGTGGGAGCGTTTGCCATAGCTTTCACTCGAGAAAGCTCGTTGGTCAATCGGGAATCCTGTTCGACCACCGAGCCGGCGGCAGCATAGAAATCCAGGATATTTGTTTTCAAAGATTCGGGAATGCCGGGCCGAGCCCGGGACGTCAGCCGTTCGACCAACTGGTCGTAAGTTTTGTCAGTGAGGGGATACTGTCCTCGCACGACACTGTATCCGGTATCGAGATCGACATTGGCGAGGCTGGGAGCCGGGTCAGAAGCGGATTTCAGGGCAGCCAGCATCTTTTGAAATTCGTCCACGGTCTGATTGACGCTGCGCAGGTACCATTCTTCGGTTTCGGGGGTGGGGATCTTGATGGCGAGATCAGCAGCGCCGCCAACTTTCGGAACCAGGAAAACCAAGATTGCGAGCAAATGTGCCTTGAATCCAGGGCCGTGATACTTGCTCTTCCAACGGCGGTCGTAGCTCGTCTGCGAGACGCGTGTGCTGAATATGCGGTAAGCCTCATCGTCGGGGTTAGGAGGGAACTGATTGCGGTGAAGAACGACCTCAGCCTGAGCAAATGCCGGAATGAAAGTGCGGACGGAGGTGCGATAGCTGCGAAGGGCGGGACGGGCGCGACCGACCAGTTCATGAACTTCGAATCCGTAAATGGCTCGGAAGGCGCGTACAAGGAATTGTCCCGGAACCTTGAAACCGATGTAGTCGAGGTATGCAGGCGGGGCGAATTCCTGATTTCTGAGTTCTTCGATATCGAAAGCGAATTCCGTACGGATGTGTCCGTGCGGACTTTCATCGTAAGTGACGATATTGCCGTACTGTTTTTGGAGCTTGGGGAATTCGACTGCCGTGGCAGGGTTGACTGCGTGCGAGTGCCCAATTGAGTCGCCGAGGTAATGAGAGAGCGCACCGATGGCGAACGCATACTCATTGATGGTCTTGGCGTTTTGCAAGAGCCACAGAACAAAGTCACCCGAGCGGACGTAGTGGGTCAGGTTGCTGAAGAATACTTTGCCGAAGGGATAGTAGCCCATGTCCTGTATGACGCACCCGCCATAGGCGTACGCGTGGGCGTCGCGCAGTTGTTTCTCGGTGGCGCCGGGAAACTTTTGAAGCAGCAAAGGGCGAATCGAACTGTTCCATGCCAGATCGATCACTTCTTCGTGAGTGAGGACGGAATAAGAGAAAGCGGTGGTACCGAGCAGAAGCGGCAGAATCAGTGCGATGGTGCGGCACAAAAGTTGGAGTCGATCTCTCATCGCAGATCCTGGATGCCAGTGGCTAGGATGACGCGAAAAGGTTAGATGCCGCAGAAATCACCTTTTGCCAAGGAAATTTGCAGGCAGATATTGGGTCATGCTGCCATGTCGGGGGAATGACCGATGCCGAGTAGATCTGCAGGATGTGGGCAGTGACGCGGGTGTCGGTGGATATGAGTGTAATGGGAGTGAACGGCGATTGTTCACCAATTACAAGCTAGTTTCAGCCTTGCCTGCGAGCAGGGTGCTGGCAGGATGGGGCAAGTGGTCCACTGTCGACGTTACTGTACTCCGTTCAGCTTCTGGTAGAGCCAGATCGCCGTCAGCACCATGAGAAATACCCCGGACCCGATGCTGAACACTCGCGTCGGGATGATAAGCCGGTTGACCTTGGCCAACAGTTCCGTTTGCTCCGCGTGCATATGCGAACTGGCGTCATCCAGAAACAACTGATCATCCCTATGCATCGTGAGTGTGCTCTTGTAGATGAGCAGGACGATCAGACCAATAGCGAAAACTCCGAAGATCCCAGCGATGATTGTCAGCGTCATAATCCACCTCCGCAGACTGCTGCTACGATGGTCCGATATTCCAGCACGCGAAACTGATCAATATTGGTCATACGCTTTCATTGACCTCAACAATGAAATGGGAATGTTCAACAACTGACCTGAGGCGCTACGTCTGGCGCTCTGGTTCATACTCGGCGTTGCCGTCGACGCATTCCCGGCTGCTGCAACACGGGTTTGAGGGGGAAACGCGAACCATCACCCCGTTTTCTCACGGCACGGCGGATGGCCGGAGTAACCGTCCCGTTCCCGGGGTACCTAAAGGCGGGTAGGATTACTGAGGAAAGTACCCTTGTTTGGCGCGGAGGCGGTAATCCTGAACGCCGCTGACCTGGATTTCAATTTTGCGCCACCTTCCGTCACTGGAATCGCCGAGCGGCTTATAGCTCATGAGATAGAGATGGCGGAGATTGTTAGCAATGGTCTGAAAGATATCTTCAATTTCATCGGGTTTCTTGACGCGGTAAGCGACGCCTCCGGTGTTCTCGCTCAGTTCATTCAAGACCTTGCCGAGTTCGGAAGAGTGTGTCGCTTCACCTTCCGCGATGGCGTAAAGGGGAATGCCAACTTTCTTGGCTTGAGCAATAGCACCGCCTGCGGTGAGGAGGCTGGCATTGTCATCTCCATCAGTGAAGACGATGAGGGCCTTCTTCCCGCGGCGCTTGGCTAATTCTTCAGAGGTTTCTGAGATCGCATCGAACAGCGCGGTGCTACCCTCGGCGCGCGTGCGGAGAACCGCCCGTTTGGCAGCGTCTTTATCGGTAGTGAAATCCTGGCGGACGCTCAGATGATCGTCGAAAGTGTAGACAGCGACGGAATCTTGCGGGTCCAAGGTGTCGATCAGCTTGAGCACCGAGTTCTTCACTCGCGGCAGGGCCTGGCGCATGCTGCCGGTCGTGTCGAGGAGGATCGCACAGGACAGCGCGTCGGTATTGCTCTCGAAGATGGAGATGCGCTGCGGGCGGCCATCCTCGAGAATGCGGAAATTATCGGAGCCGAGGCCGTCCACAAATTTTCCTTTGTGGTCGAGGACCGTGGCATAGACTTCAACCAGACGAACGTTCACCTTGATTGTGCCCATGGAATCCTGGGCGAGAGATGGCGGCAGAAGACCCAATTGCAACAGAGAGAGCCAAAGGAGATGTCCCAGTCTATTCATGTCCAATCGCCTGAGTGAGGTCAGCAGAGTTGATGGATGCGTATGCATTCAGCAGAGAGCGCCAATCGCGGTAATCCGTCATTTGCGCTTTGCGGAAGGCCTTCACGGCAAGGATCTCGTCCACCTTTTCCAAAGATTCGGGCTTGAGCCCGAGGCGGTCTCCCTGAAACACCAGAAAAAGGTTGAACTCGGCGGAGCGGTCTGCCATTTCGGCGGGAAGGTGGCGCTCGTATTCTTCATAAGGAGCGTCGGAAAGTAGATGAGGATGATTGCATCCGAAAATATGGCTGGGGATCGGACCGAGTACGTTCAGCCGTCCGTCATCATGACTTTTTTCGGACGTACGCAGGGCGGACGTTACCTGAGAGGGCCAGGCATCGGTGGGAAACAGCTTGGGATAGCGCGCACCGAGGACGAACAATTCGGGAAGAGTGATCGAATCCCAAGCTCGCTTCCAATCGCGCGAGGAAATACCGTTGAGCAGTTCGGCGCGACGGGAAAGAGATAAGAGCCCCATGGTGGCTTCTGAGAGCGTGCGGAACACATCTGGTTTGCGCGCAGATTCGTAAATCCATTCCCGAGCGACGATTATGCGGAGAGCGGCAAGGCGCTGATCGGATTCATCCAGGCGCTCCCAATCCGCGCTGCGAATGCTGGCCAGTTGGGCTGCCAGACTCTCTCTTGTGCCGCCCAGATTCTTGGACTGGGCCGCGGCTAGTCCTGCCGAATACGCAAATTGCGCGAAGCCTCCAGAAAAGTAGCTTCCAATGCTTTCACTGCTCACGTTGAAGTCTGAAGAGATGACTTTCTCGTGACGGGCAGCCTGCAAATCGAATTGGAAGTAGTGGTGCTTACGCAGAAGAAGAGGATCGTTGATAACGATGGAGTCGGAGGAGCGCATGAAGTAGGCGTACAGAGGTCCGGCGAGCGCCGCCGTTACCTGTCCCTGCAGTTCGCCCTGGAATTCGTGCGCCAGTTTCTCCAAGTCCTTGGGATTGATCTTGCGTTTCGAGGCTTTTTCTTTCAGCTGCGCTGCGACTTTTCGAGCAGGCGCGGAGTCGTAGCGCAGAATGCTGTTCTTTTCTTCGCCCGGCATCTTTTCGCCCTTGGGCAATTCGACTGCGGGAAGGCGATCGAGGTTTTTTTCGATGCTCTCAACAGAACCCAGCGGTACTTTGGCCGAAGCGAGGGTAGCGGATGCATCATAGATCTCGAGCAACGCAGTAAGGCTGGGGACATGCTGGGCGTCAAGGATTCGCGCGAAGTGCTTGGAGCGATCGTCGTCGGCGGCAGCATGATGTCCTAAGAGACAGGAGCGGACGGCTTCATCTGCAGGTGCGCCGGGCTTGCAGGCCTGAAGGATCGCCCGTGCCGAATCGAGAGAAGCGGCAGTGTAAGAGGCGGCATCTTCGGCGGCGGCGAAGCTGGCGGCCATTTTTCGAATCAGGTCGGCTGCCTGGTCGTCCTTGATCGCATGGCGTTGGACGAGCAGGCAGATCCATTCGGTCAGGGCATGAAGTTGGCCGAGCTGCAAGTTGGCCTCGAGGGCCGGGTGATTGGAGATGCGCTCGAAAGCAGAGAAGAATTGGCGGTAGTCAGCCGCGGTGAGGGCACGAAGGTCAGTCAGGTAAGGGTAGGTGGCGGCGTAATCGGCGTACTTTTGCGCCAGCAAAAGGGCCGACTCTTCATCCATAGGCTCTTTGCGGTGGGCATCGATGGAGGAGACGGCCAGAAAATTGTCGAGTTCCGTCACCTTGGCATTGTTTTCCTTGTACTGAGTTCCTGCGAGCCGCACCAGAACGGCATCTTCGATCTCTGGAGTGGCGGCTTTGCGGACTTTCTTCATCAGGTGAGCGGTATGACCTTCATCGGAGGATCGGCCTTTGGCGACGGTCCAGACTTCAGCGGAACCCGGGAAGTCGATGTGGCCCTGATCATCAAGCGGGACGGAGCGCAACATGCGTTGGAATCCAGCGTCTTGAAAGGCAGAGTAAGGGCGCGCATGCATTTGACGCGTCGAGGTCAGGAGTTCGTAAAACTGTTTGGCGCGGCTTTCACTGGCGGTAAAGAAAGCCTGGTGCGGGCGGTCAAGTTGGGCAAGGACGGAAAAGTAGACCAGAAGCTTACCGTCGTCACGCTTCAGAAGAGCGCGGAAGAACGGGCCTGGAGTGGCGGGACTCACGCCGACCAGATGGGTCCAAATCGGCTCGGCCTTGGCGCCGCCGGGGACTGCTGCATGGCCGCCTTCAATGGCAAACGCTGGAGCGAAGTCGGGCAGCAGATCCCAGTCATGCTCGCATAGTTCCTTGAGGGAGACAGCTTTCAGCAATTCGTCGGCTGCCGCCCGGTCCATGGAGTTGAGACTCAAGTACACGTTTGCCATGTGAGGAACGTGGACCAGTTCTTCGGCGAAGCCGCCGGGACCGCTGTATTTCAGAGCGAGTCCGTCGCGCCACATCTGTTCGCTGGGATAGACTGGCGCCGCCTCACTGTGAATGACGAGCCGGTAAGGTTTGCCTGATTGCAGGGCCTCCTGAATGCCGACTTCATCCAGGGCGAGAGCCGCGGCGGTTTCTTGCTTGAGGGCCTGAGATTTTTTTTCTCCCTGTGCGAGTTCAACTTCTCCCTTGGAGCTCTTCAGGCGAATTCCGAGAGTGTTCAGGGCTTTTTCGGTCTGGTGGCGGGCGGACTTGTCGGTGAGTGAGAGTGTGATCACCGCGTCGCCATTGGTGTTGGTACCAAGAGCGGTCAACGAAGCAATGTGTTCGAAATACTCGCGAATACCTTCCAGGTACTGGTTCTTGCCTGTGTTGACTCCGCCGTCGACCAAGGTGCGGCAGTATTCGACGAAGAAACGCTCCGGCGGAATCTCTTCTTTGGAGGCATGGGCAGTAAATGCCAGCCCGCTGAGACCACCGGGCACCATGACGAAACTGGCCTTGGATTTCTGCTCGCCGAGGAGAGCACGGTAGCCTTTTTCACCGGAGGCCTCGAGGAGGGCGACAAACTTTTCAGCCTGTTGCAGGTCGCCATCGCGCATGGAAATATCGAACCCACGTTCCAGAGCGCGTAAACGTTCAGGCGATGACGGTGGAGAAAGTTCCGCCAGGCGCGCGTAAGCTGCGGCGGCACCACCGAAAAACTGTTCTTCGGTAACGGCCAATTGAGTGGCCAGCGGGAGATCCGGAGCGGCTGAAGCGCCGTCTTCAAGGGTGTGGCGAGCTTCGTACAGCCGGCCTTCATGTTCCTCTGCATCGGCTTTCACGAGGTGAAGGCGGGCAGAATCGGGTAGAGCGGAGAGACCGGCGATGGCCTCCTGTTCGGCACCGTTGGCATTTCCGGATTCGAGCAGCAAGCGTGCTGTCCGGGTATGGGCCTGCTCGGAAGCGGGCTGGATTTCGAGCAATGCGCGCCATGCTTTGAGCGCGAGATCACTCTGATGGAGATCATCGAGAGTGGTGGCGAACTGAAGGCGATCTTCCGGCGCAGGCGGAAGGCTGGCCAGCTGAGTTGTCGCCAGTTGGATGGCATGCTCGGTTTGCTTATCGGTGAAATACAGGCGGAGCAACGCGCTGGTTTCTGGAACGTGGACTCCGCCGAGGCCCAGTCCTTGTTCGTAGGAATGCTCCGCCAGGGTGGGATTGCCAGAACGTTCAGCGGTCTCGGCCTGGAGAAACCAGATGTCCTGCCGCTTGGAATCCTGCCGTAAGACTGCCTGCAGGTAAGGAAGAGCTCCCTTATCGTCTTTGCGGGCGATGCAAAGGCGCGCGAAATCTTCGTTGAGTTGCGAGGTGGTGACGCCCAGTTCGGCTGCACGCTTTAAGGCCTGGTCGGCACGGTCCAGTTCGGTATTGAGGCGTAGGGCGTGTCCGAATGTGGCAAAAGCGGTGCCGTCCCGGGGACCGACTTCGACCAACAGAGCGGACATCTTCACGGCATCGGCATAGTCTCCGGCCTTTTCATACAGGCCCGTCGCAAGGTTCAGAGCGCCGGGATCGCGGGAGTTCAGTTGTAAAGCCGCCTGGACGTTTTCGCGGATGCGGTCCGCGCGGGCTTGGGTCAAGGGACCTTCGCTCAGCAGAATTTCAGCGTCGGCAATTTTCTTCTGGGCGTCGGAATACTGAGCAATCGAGGGAATTTGGACACCTTCGGCGAGGGAAATTTCCGGAACGGCGATTATGGAGGCGCCGTGGTCATCCACGATCGATGGGCGCGAGACGACAAACCCTGCAGGGGGCGGAGGCGTTATCCAGGATATTTCTGTGGGTGAATCAGCGGGAGTCAAGGGCGCCAGTGGGAGATCCTTGAGCGAGGTAATGATTTGCCCGCCGCGGGCCTGGAAGAGGGCGGACCAATCCTGCTCGGCTGGAGCCGGAGAGAACAGTGTTGCACGAAGCTGCTGGTCGCTGAAGGCTTTCCCCAGAAGAGCCGAGGCAAAGGTAGTGCTGGCGGAGTCGAGCTTGGGGAATTCGCCAACGACCAGCAGGGTGCTGCCCTTCGGGGACAGCTTGGGGATGACCGCCGCGAGATCATCGAGAACGGCAGGGCTGGGAACGGTCTGGGGATCTTCTGTGGTTGCGATGCTGTCGAGAAGTTGCTTGAAACGAACCCGGCTAGAGGCGGGAACTGGCGTTGTGAACTCTCCATTCTTACCTAAGAACGCAACCTGAATCGGGTGCCCGTGGAAGGAAGGGTAAGAATCGAGCAACTGCTTGCGCACCTCCGCGTTGTCCGCAGAACTGAGAGTGTCGGTAAGCAGCAGAATCGTGATCGAAGCAGAAGGCCGGACTGCGGTTATGGTGAGCTCGGCTGCCCCTGCGTAGGTCTGTACAGACAAAGTTTGTCCAGAGGTGGAGGAGGCAGGCAGGAGCGCAGTGGAAGCATGGGCCTGCGCCATTGAGAAAACAGCGACCGCAGCCACCATGGGTGCCCAGCGAAAATTCGGGTGCGTCATAGGATGGTTGTTCTATTGCTGAGGCCTTGAGCCAGACCCATGCGTTCGGATGGTTTTCGAGCTCAAGAATTAGTTTTCGATGGGGCGACGCGGGGGGAACGGCCCCATCCGTTCCCGGCCCTAGAAATTACCATCAAGCGGCAAAGAATTCAATGGGATAAGCGTGCGGTTCCGAGGGATTTCGCCGTCGAAACGGGGGAAGGCAAAACCGGCTTATGGGCGCGGAAACAACGCTGCATGTGAGGGGAGAATTGCCGTATAATCCGGCGCGGCTTCCATCGGTTACGCACGCCACGGCGTTTATGGGACCTAGCGAAAGCAGCGATCGCCGGCAATCCGCGTCGGAGCGGTATTCGATCGCCATTATCACCCTCGACGAAGAGATGTTTCGAGAGATGCGCCGGGCGCTGGCTCCCAGCTTCCGGGCGACTCTGGCCAGTACGGAATCCCAGATAAAAACGCTGATCGACGATCCCGGCATACATGGAATTGTGCTCGACCTGGAGGCCATCGGAGACGAGCCGACGGACGGGATCGAAGTGCTGCAGGAGATGCGGCGCCTGCGGGATGACCTGATCATGGTGGCGATTACGGAATCGAGCAACAGCGAACTGCCGCTGCTGACGAGCCAGGCAGGAGCGGATCATTTTTTCGGGAAGCCGGTCGACTGTGAACAACTCCGCACCTTACTTGTGCAGACCGCGGAAAAGCGGGCGCTGCAATTTGAGGGGCAGTGGTTGCTGACCCAGGTCGAAAACAAGGCAGCCTTTTGTGGACTGATCGGCGGCAGCGAAGCCATGCGCAAGGTGTATCAGGCGATCGAGGCGGTGGCCAGCAGCAACGCCAGCGTGGTGATCCGTGGCGAAAGCGGGGTCGGAAAAGAGCTCGTGGCCCGGGCCATCGTGGAAACGGGAGATCGAAGCGAGCAACCGTATGTCTGCCTGAACTGTTCCGCGCTGCCCGAAACCTTGATGGAATCGGAGCTGTTCGGGTACGAGCGGGGGGCGTTTACCGGGGCAGAGAGCGCCAAGCCGGGAATGATCGAGTTGGCGCACCGGGGGACGCTCTTTCTGGATGAGATCACGACCCTTGATCACGGGCTGCAGAGCAAATTATTGCGGGTACTGCAGGAACGATCGGTGCAGCGGCTGGGCGGACGAGCGGCTAAGAAGATTGATTTCCGGCTCATTACGGCCACGAATGACGATCTGGAAGACATGGTGCGGAAAGGGAGGTTTCGGGAGGACCTCTATTACCGGATTAACGTGGTGCCGATTGTAGTGCCGCCGTTGCGGGAGCGGGAAGGCGACATCCCCCTGCTGGTGGAGCATTTTGTACGGCTCTACTGCACGTCGAACCAGAAGCCCCCGAAGCAGGTGCAGCCGGACGCCATGGAGATCCTGGAACAGTATTCCTGGCCGGGGAACGTGCGGGAACTGGAAAACGTGGTGCAGCGCATGGTGCTGATGAGTGATGGGCTAGGGATCACGGCGCATCACCTGCCGCAACAGTTGCTGGTTTCAAGCGCGGCCAGCCAGGAAGCCATCCTGATCCCGGAAGAGGGCGTGGACTTCGACGCCGAGATGGAAAGAATCCAGATTGCCTACCTCAATGCGGCACTCCGGCGAACCAATGGCAAGAAATCCGCGGCGGCGAACCTGCTGCACATCGATTCGCAGCGGATGAAATATCTGTGCCGGAAGCTGAACCTTTAGGCTGGCAATTTCGGTTAAAAATTAACCATTGTTCGGTTAAAAATTAACCGAAAATAAATTTTGACCCCTGAGGGAATCCAGAAAAGGGGTAACAAGCCGGCCATAAAACCAACAATTTGCTGAGTTTTGGGGGAGAAACAGGGACAACAATGTGTTTGGCACGCCTCTTGCTAGATAAGAATGTGTTGGGTAGATGACGAAACAAAAATCGACAGGAGTCACAATGACGATCCAGAAGAAATCTTTGATCAACTCGCTGAACACCACTAAGAAGGCCATTGTGGCCTCCACCCCGGCCACCGGCACCGCCGCCAGCGGAGCCGTGAAGCCAGCGACAAAAAAGGCTGGTCTGAGGGCGCCTGGTAGAAGGAACGCTGGCGTGCGACTCGCTAAAGTGTTTTGAGTAGCGATGGTTGTTAGTAGGGAGGGACGAAGAGGCTGCCGGGGGAGGCAGCCTCTTCGTCCGTTCGTTTACCAGACTTTACGCCCGAGAAACTCCCAGACGGTGTGAGCCGCGAGGCTGGCGATGCTCCGGCGAACGCCATAGACGCGAGCGGTTCCTGCCATACCGGGGCGCATCGATCCATCCAGATTGTCCACCAACAAATCAAAAACGTAGAACTTGGGCGGACTCTGCCCCTTGTATTTGCTGAGGTCGAGCAGGCCGGGAAGAATATCCGAGGACAGAGGGGCGATGCGTACAGTGCGGGCGTTATGCTTGCTCAACATGCCATCGACTTGGAGCCTGCCGGGCGAATCTGCCTGGAATTTGTACATATCGAACTCGGAGAGGTAGATGCGGGCGCGCAGGCGCGAGAGATCGGCGACCTCGGCCAGTTCAGCGCCTTCGGGCACGTAGGCGCCGAGTTTGTCGCTCACGCGTGGGGTTAGGACGACTCCTGCGATTGGGCTGGCGACGGCGAGACTAGCCGTCTGCGAGTTGAACTCTCGGGTCTGCTGAGCCAGGCGGTTGCGGTCGGTGGCGGCCGAGCCGAAATCGGCGTAACGAAGGAATTCCGAGTTCGCCTTCTGGGTCGCCATTTCGAGGTCAGATTGGCTGCGAGCCGCCTTGGCATCGAGCCGTAGATTACTGAGCTGGACGATGGGCGCGCCTGCCTGCACTTGCTGGCCCTCGTCGGCATAGACCCGATCGACGGTCCCGGGAACCAGGGCGCGAATCACGGATATCTTGCCGGGTTCGAGGACGAACCGTCCCACCGCCGTCTCATGCCAGATGGGCAGGAGTACGAAGATGACGGCTGCGGCGGAGAAGATGAGCTTGCGAGTGGGATTGAACCAGGCAACGATGCGATCTTTTTTGTCGAGATAGACGAATTTCATAAAGTTCCAAAGGGTGCGAAGGCGGCCGCGAAAGATCAGGTAAGCCGTCCCGTATTCGAACAGGAAGCCCCAGTCTGCGCTGAAGTTGCGAGCGATATTGCCGATGAAGCTGGCGAAAATGTACAGGACGGAATAGCTGTAGAGACCAGAAAGAATGGCGTAGACAACGTAGCCGGGACGGCGGCGCGGGGGCACATAGGGCACATCCACCGGCAAGTGCCAGATATTGCGCTTCACCCAGCCGGACAAATACAGGGTTGAACCCTCCTTCAGGTCCGAAATCCCCAATAAATCGCACATGATGTAATAGCCATCGAGCTTCATCAGAGGATTCCAGTTGATGAGCACGACGGCAATCCCGGTGAAGAGAATTATGGTGTAGGCGAAATCATGGGCGGGCGTGTTCGGGGGCGTCGCCCACCAGATCGGCGTGACCAGAGCACAAACCACCAGTTCCGAGTAAACACCGGCAACCGCGATCATGAGGCGCTGAAAGCGATTGGACTTGACCTCGCCGGCGGTGGTATCGGTGTAGAAGGCCGGCGCGAGATAGATGAGCAGGAAGCCCATGGCGGGGACCGGGGCCCCGTAGTGCTTGCAGGTCAGGCCGTGCCCGGTCTCGTGAATGCAGAGCAAAACGGAGCCGATGATCCAGAATGCGGCGACGTCGAACCAGCTCTTATCGGCGAAGTTGTAGAACTCGAAGGTATCGCGGCCGACCTCGCTCCAGTGGGTGATGAATATCCCTGCGGTGAGAGCAAAAGCCAGAAGAGTCAGAGCAACGCACCAGGGCGCGTACATGAAGCGGATGCGACGGTAGAGCCAGGTCAGAAAGCGATCGGGATTCACCGCGGGGAACTTGATCTCGGAGAGATCGCCCCAGTTGGTTTTCTTCTGCATGCGCCGCCGTTCGTTGGCGGTCTTTTGCATCAGCTTGATATTTTTTTCTTGCGCTGTCTGGTGCCAAAAATTCATGGCGTCAATGTCAGCCGCGAAGTCGCGAACGGTTTCTTCCGAATACTGAACGCCGGTTTGTGCGGAGTACAGGTCGGCAATTTCGGCGAAGGAACGCTGTCCATTGAAGAGCTGAATCAATTTCCAGGTGTCGGGCGGGAAAGTAAACAGGGCATCGACACCGGGGACGAAAGCCCGGACCTCTCGCTTACCCTCTTCGAAGTGCTCGCGGAAAACCACGTCGGGGTGAACGCGGGGAGGACGCTCGCTAATGAGCTTGGCCGGAAGCTCAGGCAGAGCAACGTTGAGGGCCTGGGTGATGTTCATCGCAAGGTGTCAAGAGTGATGTTGGCATCCATGCCGGGGCGGAGGTCGCCTCGGGTTCCTTGCAGTTCAACCAGCACTTCGAAGGTGCTGCTGGCGGGATCGACCACCGGGCTGACTTCGAGCACGCGGGCTTTGTAGCTCTGACCGGGAAGATCGGGGGTGGTCAAGGGGAGTTCCTGGCCGCGTTTGACGCGTCCGATGTAGCGTTCGGGCATGGTGAAACGCATGCGCAGAGGACCGTCGCCGGTGATCCAGAAGAGGCGGTCACCGCGGGCGACTTGCTGTCCTTCGCGCACGTAGCGGCGTGCTACAACTCCAGAAAATGGTGCGCGAACGCGAGTCTTCTCGAGTTCCAACTCGAGGGACTGCTGGTTGGCTTTATCCGTCACAAGCATTTGCTCGACGCGTTGGACCTCGTAATGTTCCTCTTCAGCCTTGTATTTGGCATGCTCGAATTGCTCGAGAGGAATAAGCTGGAAATCCCAGAGTTTTTTTGCGCGCTCGTAGTCGGCATCGAGAACCTTGGCTTCCGATTTCCAGCTATTGAGGCCAGCTTCGGTGCTGAGAGTTTTCGAGCGGGCGGCTTCGACTTCAGATGTAAGCTGGCGATCATCGAGTTCTGCCAGCACGTCACCAGCATTTGCCCTGGAGCCTACGTCCGAATTCAGCTTGGCAACAATACCGTCGCGCTGGGCGAGCAGATCGAGTTGATGCTCAACAACGAGGGGACCCGAGACAGTGAACGGCCTCTCCGTTGCGATGGGATCTGGCGCTGGAGGTGGAGGAGCGGGCGAGGGGGTGGTTGCGGCAGACACGCGATCAGGAGTCTGGACGGAGCAAGCGGTAAAGGCGAGGGATCCCAAGCCCAGCAAAACAGCGGCGACGGTGTGACTTTTCATGCGAGCATCCTTAGATTCCAAACCATGACCAGATTCGCGAATACAGCCATACCAGCGGTCTGCGGAACAGCACATAGCCTGAGGGATACCATCCGACGCGCACTTTGCCGCGGCCTTCCATGCCAGCGCGAATCGCACCATCTTGATTTGCGATGGCAACGCGGGCGAAGAAAACGCGCGCTTCGCCGATCATGGCGCCCTTAGGGCTGACCAGGGCAACGCTTCCGTGAAACGTGCGGGTAGGAAAGCCGTTCAGCTTCACGGACGCTGCTGAACCGGGTCGCAGCAACGCGGCATCGGTATCGTCAATGGCGACATCCACAATGGCGCGCGAGGTGTCCACTACTTCGGCAAAGCTGTCTCCGTATTGCAGACGGCGCCCGACCATGTTCTCGACATGGGGAGTGGCGATGACGCCATCGATGGGCGAGCGCAGTTGCGTTTTGTCGAGTAATTCCTGATCCCGGGCGACTTCCGCTTTCCAGTAATCCGCCTGGACGCGCTGAGCGCCAGCGTTGGAGCCATCGTTGATGGCGAGGGCGTGGTTCATCTCGAGCAGCGCGGTCTGATATTTCGCCTGAGCCTGGGCGAGCATGCTGCGGAAATCCCAATCGGCGAGTTCGGCAATCACTTGTCCTTTAACGACCTGATCGCCTTCGTGCACATAAACGTTGCGAACCACGCCTTCGACCGCGGGCTGAACCTGGGCGGAATGGAGGGGAGCGACCAGTGCGTCGCCGTCCACGCGCATGGGTAAGGGAAATACGGCTAGAAAAATGAGCAGGAGTGCGGATGCGGCAAGGATCAAACTCCGACGCCGCTTCTCCATTGCCATAAATTTCCGTTTCTTTTCGAGCATGGGCTCGAGCACGGAAATAAATGGCACCTCTTTGTACATCTGGGCGTTGCGCAAGGCGACGGTGGCCTGTCCGGCAATGACTTGCAAGACTTCGATGTGCGCGGGCGATAGAAAGTCAGGGTCGGGGCTGACCAGGCCCATGATACCGACGCGTCCGGTATCGTCGTTCAGGGGAATCGCATAGAACGCCCGCATGCCGGAAGCCTCGAAATAGCTTCTGAATTTGGCGCGGGTTTCTTCGCGGTCGCTATCGATTTCATCGCCATGCTGGCGGACGTGCACGACGCCTTCCGACAAAAAACTCCAGCGCAGAAGATCATTGAGCGGCGCGATATCGGCGGCGTCGGGATCAAGCTGGGTTACACCACTGACCGCGCTCAGCTTGTATTTCCCGCTCTGCTGAAGGGCGATGGCGGCGCGCTCATAGGGGATCAGAGCCTGAGGAGCATCGACGATCGTCTGCAATACTCGTTCGAGATTGAGGGTCGAGGTGATTTCGCGGCTGACGGTCACCAGCATTTCGAGGACTTCGACCTTGCGCTCGGCCAGCAGCAGGCTGGCGTTATGCAGGGCGATGCTGGCGGTTTCATTCAGGCTGGTGAGGACGAAGAGGTCGTCTTCGTCGAACGGAGCACCATCAAGGCGATTGACCGCTTCGACAACTCCCACCAGCGAGCCCTTGTCGAGCAGAGGGGCGACCATGATGGAGTGGACCGGGCAATCCTCGACGTTCAGATTGCGGCGAGCGAGGCGCTCGTCCGAGGGGTCGTGGATCATGCGCGGTTCGCCATCGTTGGACACATCCGCTGCGATGCCCTCACCCGCCTTTTGCGTCGAATTCTGGCGCGTTGTCGGATCCTCGCCTGCCTGGTGCATCAGCAGAAGACTTTCGTCACCCTGGAGTAGCCAGATGTTGACGGCGGAGCATTCCAGCATCTCGCGCATCTTGCCGCCGATGATCGGGAGGAGTTCATCCATCTCGAGAGTCGAGCTGAAGACCTTCTCGATGTCATAGAACTGAGTGAGGCGGGTGACGGAATTGAGCGAGTTGTTCCGCTCTTCTTCATAGGCCTGGGAGGCTTTGAGACCGTGGGCGGCAAGATCTAAAAGAGGTTCGAGTTCGTCGAGAGTCGCGCGATCAGGAATGGCATCGAAACTAAGAATTTCAATTGCTCCGATGAGGGTGTCATCGGCAATCAACGGGAGGCATGCCAAGGCTTTCAACGTGCGCCGGATGTTGAGATGGGCATAATCTTCGCGCACCAACTCTCGCCCTTCGTAAATGGTCCGTACCGGATCGCGGACCAAAGAGCCCAACGTTCCAGCCTCGGCCGGGACCCTCGGATCGGGCTGGGCACCGTCTCCGACGGTTGCAAAGGCCGACCAGCAGAGGCCCTCATCATCTTCAAGCAACAGATAGAGGATTGCGGTCGCCCCAGGAAAGCGGTCGAGAACCGATTGGGCGGTCAGACGGGCTCGTGCGGAGGCCTCGCTCGCCGCGAGCAAGCGCGAAGCGAACCCCGCAAGGTTGAGGTCCAGATTCGAACCTGGGGTGGTTGTCATGATTTGTGTTTCGAGACCGCACAACCGGCGCCGGGGGAGGAGCGAGTTCAAACTTGCAAAAATCGCAAGCTTCTTCTAATTTGAGCGGGCACTTTATCAGAGGCTTTGCTCTGAGTCAATATACTCTGGGCTGGGTATTGCTGATAGGGTCCAATTCAGGGTAAGGCGGGGGCTGCGTGGAAATCGACGTTCGGAACCGAGGGGAAGTGAAGCTTGTTAAGCTGACAGGCAGACTCACATTGGGCGACTCGGTGGACCGGCTGCGCGCCACCCTGGATGACCTTTTGGCCACTGGCGCGAACCGTTACGTGATGGACCTGGGGGATGTTGCCATGCTGGACTCGAGCGGGATCGGACTGCTGGTTATGTACCTGAATAATGCGAAGCAGCGAGGCGGATCGCTGAAGTTGTTGAATCCCTCGAAGTTCGCCGTTCAAACCCTAAAGATGATCGGATTGCTGAACCTGTTTCAGGTATTTCAGGATCAGGAAGAGGCGGTCGCCTCTTTCAAAGACTAAAATCTCCGATGGGCTATTTTGCGTGTCGCGGTAAAGGTGTGCCCGCATGAGATACGACCGGTCTTTGCTGCAGAGTTTACCCAAGGTGCTGCTGCACGAACATCTGGATGGCGTGCTGCGTCCAGAGACTGTGATCGAATTGGCCGGCACCGCCGGCTACACGGATCTACCCACGAGAGATCCGGAGGCGCTGAGGACGTGGTTTTACCAGGGTGCCAACCAGGGCAGTCTCGCGAAGTATCTGGAAGGATTCGAGCACACGATTGCCGTGATGCAGACGGAAGAGGCGCTGGAGCGCGTGGCGTACGAGCAAGCTGAAGATTTAAGCCGGGATGGGGTCGTCTATTACGAGACACGATTTGCGCCGCTGTTTCACACCAAGAAAGGACTGACGCACCAGCAGGTGGTGGCGGCCGTGCTGAAGGGAATGGCCCGAGGGCGGCAGGAGTTCGGGATCCAGTCGGGTTTGATTATTTGTGCCATGCGCAATATGAATGTGTCGCTGGAGATGGCGGAACTGGCGGTGGACTTCCGCGAGCGTGGAGTGGTGGGATTCGATCTGGCGGGAGAAGAAGGAGGGTTTCCTCCGAAGAAGCATGTGGATGCCTTCCATTACATTCAGCGGGAGAACTTCAATATCACAATCCATGCGGGCGAAGGCTTTGGAAAAGAATCGATCTGGCAGGCGATTCAATATTGCGGGGCGCATCGCATTGGGCATGGGACACGGCTGATCGACGACATTGCCGTGGCCGACGGAAGAGCTGTCAAGCTGGGCGATCTGGCACAATATGTGCTGGACAAGAGAATTCCGTTGGAAGTTTGTTTGCTCAGCAACGTGCATACGGGGGCAACGCCGAGCCTGGCGCAGCATCCGTTCAAGATTCTCTATCAGGAAAAGTTCCGAGTGACGCTAAACACGGACAACCGGCTGATGAGCGACACGAACATGAGCAAAGAATTTGAGGCGGCTGCGGAAACGTTCGGACTCACTCTCGCCGACTTTGAGAAGATCACCATCAATGCGATGAAAAGCGCCTTTCTTCCGTATCGGCAGCGATGTGATCTGATTTACAACGTGATCAAGCCCGGTTACGCGCGAGTGCACGAAAAACTCACAGGCAAGGCGCGGAATTGACCTGTTAATCGCGAGGCCTAAGTCACGTATATGGACAATCCCTTCATGGCGCGCGCGATTCGACTCTCGCTCGATAACGTTCTGTCGGGCGACGGCGGGCCGTTTGGCGCGGTCGTGGTGCGAAATGGCAGCATTCTCGGGGAGGGTGTCAATCGCGTTACTGCGACGAATGATCCGACGGCCCATGCCGAAATGATCGCCATCCGCGAGGCATGCGCAAAGCTAGGGTCATTCGAACTGAAGGGCTGTGAATTGTACAGCTCATGCGAGCCGTGTCCGATGTGCCTGGGCGCGAGTTATTGGGCGCGACTGGGACGGATCTATTTCGCAAATTCGGCGGCGGATGCTTCCAGCATCGGATTCGACGATTCGTTTATCTACCGTGAATTCGGTCTGGAGTTGGGGCAGCGCTCGATTCCGATGGTATCGATGATGCGCGAGCAAGCGCTGGCTGCCTTCAGGGCCTGGCAACAGAAGCCGGACAAGATCCAGTATTGAGAATCGGCCGGGCGCAGCACACAGATCGAACTTACCGCTGGTCACTTCTTGATGTAGAAGATCTTCCGTCCGGGCAAGATCCCGTGCTGAGTCGTGACCTGAATCTTGCCGCTGGTGGCGCCGGCAGGAACGACTGCACTCATGTGGGTATCCGAGAGTATCTTGAACGAGGCCGGAACGCCGTTGAAAGTCACGGAGGTGACGCCCTTGAGGTGATTGCCCAGGAGCAGCACGGACTGTCCAACTTTTCCGGAGAAGATCGGAGAGTTAACGAACGGCGCAAGGCCCATGTTCAGGCTATAGACCGTCCCATAGTTCGAGGTGCCGCCGAACTCGGTCACGCCGTAAAGAAGGCCATCGGTGTATTGGACGGGAGGCGCCAAAGGCGAGACGGGCATCAGGTTCGCAGTGTTGTTAAAGCTATAGAGGTCTGTGTAGGTACCGCTAATGGTGGTATTAAACAGGATACCGTCGCCGTAGGCGCCGCCATCGGAAGCCGAACCGTAGTAGTTGCCGTCAGTCGCGAGCAGAAGGCCCGCACCCGGATAGGTACCGTCTCCGAAGGTCGCGCCGAAGCTGTGGAGCACAGTCGCAACGAGGCTCGGAGTGATCTGATAGATCGTGCCTTCGCCATTGGTGCCGCCGTCTTGCGTGGTGCTATAGAAATTTCCGTCGGAAGCTTGAACTAATGGTCCGATCGGGAACGCTCCGCCTGCGCCGCAAGGAAAGCTGTACGACCCGCTGATTGCGCCTGCTGTGGTCATCTTTACTACCGTTCCGCAATAGTAAGAACCGCCTTCTGAGACCGGGATGTAGAGATATCCGTCGGTGCCCTGCGTGGGCGAGGCCAAAGGCGCGAAGCCATGAAGCACGTCAAAATTGGAGATGGTGGTGAAGGTGCCCGAAGGGGTGATCTGGTAGAGGATGCCGTTGCCTGATTTTCCACCGCCGCTGGTGGTGCCGTAGAGATTGCCGTCGGAAGCGAGAATGGGCGGTCCCCAGGGAAAGGCGCCATCCAAAAAGCTGTTGAAGTTGTGCAGGATTGTGATGGTGCCAGTCTGAGTCAGCTTGAACACGACGCCCTGGGAGTTTGTGCCGCCTTGCTGGGTGGTGCCGTAGAAGTTGCCGTCAGAAGCAAGCGTCAGTCCGCCAGTAGGATACGCGCCATCGGAGCTGCCGTTGGCAAAACTGTGAATGATCTTCTCGGATCCGGTAGTGGTCACGGTGAAAACAGTTCCGAAAGAGTTGGCTCCGCCGTTGTAAGTGGTCCCGTAGAGATTGCCGTTGGTGCCCTGCACCAGGGTGACATACCAGGGGGTGGCGCCGCTGCCGAGATTGTCGGCGAAGTTGTAGACCGTCGAGACCGTTTGTGCTGGCGCGAGCGTGCCGGCACATACGAACGCGAGCGCAAAGAGAAGCGCGCCCCGAAAGCGGAGCTTCAAGGAACGGCAAAATTGTTGGCGCGGAATTTTCACGCTATTGCAGGAAGGCATAAATCCCCCACGAACCGGAGTCGAACGGAACGAAGTGCACAAAGGAGGGAGGATGCACTGCGCCTTGAAACGCTACCGCGTTCATTGGAATCTGTGCAAGATGAATAAAATTGCACAGGGTCGGCGTAGAAATCGGCACGCCCAACGCACTCGTGTGAGGCTTACGGCCTGCGGCGCGTTTCGGCTTCGGCCAGCCATCCCCGGCGCAGATTTTCTGCGGGAATATTCGACAGATACGGCTTGATATCGAGAATGGGAGTTGCGTCGAGCATGTCAATCCCGCGAACGCGCAATACCCGGCCATCACGGCTAAGCAGTTGGACGACTGTGAGTCCGATCGGGTTGGGACGGCGGGGCGAGCGCGTGGCAAACACTCCGTGAGCGCGATTGTCGCAAGGGGGCGTTCCGCACAGTTCGAATTGTCCTGCCCGGTCGAAGACCCAGAGAACGATGAGGTGGGAAAAGCCTTCGATGTCGGTGAGTCCGGCTTCGAATTGAGGAAGGATTTCGAGAGTGCCTTCAGCCTCGTGCTTGGCGCCGAGGCCTTTGGGCACCTGCTGTGTGTCTTTATAAGGGCTACGAACGTAACCGATCGGTTGAGGAGAAAACATGAGAGCCATTTCCAAATAACAATATCAGCTGTCAGGCAAAGCAGGCTCGGGGCGAGACGTCCGAGGGACAGCCAGCGGACGCCGGCACTGCGCTACTTGGCTTCTAGTCTTTTTTCTCCTGCTCTTTTTTGTCCTGCGGTTCGGGCGGAAGAGCGGGTTCGATGGGCTTGCGGGGAAGCATCTGATCGCGCATGGCAGCGTCGTAGACAAAGCTGGCGACGATCACTGAGATTTGCTTTAAATCTTCGGGCTGCAGCCGATCGTATACGTCCATGTTGGAGTGGTGAGTACGGGTTTCGTACTCGACCGGATCCTGGATGAACTGGAATCCAGGAATGCCGACAGCATCGAAGGAGAGATGGTCGGTGCCGCCGGTGTTGCGCATGGTCAGCGTATTCATGCCCAGATCTTTGAAGGGACGCATCCAGCTTTCGAAGATGGGGGCAACAGCTTCGTTCTCCTGCAAGTAAACGCCGCGAATTTTTCCTGTGCCGTTATCCACGTTGAAGTATCCAGAGACCTTAGCCTGTTCCGGTTTTACGGTGACCGGGCCGGCCTGGCGGCGGAGAAGGGTTGGCATGTCTTTCATGGCGGGGTCGTTCATCGGCGGACGCGAGCCGAAGTGATGCTCGACATAACCTTGCGATCCCAGCAGGCCTTCTTCTTCGCCGCTCCAAAGGCCGATGCGAATGGTGCGTCGGGGTTTGATATCGAGAGCTTTAAGAATGCGGACGGCCTCCATCATGACGATGGAGCCAGCTCCATTGTCGGTGGCGCCGGTGCCGGCATGCCAGGAGTCGAGGTGGGCGCCGAGCATCACGATTTCATCCTTCTTATCGGTGCCGGGAATCTCGGCGATCGTGTCGTATTGTATCGGATCGTTGTCGTAGAAACTGTTCGCGACGTTCAACTCCAAGGTGACATCTCGCTTGTGATCGAGCAGGCGCGCGATGCGCGACCAATGCTCGGAAGCCATCGTGAGCTGCGGAATGGTGGCGGTCTCTCCGAGCTTGTAGGAGCCGCCGGATTGCACAAAGACGGTGCCCCCGCCGGCGCTGCCGCGGCTATGGTCGATGACCGCTAGAACTTCTTCGTCGGCGAAGAATTGGTTGAGATCTTTCATGAACTGGCGGCGCCTCATGATTTCGGAGAAGCGGAAGGGCGGGCGCTCCCCGGGAATCTCGTATTCGCCGATCTTGGCGAGTTCATCGTCCGTGAGGCGCTTGTACGGGACTTCGCTAATAGGCTTCACCTCGGTATCGGGGCCGAAGATGACGATCATGCCTGCAAGCTTGCCGCGATACTTATCGAAATCCTTTTTGTCTTCAATGTTCACGCGAATGCACTTGCCGGTCGCGACTCCGTTGGTGCCGGGGGTCCAGGCTTTGGCATAAGCGAGCAGAGGCACGATGTCGGGCGCAGTCATTCGGACATTCACATACTGATTGGCCCACCCACGGCCAAAGGGGCCCCAAGGTTCAAGGTGGGCATTGGTCAATCCCATCGCCGTGAGTTGATCGCGAGTCCATTCATTGGCGCGCTTCATGTTCGGAGAGCCGGTAAGGCGCTCGCCAATGGAATCCATGAGCCCTGAGGCGAGTTCCATTACGTGCGAATTGTGGAAACCTTCGTAACGAATGCGGGTGATGGTTTCGAGATCAACTTTTTCCTGAGACCAAACGGCGGAGACAAAAACAAATATGAAGAAAAGAGAACAGAACAATCGCGCGGACCTGTTCATGAATGGCTCCTGAGGGGAAATTAATCGGCGATTATACAACTCGAAATCGAACGCGAGAGGATTGCGATTGTAAAGTTATTTCAAGAATAGAGGGCGGCTGAAGATTGCAGATTGAAGATTTCAGATTGCAGAACGAAGATTGCAGATTGAAGCCAATGAGGGTTTCAAACTTAATCTGCACTGTGAGATCTGCAATCTGGTTCTTAAGTGCTACGAATCGTTTTTCGCCTTTGGCTCTTTGCGGTGTTCCTCGGTATCGACGGAGTAGAGCATGTAATGGTCGAAGCTATGCCGTCGGTAATAACGGTGTTTGCGGAAATCGAAGTAAATTTCAGCGCTCTTAGGCAGCCACAGCGTAGTGTTTTTTTTGGGAAAGGGCACTGGGCCGTATTCGACCACCTGATGCTCGCTGAGGAGTTGAATTTCGGGCATCGCCTTCTCCATCTCGGCTTCGATGCGAACAATCTGAAACTTGTCAGCGGTAATCCAGGCGCGGCCTTTGAGCGCGACGGAATGGAGTTCATTGCCCACCTTGTAGCTGTGCATGCGGTTGGGGCGATCATCGCGTTGGCGAAAGTGCACTAACCAACTGGGTTGCCCGCGCCAGTCGCCGAGACCTTCACACGTCATTTCGAAGTTATCGCGCATGTGGGGATGAAAAACAAGCGCCAAGGCGGCAAATCCGGTGCTTGCGATCTGGTCGGGATATCCATGAAGGTCCAATTTATCGGCGCGGTATTCATCGACAGACAGAAACCCGGGCTCGATTTCCGAGATCGCGGCAACATAGTTGTACTTGCGCGTTTCGGTGCGAAGGGGATTGCCGTACTCGTCAAGGGCTTGATGGAATAGCTCCTCAACCGCCGCAAAGCGGGTCACGTCCGCGACCAACTCCTGCACACGTTTGCCCGATTCATCGATCACATTGTCTGCTGGACATGTAACGCCGGACGCGACAGACACTTTGATGTCGTCGACCCCAGGCGGCTGCCACGCTCTTAGCGATAGCTTGGGCGCCGGGAGGGCCAACAAAGGGTCGACCCCTGTGAGTTTAGCTTTGGCTTGCGATGTATTCTCGACGAGGGGAGTAGTGGAAGCGTTCTCCTCGATTTCGGCAATCAGTGCGCGAACCTGTCCGGCAACGGGGTGCCGCGGCGATTCCTGCAGGAACGTTTTGAGAGCTTGAATTCCCTCCTGCGACTGCCCCAGATTCACCAGTGCCTCGCCTAAAACGAGCTGCGCCGAACCGGCGGCGTTCTTGCCCTTATTAATTGCAACCTGTGCCTCGTCGCGCGCCTGGGCATAATTTTTTTGATGCAGATAGGTATCGGCCAGCAGGTCATGTGGGACCCAGTTTTCCGCATCAGAGAGCACCGCCTGCTCCAACGCCGATCGTGCGGTGGGATAGTCCTGCTTTTCCAAGCCGGTTCTGCCCAGGAGCGTGAGAGCTTGACCGTTATGAGGGTTTAGAGTGGAAGCTGTGCTCAAATAGTTTTCGGCCTGGGTGTAATCCTTTTTCTGAAAATACAAATATCCCAACAGGAAATTCAGGTCCGGGCTGGAAGGAGCGGACCTGTAGGCATCGTCCAGATGTTTTTGGGCAGCATTCAGATTTCCCGATTTGAGCGCCGAAACAGCACGTTTGGCTTCCTTCCGCACTTTCCCAGTCAGCCTCGTATCGGTCACATCCAGGTTCACGGCCTCAGGATCGCGCTGCAACACGATTTCAATGTGCTGCTGCACCAGAGTGCCTGCGACCTGGATTTCCTTATGAGTACTGAGGTAGCCGACTGCGCTAACCTCGACGTCGTAATTTCCATAAGGGACATCGGTAAATACTCCCAGAGAAGCGCTCTCAGAATACGGTCCTTCAGAGCCTGCCTCGGTGGTCTCCCAGCTTGCGGACTGGGTTGAGAGGTTGACCAGCTTTAACAAAGCCTGACGATCGAGTTGAGCGCCACTGTGGCCGGCGAATATTTTGAAGATCAGAACTCCAGTATTTGGGGCTGTGGCATAGGACCTTACTGTCGCAATCTGATCTCGGTGAGAACCTTGGCCGTTCAGCCTGTCACCGGCTGATTGAGCGCTTGAAACGGTAAGGAGCAGTACTGCTACAAGAACGAAGATGCTTAACACGCGTGACAAGTAAGACACCGGCATGGCGTAGCCGTGGATCACAACTACTTGGAAAAGCAGTGTGGCACAGGGCGTAGACGGGGTCAACTCAAGCTTCCCGTTTCTGACCTATCTGAAATCAGCTGTTCCGGTCGTTCCTAGGATGAGGTTTTATGGATCTCGGTTTGCTCTTCGTGGGAGGGCGCAGGCCTGTCCTGCTCGTCGTCACTATTTTTTTGGAGGTACTGCACGATCAAGGAGATGCGCCGGTTGGCCGGGTCGAGCGGCGCTTCCGGCTTGCGGAGTCGCTGATCGGCGAAGCCGCGAACCTGGATGATCTGGTCGGGGCGCACTCCATTGGCTTGCATCACGCGACGGGCGGCATTGGCGCGATCGGCCGAGAGTTCCCAGTTACCATAGGTGGCGGAAGGCGCGTACGGCTGAGAATCAGTATGCCCTTCAATGGAAAGCTTGTTAGGAAGACCGCCGACCTCCTGCGCCAATTTAACCAGAAGCTCGGCACCGTCGGGCTTGAGTTTGGCACTGCCGGTGTCGAAGAACGTGCCGTTTGCCGCCTCGGAGAGTTCGATGCGGAGACCCTCAGCAGTTACCGTCATTTCGATGTGGCTTTTCAATTGTTCAAAATCCGACATCTGGCGCATGGCCTGCTGCAATTGTTCCTTCAACTTCGGCATGTTGTCGCGCGTAAGCACGAAGTTTTCTCCGGCGCCTTGCATGTTGGAGCCGACTTTCCTGGAAGTTCCGGTTGGATCCTTGAAGTATCCTCCCACGGCGACCTGGATCTGCTTGCTGCTGTTGAGCAGCCACAGGACGATGAACAGCGCCATCATGGCAGTCACAAAATCGGCATAGGCGACCTTCCAGGCACCGCCATGATGGCCACCATGGGCGGCCGATTTCTTAATGATGATGATGGGGCGCAGTTTTTCTGTGATATCCGGCATGTTCAGGCTGAGGCGGCAGCGGCGGTTGGGGCTGCGGTCCCTCCACCGCGGCAGGCTTGCTCGAGTTCTTTGAATGAGGGGCGCACGTGCCCAGGTATCGCCCGCCGGGCCACTTCTACCGCCATGATCGGCGCAGTGCCTTTGAGAAACGACACTATCAACACGCGCAGCACATAGAGGAATGCGTGCTCTTCCTCGGCGGCTTTGGCCATATTGGCGGCAAGCGGCCCAACCAAGCCATAGCAGAGCAGGATGCCGAGGAAGGTGCCGACGAGTGCGGCGGCGACCTTCTGGCCGATTTCCTCCGGAGGACCGCCCAGCGCACCCATGGTAATGACTACCCCGAGCACGGCGGCGACAATGCCGAGCCCGGGCAGAGAGTCGGCTATGGTGCTGAGTGCCGCGGTGGGTTGCGTCGAGTCATGTTGCTGAACTTCCATGTCGCGATCGAGCATCTGATCGAGATCGAAAGCGTCGACTCCAGTGATCGCCATGCGAAGAGAGTCGCAAACGAAGTCGCAGACATGATGATTGTTCAGGAACGCTGGATTCTTGGAAAAGATCGGGCTCTTTTCGGGCTCTTCGACATCGGCTTCGAGGGCCATCAATCCGTCTTTGCGCGCTTTGTTGAACAGGTCGTATAACATTTTTAGCGCGTCGATGTAAGTCTGCTTGCCGAATTTCGAGCTGCCAAAAACGCCCACGATGCCGGCAGCAATTTTCTTGATGATGTGTAGGGGATTGGCCACGAGCACGGTACCGGCGGCTGCTCCAGCAATAATCAGCAACTCGGCGGGCTGAAGCAGCACGCGGATATTGCCATGCTCCATCAGGTATCCGGCGACAATGCAGCCGAAGACGACGATGATGCCGATGATGGCGAACATTACTTGCTCCCGGGAGAAAAATCGGGAGCCGAGGAATTGGCGCCTGCAGCACGGGCTGTTTCTGCGCAAGCAGGCCGCGAATTCTGCACCCGCTCCAGAAGGCTGGAGACCGTATCTCCGAGTTGCGGGGTGGCTTGACCCACAGATATTGGCAAAGAGCGCCGCTCGCCCCACCACTCGATGGAGTCATTGCATAACATGGCAGTGAGGCGATCGCGTACCAGCGGGAGGGCGTCTTCGCGGCATCCATTCAAAATCACGAGGAACTGGTCCTCGTTCCAGCGCCCGACGAAGTCGGTCTGCCAGAGCGCGCATTTTAGAGTTTGCGCGAGCACGCGCAGCAACGAAGACGCCGCTTCCGGACCGAAAGAGGCGCGGAAGCGGTCGAGTTCTTGTATCCGGAAGCAGAGAACCGAGAAAGGAACCTGCATTTCATCGAAGGACCGCAGTGTCTTGTGGAGGTGCGATTGCATGCTTGCTTTGCTGCAAATACCCGTGAGTTCATCCAACGCGCCCGGGAGTTCCATGCTTCTCGCCTGTCCGCCAAGGTTGGCAGAAGCTTCCATCTCAAAGGTCTCGACCGCACCGACGATAGAGCCGTGAACGTTATGCACGGGAACGGAGCGAACCCGGACGCGAATGTCATGACCCGCCTTGTGCTGCAAAAATATGATTCCCTCCGCTAGCTGTGCATTCTTGATTGCGCGATCCAGCAGGCATTCTTGGTTGCAGATATCGCGGGCCAGGGAACTGCAATGTAGTGTGGCTTCCTCTGAGCAGCAATGGCCGACGACTTCGTGGCGCAGACGCCCGGTAATCCGTTCCGCGCCGGTGCTCCAAAACAAAATTCGTTTGTGGATGTCGACAACGCAAAGGCCCGTGGGCAGATTTTCGAGGATGGTGCGACAGATTTCAGAGTCATCGAATGCGGACATGAGGGTGCGCGGAAATCACCGCGGCTATGGCAGTTATCGGCAAAAATTCACAGGACTTCACAGGGCAGTGGTGACGGCTTAGGTCCGAAGCCGCTCTATTTTGAGCCACATACGGGAGTGGCACTTTTGGGGTATACATAGCCCGAAAGTGCCATAGGCAGAATCCTGCAACCAGCATATTTTCTTTGGTGAGCAGTTCTGGGGGAGGGCTGCCCGGGCGTCCTGGACTCGAAAGGGTTCAGGGCGCTCGTCATTTTTGGGGCAGTTTTTCGCAGTTCGCAGGTTCTCACCTCTTGTACGTTCCCATCCACTCCGCCTTCGCCAGGATGTGCCCTTTCATCGCGGCTTCCAGTTCCGGCTTACCTGCTTCGGAATTCAGACTTACCTTGGTGTCGAGAGCAAACAGCTTGAAGAAGTAGCGATGCGGCTTACCAGCCGGAGGGCAAGGCCCGTTGTATCCCGGTTTGTGAAAGTCGTTCATGCCTTGCTCGGAGCCATCGGGCAGGTGGGTATTTTTCTTCACGCCCTCGGGCAGGGAGCGGACATTGGCGGGGAGATTCCACATCGCCCAGTGATTCCAATTTCCCGCAGGCGCATCGGGATCATCGGCCAAGAGTGCGAATGTCTTGGTTCCGGCGGGAGGATCGGTCCAAGTCAATTGCGGCGACACGTCGGGTCCATCGCAGGTGAATTTTTTAGGAATGGCGTCGCCATTGGTAAAACTCGGGCTAGAGATGGTCAGAGACATAGGCTGCTCCGTACTGGAGAAATGGGCGAATGGGCGCAATTCAGAAGGCAAAGGCCCGTACGCGAAGATGAAGGTTGCGGCCAGCACAGGAATTTTGCGCGAGGTTAGGGAGAGTAGTTTTTGTAGGGATGCGTTCATAGAAGACCTTTGCGCACGGATTCAGTTGGTGGAGATCGTGAAGTTCACTGTAATCCTGGCTTGCGTTTCGACCGCTTCGCTGCCTTGAAAGTGGGGTTTGAAATGCCATTGGCGCACAGCTTCCTCTGCGGCGTTGGCCAGAATCGGAGGTCCGCTGAGTACGCGCAGGTCCTGGATCAGCCCGTCGCGCCCAATCAAGGCCAGCAGGATCACGGAGCCTTCCACCTTCATTTGGCGAGCGAGCATGGGATAGCCCGGCCTCACGGAATGGGCGACGAGGCCATCGGTGTCGGCTGAAACCTGAACGCGTTCGGCGGCATTGCTGGTTACACTGGCCGCCGTGTCTGGCGCATTGTCGGGAACGGCATCCGGGACTTGGGGCGGAGCAGGAGACCCGTCTTGCAGTTCGACCCGCGTCGAGTTCGATCCGGGCTTAAGCACTCGATGGCTATCGCCGGCTACCACCTCCACTTCGAGCGGCGGTAGCACGGTTCGGTTACTGATCGTAATCGGTTCTGGGGGAGTGGCCGATTCGGGCGTAGATATTACTTCGGAAGCCGAGTTTTTGCGGCGCGGCTGAGGCGCACGAGCTTGGTGTGGCACAGCGGATGCCTGGGGGGCCGGGGCAGTATTCGGCGAAGTCGCGGGAGTGGCTTGCGGAAGTTGGTCTTGGGCTTCCTGCGCGTCGGGGAACCAGAAGTCGCGATCCCGATAGAGAACGAATGCCAAAGCCGCCAGCAGCAGCGTCAGCGCAACGACCATCAAGCGCTGTTGCTGTCGCGCGGACTGCAGCGATCTCACCGGCGGACGAACCATCTTAGGAGGCAACGGCTTCAGCTCAAAGCATCTAGAGACTTGGACTTGCCTGGAATTGCTGCGCATAGTATCCCCGAAGCGAAGCGAAAAAACCATAGCAGAAGCACACCGTAGTTCACGCAGAGAATTTTCCCGGCTTCGGTAGTATGCTGACGTAACTTTGTGCGGCCAGCGGAATCCGATCTGACGAGGTATCGGAGGTTGGGTATGGAGCCAGAAAACGGCAATCCGGAGCGGGAGCAAACTTCTGAGGACAAGCCCGCCCAGTCGGAGATGAACGCCGAGGCGGCCGAACCAGAAAGCGCTGCTGGGCTAGTGCCGCGTCTGCCGGCGGTGCCCGCCATTGTCCGCGCGACTATGGACGAGCGGAAACTCGCGAGTGTGTCGCGTCGGGAATTGCTCAAGATTGCGCCGGTGCTCGCGTTGGGTGCATTTGCGATTCCCAAGCTTCAGGATTCACTGCTCAGAAGGGGATTGGGCTTCAGCGATTGGGCATCGAAATGGATATTTCGGGAGGGGCATCCGGCGCCGACCTTTGCCGATTCCGCCCTTACGCCATTCGAGAAGTTCCCAATCAACGATTACGACGTGGATGATCCGGGAGTTGCGTTGGAAAGTTGGACGCTGACGGTCGGAGGATTGGTGCAAAAACCTGGCGAGTACCGGTTGGAGCAGATCCAAGGGCTGCAGCGTGTCCGGCAGAACACGAGGCATGTTTGCGTCGAGGGATGGGATGTGATTGGGCGCTTTGGCGGCGCGCGGTTGTCTGATTTTCTGACGATGATCGGCGCGGATACGTCGGCGCGGTTCATCACCGTGGCTTGCGCCGACGATTATTACGAGTCACTCGACATGGCGACGGCGCTGCATCCGCAGACGCTGCTTTGCTATGAGATGTATGACCGGCCGCTTACGCGCGAGCATGGCGCCCCGTTGCGGATGAACATTCCCACCAAGATTGGTTACAAACAGGCGAAATATCTCACGGAGCTGAAAGTTACCAACGTGCTGGAGAAAGTTGGGTACTGGGAGGATCAGGGGTATTCGTCGTTTTACGGGCTGTGAAAAGTAATTATTGATTGATGATTGTCGATTGTTGAATGAAATCCGTTGGTCAACGGTTCTTCAATCAACAATCAAAAATCAAGAATCAACAATTATTCATTCCGAGAGGACATATGAGCGGCACGGTCGTTGAAATCACCCGAGCCAAGGGCGAAGAGACTGAGGTTGTCGGACGTGCCCGTTACGAGCATCCGCTGGTGGTGCGGCTTTGCCATTGGCTGAATGCGATTTCGCTGTTTGTGCTGGTTGGAAGCGGACTGCAAATTTTTCGCGCTTTCCCCAGTTTCGGGGCCAAGATTCCGCAGAAAGATCTGCTGAACTGGCCGAAGTCGTTTGCGATCGGCGGATGGCTGGGCGGCGCCCTGCAATGGCATCTGACGTTCATGTGGATTTACATCGCTACCGGTGTGATCTACGTCGGATACCAGGTGTTCAGTGGGAATTACCGCCAGGTGTTATTCACGCGCCGCGATATCCCTGGCGTTTGGCCAATGGTGAAGCACTACTTCTTCTTTGGCGCGAAACCGGAATTGCGCGAGGCCTACAATCCGCTGCAGAAAAATGCTTACACCTCAGCGATTGGGCTGGGAGTGCTTTCGGTGCTCACCGGTCTCGCGGTCTGGAAGCCCGTACAGTTCTCCTGGCTCGCGGCCGTGATGGGCGGATTTCATTGGGCGCGCTTGTGGCATTTCCTCGTGATGTGGGCCTTGCTCGCATTTGTGTTCGGACATCTGGTGATGGTGATTATTCATGGCTGGAACAATTTCGTCTCCATGCTGACCGGTTGGAAGAAGGATCCAGAGTACTGACGCGCAGGAACCGATGGCCGAACGGAATGATGTGCTGAGCAACCCGGCGATGTCGCGCGAAGAGGAATTGATCTCGCAGGTGCAGCATGGGCACAACGAGTTGTTCTACGAACTGGTACGGCCCTATGAGAGGCGGGTCTATGCGGCGGCTTTGGCAATCTTGCGCAATGAATCGGATGCGGAAGACATAGCGCAGGAGGCCATGCTGAAGGCGTTAGCGAATATGCGGCAGTTTCGCGCGGAGGCACGATTCAGCACCTGGCTTATTCAGATCACGGTCAATGAGGCGCTGATGCGGCGTCGAAGGGAACACAAAGCGATCATGGAGGGCATTGACGATCATCGCGATGAAGAGGGCGAATACGTGCCCAGAGATTTCGCCGACTGGCGGGAAATTCCGTCCGAGGCGCTGGAGCGGAAGGAAGTGCGACAGAAATTAGCCCAGGCGCTGGCCGCGCTTGACCGCAAATACCGCGAAGTCTTTGTGCTGCGAGATATGGAGCAATTGAATATTCAGGAGACCGCGGAAGCGCTGGGAATTTCGATTGCGTCAGTGAAGACGCGGTTGCTGCGGGCGCGGCTGATGTTGCGCGATCTGCTCGCCGGAGGCTGGGAAAAAGGTTGGTTCAGCCGCCTCCCCTTCGAGAAGGGAACGAAGCCATGGTGAACCAGAGT
Organism: Candidatus Sulfotelmatobacter sp.; assembly: GCA_035309485.1. Lineage (GTDB taxonomy): Bacteria > Acidobacteriota > Terriglobia > Terriglobales > Acidobacteriaceae > Sulfotelmatobacter. Next base: position 80,004 of record DATGFC010000050.1, read on the forward strand.
CCGATCAATTGCGAGCAGGTGTGGCGTGAGATCTCGAATTATGTGGAAGGCGATCTGGACGCCGGGTTGCGCACGGCTATGGACGTACATTTCCGTAGCTGCCCGCGGTGCAAGTCGGTGTTGGAAGGCACGCGCAACGTCGTACGGCTGTATGGCGATGAGCGAATGATCGAAGTGCCGGCTGGCTTTGGGCAGAGGCTCAAGCGTAGGCTGACGCGGAGCGGGCGGGTTCGCAGCAATTGGGCAACTTGGTCGTCGTGGATGATCCCGGTGGCCGCAATGCTCTTGATGGCAGGGGGGCTGAGGATGGCGAGTTCACGGACGATTGCCCATCCGCTTCTTTCGGCGCACGCCCAGCCGGGGCATGGGGTTCCTGCGGAAATGGTAGTTGTAGTGTCGACCGGTGCAAAGGAGTTTCATGCTCCGGGTTGCCCATTTATTCACAATAAAGACAAAGAACGAACGCTGACCGCGAAGGAGGCGCAGCGGGAAGGATACGTTCCGTGCGTGCGGTGTATGCGGAAATACTTGCAGACGGCGGATGCGCGAGTTGGAGTGCAGGAGCTCGAGAGCGAGGCGCATGCTGAAGGCGAGGATGGGGAGGGCGCGAGGTAGGTTCGGATTGGATCGGATGAGGTTTTTCTTCGGGTATGGTGCGGGGGCGGGACGCCCCCGCGACAGCCGGCGGGACGCCGGCGCTACGATTTCCGGGCTACGATTCGTCGCTGCTACAGACTGGCTTAGTTCTTCATCTCGTCCTGTTTGCCGGTATCTTTCTGCATATCGTCCTTCTTCATGTCATCCTTCTTCATTTCGTCTTTTTTCATGTCGTCGTGTTTCATGGTGTCTTTCTTCATGCGGTCTTTCTTGAGCTTCTTGCTTTTGCTCTCTTTCTTCATCTGGTCGCTTTTCATAGTGTCTTGCGTGGGGTCGTCTTGTTTCATTGTGTCTTGGGCGAAGGCGGCCAGGGAAGCGGCCAGGACACACGCCAACGTCAAACTGCTGAACATCTTTTTCATGGATTCTCCTTGGATGGGTATCGATTTGCGTAGCAGGTTGTCCCTGCGGCGGAAATAGGATGTGCACTTTGCAAGGAAGTTACAAAGAGCTTAACCGCAGAGATCGCTGAGAAGGTTCGAAGAGATCGCGGAGAAAAGCGGAAAGAGTCGGATTCACTAGCAGGCTAGCTGGTCGCGGGTCAGTTTCAGCCCGTTCAGATTCCCCAGGGCTGTAACGGCAACGGAATCGGTCTGGAAATATTCATTGGCCAGGCTGGTGAGATCCTCGGCCGTCACAGCTTCGATTCGCTGGATCAGTTCGTCGAGATCGTAGAAGCGATCGAAATACATCTCCTGTCGCGCCAGGTTCGACATGCGCGATGTGCTGGACTCGAGGGAGAGCATGAGGCTGCCTTTCAGCTGAGCCTTGGAGCGGCGCAGTTCTTCGTCGGTAACCGGTTCGGCCTTGAGCTTGCGGAATTCACTGACCACCGATTGAACCACTTTTGCCGCGGAAGCAAGCGACGTGCCGGCGTAGACCGCCAGGCATCCCGTGTCGCGGTAAGGATTGAGGTCGCTGTAAATCGAATACGCGAGTCCTTGGCGTTCACGAATGTTCTGGAACAGCCGCGAACTCATCCCTCCGCCCAGCAGCGTGTTGAGAATGTATCCGGCATGGCGCTTCTCGTGCGCGATAGGGTGCGCGGGAACGCCGATACACAGTTGCACCTGTTCGAGCGCTTTCTTGTTGCGCAGGATGATGCGTGAAACGATCTTGGGCGCGGAAGAGTGGAAGCCGTTGTTCATGGGCTTCATGTGCTCGAAATGGTCGGCTACCAGCTTGACGAATTCGTCATGATTCAAGTTGCCCGCAGCGGAAACGATGATGTTTCCAGGGGCAAATCGATGCGCGTAGGCGTCGAGCACCGGCTCGCGTTCGAAGCGCTTTACAGTCTCTTTGGTGCCAAGGATCGGTTTGCCGAGAGGATGGCCCTTCCAGAAATTCTGAGTGAAAATTTCGTGGACGAGATAATCGGGATTATCTTCGTCCATCTTGATCTCTTCCATGATCACGCCGCGTTCGCGCACGATGTCGGCGGCAGCAAACGTGGGGTTGAGAACCAGGTCGCTCAGGATGTCGAGGGCAGTGGGCACGTGCTCATCGAGCACCTTCACGTTGAAGCAGATGCACTCCTTGGCGGTGAAAGCGTCCATGTTGCCGCCGATGGAATCGACTTGGCGGGCGATATCCTCCGCAGAACGGTGCGTCGTTCCCTTGAAAACCATGTGCTCGATGAAGTGGGAGATGCCGTTCCATTCCGCGTCTTCGTCGCGCGATCCGGTCTGCAGCCAGACCCCAATCGAAGCGGATCGGATGTGCTGCATCTGCTCGGTGATGATGGTCAACCCGTTGGGCAGTTTTTGACGACGAATATTGCGCACTTCCTGCGACATAGGAAATTCGGTTTCCGCTGTTAAGACTTCGCAGTACGAGGCCGGCGACATACTTCGGAGGGGCCTTTCCTATTCTGACATACGGTCGAGGAGTGTGCGAGAATAACTTAAGCTTTTAGAATCATGGACTTAAATATCACACTGCTCGGAATGGATCGCGTTGAGCTTGCTTCGCTGGTGGACAGCTTAGGCGAACCTGGCTACCGCACGAGCCAAGTTCTTGATGCCGTTTACCGGCAGCGGGTTGATCGTATTGAGCAGATTTCGACCTGGCCCCGACTGCTACGGGAAACGCTTGCAGCCAAAGGGGTTTCGGTGGGATCCCCGGCTGTCGAGAAGAGATTCGTGTCCCAGGACGGCACGGTTCGCTACCTGATTGGATTTGCAGACGGGCAGAGCGTTGAAACCGTTTGGATGCCCGAGGGCGACGGGGGAGAGGCCGGCGATGGCAGCGAGTCCGGAGATGCCGAGGAGGCTGGGCCTCGCGGTTGGGATCGGGCGACAATATGCGTCTCAAGCCAGGTTGGCTGCGCGGTGGACTGCCAGTTTTGCCTGACAGCGCTGCTGGGCGTGAAAAGAAATCTTACGGCCGGAGAAGTTGTTGGGCAGGTCTGCGCCGTCCTGAAGGACCAAAAAGTGGCGCTTCCGCAGGACCGGATCAATCTCGTCTTTATGGGAATGGGCGAGCCGTTCCTGAACTACGACAACTTTATCAAGGCAGTGCGCCTGTTGGTGGAGGAGGTAGGGATCGCGGAGTCGAGGATGACTGTTTCCACGGCGGGGATTGTGCCGCGTATTAACGACTTTGGAGAGGAAAAGATTCGGCCGAAACTAGCGATTTCACTGAATGCTTCGAACGACGAACTACGCACGCAATTGATGCCGCTGAATCACAAGTGGAATCTAGAGAAGCTGATGGCGGCCGCCCGGAGTTTCCCCTTGCGCAATCGCGAACGAATTACTTTTGAGTACGTTCTTCTGAATGGGGTGAACGACACAGCCGAAAATGCGAAGCAGGTAGTCGAACTGCTGCGAGGTATGCGGGCAAAGGTAAACTTGATCGCCCTGAATCCCGGACCTGGAATTCAGTTCTCGACCCCTGCGGAGGACCGCGTGGCAGCTTTTCAGCAGATCCTGATGAATGGGGGGATCCCAGCTTTTGTGAGGCGTCCGCGGGGTCGAGACATTTATGCGGCTTGCGGCCAGCTTAAGCGTACGGTCGAGATTGCCACATCACCGGCACGGTAGCTTCTTTTGGCTTGCTCTTCGCAGCGGGGAGATCGGAAACGGGAAGTTCAACTCGCAGAAGAACCGATCCATCTGTTCCAAGTTCCCGGGAAATCTGACCGCGGTGTTCCTGCAGAATCCCTTGACAGGCACTTAAACTCAAGCTGTCGTCACCGGGCGAACTTACTTCTTCTGAATTCGATGGCGCGGCGGCGGCCGCGATTTGCAGAACACAGATGCCAGCTTGGCGTCCGGTGCTCACGGTCACGATCTTGCCGCCTCGCTCGCTCAGCAGGTGCAGACAGTTCGCAATCAGCTGCAGACATACTTGCAGGAGCTGATTGGAGTCTCCTAACACCTTGGGAAGTGCGGGATCGAGTTGTGTGTGCACTTCGAGTTCGAGGGCTTCCCATTGGGGCTGGGTGAGCTTGACCGCCGTGCGCGCCAGGGTGTTCAGGTCCAGCAATGTCTTTGGAGCGGGCGCCTGGCGGGCAAAGCTGATCAGGCTGGCGACCAGCGATTTTGTGCGGCGCGCATGCTGCCCGATTTTAGCGGCCAAAAGCTTCTGTGCCGCGCTGAGCGGCGTGTTCAGCAGCAGATCAGAATAGCCCAGCATGGCGGTGATTGGATTATTGAGTTCGTGGGCGGCGCCGCCAACCAGTTGGCCTACTGATGCCAACTTCTCCGACAGAAGAATCTGCGCTTGCAGACGTTTCAAACTGTCGAAAGACTCCCGCGAGTGATGGATGAGCCGCATGAGTTCGCGATCGAGCCTCTGTTGACGCAGGAAGACCATGATTCCCATGCAGAATGCCGCTAACAACGTCAGCGCCAGGCGGAACACGCGCATGCGGGCTGGAATTTGGAGATCGGACATGGCCCAGGCCGCGAACAACGGCAGGGAGAAGGCTGCAATCATGCTGCAGCGCGCAATCCACACGCCATAACTGGTGGACGCGTGGGCTGTTTCGGGCTCGGTATTTTCAATTTTTGTGCGTAGGCCGATCCAGGTCAGGCTGGCCATGGCGGCAAGTAATGGAATGTCGTAGACGCTGCCGCTGTAATAGGCTTTGCCGGCGATCGCCCAATTAGCTGCCGTGGACCCCGCAGAGTAGCAGACGCTCATTCCGAAGAGCGCCCGATAAAACTTTCTCCACGGGCCTTTGCTCGTGCTCCAACAGACAAGCAGGCCGGTGAGAAAGGCAAGTTTCTCGGCGTTGTAAACTGAACTCAGATTGCGGTTGTAGGCGGAAATATCGGGCACAACATACTGCCAGGGCATCACAATGAACACGTATAGATAAAACCACCAGACCAGCAAGAGAGCGAAATCGAGGCGACCCACGAGCGCTCCGTATTCATCGCGCGGAACGTGCGGGCGCAGGGCCAAGGCGGCCATCAAGGGAACGAAATGGAGGAACAAGACGATGTCCCAGGCGCAAAGATCGGGGACGTCGCGTCGCAAGCCAACCTCGTAATACGTCCAAAACAACTGATACAGGAGCCAGAAAGCCAGCCCGAGGGTGATGAGCGACCAGAAAATGCGCATGCGACCGCGCGCGCGCAACGCCAGTGGAACGAAAGCAGCTGTACCAGAGAGCAACAGCAGCGACTGGACGATGTCACTGAAGGCGGTCAGAGCGAAAGATCGTGGCAAAGCGGCGGACGTCAGAATAGCCGCCGTAAGCAACCCTGCCACCGCTGCCAGCCATAGATTGGAACGCTTGCTCAAGGACACAACCTCGGTCCCATTGTAGAGGTGATCCTCCGCCGGCATTGGTTACCAGAGTAACCTCTACATATTAGTCAGATCGAACAGTTGTAAGTCGCGGGTAAGCGGTGCATATAGAGCCGCACTTGCTCATAAGATCTTTTTATTCAATAATGTCCGCGTAGTTGCCACGCCGTCGAGGCGGATTGGTTTTGAATCCTCACGTAGAGCGCTATCGACAATCCTGGAGATTAAGAATTCCCCCCGATCCGGGGGAAACCCGCCGCGTTGAGCGCTGGCTGGCGACTGCCCGAGTGTTTCTGGCGATCTCCACGCTGGTTGCGATCCGCATGGATCCCACAGAACTAGGGCACTCGTGGGCGGCCTACGGTCTGTTCGTCTTTTACATGGCGAACGGAATCTTAATTCTGATGCTGCTGAGGAGGCGGCAGCAGTCGACGGCAGCGTTTCGTTTGCTGGTGCACTGCGGTGACATCGTATGGCCAGCTCTGATTTCACTGTTCGCTCAAGGAGCACGTTCACCGTTTTTCCTGTTCTTCTTTTTCGTGCTGGCTGCGGCTGCGTACCGATGGGGATTATGGGAGACACTCGGCACTGCGGTGGCCGAAGCGGTTGTGCTATGGATTGAAAGCTTTGTTGTTCTTCATGTCTGGCATCAAGGCTCGTTGCCACTGCGAACCCTGACGGGATTGCACATCAACGTCACGGATTTCGAGCCGCAACGGTTGTTCATGCTCTCGATTTATTTAATTGTCATGGGGCTTCTGCTCGGGTATTTGGCGGAGCAGCAGAAGCATCTGCGCGCCGAAAAGGCAGTAGTGACAGGAATGCTTTCGAAAGTGAGAGTGGAAGCGGGTCTGACCGGCACGATGGAGCAAATCTTCCAGGAGTTGCTCTCCATGTACGGCGCGTCCCGGGGCATCGTGGCGTCGCAGGAGATGCACAGCAAGAGGGTCTTCGTGGGGGAACTGAATCGAGCGAGCGGAACAGCGCGGGCTGAGTTTAAATGGTTGGAGTCTAGTCCTCGCGACGCGAAAGTTTATCTGGATGGATTCCCGGGCGATGTCTGTTATGCCTCGATCAAAGGCGAGGATTGGACGACATTAGCGTTGGATTATTCAGGGCATCCGGTAGCGGCAACCGATCTGGCGGCTCTTTCGCAGTTGCGGCAGGTGCAGAGCTTTGATTCCGTAGTCACAGTTTCGTTCTTATCTGGAGGGGAGTGGCGGGGCCGGATATTCCTGTACGATCTGTCCTGGCACGGCGAGAAACAAGAGGAATTGCGCTTCCTGCTGGACGTAGTTCGGCAAGTCGGTCCAGCCATTTACAACGTTTACCTGTTGCACCGGTTGCGACGGCGAGCGCTAGCGGCGGAGAGGGCGCGCTTTGCCAGGGAACTTCACGATGGCGCGGTGCAATCGCTTATCGCGATGGAGATGCAGGTTGATGTGGTACGCCGCCAGGCGGAAGCGAACCGGCCGATCAGCGGCGAACTTGGACGAATTCAAGGGCTGCTGCGGGAGGAAGTACTCAAGTTGCGGGAACTGATGCAGCAGATGAAGGCGATCGACGTGGACGCACAGCGCTTGCTGGGAGTCCTGAAAGACACCGTCGAGCGCTTTCAAAGGGAAACCGGAATCAATGCACGGTTCGTCACCGATCTGGACGAATTGGATATGCCGCAACGTGTCTGCCGGGAGGTGTTGCGAATCGTCCAAGAAGGCCTGGTGAACGTGCGCAAGCATAGCGGAGCGCGGCATGCGCTGGTGCGTTTGGCTTCCAGTCGCGAGAAATGGACTCTCACGGTGGAAGATGATGGCAAAGGCTTCGCGTTTGCGGGCCGTTACAATCAGGAACAAATGGAAGAGGCCGGAAAGGGTCCCGCGGTTATAAAAGAACGGGTGCGATTGATTGCTGGGGAACTCACGGTAGAATCAAATCCCGGACAAGGAACGCGCCTGGAAATTACTGTGCCTCGGAACGGAAATATGCCACATGACGTTTAAGAAGCAACAAATTCGCATCGTAATCGCGGACGACCATCCAATATTTCGCGATGGTTTGCGCAGGCTGTTGGAAGCTGAAGCGGATCTGAAAGTTCTAGGCGAAGCCGCCGACGGCGCCGAAGCGGTCAAACTGGCGAAGCAGTTGAAACCTGACATTCTGCTGCTCGACCTTGCGATGCCAAAACATCCGGGGCTGGAAGCGCTGCGGGACTTGAGCATGCCCGCGAACGCCACGCCGGTGCGTGTGATCCTATTGACGGCGGCGGCGGAGAAGGGGCAGATCGTGGAGGCTCTGCAATTAGGTGCCCGCGGCGTCGTGCTGAAGGATTCGGCCACGCAACTCTTGCTGAAAGCGATCCAGACTGTCATGGACGGGGAATATTGGGTGGGGCGAGAGAGCGTTTCGAATCTCGTGCAGTACTTGCGCACGTTGATGCAGTCCTCGCACGATGAAGCGCGGCAGAAAAAATTTGGGCTTACCCCGCGCGAACTTGAGATCGTTTCCGCTGTGGTGGCTGGGTACTCTAATAAAGAAATAGCGGAATATTTCAAGATCAGCGAAGATACGGTCAAGCACCACCTTAGCAATATTTTTGACAAGTTGGGCGTGTCGACGCGGCTAGAGTTGGCGTTGTTTGCGGTGAATCAGGCTTTGCCGCTCAAAAGCATTGCCTGAGCTAATTCCCAGTTAAATCAGTTATTTACGTGTGGCACTTCGGTGCCATTGGCCGACCGGGTGGGTGCGGCTATAGTTTGTTCACGGAAGGGCGTGCCGAGCACTATCCGTTAGTAACGTTTTCCGAAAGTTACTTTGGGGGATGGCAGCAGTACAAGCGCTGGTTAAAAGAGGAGCCCCGTGGCAAAACTTCTACAAAAACTCTGGAACGATGAGCGTGGTCAGGACATCGCCGAATACGCGGTGATGTTGGCTGTGATTCTCGTGATCGTCGTAGGTACGATTCGTCTCATCGGTTCGAATGCCAACAACGTGTTCTCTCAAGTTGGCAGCGCGATCCAGTAGCTCAAAAACGCAAGCAAGGGTTCAGCCTTTGCACTTACGATGCACTGAAGCCCCATGCACAGGGCGCGGTGCGGTGTGTTCTTAACACTTTAATCCCTCCTGATTGTAGCCGCACTCTACTTCTGTTTATTGACAGCCTGCTCACTGGTGAGGGCCACCTTGTCCGTGCCTCCTGTTGATAGACGAGAGAGATACGGAAAGAATGGAGTTATTTCGAACTCCATTCTTTCACGCGACGACGCCAGGGCAACGGGCTTAGCCTTTGATAATTCCACCTGATCTGTCCAAGGGTCGAGTTTTATGCGTCCACCAAGAGGTAGAGCAGCGATCTGGTCGAGGCGCATTTGATCCAAAGCAGGAGCCGTAGCCAGCAAACTCGCCATGCGAACGTTCTTGACGCTGGCGAAACCGTTTCCCAGGTGTGGACGAATCAGTTTAGGCAAATCCGGAGCGTGCTCCTGCAGCGCTCTCAGGAACAGCCCGGCATTTCCCAGTTTGTCTTTGTACGGAGAGTTCTGCAAAAGCTCCAAAGCCTTGGTATCTGCAGCCTGCTCATTGGCCGTATTCCGTTTGAAGTCGAGGCGCTGGAAGGATTCGTGATCGGGGAAGAAGAGTTTATCGTTGAAGGCGAGTTCGGTGTCGAAAGGATGTCCCAGAACGATATGACTCAACTCATGCGCCAGCACCATAGCCAGCGCGGCTTCATCGGGTAGGACATCGAGCAGCCCCCTGCTCAGGACAATCGTGTGACCGATCGTGAAGGATTCCAGTGGAGCGGTTAGCAGAACGCGGCAGTGGACGTCACTCTGCAGGTCGATGTTGTTCGTAACCAGCAGATTGTTCACAACAGTGGAAAGAACCTTGTCCACCTGTCCTGAAGGCGCGAGCAGGCCGATTTTCTGAAGGCGCTCGATGGCGTTTTCTTCGGCTTGCCGTTCCCACATGCGCTCGGCCATTACGGGGCTTGGGTCCGAAGCAGCATCGCTTTGATCTTTGACGGACTCGGGCGAGTCGATCAGAATCTGCGTGAACTCTTCATTCTTATTGAGTCCTTTCAAATCATAAGCCCAGAGCCGCGTCTGTGCCTTAAAGTGAAGGGCCTTGGTAAGCCCAGTCTTTAGATTGGATTCTTCGGTGTAGACGTAGGCAGGCAGCCATGTGCCCGGCCGCATGTTCAAACGCCAGCTGTCGAAGTGGAAAAAGAAATTGAGTTTGGGCTGCGGATAATAGGTTCCATTGAAGCGGACGATATTGTAGTCCTGATCCTCGACCCAGATTCGGCCTCGGAAGCGGACGGATCTTTCTCCCTCACGCGGCTGCACATCGATGACAAGGCAACGGATTTCGCCCAGAAATTCACGCCGAACAAAGGTGAATTTGTAATATTTTTTCTGGAAATCGGAGTCGAGCACCACCATTTGGGCGAAGCCCAGGGGAAGGTAATGAAGATCGTAAAGGCCGGTGAGCCTGGTCAACATGCGATGACCGAAGCCCGGCTGACCGATAAACGAGGTATCTTCGGGGCCATCGCTCATATCGAGTCGGCCCAAAAAGTATTGATCCTTTACCGGTTGGGGATTGCCATCAGCATCGTTTTTGAGATCCTGCAAATAGGTCTCCACCAGCGGATGCATGTGCCGCATCTGCGCCATGAAATAGTGCTCGCGTTGCACTACCCGATCCATCACGTCGCTGAGAGAGGCGGCGGGAGTCGCGGTATACAACGCTTGTGCGGCAGAGGAGTCTTTCGACTCTGCAGGTTGCGCTGCGGCTAAGCTGGAAGTGGAAGAATTCTGAGCTGTGAGTGTGAGGCTGCAGAACAAAAGAACGGAAAGGCCCAAACCCGAGATCGACCGAATCATACGGATACCAACCTTCTGGTGAGCGAATCACGCTAACTGAAAAATAATGTGAACGACGGCCGTGGAGTCATAGGGTTGGCCGTCTTTCAACGCGGGCTTAAAGCGGATCTGTTCGGCGGCGCGAACGGCCGCATCGTCCAGACCGTGTCCGAGTCCGCGGACAACTCTTAGAACACGAAGTTTGCCGGAAGCTTCCAAAATCACTTCGAGGAGTACCTCGCCCTCGATTCGTTTGGCGCGAGCGTCATCGGTATAGTTCGGCACCGGCTTGGAAAGGATTTCTGCCGGAACCAGGTTCGCGGTTGCCTGAGTCGCGGGCCGCGATTGGACGGTGGGAGGCGCGGCAACATCGGCATCGCCGAAACCCGCCGGGTGAACCGTAGCTGATGACGAACTGCGGGCAGGAGCGATCGCTACCCCGCCGCCAAAGCCGCTGCTCGCTACCACCCCGCGAACGCCATTCGCACCGCCGGTGCCGTTGCCATATCCGGGGCCGGTCGGCATGTCGAAACCGCCAGATTGCGCGATGTTTACAGCGCGGGTCTGAGTTGTTCTTGCGGGCACTCCATGGGGATCGCCAAAGCCGCCCGTCTGTACCTGTTGCACCGCACGCTGCGTCGTTTGCGGGGCTGAGCTACCGGTCGAAAAAACATTCGTTCGGACAATCTGCCTGGGAATTGCAGGAGTGACCGGCAGATGCTCCAACTTGCTCGCAGCAATCTTCACTTCAGGCGCGGGAGCGTCCTTTACTTCCGGCTTGGGTCGCGGTTTCGCAGCGGGCACGCGTAAAGCGGCGATTGGAGCCGGCTCAAGTTTTGTCTCGAGCCTGGGGCGAGGAAGTTGTCTCTGCACCTCGTGATTGACCGGAACAGGAGTGGGCACTAGTTCAATGGCGTGGTAATCCTTTTTGGGCTGTTCCAGAAGTTCCGGGTGTAGAACCGGTACCCACGCCAGAATCGCAATCAGGGCAGCCTGCGTTCCGTAACTGAGAACAAAATCTTGCCAGGGCGTCTTCCACCTAGGGAGAGAGGAGAATAAAACTGATTCGTCGGAGCCGGGAGACGGCATAATCAGCTTCTTTGGTTCAGTTGTGCAAACACTGGTTGCAGACTAAAAGTTCTGCAACATTACTGAAGGCGGATGCCTGGGGAGTCAGGCTCACATCCAAGTGTACTCTCGCCAAGGATAGGGATGCACGAGAGAGGCCAATCGCCGCGGCATCGCTAAAACCGTAAGCTCTTATAGATTCAATAGTTTGCAGAATCTCGCCGGGCTAGCAACAGAAGGCGCTAAGGCGAATCCATGCGAAAAACTACACGATCTTAGGACAGATTTCCGTTCAGCGGATTAGCAACGAACGATTTTTGGGCTGTTGATTTGGCGGGTGGCATTGCGGGTGTCGACCACCAACTGCGCCTCCTGCACGATCCTGTGATAATCGTAATCGGAGTGGTCGGTCACGATGACAACGCAATCGTATTGTCCCAGTTCTTTCAACTCGGCACATTTCATCTGCAGGTCATACTTACGCCCCCGACCGATGAATGGGAAATAGGGATCGTGATAGCTGACCAGAGCACCATCTTTCTGCAGCAATTCGATGATCGTTAAGGAAGGCGATTCGCGCAGGTCGTCAATGTCTTTCTTGTAGGCGACGCCCAGCACGAGAACCCGGGCACCGTTTACCGACTTTTTGTGAGTGTTCAAGGCGTGACTGACCGACGCCAGAACGTGATAGGGCATATTGGTATTAATCTCACCGGCTAGTTCGATGAAACGCGTGCGGAAGTCCCATTCCTTGGCTTTCCAGGAAAGGTAAAAAGGATCTACGGGGATGCAATGTCCGCCCAGGCCGGGCCCGGGATAGAACGGGTGGAAGCCGAAAGGCTTGGTCGACGCGGCCTCGATGACTTCCCAGATATCGATTCCCATTCGTAAGCACAGAAGCTTGAGTTCGTTCACCAGAGCGATGTTGACGCAGCGGTAAATATTTTCCAGGAGCTTGGTCATCTCCGCAGCGGCGGGTGAAGATACGGGGACGGTGCGGTTGAAGATCGAACCGTAAAGAACCTGGGCGAGTTCCGACGCTTGAGGATTCAGGCCCCCTACAACTTTAGGAATATCCTGACGGGCCACGGTGGTATTACCGGGATCTTCGCGTTCCGGGGAGAACGCGACAAAGAATTCTTTTCCTGTGAGAGTCTCATTACGCGCGGCTTTGAGAGCGGCTTTATTTTCCTTCTCCAGAATCGGCACCATTACCTCTTCTGTGGTGCCCGGGTACGTGGTGCTTTCGAGTACGACGAGCTGCCCAGCGCGCAGATGAGGCGCGATGGAATGTGTAGTATCGGTAATGAAGCTGAGGTCCGGCTCGTGATATTGGTCAAGCGGGGTGGGTACGCAGATGATAACTGCATCCATGTCGCTGATTTGCGAATAATCGGATGTAGCGTAGAACCCGTGAGCCTTCGCGGCCTGAATCTCGTCGGGGGCTATGCGATAAATATAAGAGCCGCCTTTCGCTAAGGTATCTACTTTGCGAGAGTCGATGTCGAAACCAGTGACCTTGAATTTTTGATCACTATAAAGGAGGGCAAGCGGCAGGCCGACGTAACCGAGTCCGATAATCCCAACCCGGGCCTGGCGTTGCTGAATCTTGCTTTTGATTTGATCAATAAACGAGTCTGCGATAGAAGACGGGGTCATAGGAAGTCCTGTACAAAAACCAAAGAGACCGCATGAAAAACTCCCAATTTTAGCATGCGGCTAGCTTCTGAATTTGTGAAAAGGCTCGTGTAGAGGCCCATAAAATCGGCCTATCGGATAGGAAAGTTGAATTTCGAAATGACAAAGTTCGGAAGGCGAGTTGGCATGTGGGCAGTCGTAGCGGGTGTTACGGGCATCTTTGCATTTAAGGCGGGAACCTTGTTGGTGGTGGATGATCCCAAACCTTCGGATGTAATTGTCGTGTTGGCGGGGGAAACAGACCACCGTCCGGCACACGCTCTTCAGCTTCTGCAGCAAGGCTATGGGCGGCGAGTGCTCCTCGACGTTCCGGCCGATGCCATGATTTACGACACACAGCAAATGGAGATAGCGCAGAAATACGTTCAGAATTTGCAACAGGCTGCATCGATCGCGATCTGCCCGATTGTTGGGCTTTCGACCCGAGACGAATCTCATGACGTAGCCCAATGTTTGACGCATGAGCAAGGGACGCGAATCCTGCTGGTGACTTCCGCATTTCATACTCGGCGTTCGCTGAGCACGTTCCGTCACGAACTTCGCGGGAAAGCATTTTCGGTGGCGGCAGCGCGCGATGACACGCAGTTTGGGGTTCATTGGTGGACTCATCGCCAGTGGGCTAAGACTTGCGTCGACGAGTGGCTGCGATTGATTTGGTGGAACGCGGTTGAGCGGTGGCGTTGAACCGATTTCGCCGTCCACAATACCGTGGGCATGGCGCAAAGGAGTTCTCCAGTAGAAAACCAGCCGTACACAAATTTCATTGACGGAGAACACCCGTGAGGATACGATTTCGGACAAAGGAATCAATCTTAGTTAATGCGGGGTGTGGGCATGGGTGGGTCCGCCGTGCGCGGCTGGGTCAGCGTTTGCTTGTTGATTCTTTTGCCGTTTTCTTTGTTCGCCGCGGATTCCAATGCAGGCATGCTTCACACGAATGGCCCATCCTGGATCAACGGAACACGGGTTCCCGGCTTATCCTCGGCAATCTTCTCCGGAGATTTGTTGCAAACGCGTTCGGATTCCGTAGCTAATATCAACGAGACGGGATCAAGCATCACGGTACAATCCGATTCGCTTGTGAAGTTTGAAGTTAGCTCGATCCGAATCGAGCATGGCGGGGTTACGGTCGCTACGTCGAAGGGAGTGGCCACTGATGCTGGGGGCATCAAAGTAAGTCCCGCATCGAACATGTGGACCGAATTTAGCGTTGTGGACGTGGATGGGACAGTAAGGATTGCAGCAAAAAAGGGTGACGTCAAAATTGATGACGGTCACGACACCGTAATTCTGGCGCAAGGGCAGGAAACGGCGCGAGACGAGACTGCGGAACCGAACAAAGAAGGTAAGAAGAAAAGCAAGAAGCAGGGCACCGGAGCCGTTCCAGCGGCTACCGGCGGTATTCTCAATTCTCCGGTCGCCGTCGGGCTAGGTGGGGTGGCAGTTGGCGCATTAACGACCTTCATCCTGATCAAGAATGATGATCCTGCGAGCCCTGCTAAGCCTTAGCAGTTCCAGTGCATCATTGCAAACAGTAAAGCTCACTGCTTGCCGAATTTTTCCTCGCGGTAATTTAACCTAGACCACTTCTGAGACGGGCATCACTTGGACGGGCTCAGTAGGCATTGGCAGGTGTTTTCGCGCGCGTTGCAACAGCGGAGGAGCGGCCGCCAGGCTGCAATAAACGTAGAACCATGCTGCATTGCCAGGGATCTGAAGATTGAAATCGAAGAAGCTGTGCACGAGGATGCCTGTCACTCCTAACATGCAAGCCAAAGTGAGTGCGCCGGTGACCTGCGTGCTCCAGTTCGCGATCTTACCGAGAGCGCGGCGATAGAGCACGACCAGGAACCAAAGCATCACGCAGAACCCGGCCAGCCCCATTTCAGTCAGCAGTTGCATGTAATCATTGTGAGCTTCATTAATGAAGAAATTCGTATAGAAGCTGCGGAACTGCGGGTAGACAACTGGGAACGTCCTCAGACCCCAGCCGAGGACCGGTCTGCGAAGAAACATTCGAAAGGCATCACGATCAATGGAGAGACGCATGCCGCCGGAGATTTCACTTCGAGTTTCCGACGAAATGCTCGAAACACGAGCCGTAAGCTCTTTGCCTCCAAGCCAACTGAGTAAACTGAACAGAACGAGGGCGAAAGCCACGCTTGCGACGGCGATACGGGCCCGTCTCTTTTGACGAAGCAGGACGACGGCGAGCACTGCCAACTCGCCGAAGATCGCAATCATGCCGCCGCGGGAACCAGAGAGGAAAATCGTACCCACCATCACAGCCGCTGCAATGCCCGCCATGATGCGTCCCCGTTCGGGTAGAAGACGGGAAAGGGCAAGGACCAATGGAATGGGAACCAGCATTTCCATGATTCCGGCGTAATGGTTGTGATTCACGTAGGGACCGTAGATCCATCCGCCCATGCGGGGTACGCGTGTCCAATAGATCCTGCCGTTCGGCGAGATTCCCTGCAGCAACGCAAACGCAGCGAGAGCAAAGCCGTAAATTGCGAGGCTCACGGCAATTCTGCGGGCTTGCCCCGTGCGAATCAGCGTCTGGGTTGCAAGGAAGCCGAGCATCCCATAGGCGGCGTACAACATCGCTCCTGACATTGTGTCGTGAAGGTAAGCGCTCCTTCCGAAAATGATCTGCAGCAGAATCAATGCCGCGAATGCACACATAGGCAGAAATAGCGGATTCCACGAGAGAGTGATCTCCTGATCCAGACACTGCTTGGCCAACCAAAGGAGCATCAGGAACAGCGAACCGGCTTGCAATATGAAGATCGACCAAGGCTCTACCGCGCCGAACGCCAGCGG
This sequence comes from Candidatus Sulfotelmatobacter sp., assembly GCA_035309485.1. GTDB lineage: Bacteria > Acidobacteriota > Terriglobia > Terriglobales > Acidobacteriaceae > Sulfotelmatobacter. Next base: position 95,876 of record DATGFC010000050.1, read on the forward strand.
CCCGAACATCAGCAAACTGAAGGCGCCGTACATCACGACGGCGCCCAGGCGTGCCGACCGCAATTTCGAAGTTACATTACCGTTTTTTTGATCAGCGCTCATGAACCTGTAACTTCTCTACGAAGCTTTCCTGGTGATGTGGAAGTCGCCGACCCAAAGCTTTCCACGCATGGGACTGCCTTCCGGGAGCCGGCGAACGTGCAAGATGACAAGTTTGCAATCGGGACCTGTTGTGAATTCGCCGTCAGCCGATTTCCAATAGGTCGCCTCTTTCAGTTCTTCACTTTCGTAGTAAACCGTCTGCGTATACACATCTTGAATGGTGAAGTGCGGCCCGCCTGCACCCTGCATTTCTCCCTCGCCATTCTTGTAATAACCGGTGAAGTCGTACGTGGTATTGGGTTCCACAGGGATTAGCTGGTAAATACCGGCCTCTCTTATCCCCGGACCGTCAAAAGCAATCAGCAGAGACCGGCGTCCGGCATGAAAATCGCCGGGGTCGAGAGTTAACGTAACACTGGACATCTTTTGATACTGCCAGTCGAAGCCGGCATTCAAAATGTCGAGACCGAAATTTCCATCGACGACGAGATTTGCGGTCGAGGGCAGGTAAGAGGAGAGACCGAAGCGGTTGACCGTCTGCTTCCAGGCCAACACCGCCTCATCGACTTCCTTATGCTCAACCAGGTATCGAATATAGTTGAACGCGTGCCGCTGTTCGAAAGGTTCGGTGGTTCGCATCAGCGCATCCCAAACCTTCATCGTGCCTGCCGTCTCTTGCTTGGACTCCAGCAGAGTAAGGAAATTGAGATAAGCGCTGGCGCGCGCGGGGATGACATCTTTTAACAGCGCGTCGATATCGGGCTGGATCCGCCAGGAAAGCTGGAGAGCGGCGACGTCGAGGGTTGTGTCGTTCGCAATGACTGCGCTGAATTCGCGCAAGGCCTTCTCGTTCTCGCCTTGCACCAGGTAAAGGTTGCCTGCCTCCCAAGCGACATCGGGTTTCATTGAGTCGGCTTGAATGGCATGTTCCAGGGCTCCAGTCTGGGCTGGTACGTCTCCGAGAACCTGATAGGCGCTGGCCAAGTCGAACCAGAGCTGCGCCGAATGGGGATTCAGTTGAACCGCCGATTGGTAGTAGCTCACAGCCGAAGCGGGATCGTGAGCTACTAGATCGTAGTAGCGGCCCAGATGATTGCGATATTCCGCATTTCCGGGATCCAGCCACGCTGCCCGTTGAAGGCTGGCCAACTGAGGCCGACTCCCTAGCCAGGAGGCGGCAAGCTGGCGCACACACGCCACGAAGTAAGAGAAGGCAAGCAGGGTAACGGGAGCCGCGATGAGCCACTTGCGGCGAGTATTGAGGGGAATCTTCATTTTGTGGCGGGCAAATCGTCGCTACGCGCTGCTTGAGGCCGATGTTTCCTCGACGTCCTCTCCTTCTTCATGGACCTCGGAGGAGTCTTCATTGCGATAGTATCCGGCGTACTTGCCCTGATATTCGTAGTAGTAGTAGTAATCGGGCGAACTCAGATCAACAGCGTTCAGTAAAACTCCAACCACCTTCGCGTTTACCTGAAAAAGTATGTCACGCGAGCGGCGAAGAGCCTGCTTCGAGGTTTGACCGGAACGAATGACAAGCACTACGGCGTCGGCGCGTGGCGAAAGGACTACGGCATCCGTCACGGAAAGCGAAGGCGGTGTGTCGATGACAATGTGATCGTACTGCTCACGCAACTGCTGCAGTACATCGTGCATATTGGATGATGCCAGCAACTCCGCCGGATTTGGCGGAGGCGTGCCTGCCGGAAACACGAACAGATTAGGAAGAAGCGCAGTGCGCACGATCGCCTGATCCACAGTAGCGCTGCCCGTGAGCACATTGCTCAGCCCGCAGTGAGGTCCCATGCCGAGTGTTTTGTGGATGCTCGGCCTGCGAAGATCGGCATCGATCAACAACACACGGACACCTTTCTGGGCCAGCACGACTGCTGTGTTGATGCTGGTGGTGGTCTTGCCTTCTTGCGGCAAGGCGCTGGTGATCATGATGACCTTGGGGGGAGCTCCCAGATTCGACAGTAGGAGGGAAGTGCGAAGTGCCCGATAGGACTCGGCCATCTGGGACTGCGGCCGGGCCTGGGTGACAAGTTCCACCGCCTCTTTCGAACTGGCCAGGACCAAGCGCTTTGGATTGGCGCCTTCACGCCCAGACTTGGAACCGAGGGGGATCATTCCCAGCGAGGAAAGCCCCGAAATCATCTGAGCCTGCTCGGTGGTTCGCACTGTGCTGTCCAGTGCTTCGAGCACAAAGGCCAACCCCACGCCCGAAGCCAAGCCGAGGAAGACGCCCATTAACAGATTGCGGGGAACGTCAGGCTCGATCGGCCCGGCGGGAGGCCTGGCGTTATCTACAATTCGGAAATTATTCGATTTCAACCCGGCGGCCACGCCCGCTTCCTTAAGCTTCTCCAGCAAGCCCTCGTAAAGTTGCCGACTGGTGTCGACCTCGCGTTTGAGCATGCTGTACTCGATGGCGCTTTCGTTCAGCTTGTTGGCTTCCTGTTTTTGCTTTTCAAACGCTTCGCGCAGCATGCCTTCCCGCTGCAGAGCAGTCGTGTATTGCCCGCGCAAACTAACCAGGATCTTCTTCATTTCCGCCTGAATTTGCGCGTCGACTTCCTTTAGTTGATTGTTCAACTGCGTCAATTTCGGATATGAAGGGCCAAACTGAGTGCTTAGATCGGCTACCTGAACTTTCAGATCGGCCTGTTTGGCTCGCAGATTATCGAGAAAAACCGACGCGGATTGGGAGTTGCCGCCACCAATGCTGATCCCTCCAGCGCTGGCCGCAATGGCGTCTGGATCGCCGGACTCAACCAGTCGGAAAAGCGCCTCTTTGTCCATCCGGTCGCTTTCCGCCTCCGTGAGCGCCTTATTGAGTTCGTCCAGCTTGGACATGATGATGTTCTGCTTCTCATCCGTTCCAAGGATCTCGTGCTCTTTTTGGTAACGAACAAGCTTCTCTTCGTCGGTTTCTACTTTCATCTGCAAATCGACGAGCTGTTTTGTCAACCAGTCCGAAGCCTGCATGGTGGATTCGAAGCGAGCCTTGTAGTTATTCTCCACGTACGTCTGCATCAATGTGTTGACGACGTTGGACGCCATGTGGGGATCTGCGCTGCGGTAATGCACTTCGATGATGCGCGTATTGGGACTCAGGGCCACTCTCAGACTGGATTTGAAAGCTCCCACCGCGGCCGAGGCCCGGGCGGGATCGCTCTGCAGGGGATCGGGAGCGAGGTCAATTGAGGATGGCGAAGGAGGCGCTTGCCCGGCCAATGCTGGGCCCCGGTCGAGATTGAGTTCTCGGATGACCTGGGTTGCCAGCAAGTCGCTCTGCAGTATCTTCAGTTCGGTTTCCAGCTCTGTGGGATCGTAATAATCCACATTGAAAGTGGCCGAATTCTGAAAGTTCAAGCTCGCATCGGGTTTATTAATTTCAATGGTGCCGCTGGCTTCGTAGATGGGCGTCATTCTCAATGTGGCGATAGCGACGATCGAAAAGATTGTCGCCAGGCAGGAAATGACGACCCACTTGCGCTTTACGAGCAAACGAAAAGAATGGCCCAGCGCAGATTCGTGGCTGGGGAGATCGGGATAGATATAGGGACCTGGCGCTCTTCCCAAGTCCAAGCCTGGAGAAAGCGGATTGTCGCGAACGATGGAATTACTCGCCTGTACCAGGGGCCCGAGATCCATGCCTGCTCCCTTAATACTTATGTCACTGCCGCAAACAGCTCAATTCAAGACTTCATCAAAACGCACACACTGGTTACACATCCCGAGTCGAAGAGGCTGGTCTATCGCGCAGGATTGTCTCGCAATTTGTGGCTGGAGAGTTCGTCGCACATTTTAGCATTGGAAGGGCGAAAACCGTCTCGAAATTTCCACGCTCTAAGATAAGCTTCTTGTCACGTCCGCGTGCTGATTGCTTATGGAATCAACTGTGGTACTGTTTTCGTCAATGAGGGAGCAATTGGCGGAACACACGGTTCTGGGATTAATTCCTGCGCGTGGCGGTTCCAAAGGCATCGTACGGAAAAACATCCGCTTGCTCGCGGGGAGACCTCTGCTCTCGTATACGGCTGATGCTGCTCGGAAAAGTAATTTTCTCTCGCGTGTCATATTGAGCACAGATGATCCGGAGATTGCGGAAGTAGGGAGATCCGAGCGAGTGGACATCCCCTTTCTGCGGCCGCCAGAACTAGCCCACGATTCGACCCCGATGATCGAGGTGGTTGTTCATGCCATCCGCTCACTTGAAGAAGCCGGGCAAACATATGACGCGGTCTGTTTGCTTCAACCAACCAGTCCACTGAGAAGCGCGGAAACGATTGACCGCTGTATTTCTGAACTCTGGTCGCAGAATGCCGACTCCGTAGTCTCGGTGAGGCCAGTTCCTGCCGAATACAATCCACATTGGGTGTACTTTGCGGGTGCCGACGGGGCGCTTCACCTCAGTAGTGGAGAGACCGAGCCGATTCCAGCGCGGCAACAACTACCCCCTGCGTACCACCGCGACGGGAGTGTTTTCGTGGCCAAGACTCGAGGGGTGCTTGCCCGCAAGTCGCTCTATGGAGAGCGAACCATAGGGGTTATCCCTCCAGAGGAGGAAGCTTGCGACCTGGATACCGAAGAGCAGTGGCAAGCTCTCGAACAAAAGCTGAGATCCGTGCACGCGTAAGCCGATAAACTTCTTCGCGAGCGGCAGTTGACCCGGCGCGATGACCAGAGCCTTTAATTCCAGAGCATGAGCAAAATCCTTCGTCTATCCGCGCAAGATCGCACTCTAGAAAACGTAACCGGCGAGGTCGGCCTGTTGTGTGAATTTGCTTCGGATAGTCCTTGGCTGCAGAGAGCGGAGCGCGTTTACAGCCCGGATCACCTGCTGGGCTCGCCCGATGATGCCCTGAAATTGGTTTATCCGCTGGTTTCGAAATTGCTTCAGGCTGCTCCCCATATCGATGGTGTTCCTTTGCTGAGCATTTTTGAGGAGACGCTGCTCGAACAATTTAGCTACATTGCACAGGCTCTTCATCTCGACGGATGGATTTCTGACCAGGGATTCAGCAGTTGTCATTTTAAGTCGTACTCGCCGTGGCTCGACCGCTTGCGGGAAGTTAAAAGGATTACGGGTTCGCGCTATGAACTGATCGTCGAGTTACCCATCTTGGAGTCCACGACAAAAATCAGGGCATTGAAGCGGCTATGGACGTCGCGGCCTACCCCGCCGGAATTCTTTCGTCGTACCGTGCCGTTGTGGTCGCGACTCTCTGCCGGTTTGCGGAAGCGCGCGCGCGCGCAGAGTGCGCCGCGTGGTGGAATCTGGTTTTATTCCACCGCGTACAACTTCACCAGAATCGGATTGGAGTATGAACCGTATCTACCCGAGAAAATGAACTACCTGGTGGAAGATCCGGCGACTGGAGGCAAGCGGCTTCGGGAATTGGGCAGGGATTGGCACCATCTCTATGGCTGGGCCCTAGCATCAGACATTCCTTTGCGCTCGGAAGTACATGCGATCGGCGAGCAGATTGCGGCTGCAATTTCAGCGGTCCCCCTGTCGCAGTCGGACGATATGCTGCGAGCGGTTTTTCTGAAAAGCGAGTGGTGGCGGCTCTTCCTGAGTCGCTGGCTGGCGTTTCTGATCTTTAATGCGCGGGTTTTGCATCGATGGTATAGCTCGGTTGCGCCCGAAATGATTGTGGTCGGCAACGCGGGATTCGAGCGGGTCCTTTTGTTGCATGAGAGCGTTGGTCGTGTTCCGGTTGTGCTCTTGCAGCACGGCATCATGCATTGGGTATTCGGGGTCACCGATGAGCCGGTGGACGTGTTTCTGGTGCGCGGCCGTTTTTTTCAGCGCACGATCAATGAGAAGTTCAGGCGCAAGACGCGAATACTCAATTCTTCCGCCCCCAGGAGACCCGCGCGGACCGCGCAAGCCGGGGACTCGCGTGACAGCATCTTGTTCATTACGGCTCCTTACGATGTGCCAGAGCTTTTCCATCAGGAGGATCTGCGGGACATACTGCGATCTTTGCTGCGGGTATCCCATGCCACCGGGCGGCGGTTAGCCATCCGCGTTCACCCCATGGAGAAGATCAGCTCATATCAGCGAAGAATTGGCGAACTGGAAAAAGAGTTGGGGCTCAAGGGGAACGTTACCTACTCGCAAGGGGCTGGTGCAGAGGAGGTTCTCAGGCGTTCGTGCGTCGCCGTTTTATATTTCTCAACAATGTTTCTGGATTGCCTGCGGTATGAGATCCCCATCGTGAGCTTTGCCTGGCACTGGTTTCCGAACCGGCGGCAGTTTGAGGAGGAAGGAATTTTCAACTTTGCGAGGGACCTGCAACAACTTGAGGCGTTGGTCACAAGAGGGTTGCAGGGAGAGCTTCCTCTTCGCCGTGGTGGGATTGAGGAGTTTCTTGCGGCGACGGAGCCGGAAGAAATTTCCGCGTTTTTTCAGGACTTGCTCAAAGGCCAGGGACGCCGGGCTGAACTCCTGTCCGGGGCCGTTCGCCAAGGGTAGTCCCAAGGATGGGTGATGACCAAAAACTTCATCGGATTCGAAACCGAGAAGAGCTGGGATTATGAAAACGGTTTTTACCTCACCAGTCATGTGACCCGGCTGGCAAAGATGCTCGCGCATTACGAACTGTACAAGATGATTGTTTCCATTCCCGGTCACGTCGTGGAATGCGGTGTCTACAAGGGAGCATCACTCGTAAGGTTCGCTACATTCAGGGAAATCTTGGAAAGCCCTTACTCACGAAAGATTGTCGGCTTCGATGCCTTTGGCCGCTTCCCTCAGGATGGCGAGGATGCCGCGAACCAGGCGTTTATTGAACGATTTTCTGCGGCTGGTGGGGACGGGATCAGCCGTGAATCCTTTCTCGACGTTCTTGCGCATAAGGGATTTGAGAATGTCGAGTTAATTGAAGGAGACATCTGCTCCACGGTTCCTCGGTACGTAACGCAACATTCGGAATTAAAAATCGCGCTGTTGCACGTGGATGTGGACGTCTATCGTCCTACACAGGTGGTACTGGATCATATGTTCGATCGGATCGTCCCCGGTGGATTACTGGTGCTCGATGACTATGGAACCGTACCCGGTGAAACTCAGGCGGTGGATGAGTTTTTGCATCAAAGGAAAAGTGGTCTGAAGATTGAAAAACTGCCCATTTCTCATGTTCCGGCGTTCGTTCGCAGGTAGGTGCTCTACGCGGGGCGATTCTCCACTAAATGTCCTGCGTAACCTGGCGGATGATGAGATCCTCCCACTGTGGAGCAATCAAGTCCCAGTCCCATTGTTTCGCCATCTCGGCGCCTCGTTGTCCCATCGTTGTCCGCTTGTCCGGATCGCGAATTAGCGTGCCGACATGCTCGATCAGTTCCTCATCGGACCATGCCACCAGGCCATTGTGCTTGTGAACTACGGTCGTTGCCTCGTAGAAACCGTTCAGAATAATGGGTAGGCCACAGGCGGCGGCTTCGTTGGTCACCTTGGGAACACCCTCGGCGTAGGAGGGGATGACAAAAATTGAAGAATTACGGAATTCTTCGGCGAGCGGCCCGGGCAGAATCGGCCCGGGAAAACGAAGGTTCTCGAGTGCCATTTTCTTTGCCTCGGCTATGAGCGGTTGCCGCATCACGCCGTCGCCGAACCAAACAAACTCCGCTTCTTTGTATAGTCCAGCAAGACGCAGGAAGATCTGGGGATTCTTGCGCTGCTTCACGGTCCCGCAGCAGACAACCCGGCAGCGTGCCGGCTCCCGGCGTCCCGCACTGTGGAAAATATGGCCCTCCACTCCGAGCGGCAGACAGGAAACTTTATCGCCATACAAAAACTTCGCCACCCGAACCAAGAACGGGCTAATGGCGATGATGTGTTTGGCTTCACCATAGATGTAACGAAGACGCGGAATCGCCCCGTCGGCGAAGGGCTCTGAAAATACTGGATGGCCGACCAAATCGGAGAGATGTCGGACTTCATCCTCATCCGCAATGATGCCTTCAAAGGTTGGGATAACAGGGATGCTTCTGCGCGAAAGCCGACGAACTCTAAGTCCAAGTTCATCTCCCCAATGGGGGCCAGCATAAAAGATACCGTCGAAATTCGACTGGTAAGCCACAGCTAGCCGAAGCATGGCCCAGCGAGTGGAGGAAAGCCGAATAGTGTCCACGTCATTCTGGCGAATGTATTCCGCCGGGCTTTCACTACAAATGGAGGTCCAATGCACGCCCGGGTTATGAAAACGAGACAATAGTCCTCTGGCGCTCAAGTTTTGTGAGTTCGTATTTCTCTCGTCCATCCAGCGGGGAACAAAAATGTGAAGAGGCATGCTCTCAATTTGGGTCGACAGACCCGGGACTTGCTACTGGCTGGGAAATCGTAAATGCGCCTAGACCGAAACATCTTACCGTAGAGGCCAGCCTTTTGCATTTCGCGTGCTGGAGTACTGTCAGTTTCTCGGCAACCCAAAGTCGACTTTTGGCTGCACTCGTCAGCGGACGTATGACACGGAATATAATCTCCTTCTGTTATTTTCGCCTGCTGCACAGGCGATGTGTCAGAAATCGAAAGTTATGCAAAACAGCGTGCGAGAGATTCAAGACGAACGGGCAGCAACCAATGGGACGCCGGCGCTCACCATTGCTTCACGCACCATCGGCCGATCTCATCCTCCTCTGGTGATCGCCGAGATCGGCATCAACCACGAGGGACGCTTCGATAAAGCAGTGCGGATGATCGAAGAGGCGGCTCGTGTCGGATGTGAGTGTGTAAAGTTTCAGGCGCACGTCATTGACGACGAGATGATTCCCAATGATGTCATCCCGGGAAATGCGAAAGAGAGCATATGGGACATCATGAAGCGCTGTGCGCTCTCGGAAGAGCAGGACGCGGAACTCAAGCGCAAAGTAGAGTCCCTGGGAATGATCTATCTCTCGACTCCATTTTCGAGGGCCGCGGCAGACCGGTTGGAGCGGCTGAACGTTCCTGCCTACAAGATCGGATCCGGAGAGTGCAATAACTATCCTCTCATCGAGCATATTGCGAGATTCGGCAAACCGGTCTTGCTCTCGACCGGAATGAATGATTTGTCATCGATTTCGCCGGCAGTCGATATTCTTCGCCGGTATGATGTGCCGTTCGCGCTCATGCATTGCACGTCCATGTACCCGACACCCTACGACAAAGTGCGCTTGGGCGCGTTGGGGGAGATGGCCGAAGCTTTTCCGAATGCCGTGCTGGGCTTGAGCGATCACTCGCTGGGGAACTACACGTGCTACGCCGCAGTTCCGCTGGGCGCAAGCCTGCTGGAAAAGCATTTCACCGCGGACAAAAGCTGGCCGGGACCCGACATAGAGATCTCAATCGATCCTTCCGAACTGCGCGAACTAATCGAAGGCACAAAGGCAATCCATGCCGCACTGGGAGGTACTAAGACGGTCCTCCCCGAGGAACAAAAGACCATCGACTTCGCTTATGCTTGTGTGGTCACCACCGGGGAAATCCGAGCGGGAGAAGAGTTCACGCCGGACAACGTGTGGGTGAAGCGTCCGGGGACCGGGGAGATCAAGGCGCGCCATTATCAAGAAGTTTTGGGGCGCAAGGCGACGCACGCATTGGCATGCAATTCTCAACTGAAGTGGTCAGACCTCAAATAACTATGACTGCGGCTGCAATCAGACGAAAGATTCTTTTCCTGACCGCCACGCGCGCCGATTTCGGGAAATTGAAGTCCTTGATGAGGGTTGTTTCCGAAGCGGAGGAATTTGAATGCTCAATTTTCGCCACCGGCATGCACATGCTCGCCCGTTACGGGTCCACCGTCCAGGAGATTTATAAGAGCGGCTTTCAGAACGTGCATCCCTATATCAATCAGGACGGCTCGGTAAATTCACAAATGGACCTTGTGCTGGCCAACACCATTACTGGATTGGGTCTGCACATCCGGGAGTCGCAACCGGATCTGCTGGTGGTGCATGGCGACAGGGTGGAGGCTCTCGCGGGGGCAATTACGGGGGCGCTGAACAACGTTCGCGTTGCTCATATCGAGGGTGGAGAGGTCTCGGGGACAGTGGACGAGGTCTTGCGGCATGCGGTTACGAAGCTGTCGCACATCCATTTCGTAGCGAATGACGAAGCGGCTGTCCGCTTGCGGCAAATGGGTGAGGCGGCGAGTTCGATCTTTATGATCGGTTCCCCGGATACCGACATCATGTTTTCGAGCGGACTTCCCGACCTGGATGAAGTCAAACGGCATTATGAAATCGATTTTGACGATTACGGCATCGTGTTGTATCACCCAGTGACGACCGAACCGGGACAGATCCGAGAACATGCTCGCGAGCTTGTAGCCGCGCTGGTGGAGAGCCGACGGAATTACGTGGTCATTCATCCCAATAACGATCATGGAGCGGAGACTATTTTGCAGGAAATGGAGTGCTTGAGGGGGCTGCCGAGATTCAGGTTTATCCCTTCGATGCGGTTTGAATACTTTCTGGTCCTGATGAAGAACGCTTTCGTGATGGTGGGAAATTCGAGCGCGGGAGTGCGGGAGGCGCCGGGCTACGCTGTGCCGACCGTGAACATTGGCAGCCGCCAGAACCGGCGCTTCCGTTGCGACTCCATCGTTGATATCGCGGAGAATCGGGAAGCGATTCTGCAGGCGCTCGCAGACCTGCCGGCGGGGCTCGAGCCCACGCACTATTTCGGTAAAGGAAATTGCGCTTCTGCATTTATCGAAGTATTGCGCGGCCCAGACGTGTGGAGGCTTCCGAGGCAAAAGATGTTCAACGACGTTTCTGAGATGGTCGCGAGCCTGGCCAAGTGATGCAATCGCAGTTCCGTGGTTGCTCATGTGAATGCCGGCTGTCTTTACGGCGCGAGCTCGATTTAAAGTATCCCGTCCGACCATGGATCCTTGTCACCAAGTCAAACCACATCGTGTCTCGAACTTCTCGTGACGCGCGCACGTATGGATGAACCCATCCTCAATGCCATACCGCATGCATCTGAGCAGGAGACCCAGCTATTCCGATCGCATGTGGGGCACATCTCGCGCCATTCGGGCGTTTACTTTGCCGGGACTATTTTCACGGGCGCCTTGGGCTATCTCTACAAGGTGTATCTGGCCCGCGTGTTAGGTGCAGAGAATCTGGGTCTGTATACCTTGGGTGTGACGCTGATCGGGTTGCTCGGGGTCTTCAATACTCTGGGCCTCCCCCAGGCTGCCTTGCGCTTTGTCGCCCGGTACCAGGCTGCGGGTCAGTTCAAAGAGTTACACGCGCTATTATGGCGAGGGGCGGCGTTGTTGCTGGGCGCGAACATCCTATTGGCGGCCATCTTGCTCGTCTTTGGGAAATTCATCGCAGTGCGTTTTTATCACTCGCCCGAATTGGTCCTGTATCTGCCGCTCTTCGCAGGGTTAATGCTATTCAGCGTAATCAGCATGTTTTTTGGCAGGGTGCTGGCCGGGTACCGGGACCTAAAGCTGAGGACTTTGATCGTAAACTTTATAGGCAGCCCGCTGAATATCGTACTAGCCGTTTTGCTGATTTCTGCGGGGATGGGTCTCCGCGGATATCTGATTGCCCAGATCGCGACATCGGGTGTCGTTTGTGGGCTGCTTGTCTTTGCCGTTTGGCAGTTCACTCCACCAGCGGCGCGTCTCTTCAGCCAAAAAGGATCGTCTCCAGGAAGAGAAATCTGGTCTTTCTCGTCAGCCATGTTGGGAGTGGGCTTTTTGAGCTTCCTTATGGGGCAGGTCGACAAAGTTGCCTTGGGCTATTATCGAGGAGCTCGCGAGACCGGGATCTACTCGGTCGCTGCGGTCCTCGTCGCTTACATGCCGGTGGTGTTGACTTCTATAAACCAGATATTTGCTCCGACGATTGCGGACCTGCACACGCGCGGGGAGCACGCTATCCTGGCGCGCCTTTTTCAGTCACTCACAAAGTGGATCGTGGGGCTTACCTTGCCGCTGGCGCTAGTGATCATTGTCTTCGCGCGTCCTCTGATGCGAATTTTCGGGCACGAATTTGAGGTGGGATGGCCAATCCTGATCATCGGTACTGTCGGGCAACTGGTAAACTGCGGCGTCGGATCAGTGGGCAACATTCTTATCATGTCGGGAAATGAAAGACGCCTGATGAAGGTACAGATCGCGATGGCCGCGTTTATGACTATCGGTAGCCTCGCCTTAGTTCCCCTTTGGGGGATCTATGGTGCAGCGATCGCAGCGGCTCTGACGAACATTGGAATGAACGTTTTCAATTTGTTGGAGGTACGGAAGGCTCTGGGCATTTCTCCCTACAATCGAAGCTATCTACACCTGTTCTTGCCGACGGCGGCAACACTTGCGCTGACCCTTGCTTTGAGAAAGGGGGCGTTTGTGTTTCGTCATGACTGGCTTGCGGTGGGAGTCGCCCTGGCACTCGCCTATTGCGTGTTTCCCGCCGTTTTCTATTTCGTCGCGGGGCTCGATGCCGATGACCAGCTCATCGCCTCCGCACTACGTTCTAGGATGAGAACAGTTTTCGGACGCCCCGGAGCATAACTATGAGCGCGGATCGCGAAGTGCAGCTTCCAGCGGACCTCTGCGCGGCCATCGAAACACGATTTGGCCAGCAATTCGGAAACCTGGAGGAATTGCTTGTTTTTGTTCTTCGAGAGCTGCTGCGCGACGAAGCATTGCAGCTCGATGAACAAGAACAGCAAATGGTGGAACAACGCTTACGCGAACTCGGATATCTGTGAGAGTGGATCTCTGAATCGCCAATCACTGAGGTGTCGTCACAGCAGCAAAAAACATTTGGACTAAGAAAGCGCAGACCCGAACTCGGCAGGGCCATATCCTTAGTTGACTATGAAAATTATTGTGAACGCTGATGACCTTGGCATCAGCGAGCCTGTGAATGAAGCCATATTCCAAGGGATGCAACGAAAGGTGATTACGTCTGCCACCATGCTGGCGAATGGCCCTTCGCTAAAGCCCGCCGCCCGCGAGTTGCATCGCTTTCCTCATTGTTCGTTTGGGGTGCATCTGAACCTTACGGAGTTTGAACCGGTGTGTCCTGAGTCATGTCGGGACTTGAAACCAATCCTGAACCCAGACAAGTGTTTTAACGGAAACTCGATCCGCGAGGTACGCATTACCTTGCCCATGTTGCGCGCTATATTTCGAGAGTGGTGCTTTCAAATCGACTGTTTGATTCAGCACGGAGTCGAGCCGTCCCACCTTGATGCGCACCATCATGTGCACACGATTCCACAAATGCTCCCAGTGCTTAGGGCTCTGCGAAGCCGATACAAGATTGGGAAGATCAGGATCAGCCGAAACATGTATGACCGCTCGCAACAGCCGGGGAACGCTTTGTTGGCCAAGAAGCGTGCATTCAACTTCGCTTTGCGGACTGTGGGATTTCGTACGACACGCATTTTTACCGACCTGCAAACGTTTTTGAGCAAATGCGACAGCCGGATTCCAGCAGAGAGCGCTGAACTGATGACTCACCCGGGATCTATGCCGCCCGATGGCGAATCTGTTCTGCTGGAAGACTATTGGCCCAGCAAACTGAAATACCACATTGATCTAATCAGCTACAAAGAACTGTGAATGAAACCGGACAGACCGCCGGACCAATAAGGAAGCAAAAATCCATTGTGCTCGTGACCGTGGACTGCCTCCGCGGCGATCATGTGGGTTTCATGGGCTACCCTCGCCCTGTCACTCCTTTTTTGGATTCTCTTGCTGGCGAGAGTTTCGTTTTTCCAGCGGCCATCGTCGCCGGGACTCCGACGTTTTACTCCTTTCCGGGAATCCTTGCCTCACGCTACCCGTTGGCGCTTGGACGCGATGTCTTAGGCTTGGCGCCTGACGAACCAACCCTGGCATCGACCCTACGGCGTGCCGGTTATGCCACGGCTGCCTTTATTGCGGCAAATCCATACATCTCGTCGCATTTCGGGTACCAGCAAGGATTCGATCTGTTCCGGGATTTTTTGGACAGCGAAAGAGTGCCACCTCCGTCCCGAAACATGAGCTCGCCCAGTTGGGCGAGCCGACTGAATCGCACTCTGCAAAGGATGCGGCCGGGTTTGGGGCCGCTGGGCCTTTTGTATGACGAACTCTATTTTCGCTATGGTCAGCGCGTCACTCCGGTGCCCGGGTCGATCGATGCTTTGCGGCGATATCCCGCAGCAGACATCCTCGTCGAGCATGCGTGCATATGGCTCACAACAGTTTGCCACAACCCGTTTTTCCTTTGGCTTCATTTGATGGATCCCCATTCTCCTTACTATCCGAGAGAGGCAGCGCTCGCCCATATGGGACACCGTCCGCTAACCCCTGCCCGCGCCCGTTACTTGAACGACTGGTGGAATCGTTCTAATGTTGGACCCCGTCGGCTTGCCCATTATCGCGAGGAGATTCTCAAACTCTATACGGCTGGAATTCGCTGGGTCGACGCTCAATTGGCGAGACTGGCCGACGTACTGCGGCAAGCGAATGTGTGGGATGAATGTGTCTTGGTAGTGACCGGCGATCACGGTGAGGAATTTCTCGAACATGGAGGCCGCTACCATCGTCCATTGCGTCTCACGGAAGAATTAATCCGTGTTCCTTTGCTGTTGCGAGTACCCCGAGTCCGTAAGCAGCGAATCGCAGACACGCCGTTCAGTCTTTTGCACCTGGCACCCACGTTGCTGGACTGTGTGGACTTGAAAGCTCCGGCGGACTTCCGAGGGCGGAGTTACTGGCCCCAGCTTCAGGCTGGCGCGAAATGGGATGGGGTCGCGATTTCGGAGTGCGTGGCCGGTTGCAACAATCCTTTCCGTCGGGAGAATCGAATGGGGCCGCGTGTGTTGTCGGTCCGCGAGGCCCGGTACAAGCTGGTTCTGCATTTCGAGCCGAAGGCAGAATACCTTTACGACCTTATTGCCGATCCGAGCGAGCAGGCCCCGCTCGCTCAGGAAGCCCAGAAAGCGGTGCGGACACGGCTTTTGCAAATTGCCCGCGAGCACCTGCTGAGTTCCCGCATGCAGCGCGATCCCAGGAAACGTGTGCAAGCGCGGCTCAACAGTCTTCGTCTAGAATGGACAAAATCGACAAAAGCTTCAGTCGCGGCTTTCGAACCGTGAATGGTCGTTTGCGCACCCGGAATGACTGATAATTCACCACTTCCGCCCATTCTGGGGCAGACGAAGGGCGCGGCGAAGCGCGAGTCAGGTAAAGGACTTCACGTCCTCACACTCACTCCCTTCTATCCGACAGCAGGGGACGATGGCTTTGGATGTTTCATCGCCGAACCTCTTCCTGCTCTGGCAGACGTTGGAATCGCGAATACTGTTTTTGCACTGCGACCCTTTTACTATGGCGACGTGAAACCATCACCATCCGTCGTGGCTGCGCGCTGGTTTCGTTATTTTTCTTTACCCGGGGCGTTCGGGCTTCCCACGCAAGGGGCGTTCGTCTTTGCGAGGATCGTCTCAAGAGTGAGAGAGTCGCAGCGATCGCGGCCGATTGATCTAATCCATGCGCACGCGCCTTTGCCCGCCGGGCATGCTGCCATGCTGTTGAGCGCAGAGCTCGGCATTCCTTACGTGGTGACGGTTCACGGGCTGGACGCGTTCTCTACGAATCAATTGAATGGCCGCGCAGGAGAATGGTGCCGAAGAATTTCGCAGCGTGTGTACCAATCATCCAAGCGGGTGATCTGCATCAGCGAGCACGTTCGAGAGCAGGTTTTGCAGCGCATGGGGCGCAGTTGCCGGACTTCCGTGGTATACAACGGGGTTGACCCGGAATTATTTTCTCCGTGCGAGGATCCGGTCTCCAGCGCGAGCGGCGCTCTGAGCATTCTCAGTATCGGCGACTTGATCCCAACCAAGGGTTTCGACGTGTTGCTCCACGCGTTTGCAGCAATCATCTCTGAGTTTCCAGGTCTGACGCTGCGGATCATCGGAGAAGGCCCAGAACGTTCTCGGCTCCAGGTGCTGGCTCAGGAACTCGGAGTGTCGGGATGCGTGAGCTTTCTAGAACGGCGGCGGCGCCGGGAGATTGTGATGGCGATGCGCGAATGCACTCTCTTCGCGCTGCCCAGCCACTACGAAGGCCTGGGTTGCGTTTATCTGGAAGCAATGTCTGTAGGGAGGCCGGTAATCGGCTGCCGCGGGCAGGGAATCGCCGAAGTGATCGATCACGGATCAGATGGATTTCTGGTCGGCCCCGACAATGACAAAGAATTAGCGCTCGCCATCGCGATGCTCTTACGAGACCAAGGCCGCCGCCGAAATCTGGGAAGCGCCGCGCGGGACACAATTCTGGACCGCTTCACCCTCGCGCGCCAGGCAGAGCAACTGGCACGAATTTACCGGGAAACCGTCGCATGACGCGACGGCTGGTGATCATTACAGAGATCATCTCCCCTTATCGCATTCCTCTGTTCAACGAGTTGGCGCAGCGCCGCGACGTTGATCTGCACGTGATTTTCCTGGCCGAGACCGATCCCGGGCTCCGGCAATGGACCGTCTATAAGAACGAAATCAACTTTTCATATCAGGTGCTTCGTTCCTGGCGAAAGCAGATTGGCCGCTTCCATTGGCTGCTGAACTCCGGTCTTGGCCGCGCCTTGAAGTCATCCCGCCCGGACGTGATTGTATGTGGAGGGTACAACTACCTTGCATCGTGGCAGGCTCTCCTGTGGGCGCGAATCCACAGCACTCCGTTTTTTCTGTGGTCGGAGAGCAATGCGCAAGATTTGCGCAGCGGCCATGCTTTACTGGAACTGCTCAAAACTGAATTCTTGAGTCAATGCATGGGTTATGTGGTACCTGGACGCTCTGCTGCGGAATATTTGAGGTCGCGGGGAATCAGGCAGCAGAGAATCTTCACTGCGGTGAATGCGGTGGACAATGAACGATTCCATGCCGACGCTGAATCTGTGCGCTGCGATGCCGCACGGCTCCGCAATGATCTCGGACTGCCCGCGCGATATTTCCTGTTTACCGGGCGTCTAGTTCGCGAAAAAGGGGTGTTTGAATTGCTGGCCGCTTATGCCAAACTGGAGGGCCATTTGCGAGAGCAGGTGGGCTTGGTATTTGTGGGGGATGGTGCGGCCAGGGAAGCGCTGGAAGAAGAGTCTCGTGCGATCACGCCGGGAATGATTAAGTTCACCGGGTTTATCCAGCGGGAGCAACTTGCGGCCTATTATGCATTGGCGGACGTATTCATTCTGCCAACTTATACCGATACTTGGGGACTAGTTGTGAATGAAGCGATGACTTGCGGCCTGCCGATCCTGCTCAGCCGAGCCGCAGGCTGCGCCGCAGATTTAGTGACAGAAGACTGGAATGGTCATATCGTTCCCTCCAGAAGTGTTACGGCTTTAGCATCGGTGATGGGCACTTTCGCCAGTCAACCGGATCTCTGCGCGAGAATGGGGGCGAATAGTCGAAAGCGAATCCTCGACTACTCGCCGCAACAATGGTGTGAGGGGATTGTCCGCATGATGGCATCTGTAGGAGACGGCCGTGGGTGACACCCCGAAAGCGCTCGCCATCACTGCAATAGTGATTGGGGGAGTGCTATTGCTCCTGATCGCTATTAGCCACCCAGCGCTCTTCTCCAGTCAGAAGTATCTCGCGGGATTGCTGGGATTCGAGTGCCTTGTGGCCGCCGTGTGGCTTTACAAGCGCGTCTTCTTTCCTCTCTTGCTTCTCAGTTTTCTTCTGGCTGGGGTGGACCTGCCGCTTAGCTCGACTTGGATGATGGCCCGCTGGGTTGTTCTCGGTGTGGGAGCGGCAGTTGGGTCCGTACTTATGCTCAGGGAGCGCCGGCATCACTTCGGCGCTTTTCATGCGTTCGCACTGTTTGCGGTGCTTGGCGCGACAGTATCGGCAGCAGTGTCTCAATACCCCGTGCAATCATCGATGAAGGTTGTGAGCTTGTTTTGTTTGTTCTTGTACGCCGCAACCGGGGCAAGGGTCGCAGTGAGCGGCCGGGAAAACCGCTTTTTTGCGGGGCTGCTGACTGGGTGCGAGGTATTAGTGGCAGTCATTGCCGTTTTCTACTTATCTGGAATAGAAGTTTTGGGAAATCCTAATTCACTGGGCGCGATCATGGGTGTGGTGGCCGCACCCATGCTGTTGTGGGGGACTCTCCTAAAGCAGGAGCCTTTTGCCCAACGGCGCCGGACGGTTTTCTTTATAGTCGCATTCTGTCTCACTTTTTACAGCCAGGCGCGAGCGGCGCTGCTCGCGGAGATGGTGAGTTGCGGCCTGCTTTGCCTGGTTCTGCGCAAATACCGGCTGCTTGCTTTCGGGTTCGGCATCATCGCAATCTTCGCCGGCTCTATGGCCATTATCAGACCCGACGCATTTTCTGAACTGATCTCTGTGAGCACTTCGGCGGTTGTCTACAAAGGCAAAGATCCCGGTGCGGGAATCATGGCTTCGCGGTTATCGACCTGGCGCGATACGACTGACACCATCGAAAAACATGTATGGTTCGGCACGGGTTTCGGTACTTCCGATAACGGCCACGTGGATACCTCGCAAATCGGCAGGTTCGCGAGTACCAGCGCAATCTCTACAGAACACGGCAGTTCGTATCTGGCACTCTTTTCGTGGGTCGGAATCGTGGGCGTACTGCCATTCGGTTTGCTGCTAGCCACTGTTTTCAGCAAGTTGATCCGAATCGTGGTCTCGATCTCAAGAACGTGCAACCCCGCGCACCCGGCTGTTCCTTTGGCGATCTTGGTTGTCGCGGGTCTAACCCATGCTTTTTTTGAAGACTGGCTCTTCGCCCCTGGGTATTACCTCTGCGTTTTTTTCTGGAGTATTGCCTTTCTCATGGTGGATCAGGTTCCCTCTCTGGTTGTGCCCGATTGGCGAAGCATGTTTGTTCCCGGGAGCAATATCGCGCACCCAGACTTGCGAACTGCCGTGCCGAACCGATGATGCGCCTGTTTCTTAACTGCCTTGCGGCAAGCGCGGGCGGAGGACTCACCTACATCCGGAATGTATTGCCGCATCTGGCGTCCCGGCCGGAGGTGCAGGTAACCGTCACCGTAGGATCCGGGCTGCGACAGGAATTCTGCGGCTTGCCGAATATCGAGATTGTGGAGTTGCAGGTTCCGTTGGCGCGCCGCTTCTGGTACGAGCAATCGGCTTTGCCTCGTCTCATTCAGCAGTGTCAGGCTGAGGTTTTGATTTCAGCAGGAAATTTTGCAGTAAGGAATTCGCCGGTTCCACAGATCCTGCTCTCGCGTAATTCCATCTACACCTCGCCCGATTTTTACCGGGATTTGCGCTCGCGTCACGAATACCGAGCCTGGTTCGACACTCGCCTGAGATCGGTCGCGGCAAAGCGCTCCATTCACTGGGCCGATGTTACCGTAGCTCCCAGCATGGCTTTTGCTGCCGAGTTAAAGCGCTGGACCGGTATTCCCGTGACGACGATTCATCATGGATTCGACCGCGAGGCATTTACTCGAAACGCAGACCCTCTTCCAGCAGCGATCACCGAGAAACTGCGGAGTGCCGACGGATCTTTCAAGCTCCTTTTAGTTAGTCATTACAATTACTACAGGAATTTTGAGACCCTGATTCGCGCGTTGCCCCTGCTGCGCGCTGGCGTCGCGGGCCGTTGTATCAAACTGCTCGTCACGTGCCAGTTCGTGTCCGGGAGCAGTCCTAAAGCGTATCGTCCCCGCGCCGTGGCTGAAATTGTGAACAAGCTCGGGGTCTCCGATATGATGGTCGAACTTGGGACGATTCCTTACCATCAATTGCATCAGGTCTACGCAAGTGCTGATCTTTACGTAACGCCTGCGTACGCCGAGACGTTTGCTCATCCATTGGTGGAAGCGATGGCTAGCGGAGTTCCTGTCGTCGCCTCGGACATCGCAGTTCACCGGGAGATCTGCGGAGATGCTGCGGTGTACTTCCCTTGCTTTTCCGCGGATGCGCTGGCCACAGCTGTGTTACAAGTTGCGCACTCGCCTGAAACTAGAAGGCGGATGAGGGCTGCCGGGCTGGAGCGCTCAGCTCAGTTCTCGTGGAATACACATGTGCAACAAATTCTCGAACTGTGCGCACGACTGATTGCTTCCGGTGGTGCAAATAGCCGCCGGACCGCCCGGCCAATTCGTTTCCCAGCTCAGATTGGCAATCTTTCAGAATCAGGCGAGCCCGGAGACAGAATTCAAGCTAACGAACGTTGATCTCTGATCGACCTTAGAGTTGCTTCCGTGGTGAGCGGAAGTGAAAGTCGGTGACATTCTAAATGTGTGGAATTTTCGGCATCGCTGCGCACCAGCGGCAAATCCCGGATAGGGTGCTTGAACGCGGCACGCAGTCGTTGGCGCATCGCGGTCCGGACGATTCGGGAACGATCCTGTTACGAGAGTCCGCGCCAGAACTGAGTGAGATCGGCTTGGGTAATCGGCGTCTCGCGATTCTCGATCTCTCGCCCGTCGGGCATCAGCCCATGCACGATGTCGAAAGCGGTAATTGGATCGTCTACAACGGGGAAATCTACAACTTTCGCGAAATCCGGAGTGAACTAGAACGACTCGGTGCCAGCTTTGTCAGTCACTCCGATACGGAAGTTATCCTCAAATCCTATGCGCAGTGGGGCAAAGAATGCCTCAGCAAATTCCGCGGCATGTTTGCCTTTGCGCTCTGGGACACCACGCGCAATCATTTATTTCTCGCGCGCGATCCGATGGGCATCAAACCCCTCTATTACGCAAAGGCCGGCCCTTACTTTATTTTCGCTTCGGAAGTGCGTGCGCTATTGGCGACCGGTTTATTGCCTCGGCGTATTGATGTTGCTGGTCTCACGAATTACCTGACGTTCGGTTCGGCTTACGATCCGCTTACGTTGATCGAGGGCATCCACGCACTACCTGCCGGACACACGCTGATCTGGGAGCAGGGGACGTTGCGGCGGTCGGAGTATTGGGATCTGGTGGACGAGACAAGGCCCACCGATTTTCCAAACGAGGATACGCTCGCGAGCGTCAAGCCGATGCTCGAAGACGCCGTGCGATTGCAGTTGGTCAGTGATGTGCCGGTCGGAGTATTCCTTTCCGGCGGCATCGATTCGAGCGCTCTGGTCAGCATTCTGAGCCGCCGAGGAATGACCCCAAGTACCTTCTCTATCGTTTTCCGCGAAGCGGATTTTTCTGAAGCGCAGCACTCCCGAGCCATTGCCAAGAAGTTCCACACGAATCATCACGAAATCAACGTCAGTCAGACTGATGTTATGGCCGCCATTCCCGACGCGTTGCGCGCCATGGACCTTCCTACTATGGATGGTGTGAATACATACTTTGTTTCGCGCGAGACTCGCGCGGCCGGAGTGAAAGTCGCATTGTCCGGTCTCGGCGGTGACGAAGTCTTCGGGGGCTACGCTTCTTTTCGTATGGTGCCCCGCATGGAACGGTTTTCTCAATACTGGGCCCATATGCCTACGCAGCTGCGGGTTGGGTTTGCATCCGCTTTCAATGCCATGGCACCAGCCAACGATCAAAATCGCAAGCTGGCAGACCTGGCTAGGGGCAATGGGGATCTCTTGCATCCCTATTTCCTCACGCGAAGCGTATTTACTCCCAGGCAGCGCGACGTGTTGCTCTGCAATCCAAAGGCAGCTATTGTTGAACTGGCCAACGATTCTCTTCGCGATCGCCTCTGGCGCGCTGGTTGTCTGGATGCCGTTAACCGCGTTTCCTACCTTGAATCGCGCTGTTATATGCTGAACACACTCTTGCGCGACACCGATTTTATGAGCATGTCGCAGGGTCTGGAAGTGCGGGTCCCCCTCATCGATCATCAACTGGCAAAGGCAGTGCTAGCGTTGCCGGGCGCGTGGAAGCTGAACCGGACGCCTAAGAAGCTTTTGGTGGAAGCGTTGGAAGGTTCTTTGCCTGATGAAGTCATATACCGTCCAAAGCGCGGATTCACGTTGCCGTTCGAACATTGGATGCGTCAGGAATTGCGGGCTGAAATTAAGTCTGTACTCGACGCGAAAAGAATTGATCGGGGACCCCTCGGTGGCTTGCTGAGCGGCAAAGCGGTCTGTCGAACGTGGCAAGACTTTCTGGACCGAGCGGTATCCTGGTCGCGGCCCTGGTCTCTTTTCGTTTTGCAACGCTGGTGCGAATTGCACTCCACCTAGCTCAGGCGGTTTTAGTAGCGCTAATCAGCAGGAACAATCCCCATCTTGTTCCGAACTTCCGCACCAAGGGCCGGGGAAAAAACTTCCAGACGAGCCGGTAGAATCCGGACTGATAACGCGGGGAAGGCTGGTGCAGCAACAGATCTCCCGGGCTGAAGACCAGTCGCACGTTCACGTCCTTGAACCTTTCGAACAGAGAGAGCGCTTCGGCTTGCGTATACGTTTTTGTTCCGGGGCTCTCCAGATGGTCGAAGACAGCTTGGCGGAGTGATTTTCCTTGCGGGAGTCCATAACGCAGCCAGAGCATGGCGCCGGTGACCGAGGGGTGGTGGTACAGCATAATCCTTGCCTGTCCTCCAGGTTTCAACACCCGCCACGCCTCATTTACACACTGTGCTGTGTTCGGACTGTGGTGCATTACCCCATAGGAGTAAACGATGTCGAACGATTCATCAGCGAAGGGAAGGTGTTCGGCGTCGGCTTCGCGCAGGTCGGGTTCGAATCCAGCCAAGTTGCAGCGGCGTCGGGCCCGCTCAATCGACGCCGGCGAGAGGTCCACGCCTGTAGCATGGGCGCCGGCCTTCAGCCATTCCAGGTAGTCCGCGCCCATGCCCACCCCGATCTCAAGTACTTTCAGCCCGCGGGCGGTTCGGAATTGCGCGAAGTCGAAGATGTAGGGTTCTAGCGCGTACCTGGCGCGGGCATGCGCATCGAAGTCATCTTTTCCTTCGAGGTACCGCGTACCGCACGGGTCCGCGTTCCAGAAGTCGCGAATGTCTCCTTTACCCGGCGTAATTAGATGCATGGAATCGGAAGTCAATCGAGTGCCAGTATAACCGGGTTGCTTGGCGCGATGTTGCCATTGAAGATAACGCTGAACGGTGCCGTGGAAGCACAATCGGGTTAGAATGCTCGGAGCCCCTCAGTCCCAATGCCCAAACTGGAAGATTCGAAACAGTTGCTGCGTCGAAATGCGTCGGACCCTCTTCCGATCACGGCGATTGTGGCCACGCGTGATGAAGCGCACAACCTGTCGCGCTGCATGGAGTCATTGCGTGACCTTGGCGAAGTGTACGTGGTCGATTCCCAGAGCACCGACGCGACTGTGGAAATCGCCGAATCGTACGGCGGCCATGTGGTGCAGTTTCACTATCAGGGCGGCTGGCCCAAGAAACGACAATGGGCCATGGACTCATTGCCGCTAAGCTACGATTGGGTCTTTCTGATCGATGCGGATGAATCGATGACTCCGGAACTGGCGGCGGAAATCCGCCGTGCTATTCAGAATCCAGCTTGTGACGGATATTACGTGGCGCTTCGCATGTTTTTCCTCGGCCAGGAACTTCGCCACAGCGGGGCCAGCTTCTACAAGCTTTCGCTCTTCCGCCGCGGCAAGGGGCGCTTTGAATGCCGGCTCAAAGATCAAGACCAGTCCATGGCTGATATGGAGGTTCATGAACACATCGTGCTAGACGCGGGGTCACGGACAGCCTCTTTAACAAATCCGTTGCTGCATCACAACGTGGAATCGCTTTCCCGCTATATCCGCAAGCATGACGAGTATTCCAACTGGGAAGCGCAAGTTTGGCTGGCGGGTGAATCCAGTGCCAAAGATTTGAGGCCGTCTTTTTTCGGATCGCAGGCTCAACGGCGCCGCTGGTTGCGCAAGAGGTTTTTCGCTATCCCGGGATCTCCAATTCTATTCTTCTTCTACAAATACGTTTTTTCGCTGGGATTTCTCGACGGTATGCCCGGGCTTATCTATTGCACCTTGCAGGGCATTCAGTTCTTCCACATCAAGGCCAAGATTTATGAGCTCAAGATGCAACGCGCGGCTCAAAAGGGATCACGTTAACCAGCATGTGCG
Source organism: Candidatus Sulfotelmatobacter sp. (assembly GCA_035309485.1). Classification (GTDB taxonomy): domain Bacteria; phylum Acidobacteriota; class Terriglobia; order Terriglobales; family Acidobacteriaceae; genus Sulfotelmatobacter. The sequence continues at coordinate 119,993 of DATGFC010000050.1, forward strand.
GCATTAGCGGCGTCGTGAACTGCGGTGATCGGGAAACGCTAGCGCGCATGACCCACGTGCAGGCGCACCGGGGCCCTGACGACTACGGCGTGTGGGACCGGAGATGTCCGGACGGCTCTTATATGGGCCTGGGCAGCCGGCGCCTCGCCATTTTGGATCTGTCGCCAGACGGCCATATGCCGATGAGCAACGAAGACCGCACTGTGTGGATCACTTACAACGGTGAAATCTACAATTTTGCCGAACTCCGGCACGAACTGGAAGCAAAGGGACACCGGTTTCAATCCCACACTGATACGGAGGTCATCGTTCATCTTTACGAACAGGAAGGGCCGGAATGCGCAAAGCGCCTGAACGGGATGTTCGCATTTGCCATTGTCGATCTCCGCTCGACGACGCCGACAATCTTTGTTGCGAGAGATCATTTCGGAATCAAACCGTTCTACTACTTCCATGAGGGCGAGCGATTCGCCTTCGCTTCTGAGGTCAAGGCGTTGCTGCAGGTTCCGGAAATAAGCGCGGAACTCGATCCTCAGTCGCTGCACCAGTACCTGACCTTTCTCTGGGTGCCTGATCCGAATACCATGTTTCGCCGAATTCCGAAGCTTCCTGCCGGATACTATGCGCTTTTCCGAAAGGGCGAACTGAAGCTTACGCAGTACTGGGACCTGACATTTCCGCCGGCGAAAGAAACTTACACACGCTCTGAATCCGACCTGGCGGATGAAGTCCGCGAGCGCTTGCGCCGCTCAGTCCGAGCGCAGATGGTCAGCGATGTCCCGATAGGAGCGTTTCTAAGTGCGGGGCTCGACTCGTCCAGTATCGTCGCGCTGATGCGGGACGCGACAAGCCAACCGGTGCGGACGTATACGATTACTTTTCCGCGCAAGCATCGCGTGGGCGAAACCACCCTTGACAATCCGGACGTTGCCACAAGACTGGCTCGCCATCTCGACTGCGAAAATCATCGCCTCGTCGTTGAGCCTGATGTCGCAGACTTGCTGCCCCGATTGATCTGGCACATGGATGAGCCCACCGCCGATCCTGCCATCATTACCGCGTATCTTGTCTGCCGCGAGGCTCGCAAACAAGCGACGGTGCTGCTTTCCGGCGTTGGTGGCGACGAACTGTTCGCCGGGTACCGCAAACACGTGGCGCATTCCTGGGCGCAGGCATATCAGCACATTCCTTCGCCGGTGCGCAAGTTCGCGGAATCCTGCCTCGCTGTACTTCCCAGCTTACGAGGCACTGTACTCAAAGGTACGATTCGGCTTGCGAAGAAAATGTCACGGACTGCGTCGCTCAGCCCTGTAGATCGATTCATCGCGAACTGTACGTATCTGGATCAGGCTCAGAAATCACAAATTTACAACCCGGAATTTGCTCCAGGAATTCACGCCTCAGATCCTGCTATCCAGCACCGGGCTGCATTCAAGCGTGTCGCTCACGCGGATTTCCTGAACCAGATGCTCTATCTGGACACCACGATCTTCATGCCCACTCTGAATCTCACTTACAACGACAAGATGAGCATGGCATCGTCAGTGGAGGTCAGGGTTCCGTTCCTGGATCGTGAACTCGCGGAATTCGTGGCCTGGAATGTGCCACCGGAGTACAAACTGAACGGGTCTCTGAAGCCTACGACAAAGTACATTCTTCGCCAGGCCATGCGCGGCATCTTGCCTCGTGAAGTCCTGCAGCAGCCGAAGGCAGGATTTGCCGCTCCAGTCGATCATTGGCTGGCGCACGATCTCAAAGAAATGGTGAACGACCTGCTATCGTCCTCTCAGATCAGAAAACGAGGTCTTTTCAAGCCCGAGGTTGTGCGTCAGTTGGTTCAGGAGCATCGCAGCGGACGCAATGATTGGTCCATGCAGATATGGCAATTCCTGACGCTGGAATTATGGATGCAGAACTTTCTGGACGGCGGTGCGCACAAATTTGAAGCAGAGGTTCTGCGGCCCAGGCAGGTGGCGACCGCATGAAACAGGTTCTTCAACACGCGCGTACGGGTGAGATCACGGTCGAGGAAGTCCCTGCGCCGCAAGTGCTACCCGGCTGCGTGCTGGTGCGAATTGCGAGTTCCGTTGTCTCAGCGGGAACGGAGCGCGCCTCATTTGAGTTCGCACGCAAGAATCTGCTGCAGAAGGCGCAATCGAGGCCGGATCTGGTGCGGGATGTCATCAGTAAAGTGAAGCGCGATGGGATTTTCTCTGCGATTCAAACCGTGCGGAGCCGTCTTGATCGACCGCAGAGCCCTGGCTACAGCAGCGCCGGTACAGTGATTGCGGTGGGGGAAGGTATAACCGACATTCAACCTGGAGATCGCGTCGCGTGCGCGGGCGCGGGCTATGCGGTGCATGCCGAGATTGCTTGTGTGCCTCGATTGCTGGTCGCGCGCATTCCCACGGCTGACACAGGCATGGCACAGGCAGTCTCGTTCGATGAAGCTGCATTCGCAACCTTAGGAGCGGTTGCGCTTCATGGGATCCGCACGGCCGAAGCGAAACTCGGCGACGTGGTTGCCGTCATCGGACTGGGTTTGCTCGGCCAAATCACGCTGCAACTGCTGAAGGCCGCAGGTTGCAGGGTGATTGGAATGGATATCGATGCGTCCCGTGCTGATCTCGGGCGCCGCATGGGGGCCGATGCGACGACGAGTTCTGCTTCGGAGTTTCACAACCTCTGCTTGGACATTTCAAGTGGAGTGGGCGTTGACTCGGTTCTGATTACCGCCGAGACTCCGAGCAGCGATCCCGTAAATCTCGCTGGTGCGATTGCTCGCGACAAAGCGATCGTCGTTGCCGTAGGTACGGTCGGCATGGAAATTGAGCGGAAGGCCTTTTACGAAAAGGAACTCGACTTCCGCATCTCCCGCTCCTACGGGCCCGGACGTTACGATGTCGCGTACGAACAGAAGGGGCGCGATTATCCGATTGGTTATGTCCGCTGGAGCGAAACCCGTAATATGGAAGCTTTCGTGGGCTTACTCGCGGACAGGAAGATCAATGTCGAGCCGCTGATCACGCACCGTTTTCCTGTCGAACGCGCCCAGAGTGCCTACGACTTGATCACGGGGGGAACGAGAGAGCCATTTCTCGGAGTGGTGATTCAATACGCCAGCTCTGGAGATCAATCCGGAACGTTGCAACTTATCGCCAGGATACCTTCCCGGACCCCGGAGTATGGCAGCTCGGGCCCCGCTGTGGGAATGCTCGGGGCAGGAGCATTTCCGTCATCCACGCTAATTCCTGCGATCAAAGCCTCATCAAATACCTCACTGGTTTCGGTCTGCACAGCCAGCGGCGCTCATGCGAAAGATGCAGCGCGCAGGTTCGGATTTCGAAGCTGCACCACGGACGAAGGTCAGCTGATCAACAATCCCGACTTGAACACAGTCGTGGTGGCAACGCGGCATCACTTGCACGCAAAGCAGGTTTTGGCGGCACTCCAGTCGGCGAAAAACGTTTTCTGCGAAAAGCCCTTGTGCTTGTCGCGGGAAGAGTTGAGTGCGATCGTTCGCGCGCGTAAAGGATTTCCCGAAGCGCCACTATTGATGGTTGGATTCAACCGCCGCTTCGCACCTATGGTTGCCAGAATGAAGTCCTTTCTATCGCAGATCTCAGAACCTCTGGCGCTACAATACCGCATCAATGCCGGACATCTCCCTCCGGACCATTGGGTCAACGACCGCGAACAGGGCGGGGGGCGCATTCTCGGGGAACTCTGCCACTTCGTCGATTTGCTCATGTTTCTCGCCGCATCGCCAATTGTTGCAGTAGAGGCTCGCGCCGTCGGTGCCTTGGCACGTTACAGCGGAGACAATGTGATGGTCTCGCTCCGTTTTGCCAACGGCTCGCAGGGAACGATCAGCTATCTCGCCAATGGTGACCGTGCTTTTTCGAAGGAGCGAATTGAAGTGTTTGGTGGAGGCCGCATTGCCGTGCTGGAGGATTTTCGACGCCTTGAGCTGGTGCACAATGGCCACACACACGTGATGCGATCCCATTTTCGGCAGGATAAAGGTCATTGCGCAGAGTGGGCCGCGTTTGCGGAATCTGTGCAACAGCGTGATGCGCCTCCCATTCGCTTCGACGAGATTGTCTGCTCTACGCTTGGGACTTTCGGCGTTGAAGAATCAATTGCCACTGGAGAGCGAATTTTCATCGATACAGCGGAGTTCATTGCAGCCGCTGAAGGCACATCCAACCCGGACGACTGATCTATCCAAAGCAAAGAGGAGACAAAGCGGTTCATGCTCATTCTGGGCCTCAACATGTTTCACGCGGACGCTTCCGCCGCGATTATCGTCGATGGGGAAGTAAGGTTTGCCATTGCCGAGGAGCGTCTCAATCGCCACAAACATTTTGGCGGATTTCCAGCTCTAGCCGTGAAGGCGTGTCTGGATGCGGTGGGCGCGAAAATTTCCGACGTGGAACATGTGGCAGTTGGCCAGGACAGCGACGCGAACCTGGCCAGGAAAGTTCAGTACGCATTGGCCAATCCCGCGAAGATCCTCAATTTCATTCGGCTGCGGCAGCGGAAAGAAGCGATGCGTAACGTGCGCTCCCTGCTCGCGACAGCCCTCGATGCGGATGCGACACAGTTCCGGTTTCAGGAGCACCGTCTGGAGCATCACATTGCGCATATCGCGAGCGCTTACTATTGCTCGCCCTGGGAAAAGGCCGCCGGTTTCAGCTACGACGGTTCCGGAGATTTCGTCTCCACCATGATGGCACGCTGTGAGGGCAATCAGGTTGATGTGCTGCAGCGTGTCTTTCTTCCGCACTCGCTGGGTAGCCTCTATACCATGATTTGCGAATTCATCGGCTATGCAAAGTACGGAGATGAGGGCAAGGTCATGGGGCTGGCACCCTACGGCACAGAAACCTATGTCCGCGAGATCGACCGGATCGTCGCCGCAAAGAGCGGCGGGTTTCAACTCGACCTGAGTTATTTCAAGCCACTGGGCAGCAATCAAGGCATGCAGGTGCTGCCCGACGGGACCGTTCAATTGGCCCGGCACTTCTCGCATCGAATGGAGAGACTTTTTGGCGAGCCGCGAAAGTCGCATGCCGAAATTGCGAAGCGTGACATGGACCTGGCATTCGCTTTACAGCACCGTTTCGAAGAAATCTTTTTTCATCTGCTCAATGACTTGCATCAACGCGTCCCGCACAAGGATCTTGTGATGGCAGGTGGATGCGCCCTCAACAGCGTCGCCAATGGAAAGATCTTTGATCGCACGCCTTTCCAACGTAACTATATTCAGCCTGCCGCCGGAGATGAGGGTCTCGCGATTGGCGCCGCTCTGCACACCTATCATGCGGTCCTCAAACAGCCCCGTCGGCACGTGTTGGAGAATTCGTATCTTGGCCCCGAATTTTCCGAATCCCGCATTCAATCCGCATTACAGAATGCAGGCCTGGAGGGCCACAAGCTAACCCGGGAAGCCTTGCTTGAAGAAACCGCAGAACAGATTGCCGCTGGAAACGTGGTTGGGTGGTTTCAGGGCCGCATGGAGTGGGGTCCGCGCGCGCTGGGCAATCGATCGATCGTGGCGCATCCGGGCCTGCCCAACATGAAGGATGTTCTCAATGCGCGGATCAAGCATCGTGAATGGTTTCGTCCCTTTGCTCCATCGATCCTGGCCGATTATCAGCACGAATATTTCGAGCACGATCATCCTTCCCCGTTCATGTTGCACGTCTACAAGATTCGCCCGGAGAAGCGTAAAGCGCTGTGGGCGGTGAACCACGTGGATGATACAGGGCGGTTGCAAACTGTAACTCGCGAGGAAAATCCGCTGTATTACGATCTGATCTCTGCGTTTCATCGCAAGACCGGCATCCCTGTCATTCTGAATACCAGCTTCAACGAAAACGAGCCAATCGTCTGTACTCCCGAGGAGGCCATCGATTGCTTCCAGCGTACTCGCATGGATGTTCTGGCAATCGGGCCGTTTATGGTAGTTAAGCCCGACGCGGCCCGGCCAGAAACGGCAGTGGCGTCCTATGCCGAACAGAATCGAAAGGTGTGAAACTGAGCCGGACGACGCCTGCTAGCCATTCATAGGGATGGTAGATGTTGCATGCGTTGATCCGGATCTGACATCAGGGCCGCCGCATGCTTGAAACTGGACAGGCAGCCGCGCATCACAGAGAGGCTGCTGTAGTAGTCGTTATAGCGGAAAAATCCGGTTTGTCCTCGCCACATGGGAAAGAAATCGCAAGCCTGGAGCCACTTCTCGTAGACCCGTTCGACGTTGATGTAGGTGTCAGGCACGAAATTGGTGGCGTCCTCCCAGTTGTCCGCATAGAAGACCTTCGAAACTGAATGCGGCGGCCGGCTGCGTGCCAGCGTGGCTAAACCCGCATAGAAGATCGCATCGCGGACGATCGAATGGCAATTCTGATGGTCCTTATGCCAACTTCCGCTCCAGTGAGTGATCACGATCTCGGGTTTCTGCTCTCGAATTACGTCACAGACCTGGAGTGAACTTTCATCATTAAAAGGGATTTCAGCATCGGGATAGGCTAGAAAGATTGCGCTTGCACCGAGCAGCTGGGCGGCTTTCTCTGTGGCGGTGCGCTGCATTTCTCCGTACTGCGGAACAGGAATGTTCTTTGGCGCTCCTCTTTCTCCGAGCGACAGGCTGAGGAACGTGCCTGCGGCTCCGCGTGCGATCTGTTGTGCAACCACGGCACCCATCGTGAAAAGCCCATCACCGGGATGGGCAGCAATCGCCATTATTTTTCCTGGCGGGTTGCCACCCTGCGACGGCGCAGCCCACGATGCCCCGGGAATTGCCGACAGGATGGCAGCACTGCCTACGCTTTGAGCAAAGGAACGCCGATTCATCGTTTCCCCTTCCTGGTCGTGAAGGCCAATTGCGCACAACCCAGCAGAATGATCTCATCGCCGAGCTTGCTGACAACCACTCTTACCTGCCTGGCCGCGAGCGGTTGAGCTCGTTCCCGCATCGCGGATTTTAGAGCATCAAGATACAGATCAGCCGCCGACGCCATTCCTCCTCCAAGTACAACGACCTGCGGATCAAAGAGGCTTACGATGTTCGCGATCCCGAACCCGAGAAGTTTTCCGCACCGATCAAAAATGTTTTGGGCTACTCGGTCGCCCTGCCGCGCTGCAGCAGCAACTTCATGCGCGGTGATTTTCGAGCCATCCATTGCCGAGAGGCAGCTTTGTTGTCCTTCTCTCAGCGCCGCTTGGGCAGCCCGCGCAATCGCTGGTCCCGCTACTAACGTCTCCAATTCTCCATTTCCGGTCGCCTTGGGAACTTTTTCACGCGTTATGGTGAGCCATCCAGCGCAGCCAGACAGTTCGTGTGCGCCACGGATAATTCGTCCGCCGCTTAGAATGCCGGCCCCGATGCCGGTGCCAATCATCAATACGACCACATCGGACCTTCCGCGACCTGCGCCACGCCAGCATTCCCCCAGTACTGCCGCGCTGCGATCGCTTTCGACCAGCACTGGAATTCCGAGCGCGCGCTTAAGGCGGCTGGCTAGCGGCATATTCTCCCAGCCAGGCAGATTCGGCGCCCAAACCGTGCCTTTTCGACGCACTAGTCCGGGTACGGCCACTGCAGCGGCAGCAAACACCCTGTGCGGCCTTTTTCCATCGGCGAGTTCGTTCCCCAGTTCAATGATCTGCCGCAAAGGACCCATCGCAGAGCTGTGATCCACAGCAACAGTCCGTCGCGACAGAAGGCGTCCGCTTTTATCGATCGAAGCTGCGGAGCATTTCGTCCCGCCGAGATCAACTGCAAGAACGTAGGACAAGAGAATCTAACTCCGGTTGTTTCCTAAAACTTAGCCGCACTCGTCTCCGACAGCATCGCGCGTTTGCGCTCTCTTAATAGTACGGCGAGCGTCAGGACGCTAATTCCAGTCGCCCCGATTAAAGGCACAATCATTCCGGCACGAACGCTGCCTCTCTGCGACACCTCGCCGACAGCCCACGGAAGCGCCATGCCGCCCAACAGCGCAACCGAAAACAGGAATCCGAATACGGTTCCTACCATTTTCGAGTAGCGATCGCCCGCGATAGCCAATGTGGTAGGAAAGATCGGCCCGTATGACAAGCCGATCAATGCTGTTCCCGTGAACAGCATACTCAACGATCGAGCGAACAACAGAATCGCGCAACCAGCCGCCGAGATCAAGGCGGCGCCCAGCAGCAACTGAGGTTTCTCTAGCGTACTGAGTAGACGTGCGGCCAGTATGCGGCTCACCATCAGAGCCGCCCAGTATGACGCTAATACCAAGGTAGCACTTTGGGGGGAGTGTCCGATCGCGTTCACGAATGTGGAAGTCCAGCCACCGATACAAGCCTCATTTCCCGACTCAAAAAATAGGATAAAGGCTAACAGCAAAAGACCCTCATACCGCGCCACACCGAGAATGTCCCTCCAGGAAGAGGATTGATCACTTCGAGCCGGTGGAAACGCAATCATCCCATAGGCAAGGGCGCACCCAGCCGACAGCACGGAGCAGAAAACAAAAAGTTGCGGGATTGTGAAATGCCCTTCCAGGCTGCCCGCGAATAAGGGTACGAAGAGCGCACCGATACCGAAGAAAATACCCAGCAGATTCAGCATGGGTCCGCGCTGCTCGCCATAGAGATCGGACACCATCGCATTCGTGCACGTGTTCAACCCACCCCCGCCAAGTCCTAGCAAAACTGCTGCTGTACCGGCGGCGGCAAAGGAATGAACGGCTGCGAACATAAGCATCGCGACAGTCACAAAGAGAGAAGAAATACATAAACTAATTTTGTTTCCAGCGCGATCAATTAGCGGGCCTACCACCAACGATGCGCAAAAAATGCCGAGGTAGAGCAGCAGAATCAGGTTGCCTTGCTGAGCCAGATCGATGCGTAATCGTGCCCGCATCTCGGGGAGGCCGAACACTGTTCCCAAGATGGCAAGAACAATTCCAAAAACAAGAATCCCGCCGCATGCGGCAAGGAAAAGTTTGCGGGGCCGGGCCTCTTGATTCACAGGTTATCGTTTCAATGAGCGTTCGTAGGCTTCGTACACGCGGTTGTTATTGTCTGCGGGAATTCCTGCCACATTGGGTGAAACAAATACCGGCGGATGGTGACCCTTAGCTGCCAGGTCGGACGCTACCTGGGCAATGATCGCCATCGCGATTGTCACTGTGGAAACTGTCGAACCTGCAGCCACGGGCGCTTTCCATCCATTTATTGCCACCAGCGCGTCTTCGGCCGGCACGCAGTTGTCGATCACATGATCCGCAACGTCGGCCAGTTTCTTTCCTGATGAATGGGTGGATTCACGTTTGCGGTAGTTATCCATGGAGGTGATGGCGACGGTGGTCAAACCGCGCTTCTTGGCTTCCTGCAGTACTTCAATGCCAGCGGCATTCAGGCCTCCATGAGAGAAGACAAGCATGACGTCTCCGTTCCGAATCGGTTCGTTTTCAAACAAGACAGCCGCATAGCCCTCTCGCCGTTCCAGCCACAGCAGGCCCTTTGCGCCTCCAGAGCCAATTACGTTGGTCCACATGAGCCGCATATCCATCAGAGGACGAAATCCGGGATATACGCCGTAACGTGGAAACATGTCCTGCACTGGCAAGACGGAATGGCCGCTGCCGAAAAGGTGCACCAGGCCGCCACGCACAATGCACTCGGCCATCACTCCTGAAACCTTCTCGATATTGGTGGTCTGCGTTTCCCAGATACGTTGTAAGACTTCGGTGATACGCTCGCGATAATCAGCAACACTCACAGTATTCCTCCAGATATGAATTCAAGATGAGAATTCAAGACAAGCGGCCCGCTCAGTAATCGATTCTGTAAATTCGCACGCTCTCGGCCGGAATCTCTGTTTTCAAAGCGAGATTGGTTCCAGTGAAGGAGATTTTCTGGCCGGTAACGATCTCGCGGACGCGGGCAGCGGATTTTTCCAGAATCCTGCTGAACTCGATTGGAGCCGGCTTCTCAGCGTGATTGAAGAAGAAAATCCAGCGGCCTTTCGGCACAACCATTTGCCGCAGTTCGACTGAAGCGGGTGCGCGCAGCTTGAGTTCGGAAAGGCCCGCCCATCGAGCCAGAATCGCAGCCAAAGGATGCATCGCGATGGGATGTTCGTAGTTCTCCTGCCCGACGAAACTGCCAAAAATAATCGCTTCGCCTTCGTTGTAAACATTTTCGTAAGCGATCGAGGTTCCATCTGCCAGAAAGGCAACCGGATGAGCGGTCTTGCTCTCCACGTCGAACTGTTCTTGGAATGTCATTCCTTTAAAGTGTGCGTTGCCCCACGTGGCATCGAACTCATGGCCAGGAATGAGTTGCTTCTCGACCACGCCCAGCACCTCGTCCCAACCAAAACCTGGGACTTTAGATTCGGCATGGCCCCTTTCATCCACCCATCCCGGACGGGCCTCGACAAAAAGGTGCCCGCCATTTGAGACGTATTCCTTCAGGATATTTGCTTCTTCATCAGTCAGCATTAAGGGATAAGGTACGATGATCAGCTTGTATTGCTGCAGGTTATCTTGCGCCAGTTCGCGCGCGCTCACAACGTCGACCGGCAGATTCCGCTCGAAGAACATCCTGTGGTATCCGGCGACGGCCTTGTGCATTGCGGTGCGGCTGCCTTCCTCGTCGTAGCCGCCTAGTAAAGGAGTGAGCGGGCTGAATACGATGGCCAATTCCGCCCTCTCGGGGCGCGATTGCAAAAGCAGGTCGGCATTCTCCTCGATTTGCTGCGCAACCTTCCCGGCGCGGCGGCTGCGTTCCGTCAGGCTGCCATCCAGGTTGATCATCCCGTATCCGCCTGACTCATAACCAGCATTCATCGGATAAAACGCGTAATAGTTGATGGCGCGGGCGCCGCGCGAGACCATGCCCCAAGTCCACATCTCCAAGTCGTTTGGAGTGACTGGTGACCCGATGACTGTGCCGTGCACTCCATACCCACTCTGCAATTCGCCGACATAGAAGCCGCGGCCAGCAGTCATGCTGCTGGTCAAGTCCATCGCCAAAACCTGCCGCTCCAGCGTCCAGTTGTGCTCAACTGCGGTGAGCTTCGGATAGAAACTGGTTCCAAAGAAATCCACGGAGTCCTTCATGAGGTAATCATCGGTTGGATCGTACGGGTCGGCCAGTGTACGCACCAGCGGAGAAGGGTTGGGTGCGTGGCTCGTCGTGACATGGCCGTGATCTATGGCTTTGACGGCGTCATTTCGCATTTTCAGATCTTCGGCCAACTTGTAGCCGTAATAAACGCGCCAGTCCATGAAATCCGTATACGTCAGAATTGTTCCGTAGCGTGGAGGCTCGACCTGGCTCCAGTCGGTGAAGGTCCGATGCCAGGCTTCATTCAATCGATCCAGCGATCCGTATCTGTTTTTGAGCCAGGAACGAAACCGTTCCAGACTACTGGGGCAATAGCAAAACATCGGCTCCGATTTGTATCCAATTCTCGCCCAGTTGAGGGCGGCGGGTTCGCTCCACAGGTCCCATCCATAGAACGCGGGACTCGCCGAGGCATGCCGCGCCACTTCCTGAAAGAAGTCGAGTACCGCCTTCCGCACGCCGCGGTGATCGAAGCAATAACCCGGCGCCGCCTGAGAAACGATCGGCTGTCCATCCTGTGCGGCGTAACGTCCGTCGGGATACTTCTTTCCGATCCATTCCGGAGCGGAATCGACATAGACCTGCACAATGACTTTCAACCCCACTTCCCCTGCCAGACGCAGCAGCAAATCCAAATTTTCAAGGTGGTACTCGCCCTCTCTCGGTTCGCCCACATTCCACTCCACCCAGGTGCGGACTGTGTTGAACCCAAGCCCTTTGATCTTCAGCAAATCTTCCTTCCACAGCCCAAGAGAGGTTTGAGTGATGGTTTCCAGCATGGGGGCGCGGGCCTTCCCGCCGCTATACCAAACGGCCATGGGAAAGAACGCGGGTTCTTCAGGGCTGCCTGCAGAGCTTGTAGATTGCGCAAAAAGCGACAAATTCTTCAGCGTGGGTCGCTGAGTTGGAGCCGTGGTAGGCAGAAGGATCGCTAATGCGATCCCAATAGTTACCAGACAAAACCGCCGTTTTCGCCTTCGGTTGCTTTTCATCGCCCCTGATCTGACGGAAGCCATTGTACGCTGGCATTGCGTTGGCCCAGCGTCTCTAACAGACATTCGAGGAAATGGGCCGAGGGGCAGTTATCGACAGGGGACGGCAGGGGTTCCAAGCTTGCGCTTTGTTACTGCACAGCCCTTTTGCAGGGTATATACTCATCGGAAAGCGGGGCGTGGTTGGGGCGTGCGGGGTGTGTTTCCCCAACTCGACGAAGCATGCGAAATACAAGTCCGTCATTCGACCCCTTAGGCGAAGGGGACGCTAAAACTCAGGCTGGCGGAGTGGGAGTCCCAGTTAAAGGGGACAGCTCGAGCTCCAATGTCCCGTCAGCTGACGATACCCCCACGTTCGTCGATACTCCTACGTTCGTCGATTCCCAAGCCACGGTTGTTGATCCCAATGCCACAATCGGCGACTGGACTCCACAGCGCCGTCCTCCTCCACCACGGCGTTCGTCTGTATCCCAGGTTGCTGAACCCCTTTTTGAAGCTGGAGACGTTCTCGCCGGACGCTACGAAATTTTGCAGCTCTTGGGCGAAGGTGGTATGGGAGCGGTCTACAAGGCTCAGGATCGCGAGCTGGATAGGCCCGTAGCCCTCAAGCTGATTCGCCCGGAACTAGCGTCCAGCTCTTCGATGCTGGCGCGATTCAAGCAGGAACTCCTCCTTTCCCGTCAGGTCACTCATAAGAACGTAATTCGCATCTACGATCTCGGCGACGCCGACGGCGCCAAGTTCATCACCATGGAGTACGTCGAAGGCCGCGACTTGCGGTCCCTCATCCAGGAGAAAAAGAAATTCTCACCGGAAGAGGCCGTCGAGATCATGCAGCAGGTTTGCCAGGCTCTGGAAGCAGCTCACACAGTTGGCGTAATTCATCGCGACCTGAAGCCGCAAAACGTCATGCGTGAAAGCACGGGCCGTATCCTGGTCATGGACTTCGGCCTGGCGCGCACCATGGAAGGTGATGGAATGACCCAGGTGGGAGCTCTGGTCGGCACCATGGAGTACATGTCGCCGGAGCAGGCCCTAGGTAAGCAGCTTGACCAACGGTCCGATCTGTTCACCGCGGGATTGATTCTCTACGAACTGCTGACGGGCAAGATGCCGTTCCGGGCGGACAGCGCGCTTGCCAGCCTGATCAAGCGAACTCAGGAACGAGCTATCCCCGTTTCCGATCATGATGCCAGTATTCCCGGGGCGTTGAGCGGGATCGTCAGCAAGTGTCTGGAGACCGACGCCAACTTGCGGTATCAGACAGCCACAGAGATGCTGCGGGATCTGGACTCTTGGCAGGGCAAGCGCGCCGCCGCAACCCTGGCTTTTCATCCCAACGTGAAGCCGTGGGGACAGACGATTCCCTGGCCGCTGCTGAGTGGTATCGTTACCGTTCTCATACTGGCGATTGTCGGGTACGTGTTTCGCGGCAAGCTTTTCTCATCTTCGGAAAAACCAGGTCCGCCGGCCGTGTCCATGGCGGTCATGCCGTTCCAGAATGCCTCGGGTGACCAGTCCTGGGATTGGCTTGGGCCGAGCCTGTCCGACATGTTGAGCACCGACGTTGGACAGTCAAAGCACTTGCGCAGTGTCTCGCCGGATCGCGTGCAACAGGTTTTTCACGATCTCAGAATCACGCCCAACTCGCCGCTTGATTCCGCAATGCTAGAGCGAGTAGCGCAATTCACGAATGCCGACACTCTGGTTTGGGGCCAATATACCAAGCTTGGAGATCAGATTCGGATCGATGCCACGCTGCAAGATCGCACACACAATCGTACGGTTCGCTTGAAATCGGAAGCGTCTGGCCAGAAGGATCTGTCTGGGGCGGTGGACCGACTGGCGGCGATGATCCGCCAGAATCTGGCTCTTTCATCGGACCTGGTGAAAGAACTGCAGGCGCAGTCGTTCAAGCCCACGTCGAACTCTGTGGACGCGCTCCGCGACTACAACGAAGGGCTGCAGCTCCTGCGCCAGGGAAATAACCTCGAAGCTCAGAAACGCCTGCTCTCCGCCACCAACGAAGATCCGCAGTTTGCAGTCGCTTTTTCGCGCCTCGGTGAAGCCTACTCGGCGCTGGGGTACGACAGCGACGCCGAACAGGCCTCGCGGCACGCGGTGGAACTCAGCCAGAACCTTCCCCTCGCACAGAGATACTTCATTGACGCGAGTCTCGCCCGCGTTACGAAGGACAATGCGAAAGCAATTGCGGCATACGGGAATCTGGAAAAAAGCTTTCCCGACAACCTCGACGTCCTTTTCGCGCTAGGCAGCCTGTACGAGGACTCCGGCAACCTGGACAAAGCCCGCTCTTACTATGGCAAGGTGCTGCAGGCCGACAGCAAGAATCTCGATACATTGCTCGCCATGGGGCGCGTTGAAATCAAGTCTGGCAATCCACAGCAGGGACTTGACCCGTTGGACCGTGCCCGCCATCTTGCCATCGATCTTGATAACCAGGAGCAGCAGGCGCTGATCTTGCAGGCTACCGGTATTGCGTACAAGCTAATGAGCAAGCCGGCCGAGGCCCTGCGAAATTATCAGGATTCCATGTCCATCAACCAGCGCCTCGGGCAAAAGCGCGGAGTCGCCGCGAGTTTAGTGGAAATCGCCCAGGTGCAGTTAATGCTCGGCAAGCCCGATGCCGCACTCTCCGCTTATAACCAGGCATTAAAGATCAGAAAAGAAATCGGAGCCAAGAAAGAGGCTGGCGACACGCTGATCGATCTCGGTGGTTTTTACATGGAGCGCGGCCAAGCTGACCAGGCCCTGCAAGCTTTCAAAGAATCGCTGCAGATCCAGCGTGACGCCGGAGACGAGACATATCAAGGTCTGTGCCTGAACAATATCGCCAACGCCTATTCACTCAAGGGAGAAAACGAGGACGCGCTCACCTACCTGCAGCAGGCCTTGCAAATCCGCGAAAAGCTGAACGTTCCAGGCGACATCGCGGAAACTCTGCAGAATCTGGGCTCGGCCTACGCTGCGACGGGACAGTACGATCAGGCCATGACAGCTTATATGCGGGGACTCGATTTATATCGCAAATCGGGCGACAACCGCGGTGCTGCAGGCATGTCGCACAGCATGGGCCTGATCTTCGAGTACCAGGGCCGCCTGGGCCCCGCGATTGGCGCATTGCAGGATGCAGTCAAGACTTTCCGGGACATGGGAGATCGCAGCAGCACCATGGCGGATACCCTGGATGATCTTGCAGATGCCCTGGCCAAAGCGGGACGAGGTGCCGAGGGAGCGAAACTGGTTAACGAGTCTCAGGAGTTGGCGCGCGGCCTGAAGAACGATGCGCTGCTGGCTTCTGCCCTGAATGCTCAGGGGGATCTTTCCTTCTACCAAGGGGATCTGAAAGCGGCGAAGAGTGCTTACGAACAGGGGCTCCGATTAGGCTCACACAGCAAAGACAAAGAAACTGCCCTGACGTTAAAAATCAATCTCGCGAAAGTCGCTCTCGCCGAGGGGAATTCTCGTTCCGCTGCCGGCGATTTGCGAGGCCTTGTTCAGCAAGCCGATTCCCAAGGCTTGAAATATCTCTCTGTAGCTTCCTCGGTTTCACTCGCCGAGGCTATGATTAAAAACAAGGAATATCCTCCGGCCGAGCAGGAACTTCAAAAAAATCTGGGCAAGAGCGAGAAACTCGGGCTTCGTTTGGAAAACGCCCGCATCCATTACCTGCTGGCCACTGATCTTCGCCTTTCAGGGCATGCCTCCGAAGCGGTCGGGCAATACCGTGAAGCCCAGCGCCTGCTCGATGAAATCGGTAAAGAGCCGGGCGCCGAGCACGTGGCTGATCGCTTTGATCTCAAGCCTGTCTACTCAGACATCAAGCAATTTGCCCCGTAGACTCTCTTTCTGGCGGCCCATTCCCGGCAACCCTCGGTACTAGAATGCTTCTAAATGGGAGCGGTCCCGACGCGCGAGAGCACTCTTCTGGGGGGACGCATGAAGAAGTCTGAGGTCGCGTGCACACTTTTCCTGGTGTTGGCATCCGCAGCTTACCTCGTAAGCTGTAGCGGTAACAATTCAAACGTGGGTAAGGGAGATAACGGCAACCAGCCTCCGTCACCGTCCACCACTAGCTTGGTGACCACGTATCACAACGACAATGCCCGCACGGGCCAGAATCTCAACGAGACCACTCTTACCACCGCGAACGTAAACACGTCGAGCTTTAGCCTGCTGTTCGTCCTCCCTGTCGATGGCAAAGTGGATGGCCAGCCGCTGTACGTCCCCAACCTGAATATTTCAAACGGAACCCACAATGCCGTTTTCATCGTGACGGAACATGGCAGCGCCTATGCCTTCGATGCCGACAAGGGGACTCAGCTCTGGCAGGTGTCTACTTTGGCGTCCGGCGAGACCACCAGCGACAATCACGGATGCGATCAGGTAATTCCGGAAATTGGAATCACGGCGACCCCGGTCATCGATCCCACCGCTGGACCGCACGGAACCATGTATTTGATCGCCATGTCAAAAGATGGATCGGGCAATTACCATCAGCGGCTGCACGCGCTCGACTTAACCACTGGCGCTGAGCAGTTCGGTGGCCCCAAAGAAATCCAGGCAATTTATCCCGGCAGCGGCGATAACAGCTCCGGAGGCAATGTCATCTTCGATCCGGGACAGCAACTGGAACGGCCAGGGCTGCTGCTGCTGAATGGCGTAATCTACACGACCTGGGGCTCGCATTGCGATATCCGTCCCTACACAGGATGGGTCATTGGCTACGACGAAAATACGCTCTCCCAGGTTTCCGTTTTGAATGTAACTCCCAACGGAAACGAGGGAGCATTCTGGATGGGCGGGACCGCCCCTTCCGCGGACTCCGGCGGAAATATCTATGCCCTGGTCGGAAATGGTGTTTTCGACACCACATTGAACGCGCAAGGATTTCCCAATGAGGGCGATTTCGGCAACGCCTTCCTGAAAATCTCGACCAGTAACAAGCAATTGGCCGTGGCCGATTATTTTGAAATGTCCTACCAAAACTCGGAAAATTCCACCGATGAAGATCTGGGCTCCGGAGGGGCGATCGTGCTGCCTGACCTGACGGACAGCTCTGGCAAAACGCGCCATTTATCGGTCGGAGCAGGGAAGGATGGTCACATCTACGTCGTGGATCGGGATTCCATGGGGAAATTCAATCCGAGTGCCAACAACATCGATCAGGATCTTCCGGGTGCGCTTGGCGGAGGAGTGTTCTCTATGCCCGCATATTTCAACAACACGGTCTACTACGGTGCCGCAGGGGCGAACATCAAGGCATTTGCCATCAGCAACGCCCAACTGGGAACTACTCCCACATCGCAGACCGCCAACTCTTTCCCGTTTCCGGGCCCGACTCCCAGCATTTCCGCGAATGGCACGAAGGACGCCATTCTCTGGGCGGCAGAGAATTCAAATCCGGCTGTTCTTCATGCCTACGATGCCACGAACCTCGCAAGCGAACTGTACAACAGCAATCAGGCGTCCGGCGGCCGGGATCACTTCGGAACGGGCAACAAGTACATCACGCCAACCGTCATTAATGGAAAAGTTTACGTGGGGACCACAAATGGTGTCGGAGTATTCGGACTGCTGCATTAATGGACCAGGGCAAAAGCAACAGGGCGAGATCTGAAGCATCCCGCCCCTTTTTAGCTAGTTTTGACCTTTGATCGTCAGGCTCACCGACGTGCTGCGCACCAACGCACCGTTTCCATACGATCCTGTGAAGGTAAGCGTGTAGGTACCATGCGTCACGTTCTTGCTGGCCATCAAAGTTACAGTTGATGTGATCGGATTACCCTGAAGATTGTCCACCGAGGGCGAAACCGAGCACGTGGTGCTGGGCGGCCCACCAGAGCAACTCAGGTTGACACTTCCGGTCAGGCCGCCAATCGGGGTGAGAGTGATCGAGTACACCGCTTGATGACCGGAGGAGATCGTCTCAGAGAGAGGCGTCGCAGCAATCGCGAAGTCCCCAACCGATACGCTGACGGATCCAGTAGTTGAACTACCCGTGAAGTTTGCATCGCCACTGTAGCTCGCTGTGATTGTTCGCACACCGGTCGTCGAGAAAGTGACCGTGCAGCCCCCGGCCGCAACCGCCGCGGAGCAATTTTCTCCAGTGCTCGCTGTGACCGTCACAGAGCCGGTGAGGGCTGTGACAGTCGTAGAGCCGACCACGCTGACGCTGACAACCACGGGGTTTCCGGGCAATGCAGGATTCGGCGATACCGAAGTGATGGTCGTCGTTGTGGAAGCTTTGTTTACGGTGAGGGAAACACTCTTCGTCGCGCTCGTGTAATCGACGCTGTCACTAGGCGTGAAAGTGACTCCCAGCATTTGCGTTCCGACCGTTAGTATGGTGCCAGCGGCCGGAGAGTATACAAAGCTTCCCGGCACATTGGCGGTTGCGTTCAACTGCGCCGCGCCCAGCGCAGTCCCATAATTGATCGCAGCAGGATTCGACCAGGTAAGAATTGGAGTTGCGGCATTGACCGTTAACTGAACCGTCGCCGCTGCGGTTGTGTAATTGGTGGTATCCGTTGGCGTGAAGGTGACCGACAAAGTCTGGGTCCCCGCCTTCAAAACGGTGCCGGTGGCCGGATTGTAGACAAACGTACCCGGCACATTCGCGGTGGCATTCAATTGCGTGGTACTCAGCGCGGTGCCATAGGTGATCGGAGCCGGTGTTGCCCAGGTTACCACCGGGGTTGCCTGGCTTACGGTATAGGTCACCGAGCTTGGAGTGCTGCCATTGCCGACGGCATCCTGCGCGTTCACCGTAAACGTGTGCGTGCCGACGGAGCTATCCACCGGGGTCGCAATATTCCCGGTGCTGGATGTTCCTGGTGAAAACTGGCTGGATCCACACGACACCACGCCGGACCCGCCGTCGGTACAACTGTAATTCGCAGTCACCGCCTGGGGAAAAACCGGTGTGGCCGGGGAGACGGTGGGCCCGCTGATGACGGGAGCTTTCTTATCCACCCAGAAGGGGCCAAAAGAGCCCGATGTCGGCTGAGGGGCCGATGTGTTGCCTGCGACATCCTGCACGGTCACCGCTGGGATGGTGGCGTTATTTGTTTCAGTGCTCGCTGGGACACTCGTACTGACCGAAAATGAGGAAGGTCCGACGAGCCCCGAGCCTCCATCGCTAGCGGTGCACGGCACCATCACGTCGGTTGCCTGCCAAGCCGGTGCTGGCGGAGTGCAGTTGAGGGTTGGCGGGGTCAGGTCGACGTTGAACGTAAAAATTGGCGACGCCGAACTGACCGTGTTGCCACTATTGGTCACGACCGTTTCAATAATGTTCGAACTATCTACGGCCGAGTAAGTAATAGTGGTCGAGCCTTCTTTTGTTGCCGGAATGGTGATCGACCCGCTTGAACCGCTGATCGTGCCCGAGGCAGGATTGGGCAGATTCGCTCCAGTGGCACTGTAATTGAATGAGGTCACGGTGGGCGCCAAGCTCGGTGGCGGCGGATTGTGATTGTTGCTGGGTGCGATCTCGCTGCCGCTGAAATTTACTGTCAAATTGCCGTTCGTCCAGCCCGCATTCAGAGCCGGAGTGGTGGTCACACTCGTGCTCGGCTGCATGCTCCCCAGGATCGGAAACAAAACCGAGTTGAAATTATTGGTGTGACCCGTAGTCGTGGTTGCATCTCCGCTGATTCCTGTGAAGACGCTGACCAGCCCTTTGCACGTGTTATCGCCAGAAGCGCCGCAACTCAACGCGTTATCCTTCCCCATGATGTAGCCCGGGGCAATGAGAGGCTTCTGGGAAGGATCGATGTTATAGGTGTTTGAAACACCGATGGCAGGGTTCGTCGTGGTTAAGCAGTTGGCGCCGGTCGCCTGAGAATTCGTCGGGGTGGTGCACAGATCGGTTGTACTTACGCAGGCATAATTCCCATTGCCGGTGTCCTGATGCTGACAGGTGCTGCCCTGGAAAGGCGTGTTGTTGACCAGATCAGAAAATTGCTGGTCCGAGATCGCTGTCACCGTCCCCTGCATGAAAACACCCTGGAAGGAACTCGGCGGTAGTCCGCTCTGGGAATAGTCGGTGATCGCGCTCAGTTCTGAGGTGTAATTGAAATTCGTAACTGTAGGCTGCAACGGTTGATTGATGGTGATTGGATTCAGCGGCCACTGGCTGAACGACCAGCTGATGATGTCGTTGTTCTCCACACTGGCGCCGGTAGCAGCGGTAAAGCCGATGTATGCGCTGCTGCCGCTGGTCAGGTTCAACTGAGCGGTAATGTCGACCGTTGTCTGCAGGATGAGCGTGCTGTCGAAATAAATGCTCAGGTTGTTGCAATTACTCGTGCAAGTTCCGGGAGGCAAGTAGTTAACGGTAATCGTGTGAGTAAGTCCATCGGTCAGCGATAAGCCCGCAGGCAGGCTCTGCAGGGCCAATTTCGCCAACGCGCCGTTCGGGCACGCATAGTTGTGGTCGGCGCTATTCGGCGTCAGCGTGCTGCTGTTGTTGGGACCGCAGCTTTGCACTGCGATGTGATTGCCATCCGGGTCGCTGTAGTTGGTGTTCTGGTGCGTGTCGAGTTCGATAGCGAGACTGTTCAGGATCGCTGAACCAACTCCGTGCGCCGTCGAAACGTCGTTATTGCCGTATGCCAAATTTTGTCCGTTCCCCGTATAGCCAAGAGCGCCGGTGCCAGATGGATCGTTCTGAATCACGAGCGCCAAACCATCCGCCGGAAAAGTGCATAAAAAACACGAATTGGTATTTGTGAGGCGGAACTGAACTGCCGTGGTGAATCCGCTCGCCAGAGGCTGTTGCGTATAGAACCAGGCCGAACCGTGCTGGTTCGTGTTCGCGGTCGTCAGACGTAAGATACCGCCACTGATGACTTGCGGCCGAGATGGAGAGCCGTTAGTCAAGATCTGGCAGGAAGGAGGGGGTGTGCTGCTGTTCGCGCACACGTTACTCGTCGTGAATGCTCCCACTGGGAAACTGAAAGACTGCCCAAAGGCTGGCTGCATTGAGGTAATAGCTAAAAGAAATACGCCCGCCCACACCCCTGCGAAACACAATCTGCGCATACACTCTCCGTAGTTCGGCTGTAGTGAGACTTCCGGGCGCACTGAACACCCCTCCGCATGGGGGTCACTGCTCTAATGCTCAAGAATTGAACGCCCGGAACCGGGACTGATGAAAAAGGGGGAGGATCTATGACAATTCTGTCCGCCGTTCATTCTCGGGGCTTAGAACCATCCTGTCAAGGGAAATTGAGGGAAGCCCTATGCAGAAATCTGCGACATGTTGTGCAGGAGCGTGACTCGCAGCGCTAGGTGAACATCGCTGCCATTGGCACCGGGCTGTGCTCCCGGCCGATAACGACGATGCCCGAATCGGTCACGTGCCATCCCCGGGCACGGTCGGCAGCAAGATCATGCCCAACGGTTGCGTTTTCGGGAATGCGAACGTTCTTGTCGAGAATGGCGCGGCGGACCTTGGCGTAGCGACCGATGTCGCAGTTATCCATGATGACGCAGCCCTCGACCAGAGCGCCGGTGTGAACGCGCACCCCGCGTCCGAGAACCGACTTCCGTACGATGCCGCCGGAAAGAATGCAACCACCGGACACAATGCTGTCGAGAGCCTCGCCGCGGCGGTTGGTTTCGTCGAACACGAACTTGGCAGGAGGATCGGGATAGCTCGTACTTCGGACCGGCCACTCGCGATTGTAAAGATTGAGATCGGGCTTGACGTAGTTCAAGTCCATGTTGGCTTCGTAGAAAGCATCAATCGTGCCGACATCGCGCCAGTAAGGAGCGGAATCCTCTTCCCCTGGTATCCGGTTGGTCTCGAAATTGTACGCGTACATAGGAGCATTCCCAGCCAGCTTGGGAAGGATGTTCATACCGAAATCGTGACGGCTGGTGCTGTCTTTCGCGTCGGCCTTGAGCAGTTCCAATAGCCGGCGAGTGGAGAAGATGTAGTTGCCCATAGACGCATACACGCGGCTGGAATCGCCAGGCATCGTGGGGGCATCCGCTTTCTTTTCGTGAAAGGCCATGATGCGTCCGTCATCGGCAGACTCAATCACACCGAATTCCACCGCCTGCTCGCGTGGAACGGGGATGGCGGCAACCGTCACTTCGGCCTGTTTCGCCATGTGGAAATCGATCATGCTGCCGACATTCATGCGATAAATGTGGTCGCCGCCGAAAATGGCCACCAGGTGTGGATCTGACTGCTCGATCAGATTTATGTTCTGGAATATGGCGTCCGCCGTTCCCTGATACCAGGACTCCGTCGCAGAGCGCATCTGCGCCGGCACATTGATGATGAACTGGTTCTTCAGCAGCCCGCCAAATTGCCATCCCTCGCTCAGATGCTGGAGAAGCGATTGGCTCCGGAACTGGGTGAGCACATAAATCGAGTGAATTCCGGAATTGACGAAATTACTGAGGACAAAATCGATGATCCGGTATTTACCGCCGAATGGCACGGCCGGTTTGGCCCGTTCGCGCGTGAGCGGGAAAAGCCGGGTTCCTTTCCCGCCAGCCAATACGATGCCTAATACCCGCAGGCGTGTGCCTTGTACCCCGACGGAGGATTCTTTTCCCGCAGTCATATTTTTTTAACCTCTGCAGAAGGCTGACACGTTGTTCTCAGCCATGACCGATTTGTCGTGTGAGCCACAGCCAGAGGCCGCTTACTACTGCGCGAAAAAAGTCTCATATTGCCAAGCGCGAAGTCAATCCGGGGATTTACCGGCGTCCAGGCAGGGAAATTCCATTCGACCTTCAGAGTTGCTGGATACCCAAAGGACATGTACCCAAGGACGATGGTCCTCCGCCACCTAGCAGGTCCAATTTCCAGTCGCTAGGATGATCGAGTGAACCAACCTCATCCACCCACCGGCTCCTATGCCAAAGAGCGAAGGTATCGCCGGTTCGACCTGCATTTTCCGGTTAGCTTGAGCTATCCGCAGGCTGGGATGGTCCGCGAACTGGAGACGGTCAGCAGGAACGTGAGCGTTGGTGGTCTGCTGGTAACCGCCAGTGACCAGATCCCGTTGCGCACACCGGTAAATTTGACCGTAAACGTGGTCGGATCCCGGTTCCGGCATCCGGTCACGCTTCTTGGCGAGGGCGAGGTCGTGCGGGTGGAGTCGTTGGGACCCGGCGCCGGATTCGCGATTGCGGTCGAATGCAGATATCCAATCACACAAATGGACGATCATCTTCCTGCTTGAAACCAAGAGGCTGTACGTGTACTCAGCCTCAAACGAACTCCAGCCAATCACCCGGCACGCCGTTGACCTGTCATGTTGGTGTGTGGCTGCCGCTTTGCTGCTGCTCCAGGTTGTCGTCGCTCCATATTGGCAACCTCTGTGCCTAAGACTTGGCTTGGATTGACCCCTTCACGGAAATCTCTGGATACCGGGAGCTGAAGCGTCGGGCTGTAGTAACGAGTCAGCCATAAGCTCAGACCATCTAAACCTGGAAACAGGGTCCGCTCATTGATATTCGCCTGATCCAGTTTGTCGCGGATTTCCTGCTTAAGCTGCGCCGGGATAATGATCCGGTGAAAGATCTCCCTGTGCGCATAAAACCACTGGCTGACGCTCAAGTCAGCACGCGAACTGACCGAGAAAAGAGCGGCCTGGTGGATGATTCGATCGTCCAACGACGGCGGTTCAAAGAATGCAACGAATGGTTTCTTTGAGAGCCGTTCCAAACAGTGTAACGTTGGCGCAACCTGATCCAACATTTCAACCGTAAGCACATCGGAGTCCGCTTCCTTCAACGAACGCTGAAGTTTGGCAGGCAGGTACTTTTTGATTTTGACGCAGTCGACACACCAGATCATTGCGTCATTGGCCCACTCCGCGCGGTTAACGGTGGCGAAATGCAATGCCACGTAGGGAGAGAAGCTCCAGTCCAGAAGCCTGCTGGGAAGACCGTGGTGCTGGCCGAGAGAGATCCAATTCCAAAGAGAATCCCGCTGTATCGCGCTGCGGTGCGCGTATTTCCGGAAATTCCTCAGCAGCGACCGTTCCCGCAAGTGATACTCGCCGCCCAGTCTTGTCAATGTGGTTTCGGGGATGAAACTTGAATTCGACAGCCCGCGGAATGCAAATGGCGAACGAAACCGTTTCAGGCTCGGCTGCCAGGAGTCCTCGTAGAGTTTCACCTGCAGTTCGGACCAGTTGGATACGTGAACGTCGCTTTGAAGAACGGGCATTTTGCAAAATTCAACCAAATGTTCGGACCATAGTTCGGCATCGAACGAAAACAACAGCGCTGGCGCTACTACGATGCACTAGATCCGGCCTGTCGTTGCACAGTGCTGGCCGACAATCCAGATGCGGGGCTGTGTTGCAGGGGCATCCGCCCCAAATGCTCGAAGAATAAACCTCAAAATGAGGGATGAACCGTATGGAACCGCTTCGCAAGAGACAGCACGATCAATAATGTCGCGGATGGGCGCTTGAGAATTCGTGTTTTCGAGTGACCACCGAGTAATACGAGGAGCATCTTGATGGGGGTCATTCGAACTATTCCGTTCATTTCGCTAACCGGTGAGGTTTGTTTGTGAGGGTTGCTCTCATAGCAGCACCCTTCATTGCCGTTCCACCCGCTGATTATGGCGGAACCGAGTTGTTTGTCGCCCACTTGGCCGAAGGATTGAAAGCGGCCGGTATCGATGTGGTGGTCTATGCGAATGGCGAATCTACCGTGCAAGCCGAACGCCGCTCGATCTACCCGCATTCGGAATGGCCAATTAAGCAAGGCGAGCATGCCTGGCTCAAAGAACTCAACCACACGGCCTGGGCTGCGGCAGATGTGCTTGACGATTGCGATCTGATTCACGTTCAGTCGCCCCAGTCATTGGTGTTCTCGCGCTTTGCGCCGCGGCCCTTCGTCCTTACGCTGCACGGGCCTCATGATGCAAAGCTGAGCGAGTTCTACTCGCATTATCCCGAAGTTCAATACGTAGCCATTAGCCATGCTCAGGCCCGTCAGGAGTCACTTCCGAAGTTGCGTACGATTCATCACGGCATCGATCTGAGTCTGTACCGCCTCGTCGAACGCAAACAGCAATATCTCAGCTTCATCGGTAGAATCGCTCCGATCAAGGGAGCGCATATCGCCATCGACGTCGCTCACCGAACAGGCCTCCCGCTGAAGATTGCAGGTGAAGTCCAGCCCGCATTTCGAGAATACTTCGAGAGCAAAATTAAGCCTAAGATCGATGGCAAGTTCGTCGAGTATGTAGGTCCTGCCGATCTTCAGGCCAAGAACGAACTCTTAGGAAACTCAATGGCCATGCTGTTCCCCATCCAATGGAATGAGCCGTTCGGACTGGTGATGGTGGAAGCAATGGCTTGCGGCACTCCGGTACTCGCCATGCCGGGAGGCTCGGTGCCCGAAGTGGTGGAAGAAGGCATATCCGGACACATTTGCCGTTCTGTCCGTGAGATGAGCAATCGCGTCCGAAGTCTAGACATCCGTCCTGAAACCGTACGCGATTACGTCGAAAAAAACTTTTCCATTCAGAAAATGGTGCAGAGTTACGTCTCTCTCTATCAGGAAACCTTGCAAGGCGCGAAACGCGAGACTGCCGCCTGAGCCCGCCTGAAACTTTCCCGTGCTCCCTCTTCATTCAAGGACTGAATGATGACGATTTGAAATTGCGATTGGCCACAACGATCGTTTCATGCGAGACTCGCTCGCATGTACGCTACGTCACTTCGAGGTTCAAGAGCAAATATCACGCTTGACGTATATCTGCGGCTGACGAAGATGTGCGTCTGCTGTGGCCCTCCTGCCTTTCTCTAAAGCCCTTCATTTTCTGAATACAACAATTCCCCGTACCCCGGGAGGAGTATCTGCCTATGACCGAAACCAGCAATCTCTGGGAGGAGCTTATTCAGCCAGGGGCCGCATGGTCGCACGTTCTCAAGCGTGGAACTGCGATGCGGCTGACTGACCTCGAAGGTGCAGCCAATGTTGGCGCCATTTTTTACAATTTCGAATGCCCTGTCGAGCGCTACAACATGCCGGATACGCTCAAGGCGCAGCACATTGCTCGCCTCACGAAAGGCTTCGTTCTCTACTCCGATATGGGACGAATCCTTGTATCGGTAATTGCCGACTCCGTGGGCTGGCACGATCCCCTCGCCGGCACATCAAACCGCCAACTGATCGAAAGAAAGTACGATCGTGCAACTTACCAGGAAGTCCGCAACGCGTATTACAAAAATGGCCGTGATAGTTTCCTGATTGAGTTGGCGAAGTGGGGACTTGGCCCGCGCGATCTGGTGGCCAACGTGAACTTCTTCAGCCGGGTTGATGTCGATTCCGACGGACGCATGAGCTTCGTTCCCGGAAATTCCAAGCCCGGCGGCTACGTCGAACTTCGGGCCGAGATGAATGTGCTGGCGATTCTCCACACCTGCCAGCACCCGCTCGACCCCAATCCGAAGTACCAGCCAAAGCCGGTGCACGTCGCGATTCGCCAGGTTCTCGCTCCAGCTGTCGACGATTCCTGCCGCATCTCGCGCCCTGAGAACGGCCGTGGATTCGTCTTAACCGAACGATATTTCCTCTGAGGACATTAAGATGATCAGCTCAGCGCCGATTCTTGCACCAACAACTGCCGAAAATGCGAACCTCAAAACCATCGGCAACAATCTGGTTCAAAGCGAACTCGATGCCGCTCAAGCGATCTACCGCCATGTGATTCCCGCCGGAGAGCCATGGATCCACGAAATCGCCAAAGGACAATTTTTCCGCATTGTGGACCTGCAAGGCAATCAAGCCGTCGACACGCTTTTCTACAACTCGCACGACTACGCCGATCGTTACAGCGCACAAGACACCATCCAGCAGCAGGGCAATATTTATCTGACCACCGGAACGAAGTTAATTTCGACCGCCGGCACAACGCTGCTCACGATTGTCGCCGACACTTGCGGCCGACACGACACGCTCGGCGGCGCATGTGCCAACGAAAGCAACATGGTGCGCTACGCCATCGAAAAGCGGCACATGCATGCCTGCCGCAGCAGCTTTCTTAAAGCCCTCATCGATTGGGACCACGGCATGTCCAAGCGCGACATTCCCGCCAATATCAACTTCTTTATGAATGTGCCGGTCACGGCCGATGGCAAGCTGACCTTTGAAGACGGAATCTCCGAGCCCGGCAAGTATGTCGAGATGCGCGCCGACGCCGATGTTCTTTGTCTGATCAGCAACTGCCCGCAACTGAATAATCCGTGCAATGCCTACAATCCGACTCCCGTCGAGGTCATTATCTGGGCGGCGGAGCCATAATGTTCCGCAAAGTCCTCATTGCGAATCGCGGTGCTATCGCCTGTCGCATTATACGAACCCTCAGGAAGATGGGCGTCGGCTCCGTCGCTGTTTACTCGGAGGCCGATCGCCACTCGCTTCATGTTGAGCAGGCTGATGAGGCCGTCTGCATCGGTCCGCCTCCTGCAGCGCAAAGCTACTTATCCATTCCGCAATTGCTCGCAGCAGCGCGCGCGACCGCGACAGAGGCCATTCATCCCGGCTACGGATTCGTTAGCGAGAACGCCACCTTTGCCGAGGCGTGCGCCGAGCACGGGATCGTATTCATCGGGCCGACTCCGCAGCAGATGCGCGATTTTGGTCTCAAGCACACGGCGCGCCGCATTGCGGCCCAAAACGGCGTCCCCATGTTGCCGGGAAGCGGGTTGCTCAATGATCGGGATGATGCGCTCACGGCAGCCTCCGCAGTCGGCTACCCCGTCATGCTGAAAAGCACGGCAGGCGGCGGTGGTATTGGTATGCGCCTGTGCCATACCGAACAAGAATTATGCGAAGCTTTCGAGACCGTCTCGCGCCAGAGCCAGTCGAGTTTCGGCAGTGGCAACCTTTATCTTGAGCGCTTCGTGGCGGCAGCCCGCCACATCGAAGTGCAAATCTTTGGCGATGGAAAAGGTGGTGTCCTCGCTCTTGGCGAGCGCGACTGCTCGGTGCAGCGCCGCAATCAGAAGGTGATCGAAGAAACTCCTGCGCCAGATTTGCCGGATAGCGTGCGGCAAAGTTTACTCGAATCGGCTGGCCGCCTTGCCAAAGCAGTTCAATACCAATCTGCCGGCACAATTGAGTTCATTTACGATACCGTCCGCAGAGACTTCTATTTCCTCGAAGTCAATACGCGCCTCCAGGTGGAACACGGGGTCACGGAGGAAGTCACAGGCGTGGATCTCGTTGAATGGATGGTCAAGCAAGCGGCCGGCGAGATGCCACGGCTTGCCTCGATCAAGTTCCAGCCATCCGGGCACTCAATTCAGGCCCGTATCTACGCTGAAGATCCGTCTAAGAATTTCCAGCCGAATGCAGGCAATCTAACGCACGTCGCCTGGCCGAACAACGCGCGTGTGGAGACTTGGGTCGATTCGGGAACCGAAGTCACTCCATTCTATGATCCCATGCTTGCGAAGGTGATCGTACGTGGATCCGATCGGCAGAAAGCCCTTGTCAAGCTTCGCGCAGCCCTTCATGCATGCGGACTCTCCGGGATTGAAACCAATCTTTCGTATGTGAAACAGATCTGCGAGTACCCCGCGTTTGAAGCGGGCGGCGTCATGACCTCTTTCCTGCGAGATTTTCCATATCGCCGGAGAGCAATTGAGGTCCTGGAACCGGGTACCCAAACTACAGTTCAGGACTATCCTGGGCGTCTTGGCTACTGGCATGTTGGTGTGCCACCTTCCGGCCCAATGGACCCGCTCGCTTTCCGTTTTGCGAACCGTTTAGTGGGTAATGGCGAGGCTGCGGCTGGTCTGGAGATCACGTTAACGGGTCCAACACTGCGTTTCGCCGGCGATGCAACGATTGCTTTGACGGGAGCAGATTTTGCTGCGCGGCTCGATGGCCGCCCCATACCCCGCTGGCAGGCGGTGCACGTCAAAGAGAACTCGGTACTGCAACTTGGCAGCGCAGAAAGCGGCGGTGCGCGGGCGTATCTGGCAATCGCCGGCGGAATCGAAGCTCCCCCTTATCTGAATAGCCGCTCCACCTTCATTCTTGGAAAGTTCGGAGGTTACTCCGGGCGTGTCGTGCGTGCAGGGGATGTGTTGCATTTCGGCGCACCGGCCGGACGCGCCAGCCTGCACGCTCTGCCTCGGTCAGCCACTCCTCAATACGCGCATAAATGGGAAATCGGAGTGCTTTACGGCCCCCATGGCGCGCCCGATTTCTTCACGGCTGAAGATATCGAGATGTTCTTCTCCACAGCGTGGAAGGTCCACTACAATTCGGATCGCACCGGCATTCGTCTGATCGGCCCAAAGCCGCGCTGGGCGCGCAAAGACGGCGGCGAGGCCGGCCTGCATCCTTCCAACATTCATGACAACGCCTATGCCATAGGAACCATCGATTTCACCGGGGATATGCCCGTCATCCTCGGTCCTGATGGCCCCAGCCTCGGCGGCTTCGTTTGCCCCGCCACCATCGTTGAAGCTGAACGCTGGAAGATGGGACAACTCAAGGCTGGAGATTTTGTCCGCTTCCGCGCGCTCTCACACGACCAGGCTGAAGACCTTCACTTCGGCGTTGAACAGTGTCTCGAAGCCCTCAGCGGGAGCTTGCCACAGTTGCCTTCCGCCCGACGCGAGAGCCCGATCGTATACTCCCATCCGGCATCCGGAAAAGCGCCGGCAGTCGTCTCCCGCACCGGCGGTGACCGTTACCTCCTGATCGAATACGGTCCCAATGTTCTCGACTTGAACCTCCGCTTTCGAGTTCACGCCCTCGAACAGCAACTCCGTGCGATGAACCTGCCCGGCATCATAGACATCACTCCGGGCGTGCGCTCTATGCACATCCACTACAGCGCGCAGCTTCGCCGCGAGGAAGTCGTTGCTGCTCTCGATACCTGCGAGCAACGTATTCCGGATCTCGAGGACATCAGCGTTGAATCGCGTGTCGTCCACCTGCCGCTCTCGTGGGATGACCCGGCTACGCGGCTTGCCATTCGTAAATACATGCATAGCGTCCGGCCAGATGCCCCTTGGTGTCCCAGCAACATCGAATTCATTCGCCGCATCAATGGCCTCGATTCGATCGACGATGTCCATCGCATCGTTTTTGGCGCGAGTTATCTGGTTCTGGGCCTCGGTGATGTCTATCTCGGGGCGCCTGTTGCTACGCCCGTCGATCCGCGCCATCGTCTCGTCACCACAAAATATAATCCCGCCCGCACCTGGACCGCCGAGAACTCTGTCGGAATCGGCGGCGCATATCTCTGTGTCTACGGCATGGAAGGGCCCGGAGGCTATCAGTTCGTAGGGCGTACGCTCCAGATGTGGAACACGTATCGGTGCACGGCGGAATTTCCACCCGGAACGCCATGGCTTCTGCGTTTCTTCGATGAGCTCCGTTTCTATCCGGTAAGCGCCGACGAGTTGCTCGAGATTCGAGATGCTTTTCCACGAGGACGCTATCCGCTTCGTATCGAGCCGAAGCGATTTCAGTTACGCGAGTACCACTCGTTCCTGCAATCCATCAATGGAGAAGCGGCCGAATTCAAAAACCGCCAGCAGGCTGCCTTTGAGGCCGAACGCGAGCGCTGGGCCGCCGCCGGGAAAGCGGAGTACGTTGAGGCGCCCGAGGCCTCTCCCCTCGCAGAATCTGCCGATGTTCCAGAAGGCTGCCGTCCAGTTCGATCGCCAATTGTCGCCAATGTGTGGAACGTCGCGGTCGAGCCAGGACAGCGAGTCGAAGCGGGACAGAAGCTGATCGTTCTCGAAGCCATGAAAACGGAAATTGCCATCGCAGCTCCGCACGCAGGCATCATCGAGCAATTGACTTGCGCTGCCGGAGCGATGGTGTGGGCGGGGCAGACCCTGTTGTTGTTCCGCGCGGAGGCCGCAGGATGATTAGCGCTGCAGGCACATTGTCGGATGCCGTCGACGTCCTCTATAGCCAGCTCGCAAGCCAGCCGCTTCATCCCGTCTGGATCTCGCTCGTCTCTCGCGAAGCTGCGCTAACCCGCGCGAGAGAGATCGAGAAACATCCCGAACTACCTCTTGCGGGCAAAACGTTTGCTGTCAAAGACAACATTGATGTCGCCGGCATGCCTACGACAGCAGGCTGTCCCGCATACGCACGCACGCCCACCGAAACCGCAACGGTTGTCCGGCACCTCGAACGGGCTGGGGCGCTTCTGGTCGGCAAAACCAACATGGACCAATTTGCCACTGGCCTGGTAGGCACACGGTCGCCCTATGGCGCTTGCTCCAGCGTATTTCACGATCTTTACATCTCGGGAGGGTCGAGTTCAGGCTCAGCTGTCGCGGTCGCAAAACAGCTGGTGGACTTTTCTCTCGGCACTGACACTGCTGGGTCGGGCAGAGTTCCCGCGGCCTTTAACGGGCTCATCGGATTGAAGCCAACTCGCGGCCTGCTCAGCACAGCTGGCGTGGTTCCCGCATGCCGCACCCTCGACTGTGTTTCCATCTTTGCACGAAGCTGCCGCGAAGCCCATGAAGTCTGGAAAGTGGCGCAAGGATTTGATTCTGCGGACCTCTTCTCTCGCGAACCAGATGCCGGTGTGGAGACTACAGCTTGGCTGAACGCTGCATTCCGCTTCGGAGTGCCTCCAGCGCATCAACTCGAATTCTTCGGAGACGCCGCCGCGGCGCGCTTGTTTCAAGCGGCTGTCGCTAAGCTGCAGCACATCGGTGGCGAAAAAGTTGAGATCGACTTTTCTGTTTTCCGCCAGGCCGCAGACCTTCTCTATGGCGGCCCGTGGGTCGCAGAGCGGTTGGCGGCGATTAAGGACTTCTTCCACGATCATGCCGGCGACATGGAGCCCACCGTGCGCACGATCATCGGCGGCGGTGCGAGGTACACCGCCACAGATGTATTCGAGGCCGAATACCGCCTTCGCGAGTTGCGCCGCGAGGCCGAACTGCAGTGGTCGCAAATGGATGTTCTTTTTCTCCCAACCACCGGCACGATCTATACGCATGACCAAATCGCCGCAGATCCTATTCCGCTCAACTCCAATCTTGGCTACTACACGAATTTTGTGAACCTCATGGACCTGGCGGCAGTTGCTGCTCCCGCCGGGGTTCGTTCCAATGGCCTCCCGTTCGGGGTTTCGTTCATCGGACGCGCGTTTACGGACGAAGCGCTTCTCGCGCTCGCTCATCGATACATCGGAGAGGCCTCGCCGCTCCTGGCCAAGCCCTCCCGATGTGTCGAGATCGCGGTTGTTGGCGCGCACCTCAGCGGACACCCATTGAATCGTCAGCTGATGTATCGTGGCGCTCGCCTGCAAAAAGCGTGCCGCACTAGTCCGGAATATCGCCTGTACGCGCTGACCGGATGCACGCCCCCCAAACCCGGTCTGATTCGCGACGAAGGTTTTCAGGGTCCAGGCATCGAACTCGAAGTTTGGGCCATGCCGGAAGATGAGTTCGGAAGTTTTGTTTCCGAAGTGTCGCCTCCGCTCACCATCGGCACGGTCGTGCTCGAAAACGGAGAGGCGGTGAAGTGTTTTCTATGCGAGACGTACGCGATTTCTTCAGCGGTCGAAATCACGAGATTCGGCGGATGGCGCGCCTACCTCGAATCATCGAAATCTTGAATTGCGCACATTGGAAATTCCGGTCGAACCAAAATATTGAATGGCAGGAATACAAAAATGCGTGTGAAGCATTTTTTGCGCCGCACTAGAATTCATCCACGATGATTCGCACAGCTCGCTCGAATTTCGCCGCACTGGTCTTGTGCTTGCTCCTTTCTGCCGCCGCGCTCGCTCAGAAGCCGACCTTCACCGTGGGTTGGTCGATCTACGCCGGATGGACTCCGTACCACTACATGCAGAAGTCCGGCCTCATGAAAAAATGGGCGGACAAGTACGGCATCAACATCAAGGTCCAGCGTTTCGACTATGCTCCCTCGCTCGACGCTTTTGTGGCCCGCAACATCGATGCCTGCACCATGACCAACATGGAAGCGCTCGATATGCCCGCGGCATCGGGCGTGCCCACCACCGTCATCCTCATCGGCGACTACTCCAACGGAAACGACGCGCTGCTCGTCCGGGGGGGCCTGCAAATGAAGGACCTCGCCGGACGCAGGATGCTTCTAGTCGAAAAGACCGTCTCGGAATATCTATTCGATCGCGCTCTTACCCTCAATGCACTGCGCGAGCAGATTGGCAAGGTGCGCATGATCAACACTTCGGACTCCGACATTCAGTCGGCCTTCATCAGCGATTCCAGCGTCTCTGCCGTCGTCACTTGGAAGCCCATGCTGTCGCAGTTGGCGCAACAGAAGGGCGTCACTTCATTGTTCAACTCCTCCCAGATTCCTGGAGAAATTCTCGACCTGACCGTGGTGCGCACCGAAATCCTCGATCGTCCCGACGGATCGGGTCAGAAGTTCGCGAAGGCATTGGCCGGAGCCTGGTACGAGATGATGAGCCTGATGTCGGGGCAGGATCCCACAGCTGACAAAGTTCTGAGTGCGATTGCAGAAGGTTCCGGCGACACGTTGGCCTCCTACAAAGAGCAGTTGCGCACGACCAAGATGTTGTATCAGCCGCAATCCGCATTGCAGTTCGGCAAGTCTCCCGACCTCAAGCAGAAGATGGGCCTTGTGCGCCAGTTCTGCTTCGACCACGGGCTGCTGGGGAAGAACACGGGTTCGGTAGACGACGTCGCCATCCGTTATCCCGATGGCACGGTGCAAGGCAAACAAGATCGCGTCCGCCTGCGCTTCGATACCGAGTACATGGAGATGGCTTCGGCCAACAAGTTGTAGCAAAAGGACTTACATTCAGGTTGGTGGAACTAGGACGGCACGAAGGAATTGGTTAGGCCCGACGGGAGAAGAAATTGTCCTTTGGTTTTCAACTCGTGCACGCGCGTCCCAGCCGCACCAGCAGCTTGGTGCTTTCTTGGATTGTTTTCTCCGTTGGCATCGGCCTGTACTTTTATGTTTCGCAGAAGCGCCATCACGACAATCCTGAAGATCGCGTCATGCCGACGGTCACGCAGATGCTCCACGGAATGAAGGATGCAGTCAGCAACCCCGCCGAGGATGATGACTCTACGCTGCCCGACAACGCTTCAATCGGCCAGCGCTTCTTCGCCAGCATGCTGTGGAAAGACACGGTCTCGACCTCGCGGCGTTTCATCTATAGCATCCTTCTTCTGATCCCAGCGGTGCTGCTTGGGCTGCACATGGGACTGTTCCCCTACGTCGGCGCGTTCTTCCTGCGGTTCATCCTTTTTTTCGACAAGATCGTTGCGCTGTCGCTGTTGCCCATCCTATTTATCGTGTTCGGAATCGACGAGCTTTCCAAGATCATGCTGATCGTCATCGGGGTCACGCCAACGATCATCCTGGACACGTTCAACCTGACCAAAGGAGTGCCGGACGAGCAGATCGTTAAAGCCTTTACGCTGGGAGCCAGTGATTTCGATGTCGCATATCGAGTGGTGATGCGCCAGATTGCGCCGCGCGTGCTGAACAGCATCCGGCTCAATCTCAAGGCCGTGATGCTGTTTCTATTCGCCGGCGAGATGATCGCCTCCACGGACGGGCTTGCGTATCGGATTGCGTTGCTACGGCGGCACATGGGCATGGACGTCATCATTCCGTACGTGCTCTGGGTCGCGCTGCTGCTGTTCGTGGTCGATCTTGCGATGCGATTTGTTAATCGCAAACTCCATCCCTGGTTTCAGGAGGCCTAATCCAATGGCCCTGATTGAGATCAAGAACTTGTCGCTGGCCTACGGCAGACCGGCGCGTCCCGTGCTAGAGCACATCAATCTGAGCATTCACGAGGGCGATTTTGTCTGCCTGCTCGGCCAGACTGGATGCGGCAAGTCGACGCTGCTGAAACTGATTCTCGGAGCGGAGAAGCCGGCCAACGGGCACATCCTGATCGACGGCGTCGAGCATAAGCAGCCGGACCGCACTCGCGGCTACGTTCCGCAGAAGTATTCGCTGTTTCCGGACAAGACCGTTCTGGGCAACATCACCTTCGGGCCGGAGGTCGTCGAGTTCAATCTGCTAAGGCGCTTCACGCCGCGATACGTGCGCCGCCGCCGCGAGATTCGCGAAGAGGCGCTGCGCTACGTCGAGCGCATTGGGCTGCACCGGCGCGATGCCAGAAAGTATCCGCATCAGCTCTCCGGAGGGATGCAGCAGCGGGTGGCGATTGCGCAGGCATTGGTCACGCACCCGCGCATCCTCCTCATGGATGAAGCGTTCAGCGCGCTCGATCCGGGGACGCGCAAAGACATGCAACGTCTGATCCGGCAGCTTTGGCGCGATACCGGCGTTACCGTTCTGTTTGTGACGCACAACACGCAAGAAGCGCTGTACCTGGGCAACCGCATTGTGGTTCTGGCGAAGGAGAGTCCGGACGCGGGGGCGCGCGTGACGATGGATAGTCCGGTTCCGCAACCCTGCCACGAGCACGACATTCCGCAGTTGGTGCATCATCTGGAGCACGCATCAGGGAGCGCGCGAGCCCCTGAATTTGCGGTGATGGCGACGGCGTAGCCCCGTTAGTGCCTTCATTGGCACCGACCTCGCCATGATCCTCCGCGCCAATAACATGACACCCTGGTGCTCTACTTGTCCCCACCGACGTCTTCCCTCCATTCTCTCGACCCGCGGATCAGAGTTTTTGCCTCGCTGCGTGTTTCCGCGATTCATTAACAAACGATACAAACGACGATTTAGACTTCGGCCCGGGATGTCCGCTTTGTCCTAAATATCTGGATCATTTATCGTTAGAGATTCACAATCCAAGAATCACGGAGGGAAAATGCGCGGCAAAGTATTGAGTCTGTTTGCGATTTTGCTGGTTATACCTTCACTCGTGGCATTCGTTCGCTTGTCGAAAGCCGCCTCCAATACCTCCGACTACAAGTTGGTATCAAAGATCACTCTTGGCGGAGAGGGCGGCTGGGATTATTTTGCCGTTGATCCATCCACCAGCCACGTCTTCATTCCACGTGGAGATCACATTCAAGTGGTGGACTCCAGCGGAAAACAGCTTGCCGACATAGGCAAAGCGCACGGTACGCACGCCATCGCGTTCGCTCCCGAACTCAAGAGAGCGTATCTCAGCGCAGAGGGCTCGGTCGACGTCCTCGACCTGGAGAAGATGCAAATCGTTCAAGGGATCGACCTCTCCGGCAAAGACCCGGACGCTGTCCTTTACGATGCTTCCAGCAAACGAGTTTTCACGTTTAACGGTGGCGGCAGTAAAGATGCCAGCGCAATCGACACGGGGACGGGCAAAGTAGTGGGCAGCATCCCACTCGGCGGCAAGCCGGAGTTTGCGCAAGCCGATGGCGACGGTCACATCTACGTGAACATCGAGGACAAGGGCCAACTCGTAGACTTCGATTCGAAGACTCTGAAAGTGCTGCACACCTGGCCCTTGGCTCCCTGCAAGGAACCTTCCGGCCTGGCGATTGATGTCGAGCACAAGCGCCTATTTGCCGGCTGCCACAATCAGATGATGGCGATGGTGGACTACAGCAATGGGAAAGTGGTTGCGACTGTCCCGATCGGCAAGGGGGTAGACGCCAATCGTTTCGACGCCGCGACTGGCTTAGCCTTCGCCTCCTGTGGCGACGGCACGATCACGGTCGCGCACGAAGATGCTCCCGACAAACTCGCCGTAGTCCAAACCATCACGACGCAGCGCGGCGCACGAACCATGGCCCTCGACACCAAGAACCACAACGTGTATACCGTGACCGCCGATTTCGGACCGCCGCCGCCCGCCACGCCCAAGAATCCTCATCCCTGGCCAAAAGTGATTTCGAAAACCTTCACATTGCTGATTTTCACCCGGTAACGTTGTGACGAAAGGACAACAGACCACAAGAAGACGGGCTGGCTGGATGGGGAGCTTTATCGGGGATTTTCCAGCAATCTTTCCCATCCCGTTTCAATGTGTGTGGCCAGCCGCCAGACCGGGATAGTCGGGGTCCGTCATCGCGAACATATTCTATTGCCAAGTTCGGACATCTTGTGACGGTCGCGAGCATCTAGACCGATCTAAACGGGCCCGAGTGCCTCGAAAACTGTCTATAGCCTGCCCAGCGCAAATCAGCCGGAAATTGCGGCAACGGCGGGCTTTACAGGGCAAAGCGGCCCCTCAAGTGCGCATCGCCGTGCTTAGAATTCACGCCTGCTTACAAGCCAGGGCGCGCCAACATCAGCTTTGGCTTCAGCATCTGACCTGAAGCACTGGAAACAGGCTTACTCTTATGCGCTTCAGGTCTATTCCCCTTTTGTCATGCGTGGCATTTGTACTGTTCGCCATGAGCTGCGGCGGCGGTTCCGGAGGCGGAGCCACCCCTACCCCAACCCCTACACCAACTCCCACCCCCACTCCGACTCCTACTCCAAGCCCAGGAATCACAGCAGTGAATCACGTTGTAATGCTGATTCAGGAGAACCGGTCTTTTGATCACTACTTCGGCCAGATGACCGCCTATCGGACAGCCAATGGCTATCCGATCAATGGATCGCCCGCGACCATCGAGGACGAAAGCGTGGGATCGTTCTCCAACTTCTCTCAGGCGACTGGGGCAAACATCGTTCCGTATCACAGCGGTTCCGTGTGCACGGAAGACCTGACGCCCGCCTGGACAGAGACGCACAAGAATTTTGATTGGGAGAATCCCGCAGCTGCCAGTTCCAGTTCGCCAATGGATGGCTTCGTCCAACTCGCAGTCCAGGTGAGCCAGTATGCTGCCACCCTGGGAATCAACATGGCCGACCAGGACGGCCATCGTGTGATGGGCTATTTCGATGGCAACGACCTGAACTACTACTACTACATGGCATCGAATTTCGCCATCGGCGACCACTTCTTCTCTCCCGTGCCCAGCTACAGTCCGGCACAGCGCGGTTACCTTTTCGCGGCGACGTCGCAGGGATACGTCCACGACCCCGGACCGGGAAAGCTCACGGCCAAGACCATCTGGCAGGAACTCGATTCCGCCAGCGTATCCTGGAAAATTTATTCGG
Source organism: Candidatus Sulfotelmatobacter sp. (assembly GCA_035309485.1). Classification (GTDB taxonomy): domain Bacteria; phylum Acidobacteriota; class Terriglobia; order Terriglobales; family Acidobacteriaceae; genus Sulfotelmatobacter. Next base: position 158,170 of record DATGFC010000050.1, read on the forward strand.
AAGAGCCGGATTTGTACACGTATCTGCAGGAGTTCGCCTACTACAACCAGTCCGGGGTGTCGGCAAAGGTCGTGTCGATCGATCAATTCTTCACCGATGCTGCGGCGGGCACGCTGCCGGCAGTCTCGTACATTGAGACCGGACTGAACGATGGTCTTTCCGAGCACACCAGCAATTTTGATCCCGCGAATCCGCAGCAGGGCGAGCCTCCGATCAACGTGCAGGTCGGGGCGCAGTATGCGTCAAAAATCATTAACTCCGTGATGCAGGGCCCTTCTTGGACCGATAGCGTCATCTTCTTCGCGCACGACGAAGGCGGAGGCTTCTTCGACCATGTGCCTCCACTGTCAGTGCCGAGCCCTGACGGCATCAAGCCGGTGGATCTCACGTCCAGCGATGTGTCGGGCGATTTCACCATTACTGGAAGCCGGGTGCCGAATATGGTGATCTCGCCGTTTGCGAAAAAGAATTTCGTCTCGCACACGCCCATGGACTACACGGCTTATCTGCGCTTCATTGAGACGCGTTGGGGCCTGCCCACACTCACGGCACGCGACGCCGCGATGCCCGACATGACCGAGTTTTTCGATTTCACCAACAAGCCCTGGGCCACAGCGCCTTCCCCACCGGCACAAAACATGAGTGGAGCGTGCGACTTCAGCAAACAATAGCCGCCCTGTCGTGGTTGCGACAAGCTTTCCTTATCCCGTGTAGTGCACTCGTCACGCGGAAAAGAGTACGTGCATACCATCCGCGGGCTGTGCCTTATTTCACTCGCAGACCAGCGTCCATTTATTTCGCAGAGGCCCTGTTGCAGCGGAGCTAGAGTGGGTGTAAATTTGTGCGCGCATTCTGGAGGCTATTCCGATGTATCGTTTCGCGTCACGATGGCGCACCTTGAGTTTGGTCATTCTGGCGGGCCTATTCTGTGCTCGCATGGCCGTCGCGGATGAACCCGCGCTCACAAAAGAACAGATAAAACACTTTCTGTTGACTGCGAAAGTAATCCACAGTGCATATGCCCACAAAGGGACCACCAATACTCTGCGGCTTACGTTAACCGACGGGACCATCACACACGATGCGCACTTCCAGGCCATCGATGAACACGCCCTGATGCAGGAGATGGCCAGCGGACAAAAGGAATTCAATTTCTCGGATTCGTATAAGTACAACATTGCCGCCTACGAACTCGCAGATATGTTGGGCATGGATGATCTGGTGCCGGTCTATGTAGAGAGAAGTTATAACGGCAAGACGGGGTCGTTTAGCTGGTGGCTGCCGGTGAAAATGGATGAGGGCGAGCGTCTAAAACGAAAAATACCCGTCCCGGACCCTGACAGTTGGAACAAGCAGATGTATCGCGTTCGCATCATGGACCAGTTAGTGTATGACACCGATGCAAACCTGACGAATGTACTGATCGGGGAGGATTGGAAGATCTACCGAGTCGATTTCAGCCGGGCATTCCGGCCGTACAAAGAGCTGCAGGCGCCACGCGACTTGGTGCAATGCGACCGGCAGCTCTTCACGAAACTGAAAGCACTCGACGGCAAGGAAGTGGGAGCTAGAACAAAAGGGTTTCTCTCAAAGCAAGAAGTTCAGGCGCTCATGAGTCGGCGCGACAAGATCGTAGAGCATTTCCAAAAGCTGATCGCCGAAAAAGGCGAGGACGAAATTCTCTACTAGACACCGCCTGAGCCCACTTTGGCAAAGTGGGCGGTGCTGGCGCACCGCCCAGGGCACGTACAAATCTTCAGAGTTCGATCCTATCTAAAACACCTACTCTCGTTTGGACACAGCTTAGAACTCGTAGCGCAGGGCGAACTGCATTACTCGGGGGTCGCTGACTGCTTGGAATTCTCCGAAGGTTCCGGGAGCCTGGAGGCTGAGGCTGGGATTCGAGTAGTTCACATTGTTGAACACGTTGAACGCCTCGGCCCGGAACTGTAGATGCTGTCCTTCCCAAGGAAGCGGGAAGACCTTGGTCACGGCTACGTCGCTCAGGAACATTCCCGGCAGGCGAAGGACCGCGCGCTGCCCCGTGTGCCCCGGCAACTCGTCAGCGAAAGAGTTGGAGACTGAGGTGTCGGAAAACATGCTCGGATATCCATTCTGATCGGTGTGAACTCCCGACGAAACCGGACCGGTTGCGATGGCGAGCGAACTGAGCCAGTAGTTGGCGTTGTAGGCGAGCTCGCCACCCACGGTCGTGGGGACGCCGGAGTGGTAGCGGAGCAGAGTGCTGACGGCCCATCCGCCCACGATCTCGTTCAGCCATCCCTGCGCGCCCGAGAGCAGCGTGCGCCCGCGGCCAATGGGCAAAGGATAAAGGACATTGGCGGTGATGTTGTGGCGCATGTCGAAGTCAGATGAGCCACGAAACTCGCGAGTGTTGAAGATGTTCTGGATGGCTGCGCCTTGCTGTCCCGCGCCGGATTCGGCGGCCGATCCGAAGTCGATGGAATGCGACCAGGTGTAGTTGAAATCGAAGGTGAGGCCGCTGGTCAGCCCACGACGCAACGAGAAAGCTAACGCGTTGAAGGCGGCGTTGCCGGCGTTCATCCATGTGGGCATGGAGCTGCCTTGCAGAGGAAAGAACGTGTAGCAGCCGTAGGTGGAGATCTGCGCACATCCAACGGGATTCGAAGTCCCGGTCCATGCACTGCTGGGGTTGCGATCGAGGGCATGCAGGCAGTCGAGATAGCTTCCGCCATAATCGTTGTAAACGCAGCTGAAGTAGTTGGCCGATGCGCTGCCGGGGAAGTCGAGGTTAGCAAGTCCCGGCCACATGTTCTCGACGAAGGGCATGGTCGGAACGAGATTGGGATTGGCCATGACCTGGGCCTCTGTCAACCCGGAGTCGTGCAATTTGCGGAGCGTCATCGCATTCTGCTCCCAGGTTATGCCGGACTTTGGATCTTTGAAGTACTCGAGCGGAGTGTAGACGTCGCCTTCCAACAGGAGGCGGTGCGAGATACGTCCGACGTATCCGACCTCAAAGGTAAGTTTGCCGGGGAGTTCGCGAGCGAAGCTGGCGTTGAGCACATAAGAGTAAGGAGGCTTGAGATTGGGAGCGATGCCCATGAACTCTCCCGCGATGGCGGCGATGTTGGGCGGAGTGACGGGAAAAGTCTCCGCGGGAGGGGCAGCGAGAACGGGCGCCGAGCCAGAGTAGCGCGGGCTCGTGCTGAAGCTGTAGGAAGTCGGGAAATTGCCGGAGGTCGCCATGCCGATCGATCCGTACTGATCATATTGCGTGATCAGGTCGCTGCCGAAGCGGTCGTAGACCATGGCGGCTCCCAGGCGAAGAGCGCCCTGCTTACCGAAAATCTTACCCAGCATCGCATGATCACCGGATGGTGCGTAGGCAATACCGATGCGCGGGGCGAAGTTGCGATTATCGGGAGTCCACCAGGTGGGCTTGCCGTTGACCGGGCCATTCAGCGCCCATTGCAGCGTGGCATTGGGCATCTGGTTTTGCGGGATACCCTGGGCCTGCAGCGCATTGCGTTCGGCGAAGTACTGAGTGAGCGGGACGGTAGAGGTGACTTGCAGTCCGTGAGCTTCGTAAGGCGGGCGGAAGTCCTCCCAGCGCAGTCCGAGGTTCAAGGTCAAAGAGCGGGTAAGCCGGAATGTGTCGCCGACGTAAAGCGAGTAATCATGCTCGATGAACGAGCGTACCTGCGGTGTTCCGGCCGAGAGATAGCTTCCCTGGCGATTGAAGAAGTCCGTGTGGAAATCGTCGTTGACGAGGCCGAGAACAACTCCCATGCCGTTAGCCGCTGAAGTCGGATCATCAAGCGGCAAGCCAGTGTGAGCAGAGATGGCATTGTCGATGTCGGCCCCGAGCCCGATGAGTTCGGTTGCGCCGTAGCCATAGCGAGCGAATGAAGTCGCGTAGGAACTGGTGTTGTTGTGAATGAGACTGAATCCGCCGCCCGCGGTAATGGTGTGTTTCCCATGGACCCAGGTGATGCCATCGTTGATGTTGGTGGTTGGAAGAACCTGCGAGGACGGCCGGGCATAGGGATTCAACAGAGGATCGAGACTGGTCTGGAACAAGAGCGGGCCGTACTGTCCGCTGAAAGATTGTCCGAAGCGCGTGTAGCCGTAGTTCAGCACGTTGATGAGGCTAGGGCTCAGGATCGCGGTGTATTGGACAGCGATTCCCTTGCTGTTGTCGCGAAGAGTGGATGCCGGAGACTGCCCGGGGAACTGTGCGGGAATCTGATCATCCGTGTTACGCGCAACCGTGCTGCGCGCGCTGACAGTGTGCTTGCCTGCTTTGTCGACATGCAGATCGATCTTGCCCACGAGTGCGTGATCGCTGCGGTGAAAAGGAGCGTTGAAGCGGAATCCACTGAAGTTGAGACCGCCATCCTCGCCGTAAGAGGGGTCGTTACCCCGAGGATAGGACTGAAGCACGGTCAAGATGTTGCCGTCGGGTCCGAGGTGCAGGGGATCGACGTTGGCGATATCGGCGGCGCTGAGAGTTTGAGTAACTCCGCCGGACTTGAAAAGGAACTGGCCGTTGCGGAGAGTGTCGGAAGGAACGGCGCGAACTTGGGAGACTCCGCTGGCGTCTTCGCGTTGCTCGTAATTGAAGAAGTAGAAGACGCGATCGGGAACGATTTTGCCGCCGACGGATGCTCCAAACTGATTGCGAACGAGCGGCTGGCGTGGAACGCCGGCGTGATTGTTGAACCAGGTGTTGGCGGCAAACCAGGTGTTGCGATTGTATTCGTAGAGAGATCCATGGAGTTGATTGGTGCCGCTTTTGGTGACGAGGTTGACTTGTCCTCCGGAGGAGCGGCCCAGGTTGGGGCCTTCACCAGCAACAGTGACGCGGAATTCCTGCACAGAGTCGAGCGGGACGGGCAGCACGGCGTTGAATCCGGAGTTGATCGTCGATCCATTCGCGTTGGAGCCTTGGTATCCGCCGGTGCCGGTGCCCGTAGCCTGCGGGATGAGGCCTGAGTTCTGATTGTTGTTCACGTCTGCGCCGTCGAGCGTGATGTTGTTCTGATCGCGGCGGGCGCCAAGAACTTCGCCATCGGTGGTGACGCCGGGTTGAAGGCTGAGCAACTCGACGACGTTGCGGGTTTGCAGCGGCAACTGTCGAACCTGGGTCTCACCGAAAGGATTGCCGACGCTGGCATCCGTGGTATTCACCTGCGAAGCTTCGGAGGCTACGTTGATGACTTCACCGTTGCTGCTGAGAGACATCTTCAAGTCAAGAGTGATCGGGGTGTTCACGAGCAGCTTCACGTCGCCCTTTGCCATGGTCGCGAAGCCGGGCTTTTCGGCGGCAAGTTTGTAGGCTCCAGGAGGAACCTGCAGGAAATTGTATTCGCCCTGGGCGTCGGTGAGGCTTTTGCGGATGGTGCCGGTATCAGCGCTCTTGATGGTGACGGCCGCTTCGGGAATGACCGCGCCCGTAGGATCGGTGATCGTTCCGCGCAGCGAAGCGGTGGCTTGCGAAAATCCGCTGCTCGTGGCGAAGACGGCGACAAACAGAGATAGAAACAAGGAGCCCCAAACGATCGCCTTAGGCATGGCGTTCCTCCGTGAGATGTCAAAGAAATGAGATCAACCGTCTCGCAAGCACACAACAAGGTGCGCGGCGTCGAGACCATTTCTTCGCCAGAGCGTCACGGCGGGCGAAGCTTACCTGGGCCGTCAACCACAAACAGGTTCGAGCTTGGGCACAGGACCGAGCAGTCGAACTAGCTTGAGCGCATGGTCCACGATTCTTCTAACAGTGTCAAAGTTATTGTTTGAATAATCCCGATCACCGGCGTGAATAGGTAATGAGAGTGGGAGGCTGCCGTCGATTGTCATGGATCGAGGCGGAATATGCTTGTGATTGGGCCCGTGGCGGAATGCATTCACAGCAGATTCCTACTGTGGTGCGGGAGGCTCGTTCGCTCCTCCTGCAACAGATTGTCCTATGTCGTTCACAGCCGAAATTTGGGAATCCACCTCGGCACGGACCTGCGGTATTGGTCGTAAGATTCGCCGAATTGCCGGTGCAATGCCGGTTCTTCGTAGAACACTACAAAAAGTTCGACCGCCAAGCACATGAACAACATGTATCCGAGCAGGTGCAGCGAGCGAAACAGGATCGTCTCTCCCAGCACGACACAAAGTACACCGATATACATGGGGTTGCGCACGTAGCGGTGCATGGCAGTGGTTACCAGGTATTTTGTGGGCGCGATCGGCGCCGGAGTGCCCAGTCCGCGCACCGCAAATTCCCACGCGCAACGGAAGTAGACTGCTACTCCCCACCCGATGATCGCTGCCGCGATCCACATCAGCGAACCGCGCGCCGGATTGGAAAAATGACCGGTGAGAAGATAGGGGATGTAGACGAGTACGGTTCCCGGCACCAGGATCGTGAAGAGAGTCGTATTGAGTAGCGGAACCAGCGGGCGCGCCATGGAAGTGTGCAAGACAGCCGGCACAACGTTACTGTAAAATTGGATTCGACGGAAGAGAATCAAGACGCAGCGTCAGAGTCTTCCCGAGTGGATTCCCACGGTTCGGGGCCAAGCTTTAGAGACATCCCATCCACATTTGTCCGCTGAATTGAGAGCGGATTAAGCTGCGCACATATTCGAGTACAGGAGATCAGAACATGGCAGTAGGCGCCAAGATCGCAAAGACAGCAGACCGCAAGAAGGTCATGGACACCACTAAAAGCACGGATTGCCCAAAGTGCGGCAAACCCACGCGCATCGTGAAACGGGTAAAGGATCGCGAACGCGGCGTCCCGGGCGGGGTCTACATCTCGTGCTCGGCGTGTGAGTTCTTCGAGAAGCTGTAGAAGCAGTCCCGGATTTCAGTTTCCCTAAACGAGTGCTACCAGTGGAATACCGCGACTTCGTCCCAAGAAGAGTAAAAAACCCAAAGTAAAGGGCTTCGTCTAGGCGCTGATCTGCCCCAAGATTGCCCGCGCCTCACCTGCGGGATCTGTTGCTTCCGTGATGGGTCGACCCACGACGATATGGCTTGCACCCGCAGCGATGGCTTCGGCTGGGGTGACTACGCGCACCTGATCTCCGACGTTGCCTCCTGCCGGTCGGACGCCCGGGGTGACAATGGCGAAGTCGTGCCCGAGTTCTGCGCGCAGGGTTGAGGCCTCGCGAGCCGAGGTCACGATTCCTTGGCAGCCATTGGCGAGCGCAATTGTCGCCAGCCTTACCACGCTGTCCTCGACCGAGCCGCGAACCCCGATCTTCTCCAGATCATTGGCGTCGAGGCTGGTCAGTACCGTGACTGCCAGCACCATCAATCCGGGATTTGCCTTTGCCGAATCCACCGCCGACCGCAGCATTCGGCCGCTACCCGCGGCATGTACCGTTACCATGCTTACGCCCAGCTTCGCTGCTTCGGCGACCGCAGCTCCGACCGTGTTCGGAATATCGTGATATTTCAGATCCAGGAACACGCGGCGGCCCGAGGCCACTAAATCCCGCACCACTTGCGGTCCTTCCGCGGTATAGAGCTGCATGCCGACTTTGTAAGTCAACGCCGAGTCCCCGACGGCAGCTACGATCTTTTGCGCAGCGGCAGCGGTGGAAACGTCAAGCGCAACGATGAGCCGCTGGCGCGGATCATCGTTGCGAAGATCGTTTAGAAAATTGTTCGGGATGCGCTGAAGTGGAGCTGCGGGCATCCCGCCCAGTGTACGAGGTTTTACGGGAGTTGCGCTACTGGGGGGTGGTTATAAGCCATTGTCGGGTAGACAGGCTTCGATTGGACCGGGGCGACGAGATCCAGGCGCACCCTCTGCAGTCCGCGCTGGCGGAATTGCAGGGCTTGGGCGGCGCCATAGGACAGGTCGATAATGCGGCCCGGGACGATGGGTCCGCGGTCGTTGACCCGGACGATGACCGAACGGCCATTCCTCAGATTCGTGACCTTCACGTAGCTTCCCATGGGAAGCTTCAGGTGTGCGGCCGTCATATCGTACATATCGTAGGGTTCGCCGCTGGCGGTCGGCTTTCCTTCAAAGATCTCCCCATACCAGGATGCGGTTCCAACTTGGTACGGTTTAGTCTTAGCGACCTGTGGGCGGACTTGGGATATCTGTTGAACAGAACTAACTGGAGCCGGTTTCGCCTCCGAGATGTTCGGTCCCTGAGCCGCTCCCAAGCCGACGATCAAAAAGGCAATCGCCAGTCCATGAGCTATACGTCTTCGCATTCAGTTCTCCTCGCATACTCAAGTCGGTTACTTTGGCCTTAAGGCTACTTCGCTGCAGTTCGTAGATGCTATCGGCCTGCCAAATGCGTGTCAAGGCGAAATGGCCCTTCGGACGATGACGTCCTAGTAATATAGGTCTTACGTAACCCATTGGTAATTCTAGGTAATCCGTAGAATTCCCTTTGTTTCGGGATGCTTACGTATTTACTTACAAGTAAATAGCACGACCGAATCCGATCGGTAGAATTTACAACGCGGCTGGAATCAATGACTTACAGGAAAGATCCACGCAACCTACATGGAATCATGTATTTACCATCAGGCTAGCGCAGCCGTGGTCGAAATTTTCTTTTATCACGGCTCTACGAAAGTAACTTTACCGTTGGGCCAATCTGTCCCTTGCCGGCGTTTTGGAGGTAGTATCAAAGGCGTTCGCGAACCGAAGTCCATGACCGACAAGCCACCTGTCGTCCTCACCATTGCGGGCTTTGACCCCTCGTCCGGAGCCGGCGTTACGGCCGATATCAAGACCATAGCGGCCCATGGCTGCTATGGCGTAGCCTGCATCACTGCCATGACGGTGCAATCGACGGTCGGCGTAAAGCGGCTCGAGCCCTCCGACCCCGCGCTGATCACAGACACACTTGAGGAGCTTACGGCCGACTTCGAGATTGCCGCAGTCCACATCGGCATGCTGGGATCGGCAAAGGTCGTCAAGGCCATCGCTGATTTTCTTTCTCGGCAAAGCTCAAAGAGGAAACCGGCTGACAATGCCTCGCAGAAGAGTCGACTCCCTAACATTGTGCTCGATCCGATTCTGAAATCGTCCTCCGGCGCGGAACTTCTGGATACGCCGGGAACTAGGTTGCTCATCGAGCGCCTCATCCCCCTCGCCGATGTGCTGACCCCAAATGTGGACGAGGCGGGCGCGATTACCGGCATTAAAATCAGAGACTTAGAAGAGATGAAAGCCGCGGCCGCCAGGCTCCACGAGATGGGCGCGACGGCGGTGGTCGTGACTGGCGGTGATCTTGATAAGGCGATCGACCTGCTCAGTTATACGGTGAAGAGAGGCATCGAACAGGAAGTCTTCAAGGCCGAGCGCCAGCGCTCCACCTCGACGCACGGCACCGGATGCGCTTTTGCGACGGCAATGGCGTGCCACTTAGCCTTAGACCGTGGACTGGCCGAGGCTACACTTCTGGCCAAGACCTACGTGACAGCTGCCATTTGCAACGCCCAAGTTTTGGGCAAAGGAACGGGGCCAGTGCATCATCTTTACAGGATGAGCCAGCAGCGCCGCGCTGCAGGGATCGGTAGCGAATCGAACTAATTGCGATCGGGTGGATTTTGCTTCTTCAGCAGTATGCCCGCCACAAATGAGGCCGTGGCGGCGAGCAGCCATTCTGCCCGGTAGAACTGAATTGCCTGCCATTCGACGAGGGTGTTGGCAGTCAATAATCCGACCAGCAGGGCGCCAGCCACGCACACCAATCCGATAACAAATGCAATCAGAGATCCGGTCGAGAGGCCGGTCCTGTTCTTGATCTCCTGAAAATGAAGATACCGCAGCCAGTCAGGCGCCTTGAGCTTGCGCCACGAAACTCCTTTGAAGAACGCGGTCAGGCCGTTGACACCTCTCTGCCACATGCCAGCCACGACGGCAGCATCGGCTATGGAGGCAGGGTTTAAGCCTTCGGGTCGCTTGGCCCCGCAGGCGTGGCAAAAGCGGGATCCCAACAGAAACTCTGTAGAGCAGCATGGGCAAGCTTCGGCCATGGTAGAAAGCGATTCGCGTACCGGGACCTCCTGCGCAATGGCTGGCGAAGGAGGACGCCAAAATTCGGGCTGCGTTCCCTGAGCTAATTCGGCCATAAACCCCTACTGGTAACCCTGTAGTCGCATTCCAAACGCCAAACTGAAGGGTGAGATAAGTAATTACAGATCAGGTACTTACACAATAGCGTGTCTTGATTCCTCAGGCCTGACCGGGCAATTCTTACTTGCGTGGGTGCGTAAAGTCGATTCAGCTATGGGCATCCATGCACCAGAAACCAGGGCTGCACGCCCCACTGCTGACGAGCTGATCTACTCGCTACAGAGTTCCCAATACTTAAAATTATAAGAGCCCACTTGCACGAACACAGGTGGCGTCAAGGGCACGTCCCTGACATTCTTGGTTCGCAGTGTTTCTTGTACGTTTTGCACCTGCAATTGTTTGAGTGCGATTCCGATTCGTTTAGACTAAGACTATCTGCCCGTGACGGGGACACAAAGAAAGTAGCAAATGATTGCTCAGAGGCCAAGGCTGCCGATCTTTTTTCTCTGGCTCTCCTTTTGCCTCGCGACAGCAGGTCAGGTTCAGCCCGCAACCAGGCCGGTCCACGGCCCGCCGCATGATCCGCAAATCGAGGCGGCCTTCGATCACTTTTACAACATGGAATATGACCGGGCGACGCAGGAGTTCGAACGGATTTTAGAAAAGCGTCCCAACGATGCGTTCGCAGTGAACCACCTGCTCACCGCGGTGCTGATGCACGACCTGTACGAAACCGGTTCCATGAATACGGGCGACTACACCAACGACAGCTTTATCGGGCGCACTCCTCGGCCGACCGATCCCAGAATTAAGGTTCGAATCAAAGAACTCGCGCACCGTGCGGAAAACCTGGAAGAGCAGCAATTGAAGGTGAATTCCAACGACGTGAATGCGCTCTACTGCCGCGGCGTGACACGTGCGCAGTTCGCTGTCTATACCGGTATTGTCGAGCGCGCCTGGTTTTCGGCGCTGCGTAACGCCGTGGGCGCGCGCCACGATCACGAACGCGTGCTCGAACTCGACCGTGACTACACCGATGCGAAGATGGTGGTCGGGACGCACAATTACGTGGTCGGGAATCTCCCCTGGAGCGTGAAAGTAGCCGCGGCCATTGCCGGCCTCAGCGGATCGAAAGAGAAGGGACTGGCCTATCTCCGCGACGTCGCGCACAGCGACGGAGAAAACGCTGTGGACGCCAAGGTCGTGCTGACGTTGTTTCTGCGCCGCGAGCATCAGTACGATGAGGCGCTTGGCTACATGCAGGAGTTGAGCGCAAAGTATCCGCACAATCATCTGTTCCCGACCGAAGTGGCGAATCTGCAGCGTGCGGCTGGGCATCTCGATGAAGCGGAGGCGGACTATCGGAAAGTGTGGCAAAACGGGCGGGAAGGAAAGTACGGCAACCTGCATTACGAACTGGCCGCTTGGGGATTGGGCGAGCTGTTACGCAGCAGGAAAGACCTGGCTGGTGCGGCGGCCGCATACGAACTTGTAAACCAGGCTCCTAACCCCGATCCTGACACTCTGCAGAAGGCCAACTTGGCGGCCGGTGAAATGTACGACCTCCTGAAACAGCGGGATCTGGCGATGAAAAAATACGAGACTGTGCTGGCAGGAAACGCCAATACCGGCCCGGCGGATCAGGCGCGGCGGTACATCAGGGAGGCCTATCGGGAGTAAAGGGAACTTCCGTCAGACATTTTCGTACTGTCTAGTGAGGGTATAACCATGTATTGCAATTATTGCGGCAAAGTACTTCAGGACGATGCGATTATCTGCGCCTATTGTGGCGTGCGGGTGGGCGCGACCCTGGCGCGTAGAAAGCTCATTCGCCCGCGGCTGGGCCGCAAGATCGCCGGAGTGTGCCTTGGGTTCTCCGAGTACTTCGACATCGACGTTACGCTGGTTCGGGTGGTGTGGCTTATTGTGGCGTGCATGACCCTGATCGGTTTCCTCTCATATCCGATCGCGTGGATCATCATGCCCGAGGAGCCGTTGATGCTGCCTGCGCCGATCGGCGCAAAACAAGCTACCACCACATAGTGCAGTTGTGACGGATGGTTGATGATTGCAGATTAAAAATTTTCCTTGTGTTCAGTCAGTAATCAAGAATCAACAACGACCAATCCCTTTTCCGCATGGCAGATATTCCTTCTCAGCTCGTACGCAGCGGTGATGCCGAGATTGTTTACTGGACATTCGGCAATGGCCCTGCTGTTGTTCTTCTACATCCGTTTCCGGTTCATCATGAATTCTGGCTCCCTGTTGCCGAAACTTTGTCTGCGAGTTATCGGCTGATTCTGCCCGATCTTCGGGGCCACGGCGAATCCGAGGTGGGCAAAGGCCCGGCCACTATGGAAAAGCACGCTGCCGATCTTGCCCGCGTAATGGACGATGCGCCGATCGGGCGAGTCCCAGTGATCGGAGTTTCCATCGGAGGATATTTATTGTTTGAATTCTGGCGCAGACACCGAGGTCGTGTTTCCGCTCTCGGGCTGTGGAACACAAAAGCTCCTGCCGATAATGCGGAAGCCCGGGCCGGGCGTCTGAAGGCAGCGACTGAGGTCTTGGAGCAAGGCACCGAGCCCTTCTTCGAATCCATGATTCCGCGGGTACTAGCACAATCCACACGTGAAGCGCGTCCGGACCTGGTGGATGGCGCGCTGCGCATGATGCGCAAGATGTCGCCCGAAGACGTGGCCCAGGTGCAGCGCGGGATGGCTGAGCGCCCCGATTCGGTTGAGACGTTGAAGACCATCAATGTCCCTACTCTGCTCGTCACCGGAGATGAGGACACGGCGACCGGGATTAAGGACGCCGAGTTGATGAAGCAGCACATCCAGACCAGCCAGTTGCGTGTGATCCCCAAGGCGGGACACTATGCGGCCTGGGAGCAGCCTGAGCAGGCGTCGCGGCTTCTGCGGCAATTTCTGGATGGAATCTAAGAGCACAGACTCGGCCCGCCTGGACGCGGCAGTCTAAGCTCGACTTTAGCGCGAATGTACAGCGGTTGCTTATTGCCGCATTCGGCGCGACGGGCGCGGACGCCCGCGGACAGCGGCAAGATGCCGGCGGTTCTGAACCGCCACAACAAGGACTGCGTATTCCTTAAAAATTCCGATTAAGCGGGGGAAGATTAATCGACCGGCGGGGGCTTTCCTATGGCTTCAGCGAATGTCGCGCATATCATATCTCGAGCCAGTGAACCAGCACAGCCCTCCGCTCCAGGCGACACTCGCGCTCTGCTCGCCGTGGTCATAGCTGTGGCGATGGTTCATGTGCTTACCAACGGCCGCTACGGTTTTCATCGCGATGAACTGCAGGTTTTGAGCGATGCCTGCCATCTTGATTGGGGTTTCGTGCCTTATCCTCCCTTCACGCCATTCATGGAGCGGATTGGGCTTTCGTTGTTCGGACTGTCGATGGTCGGACTGCGAATGTTCTCCACCATGGCGAACGCCACCGCCATCTTTTTCACTGGGCTCATGGCCCGCGAACTCGGAGGCGGCCGGCTCGCCCAAGTGACCGCGGCACTCGCGATTGCGCTCTCGCCTCTACCCCTGTTCGAAGGGACCTAGTTCCAGTACACCACGTTCGACTATTTGTGGTGGGTGCTCATTGCCTATTTCCTGATTCGACTGCTGAAGGCGGAGAATCCGCGCTGGTGGCTGGCGATCGGAGCAACTATCGGCGTCGGCTTCATGACCAAGTACACGATGGGCTTCTATCTCGCCGGGATTCTCGGCGGCCTGGTGCTGACCCGGGCGCGCCGTTATCTGGCGAGCGGCTGGTTCTGGGGAGGAATGGCCTTGGGATTGGCGATCTGCCTGCCGAACGTTATTTGGCAACTGAAACACGATCTCATTTCGCTGCACTTTCTGCAGCATATCCACAAGCGCGATGTGGCTGAAGGAAGAGCGGATGGGTACTGGCGCGACCAGTTCATGATCTGCACCAATCCGTTTGCGGCACCATTGTGGATCGCCGGATTAGTCGGATATTTCCGCGACCGCCGCTATCGCATGCTTGGCTGGATGTACTTCATCCCTCTTGTGCTCTATGCGGTTGGCAAGGGACGCGGCTACTACTTGGGCGGAGCTTATCCCATGTTGATGGCGATGGGTACAGTAATGGGTGCGGCCTGGTTAGCCTCGATGTCCAAGTTGCCGCGGCGGGCGATTGCAACCGTCTTCTTCGCCGGACTGGCGGTCTGTGGCGCATATATCGCCGCAGTGGTGCTGCCATTGACATCCAGCGGCAGGCTCAAGGATTTCGCTCTGAAGAACAATGGCGATCTGCGCGAGGAGATCGGCTGGGAGGATTATGTCAGGGCGGTTGCGGCCATTCGCGATTCTCTGCCGCCAGACCAGCAAGCCCATGTCGGGGTGGCAGTCCGAAACTATGGCGAGCAGGGCGCAATCGAGATTCTGGGACCCGCCCACCAATTGCCGCCGCCAATCAGCGGCACGAACTCAGCCTGGTTGCGAGGATACCCGGAGCCTCCGCCCACGACACTCATCGTGACCGGCACGACGCGAGAAGGCGCAGATCATTGGTTCACATCATGCAGGCTTGCGGGTCACAACGGAAATTCCCAAGGCGTTCGGAATGAGGAGAGCGTTGATCATCCGGACATTTTCGTGTGCGGGCCGCCGCGCCTGCCTTGGCCGGAGTTCTGGAAGCAGTATCTGACGTTCGGCTAGGCCGAACCGATTTGGCCTGGGTTTCTGGTTTACCAGATCGTGGGGACCGCGCGCGAATTTCGGATTTGCATATCCGCCGTGACTAGATGTAGTCCTTCAACAAGAGCTGTCGCGCCAATGATGCGGTCGGCCGGATCCTTGGGATATCCCGGTGGAAGCGAAAGTGTGCCGATACATATACGACCTGTAATTGGCATGACCACGAAGCGGGTTTCAATTTCAGAAAGGAAAGACTCCGCAGTTGTCATGAGGCTGAAGTGCTTCTTGCGGAATAAGAGCGACAACTCATACAAAGTGAAATCGGAAATGGCCAGTCCTCGAACTGCCTGACGCTCCTCGTTGATCGCCGCTTGGGCTCGCGGGGAAATACGACTGTCGTCTGAAGCAAGCCAGACGACCACGTGCGTATCAAGGAGAATCAATACAGGTCTCCCCATTCTTCGGGGGTCAGTGCCGGTGAAACGACGTCACCGGTGACCTTGATCTTCCCTTTGAAGAAACCGAAGATGTCATCTTTCGATTTCTCTACCGGGATGAGTTTCGCCACAGGCTTGCCGCGCTTGGTGATGATCACGGCCTGGCGCTTGGCCTGAACCTCATCCATGATGGCGAGGCAGTGGACTTTGAATTTGCCGGCGGGAATAGTTTTCATTACGAGCAACCCTTAGGATCATGGTCATTATACCATGGTCATAGCGCCACACTTTTTGAATTTGGGGGAAGCTCAGCCCTTCCCAGATTCAATACCGCTCGCGAATGAACTCCCCGATCTTCGCGTACGCTTTCGTCAGCGTTTGCTCGTCGGGAAGGAAAACGATGCGGAAATGCTGCGAGCCCGGCTTTTGCCCGAATCCGGATCCGTGCACAACCATAACGTGCTTCTGGCGGATCAGTTCCTTCACAAAGGTTTCATCGCTCTCGGGAATGTCAATCCGGGGAAAGGCGTAGAATGCTCCGCGTGGTGCCACGCAACTGACTCGCGGCGTAGACTCGCACCATTTTTGGGTGAGGTCTCGGCGCGCACGAAGCTTGCGCTTCACTTCGGCGAGATGATCCTGCGGACCTTCGAGTGCCGCTTTGATCGCATATTGCTCGGGATGATTGGCGCATAAACGCGCCCGTAGCAGACGATGCACGCCCTCTGTATAAGCCTTCACCATGGCGGCATCGCCAGAAACAATGCCCCATCCGATGCGCCATCCCGGTACAAGGTAGTTTTTCGACATGCCTCCGAAAGTCACGCAGGGTACGTCAGCTGCCAGCGATGCGAAGGCGAGATGCGGCGTCTCTTTTCCATTTTCAGAATCGAGAATCAACTTGTCGTAAATTTCGTCCGAGAAAACGATCAGATTGTGCCGCCGGGCTAGCTCCGCAATCTGTTCCAGCATCGGCCGCGTGCACAGCGACCCCGTGGGATTATTGGGATTGATAATTACTATGCCGCGAGTGTGCGGCGTGATCTTGCGCTCAATATCCGCCAGTTCCGGTTGCCAGGCGTCTTCCTCATTGAGATCGTAAGCGTTCAGCCGGATTCCCAGCTTGCATAGAACCGCGGAGTAAAGCGGGTAGTCGGGGCTGGGTGTCAGGAGATCCTCGCCGGGATTGACCAGAGCCGACAGACAAAGATCGACGGTTTCGCTTACGCCTGAAGTGACGAAGACGTCGCGCACCGTAGAGATGCCCTTCCGGGCCGCTTCGCCACGAATGGCAGCGAGCGCCTCAGGAACGCCGTCGGAAGGCGCATACCCGTTCTTGCCATCGCGCATGGCTTTGTAGACGGCTTCAATGATGTGCGGAGGTGTTTGGAAATCGAAGCTGAGCGGGTCGCCGACATTCAGCGCCAAGACCTTGTGTCCCTGCTTCGTGACCTCGTCGGCTACACAGGCCAGATCGCGGATGGCGTAGCGCACATTTTGAAGTCGGGCGGCGGCGGTAATCTCGCGGGCTTGAGTAAGCGGCATGATGAAATTCTAACCGCAGACCTTGCGCAGGATGCAGGGAAAATCGAGGTATACGAAATCAGTGCGGGCTGAAGCTCAACGAGATCTCTTCAATAGTCTCATTCGGACCAGGCGCGTACTTCCATTTCATCACCGCCGCCGATGCGCAGTCCGCGAGAATCGGATTGCCGCCCCGAATCTGAACCTTCGAAACATTCCCGTTAGGCAGTACGGTCGCACTCAGGCGAACTAATCCGCCAATCTGCGCGTGCTGCAACGTCGCAGGGTAATCCGGCTTAACTGTAGTGATCACGGCACGGGCGGGCTTCTGCACCTTCTGGGCGAACAGACTGGTTCTCCACCCCGGTGAAGAGATGAGCACGAGCGTCAGAGTGAGGAATACGATTCCTCTAACGATCGCAGATTGAACTTCCGGAAGCCGAGATGGCGACGGTGTGACCAACATGCCGAAAACACCCCACCGTCGGACAGTAGGCCCTGGAAGTGATGGTCACAAGATTACTAGAGTAAGTAAATCGTTTCCGGAGCTATTAGATTTCGCTATTCTTCGCGGTCGATCTGCGCCTTTTGCAGCTTGTCGGAGTAATCCACATACACCGACTTCCACTCGGTATAAAAGTCGATGGCGCCAATGCCGCCTTCGCGGTGCCCGTTGCCAGTGGCTTTGGTGCCCCCAAAGGGCAGATGTACTTCGGCGCCGATCGTAGGCGCGTTGATGTAAGTAATGCCGGCATAAAGGTCGCGAATGGCCGAGAATGCCTTGTTCACGTCCTTGGTATAAATCGCGGAGGAGAGACCGTACTCGATGCCGTTCGCGATTTCGATGACATCTTCCATGCCGTCGCAAGGGATGATCGAGACCACCGGCCCGAAAATTTCTTCCTGCGCGATGCGCATCTTGGGATCAACCTCGCTGAACACGGTCGGCTCCATAAACCAGCCGAACTGGTATTCGCCCTTATCGAGCCGGTTACCGCCGCACATCAGCTTGGCGCCCTCGTTTTTGCCGATCTCGACGTAGCTGAGATCCGTTTGCAGCTGCTTTTCGTTAATGGCGGGGCCCATCTGCACGGTTTCGTCGAGTCCATTGCCGACTTTCAATTTTTTGGCGCGATCGACGTAGCGCTCTACGAATTCGCCATACACCCCCTTCTGTACGATGATGCGGCTGGTCGCGGTGCAGCGTTGGCCGGTAGTGCCGAAGCCTCCCCAAAGGCCTCCCTCGATTGCCAGATCGAGGTTCGCGTCGTCTAAAACGATCATGGGATTCTTGCCGCCCAGTTCCAGCGAGCAGTGCTTGAAACTCTGGGCCGCGATGCCTCCGACGATGCGTCCTACTGACGATGACCCCGTGAGCGAGACGGCGCGCACTTCGGGATGCTCGGCGATAGGAGTGCCGACCTCGGCCCCGAATCCGGTCACGATATTGATGACGCCTTTAGGCAGCCCGGCATCCGCAAGGGCCCGTACGAGGTTGAATGTCGAGAGCGGCGTGTCTTGCGCAGGCTTGATGACGCAGGTGTTTCCGCACACCACAGCGGGCAGCAGCTTCCATGACGAAATCGCCATAGGGAAATTCCACGGCGTAATCATTCCGCAGACGCCCAGGGGCTGGCGCACGGCCATGGCGAACTTGTTCGGCATCTCCGAGGGAACCGTGGGGCCGAACAGCCGCCTGCCTTCTCCGGCGTTGTAGTACGCGGCGTCAATCGCTTCCTGCACATCGCCGCGAGTTTCGGCGAGGACCTTGCCCATCTCTCGCGTCATTTCCCGAGCATAGTCTTCCTTGCGCTCGATCAGGATCTCCGCGGCGCGAAACACAATCTCGGCGCGGCGTGGCGCTGGGATTAGCCGCCACTTGAGGAATGCCCGTCTCGCCGCCTCAACTGCGGCATCTACATCGGCTTTAGAAGATTTCTGGAAAATACCCACCAAGTCGCGGGTGTCCGCGGGATTGCGGTTCTCGAAAGTTTCTCCTGTGGAGGACTCGACCCAGTCTCCATCAATGAAGTTCTTGAAGACGCGTGCCTGACTATTGCTCAGGGTCGCGGGGGTAGCCAAAGTATCGGTCGCCATGAAGTCTCCTTACCGGATTAAGAACGATGAATGTCCAGACTTTTGATGCTACAACTTGCCGGGAAGGAGGAGCAAGGGTGGTACCTGGAATTGGCTCACGTGGAAGAAGCCGTGAATATCTCAACCGCCGAGCACGCAGAGAGTTCGCGAAATTCGCGGAGCAAATTCTGTGAGTCGGAACTCCAATTGACTCCTTAGGAAGCCGGAGAGCGGCTTCGGCGAGCGCACCGATGGCGGTGTCCAATTGGGCAGTGTCCTGCTGCTGATCACTTCGGTAACTTCCTAAACTCATTCCGTGTTCTTTCCTGAGTTTTCAATGTGCTACCGTTTTTCTTTAGGGCGGTTTCGCAATCTCTTTAGAGGTAACTCAGGAAAAAGTGTCCTCCGACGATCGTAAACCGGGAATCCACGTAGCGTGGACGACGGTTACATACCGCAGTCTGGCCCTGCTGATTATGGGGGTGCTGGTAGTGTTTCTGATTGCGGTGCGCGTCGCTTTCCCCACATTCAGCGAAAACACGGCCAAAAAAGCGAACGACATTGCCGGCAAGTTGCTGGAGCGCGTCGCCGGGATGGCCCCCGCCGTTGGTGCAGGCGGCACGACAGCGCAGCAGGCACACTTTACGGCGCTCGATGGCACGGTTCGCGTAAAGAAAGGTGACGGCAACAGCTGGGTGCCGGCCGACTACAACATTCCTCTGGAAAAAGGCGATGTGGTGCAGACCGGCTCGGAAGGAATGGCCAAGGTTGTGTTCAACGATGGCACCAGTTACACCGTGAAGCAGGATTCGCTCATTGTGATCGAGGAGAACTCGGCCAACGACCAGCAGCAGACCAACGTCGCCGTCGCGGTGAGCACCGGAACTGTGGATCTTTCCACTGCGACCTACAGCCAAGGGTCGAAGTCGCAGGTGATTGTGGCGGGCGCGACGGCATCGCTGTCGCCGGAATCTGCTGCCCAGGTGCACAACGATCCGAAATCGGAACAGCACGAAATCTTGATCAAGAAAGGTACTGGCGAGGTTTCACGTAACGGCGAAACCGTCAAACTGGCGAACTGGGAAAAGGTCAGCTTCCAGGGTAAGGAGTCGCACCTGGAAAAAGCCAAAGAGATCGGGCCGCCCACACCCATTGCGCCGGCAAATATGGCGCCCCTGTTTGCGACCGGGCAATCGATGAAAGACGTGGAGTTCTCCTGGACATCGATGGCGAATGCAGTTGGTTACCGCTTACGCATCTCCCGCAATCCGTATTTTTCCTCTACACTGGTCGACAAAAAGGTAAATACTGCGGCCGTGACGGTTACGAATCTGGGACAGGGTGCCTATTACTGGATGGTGCAATCCTACGACGCGGCAGGCAAGGAGTCGGTCGAGAGCGAGAAGAATCGCTTCACCATTATTTCCAAGAGCAATGACACGGAAGCAATTGATTTGGAACTGGATCCCTTTATCCAACACGGCCATGTGATCGAGGTAACGGGCAAGACCCAAATTGGGGCCCGGGTAATGGTGAACGGCAGCGAGGTCCCGATGCTGACCGCCGATGGACAATTCCATTACTTCACACCGCCTTTGCCCACGGGAGAGGCAGTGATCACGGTGACCGCGCAGACGGCGCAGGGTGGCGTAAATACGCAGCAAAAGAAGATCGTGATTCAGTAAGCGGGCGGGCTGGAGTTTGGCCGCCCTGAACGAGAACTTTCGATTCAAGCAGGGTTGGCCGGTATCCCGTAAAATAGGAAGTGCCAGCATCCCTGACAACATAAAACGCTGCTGCCGGGAACAATCCGGCGAAGGCGGCATTGTGAATACGGAATAACTTCGTCATGTCAAACAACGGATTCCACTCAGGTCCCACGCGCACCCACAACCTGCGATCGCTGTTCAGCATTTTTTCCAGCGACCTAGCCATCGATCTTGGCACCGCCAACACGCTCGTGTATGCGCGCGGCAAAGGGATCGTGGTGAACGAGCCCTCCATCGTCGCCATCAACAAAAATACCGGCGAAGTGGAAGCGGTGGGCAAAGAGGCGAAAGAGATGCTGGGCCGCACGCCCGGCAACATTGTCGCCATCAAGCCTATGAAGGATGGCGTGATCGCCGACTTCAAAGTCACCGAGAAGATGTTGAACTACTTTATCCAGAAGGCGCACAACCGCAAGATGCTGGTTCATCCGCGGATCGTCATCGGCGTGCCTTCTGAGATTACGCAGGTGGAAAAGCGTGCCGTCATGGACTCTGCCTATCGCGCCAAGGCGAGTGAGGTTCATCTGGTAGAGCAAGCGATGGTGGCGGCGATCGGAGCGGGACTGCCGATCACTGAGCCGAGCGGCAACATGGTGGTTGATATTGGCGGCGGCACCACCGACATCGCAGTGATTTCTTTAAGCGGCATCGTTTATTCGCGGTCCGTGCGGATGGCAGGCAACCAGATGGACGAAGCCGTCATGAATTACCTGAAGCGGAAATACAACCTCCTGATCGGCGAGCGCACCGCCGAGCAGATCAAGATGGAAATTGGTTCCGCGCACCAGCTCGACAAGCCGATGACCATGGAGATCAAAGGCCGCAACCTTATTGAAGGCGTGCCCAAGACGATCACCGTCGATGACGGCGAAATCCGCGAGGCGCTCAGCGAATGCGTTTCGACCATCATGAATGCGATCCGCGTCGCGCTGGAACGTACGCCTCCGGAGCTCTCAGCCGATATCAGCGATCGCGGCATCGTGCTGACCGGCGGCGGCGCGCTGCTGAAGAATCTTGACAAGCGCATCCGCGAAGAAACCGGATTGCCGGTCTCGATCGCCGACGATCCTCTCTGCAGCGTGGTGCTGGGCACGGGCAAGATGCTTTCCGACTTCAAGCTGCTCAGAAAGATCTCGATCGAGTAGAAAAGCAGGGATCAGTTGTCAGAGGTCAGGGGCCGGATAAATCTCACTGATCTCTAGCCCCTAATCCCTGGTCCCTGATTTTATGGAATCCGTTCTCAGCCGCCATCGCAATCTGATCATCCTATTAGGCGTGATATTTCTGCAGGTGCTCGGGCTGGCTATGCAGGTCAAGCGCGCCAACAATGAAGTGCAGGACACGCGACTGATCCGCATCTGGGCCGTGGGTGCGCTGAGTCCGTTCGAGCGCGGTTTGGTCTGGATCCAGAACGGCAGTGCCAATCTCTGGCACAACTACATTTACCTGCGCGGCGTGAGGGCGGAGAACCGCGAGCTCAAGGACCAGATCGAGCAGATGCGACTGGAACAGGTTCGCCTCAACGAAGACGCTGCCCAGGCGCACCGCCTGCAGACGCTGCTCGCGTTTAAAGAACAATACGTCGCCAGGACGGTTGCCGCGCAGGTCATCGGCTCGAGCGGAAGCGATCTGTCGCGCGTGGTCTACATCGATAAGGGCGAGAATGCGGGCATCGACCGGGATATGGCGGTGATTACCGCCAACGGAATCGTGGGCAAAGTATTGATGGCATATCCCTCAGTGGCGCAGGTGCTGCTGATCAACGATCAGAGCAGCGGTGTGGGCGCGATTCTGGAGAAGACGAGGCTGCAGGGAGTGCTGCGCGGTACGGCCAATGGCGAGGTGGCGCTCGAGCGGGTCATGAGCGACGAGCAGGTTGCGCCCGGAGAAACCGTGCTCACCAGCGGCGGAGATCAGATTTTTCCCAAAGGCTTGCCCGTGGGCACAGTCGCGAAAGTTTCGAACGGTAGGGATCTGTTCCTGAATATCACGATCAAACCGGCTGCCAACCTGAGCAAGCTGGAAGAAGTACTCGTGCTGGTGGAAAAACAGGACCGGCAGGCGACCGCCGAGGATAAAGGCCGAGTACGCGCCGCCGACATTCTGGCGCAGCGCCTGCCATCCGTGCCGGATAAACCCGCGGTCGAAACCAGCACGAAGAACGCGACAGGATCGCCCAGGCCTGGATTGCCGAATGCCGCGGCCAAACCGAAAACTGCCGTAGCCAATTCGACAGCTCAGACCGCCAAGAATCCTGCCGGCAATGTGACGCCGAGTGCAGCAGTTCCTCCCAAGCCCAAACTGACGCAGGCTTTATCTCCGAAGCAGGAGCCTGCGGCCACAACGCTGACTGTACCCAAGCCTGGCACTCAGGAACCGGCTATCACCGAGGAGAAACCTGCCACTCCACCGGCAATCCAATCTACATCGCCCAACGACGACAGCCCACACTAGCGTGCCCATCACCTACACATCGGGGGAGCAGGTTGAAGTCTACCGGTTCGGTATTCCTGTCACCATAGGTGTCCCTCTGCTGGCGCTTTTTCTGCAGGCCTTTCTGCCCCTGCGCTTTCCGCTGTTCGCGGTCTATCTGGACTTACCGCTGCTGGTCACGATTTTCTTTGCCATGGCGCGGCGGAGTCCGGTCGCGGGTCTGTTTACCGGCGCGGTCATCGGCCTTGCGCAGGACATGTTGGGCCATAATCCAATCGGCATTTACGGGATTGCCAAGACAGTGGTGGGATATGGCGCATCCTCGCTTGGCGTGAAACTCGACGTGGAGAACGCCGGCGCACGCTTCCTGGTGACGCTTGGGTTTTACCTGGTGCACTCCGCGGTGTACTTCATCGTAGCCCGCCTGTTGGTCAACATGACCCAGCACTGGAGCTTTCTCCACGGATTGTTGGCGGGTCTTGTGAACTCTTTCGTGGGAGTGATCCTGTATTTCGTGCTCGACAAGTTCAAGCAGAGGACGTAGAGCAGTACTCAATACGCAGTACTCAGTACGTAGTACTCAGTTAACAACTCTTGTGCCGTGACCTGAATACTGAGTACTAGGTACTGAGTACTGAGCACTGAGTACTGAGTACTGCTTGACCCATGGCAACGCCCGCTGTGACTTCCGTTACTATCCAGATCCTGGCAGCACGAGCAAATGGATTAGAATTGAACCACAGCCTACTCCAGTTTTGCTTCTCGTAGTGCTTGCCGGAAATCCGTCCAAGCCGCAACTGAGAACTGAAGACTGAGAACTGAGAACTGATGTTCGGCCGCGACGAAAAAGTATCTGCCATCCGCCTGACGGCGGCACAATACATCATCCTCGGGATTTTCCTAATCCTGGCGTACGGATTATGGCGCCTCCAGGTGATGCAGGCCGATTACTATTCCTTAGCCGCGGAAAAAAATCGCATCCGCAACGTGCCGGTGCTCGCGCCCCGCGGCAAAATTCTCGACCGATACGGGCGCACGATCGTCGATAACTATCCATCGTTTTCCGCGCTGCTGCTGCGCGATTCCACTCGCGATCTAGGCGCCGATGCCGATCTGATCGCGCAGGGATTGCATCTGGATCCCAACGAAGTGCGGGCGCGCATTCGCCGCTTCGCTTCGATGCCGCAGTACCAGCCGATTTTTCTTAAGGAAGACATCACTCCTGACGAACTCCAGTTCATCGAGGCCCATCGCAACGAGTTGCCGGAATTGGATACCATCATGGCGCACCGCCGCCTGTATCCGCGCAATGGATTCATGGCGCACCTGATCGGCTACGTTGGCGAAGTCACCGATGACATGCTCAACCAGCCGCAGTTCGAGTTGTATAACCCGGGCGACGTGGTGGGTATTTCCGGTGTCGAGCGGCAGTACAACAATCTGCTGATGGGCACCAACGGATCGCGCCAGGCGCTGGTCGACAGTCACGGCCGCGAAGTCGGTCGGCTGGGCGAGACCGAAGCGATTCCTGGCAAGCCCCTCAAGCTGACCATCGATATCGACTTACAGATCGCGGCAGAAGAGGCGCTGGCCGGCAAGAACGGTGCGATCGTCGCCATGGACCCGCATACTGGAGAGATTCTTGCCATGGTCAGCGGGCCGACCTACGATCCCAATGACTTTGCCGTGCGCGTGTCACGGGACGAATGGAACAAGCTGGTCACCGATCCCGACAAGCCGCTGTTGAATAAGGCCATTCAGGCCCAACTTGCCCCTGGTTCTACCTTCAAGATCATCATGTCGGTGGCGGGATGGCAGGAAGGTATCGCGCAGAATCTGCATGTGCACTGCGGCGGCAGCGCTGATTTTTACGGCAGGAATTACAAGTGTTGGGTTTACTTCCTGCACCAATCTCACGGCGAGGTTGACCTCGAAAAGGCGATCTACCAATCCTGCGATGTTTTCTTTTACACCCTCGCTGACCGGCTTGGGATCGGCAGAATTTCAAAGTATGCCACGATGCTGGGCTTGGGGCAGAAAACCGGGATCGACCTGCCCAACGAACTCAGCGGCGTAGTGCCTTCGGAAGAGTGGAAGATCCGCAACTTCAAGCAGAAGTGGTTTGCCGGAGAAACCATCTCGGTGGGCATCGGCCAGGGTGCGGTCACCGTGACGCCGGTGCAACTGCTGCGGGCGATTTCCGCGATCTCTATGGGCGGGAAGATGGTTGTGCCTCACGTGATCAATCCCACCGACGTGCCGCCCGGATTCGTCGAAGCGGCGCGATACACCGAAGTGAAGAGCATCCCCATTAATCCGGAGGGATGGAATTACATCACCGACGCGATGACGCGGGTTCTATTGCCCGGAGGAACCGCGCCGTCGGCGCAGGTACCTGGAATCGATATAGCCGGGAAGACCGGCTCAGCCCAAGTCGTATCGCTGGCGTTGCGTGCCAAGGTGAAGAACAGCAGTGAATTTGCTCAGAATGGCTGGTTCGTCGGCTTCACGCCGCGCCGCAATCCCGACATCGTGGTTTGCGTGCTGTTCCAGGGGGGCGAGCACGGCAAACTGGCGGCGCGGTTGGCTACCCAGGTGATTAAGGCTTACGTCGACAAACAGCGCCTGAATCCCCCCAAGATGGTCGAGAAGCCAAAGAATGGCACCGTCGATGTGGGTGGGCTCTGGAGCGACCCCGATAGCGGCAAGCAAGATCCACTTGAGGCGGGAAGATTTGTTCTCGATTTGTCATCGAAGCCCATGGTGCTGGCCACGGGGGCGCCTGGGATGACGACGCACTAATTGCAAAGAGCCGGCAAGAAACCGGCGCTACGACTGAGAACGGCAACAGGAGCTGATGTCTCGCTACGTTTCATACCGCGATTTCGACTGGGTCCTGCTGGGATTCGTGCTGCTGATCTGCGGCATGGGTGTCATGGAGATCCATAGCGCCACCCTGCACACCAAATTCGCCGGCGCCCATGTCAAGCAGGTCTACTGGGTGCTGGCCGGCGTGGGTGCGATGTTTCTCATCAGCCT
The DNA here is from genome assembly GCA_035309485.1 of Candidatus Sulfotelmatobacter sp. Lineage (GTDB taxonomy): Bacteria > Acidobacteriota > Terriglobia > Terriglobales > Acidobacteriaceae > Sulfotelmatobacter. The sequence continues at coordinate 184,163 of DATGFC010000050.1, forward strand.
GGTGAACTACCAGGCGCTGCTCGAGCAGATTCACTGGTTCTACATTGGGGGCGTGGGATCGCTGATGGCGGTGCTCCTATTCGGAACCAGAGCTTTGGGCGCAAAACGTTGGATCCGCATCGGCGGCACTCATTTCCAGCCTTCCGAATGGGTCAAGCTGATCCTGATTGTCGCCGTCGCTAAGTATTTTGCCGATATGCGCCAGCGAGAGCTTTCCTGGGGGGATTTCTTGAAGGCTGGCGCGATCGTTGGCGTGCCTATGCTCATGGTTCTGGCTCAGCCCGACTTGGGGACAGCGCTGACCTACGTCCCGATTGCCGTCATGGGTGTATTCCTCGGCGGTTTGCAGTGGAAGCAGGGCTTGGCGGTGGGTTTGTTAGGAGTAGTGGGCGTTAGCGCGGTGTTCCTGGTGCCCCGGGTACACGTGTTAAAGAGCTATCAAAAGCAGCGTTTGACCAGCTTTATCGATCCCGAACTCGATCCTCAGGGCTCGGGGTACCAAGTTGAGCAATCCAAGATCGCCGTGGGTTCCGGGGGCCTTTGGGGCGGCAAAGGCTCGCAAACACACGGCAACTTTCTTCCGGTTCCGCAGACGGACTTCATTTTCGCGGCCTTTTCCGAGGAGCATGGATTCGTAGGCGCTCTCGGGGTTCTGCTGTTATACTTCATTGTGCTGATGCGTTTGACCCAGAACGCGCAAACAGCGCCCGACCGCGCTGGCACGTTCGTGGTGATGGGTGTGGTGGCTGTGCTTAGCTTCCATATCCTGGTCAATGTCGGCATGGTGGTTGGCTTTATGCCGGTCACTGGAATACCCCTGCCGCTGATGAGTTATGGTGGGTCTTCCGTGTTATTCATGTTCCTGGCGCTGGGGATGGTTATGAATGTTCGCATGCGCCGCTTCGTGAACTAGCTGGTGAGCCAGCTGGGCGAACAGGGTCCGGGAACAGGTAATTTAGGAATAGGCGGATTTAACACGAGAGACTTAAAACAAAGAATATAGGCAGGAAGCAGTTTGCTGCGTCGAGTGGCGCGGCCCAAAAATATCGATCGCCTTCGCGTAAAGAGGGCATTTCACCGGCTATTCGAGTAGTGAAAGCCGGGCAGGATTGAAGCTGAGCAGTCAGCCGGGCAGGGAACGGCCCCCCGACCCAGATGGGTCTGAGAGTGCGGTCACAAACCCCGGCAACAGCAAAAGCGATACGTGCGAAAGATTCCCAAGCTTAAGCAACGGACTCGGCCCGGAGATGAACCCTCCGGCTTATGCCGTCCCCTATCCGGGGCATCGCCGCAATCAACCCGCCCGCACTTTTCCTGACTCCGCTGGTGAAACCCGCCCGACCTAATGAATCGGAGCGGGACGGAGTAAGCAATGAACAAGGAACTATTTGTCTCTTCCACCCCTCACGAAACCAAGGTGGGCCTGGTGGAAGACGACCTGCTCGCGGAAATCTATCTTGAGCGCGAGAACGAGTACACCTTAGCAGGATCCATCTACAAAGGCCGTGTAACCCGCGTGCTGCCCGGCATGCAGTCGGCATTCGTCGACATTGGCTTGGAGCGGGACGCCTTTCTATATGTGTCCGACTTCATGGAATTGGAAGAGCACGATGACGACTTGACCGACGTCGTGCCCGCAAATCGGGGCGTGCAGGATATGCGCTCCTCCTCAGTCCGCACAGACGCCGCCAAAGGCGCAGATGAAACGGCCGCAAGCGCTGGTCCTGAACCCATTTTGCAAGCCGATACCGACGAAGGATCGACCGAAGCAGAGAACCTCGCCGATGCTCCCCTGACCACCGCCGAAAATGCAGAACCGGGTAATTCTGAAGAATCCCAGAATCGTGATCGTGGAAGCTGGCGCGGACGCCGGCGTCGCCGCGGGGGCCGTCGTGATGGCCGGGATCGCGGACCTGATCGGTCTGCAGATCGTGATCGCGACCGTGGAGCAGATCGTTCACCGGAACCTCGCTTCTCTCGCCCCACTGAGAGTCGCACTCCTTCCGGACCGCCGCCCGGATACCAGCCCATTCTGCTGCCGGGAGAATCGATTTCGAAGTACCAGCGCTGGACGCAACCTCCCGCCGCGCAGGAAGCCGAATCCGTAGGAGCGGCACCTGAAACTCGGTCCGGACCGGATGAAACTCCACTAGCATCGGCATTCCCTGAAGACGAGCCGATCTTTGCTTCCGCACAGACAATGGCTGAGCCGCTGCATGAACAGCACGAAGATTCCGTCGTTGCGCCTGAAGAGCCTTCTGAAGCTTCGACCTCAACCGGCTGGAACCGCGAATTTCGGCGCACCGAAGAAACCGCCGCCTCTGCGCCCGCATGGGCCGCTGAGGCCTCGGTGACGCCGATCCACGAGACCGCGACCGAAGAGATAGAAGAAATCGAAGAAGACGAGGTCGAAGAACAGCAAGAAGAAGATCACGAACCGCAGGCAAGGATCACTTCTGAGCCGCAGCACAGTGATCAGCCCAGGGAAGCGTACCGCCAGGACCAGTCTCCCGTGTTCGCCGAACCGGGCACGATGGAGGAAGAAACCATCGACGAGGAAGAGGCCGACACCATCCACTATCAATCTTCGTCCGACGATGGTTATGAAGAGTTCGAAGAAGAGACCCGGGCAGCCAATGATCCCGGGCACTTGAACGGCGATGCCCGCGAGGCGGTGTCTGAGATTCATAGGGCATCGATGGGCGAGGCGCCGGCGGTCGACGGCGCTCCGGCGGAACCCGAAGAAGACAGCGAAGAACTTGAACTGGAGGAAGCGCAAGCCGAGGCCGAAGCCATGCTCGATGCGGAGGCACGTGGCACCGGAACGGTCGATGCGCGGGCGGAAGTGAGGGCTCCGGCAGCGACTGCCGGTTACACTCAGCGCTCGCCGCGCCAGCGCCCCGGACATGACCGTCCAGGTTACGACCGGCGAGGCGAACGTGGCCGCCGTGGCGGCGGAGGACGCCGTTTCCGGCGCCGGGAGTCCGCCCCTGTTCCTCTCATCAGTGACCTCCTCAAGGAAGGCCAGGAAATCCTGGTGCAGATCGCCAAAGAACCGATCGGCAAGAAAGGCGCCCGCATCACCAGCCATATCGCTCTGCCTGGACGCTTCCTGGTTTACATGCCGACCGTCAATCACACCGGCGTCTCGCGCAAGATTTCCTCTGAGGAAGAGCGCCAGCGCCTGAAGCGTATCATCCTCAGCGAGCGCGAGAACGGCCATGGAGGCTTCATTGTGCGTACCGCCGCGCAGGCAGCCAGCGAAGAAGAACTCCGCGCTGACATACGCTTTCTCAAGGGCTTGTGGCAGGATATCAAGAATCGCGCCGAAAGCTCCAAGCCGCCCGCGCTGATCTACCACGACCTCAATGTGGTCGAGCGCGTGCTGCGCGACCAGGTCACCGCAGACTTCAACGTGATTTGGGTCGACACCGAACCGGAGTACGAGCGCATTCTGCGCTTCTTCAACCGCTTCCAGCCCGGGATGGTCAAACGGGTCAAGCTCTACACCAAAGAGACGCCCCTGTTCGAGCAATTCGGCTTGGCCGAAGAAATGAACAAGGCGCTCAAATCGAAGGTATGGCTGAAGAGCGGCGGTTACATCGTCATCAACCAGACCGAAGCCCTGGTGGCGATCGACATCAATACCGGCAAATACGTTGGCAAGACGCAACGGCTCGAAGACACGATTGTCAAAACCAACGTAGATGCAATCAAAGAGATCGTGCGCCAGATCCGGCTGCGCGATCTGGGCGGCATCATCATCATCGACTTCATCGATATGGATGAGCGCCGCAACCGCCAGCGCGTGATGCAAGCCCTGGAAGAAGAACTCAGGCACGACCGCGCTCCGTCGAAGACGCTGCAGTTTAACGATTTCGGACTAGTCGCGATCACCCGCAAGCGCGTCAAGCAGTCGCTCGAACGCACTATCGGTGCGCCTTGTCCGTATTGCCAGTCGACCGGCTATGTGAAATCGGTGACCACGGTCTGCAATGAGATTTACGTCGAGATGCGTAAGATCGCCAAGCACCTGGAGCACGAAGATGTCATGCTGCGCGTGCATCCGGATGTGGCGAAGGAATTGAAAGGCAACAATGCGCGCCTGCTGAACGAGATGGAAGAGCTTACCAAGCGAACCATCATCGTGAAGAGCGATCCGGCGGTGCATCAGGAGCAGTTTGACATCAACTGAGCTGTGAGCTTCGAGTGTTGAGTTGGCAAAGACGGGCGATTTCGCCCGTCTTTTTCTGCGCTTGCGAGTCCAAATTAGTCAACTGATCCCGGTTGTAGAGTGATAGATAGGTTTCAGAAGCTTGTCTGTGGCCACCCAGAACACTCATCGCAATGATGTCCCCCGCGACTGCCCCTTTTGGTATTGAGTTCCTACCAATGCCATTTTAAATGGCATATTTTATGGTAAAATACCATCATGAATACCACTTTGACTGTCGACAAAGCCGGTCGGATCGTTTTGCCCAAACCTGTGCGGGAGGAATTGCAGCTTTCCGCGGGGGATGCTCTGGAACTCGAGACCACTGAAGATCGAATCGTTCTCCGCCGAGTGAGGAACCGGGTTGGGATGAGGAAGAAACAGGGCATTTGGGTTCTCGATTTCGATGAACCGATTTCTGCCGCCGACACCAATCGGTTGCTGCGTGACATCCGGCGCGAGCGTGAACGCTCCGCGCTCGGCCAGCCCAAGTTCCGCGCTCGATCCGCCAACCACGGGAAATCCCGGTGAGATCGTTTTTCGACACATCGGTGCTGGTGCCCGTCTTTGCTCCCGGCCATGAGCACCACGAGCGGAGTCTGTCTGTTTTTTCGGCCGCCGATCGCAACTCCGGGTTTTGCGGTGCCCATTCCTTGGCTGAGGTGTACTCAAGCCTGACGCGGTTGCCAGGGAAGTACCGCGCAGCCCCAGAACAGGCACTTATGTGTTTAGACACAATTGGCGAGCGGCTGAATCTGATTGCGCTGGAGGTTGCGGAGTATATTTCGGCGATCCGCGAGCTAGCCGGGTTGGGCATCGAAGGAGGGGCCGTGTACGATGCTCTTTTGGGAGCATGCGCTATCAAGGCTAAGGCAGATATCCTCTACACTTGGAATACGCGAGATTTCCAGCGGCTAGGTTCCAACGTCAGCAGACGTCTTCGCACACCTTAACGGCTTCGCTTCAAGCATCTAACTCACGTTGGCGAGGGTTTTCACCGCGACGTCCGACTGTCTGCGCAATTTGGCCACCGACTCGTGGATGGACTTTGCCGCCGGCACCGACCCGCTTTGTTCCGCCGTCTTGGCGACGCTGCCCGCGTCTTCGGTCGACGTGCTGGCCATATCGAGCAGCACCACGATGGAATCTGCGTGCAGTTTCCACAGAGATGACATTTTCTGGCTGCGCTTCAGTTCTTCCAGTTCGGTGCTTATGCGAGCCGAGATCGACACCATCCGGATCAGCGTGCGCGCAATGTCGGCACGCAGGCTCTTTTCTTCCAGGTACGCTGCATTGTACGCATCAGCTTCGGCGGCAGTCAGCGTCAGGTTGAAGAACCGCATGGGAACGATCTGGCGATATTTTGGATCGGCCACGCGCACGAATACCCGAATGGATTCTTCCACCCGGCGCAGCTTGCCTTCTTCTGCGGAAAGTTGCTGGGCGGTAATCGCTGGCGGTTGAAACACTGGAGCGGCCGCCGGAGGCTTCGCGCCGGCAGCCGCCTTTGCCGCCTTGGCGCCTGCCGCGGCGCTGCCTGCCGCGCGAGTCGTCTGGCCGGCTGGCGTCAACAGTGCGCGCCGAATCGGCGGACGCCGGTCCAGTTCCTTCTTCAGTTTCGAGACGCGCCGGAATTTCTCAAAGGCGCTGCCATAATCTGCCTGCAACAGTTGCTTTTCTTCGATGGCGGCCACATGTTCGACCGTGACTTCGACTCCATCGACTGTGGTGAGGATCGTCCCCCCCATCTCTTCCAGCGCCTGTCCAAAATTCTTGATTTCGCCCAGAGCCTTCGCGAACAATTCATCAAATTTATTGCCGAACGCCGCGTTATAGGCTGAGACCGTGGCCAGCACTCCGGGATGATAAAACGACGAATCCAACCATTGCTTCAATTCGCGCACGCGCCCGATCATGCCCGAATCGATCAGCGCGTTGAAATCCCGGAAACGCGAGACTTCCTCCAGAAACGGATCGAAGCGCCGCAGCAATTGCACATGCTCCTCGGGAAGCGAGGGCACGTCGCTATCGGCAAGGATTTCAATCAGCGCGATCTCGAACGGTGACAGGGGCAATGCACCGTCCAGGCCATAGCCGCTCTGCTCCCATTGCCCGGGCACGCGTGGATGACGGTACAGAAAAGTGGCGACCAGATCGGTCTTGTCACGGTTGACGTCGGTGGCCTCACGGCGGCGCACAAAGTAGCGCAGCAAAGCCTCCGCAACCTCGGAATCCGTATCGTGAGTCAGTGCCTGGCGCAGCATGGCCGGCGTGATGGCCATATCGAGCAGGTGCAGCCAGCGATACATCCGTGACAAAGTGTGGGGCAGTTCGCGTTCGGAATGGCGCAGCGCGTCCTCATCGAGACCGCTCGGAATGGGCACATCGCCGCCGAGCGTATCCCGCAAGAGCTTCTGATAGAAGCCCTGGACGGTCGCTAATATCGCTAATTCAAAACCGAGATCTTCGGCCAAACAAGTGCCCCCGAGAGCAATTCCCTCTAAAACTTTACCGATGTTCAAGTAAAGCCGAAAGGTTACTTTCGGTGCAAGTTACCAGCGGAGCGGCTTTTCGGAGAGTGAAAGCGCTAAATCCCCGGAAGTACATGAACCTCCGGAGCAGCTGATCAGAACACGACGGTCTTATTGCCGTAGACCAGAACCCGGTTCTCGACATGGGCTCGCACCGCGCGCGAGAGCACCACTTTTTCCAGGTCGCGGCCCTTGCGAATCAAATCCTCGACCGTATCGCGATGGGATACGCGCACCACATCCTGTTCGATGATCGGACCGTCGTCGAGCACTTCCGTGACGTAATGGCTGGTCGCGCCGATTAGCTTGACTCCGCGCTCAAACGCCTGATGATAAGGCCGAGCCCCCACGAACGCCGGCAGGAACGAATGATGAATGTTGATGATGCGCTGCGGATATCGGTTAACGAAGTCGTTCGACAAAATCTGCATGTAGCGCGCCAGCACCATGAAGTCGGGTTGATGTTCTTCAACCAAGGCCTGGATTCTTGCTTCCGCGGCCTGCTTGGCGTTCTTCGTAACCGATACGATCTCGTAAGGAATTTTGTAAAACTCCGCAGTGGGCTGACTGTCGGCATGATTCGAGATGATCAGCGGAATGTCGCAGGCTAATTCGCCGCTCTGCTGACGGTAGAGCAGGTCTACCAGGCAATGGTCGTACTTCGAGACCAAAATGATCATGCGAGGCCGTTGCGAGGATTGCGCCAGCCGCCACTTCATCGAGTAAGTTTCGGCGATGGGCGAGAAGTACTTGCCAAAGTCGGCGAGATCAATGTTGAAGTCTTTCGGATCGAACTCGACTCGCATGAGGAACAGGCCAGATTCTTCGTCGCCATGCTCGTCGGCATGCAGAATGTTGCCGCCATGCCGGTAGATGAAATCGGCGATGGTCGCGACTTCACCCTTCCGGTCGGGGCAGGAGATGAGCAGGATCGCGGAAGTTTTCATCGTAACGCCGCAGCGATTTTTTGCGCGACAGATGTGAAAGCAGGGCGCCGTTTCTCTAGGTCCCGTGGATCAAACGGACCAAATGGATTGTTCCAAACTTCGCAGATTATGGCTTCGACTACGTCGACACTGGTCTTGCTTTTGCCAAAATTTGCAACTCTTGCGACTCCACTCTCAATCAGTGAAGCCTCGCCATCATACTCGTCAGGGGGACATCCCAACACGAGCAATCCCTCGATGTCCTCTTTGTCGAGGGCATCTTTAATCTGCCGGAATTTGGACCAAGCAGTCATGAGCTTGCTGGGGCGCGTCCCCCCGAAAGCCAGCATTGTTGAGCCTGGCCGAGGGATCTCTCGCGGACGAATATGTAAGGATGCTCGCGGGATTCTTCGCTCAGCCCGACAAGCGGCTCCACTCAGAATGACGCACTCTACGCTCAGATTTTCAACGCTTTCAGAATCTCTCTCGCCGCATTCGCTCCCGATCCGCCCGTCAAACCGGCGCCGGGATGCGTCCCACTCCCGCACAAATACAAATTCTCAATCGGAGTCCGGTACCGTGCCCAATCCAGCAGCGGACGCATGGTGAAGAATTGGTCCAGCGCCAGTTCCCCGTGAAAAATCTGTCCACCGGTCAATCCATAAACGTCTTCCAGATCGCGCGGCGTGATGATCTGGTGCGTCAGAATCAGCTCCGGTAGATTCGGCGCATACTGTGCCAGGGTCTTCACGACTGTCTGCCCCAGTGCCTTGCGCTGTTCTTCCCAATCCCCTTTCAGCTTGTAGGGCGCGTACTGCATATAAACCGACATGACATGCTTGCCCTCGGGAGCAAGCGTCGGATCGGTCAGCGAAGGAATGGTGGCTTCCAGATACGGCTGCCGCGAGAAGTTGCCGTACTTCGATTCGTCGAACGCGCGCTCCAGATAATCAATTTCGTTGCCGATATGAATGCGGCCTTTGAGCGCCGCGCCGTCGCCGTTCACAGCCGTGAACTTCGGCAGGGCAGACAACGCGAGATTCACCTTCGCGACGGTCCCGTTTCCACGGTAATGCTGCAGCTTCTGCACGAAGTCCGGCGAAAGATGAACCGGATCGGTCAGCTTGAGCAGTGTGCGCTTCGGGTCGGCATTGGAAATGACAGCTTTGGCGTGAATCTCTTCGCCGGTGGAAAGCAGCACTCCCGTGGCCGCACCATTGTGCACGCGAATTTCGATCACCTCGGCCCCAGTGCGAATCTCCACTCTGGCGGCCTTGGCAGATGCGGCCATGGCTTTCGTGACGGCGCCCATGCCTCCTGCCGCGAAGCTTGCCGAGCCTGCAGGATGCGAGTCTGCCGCCGCGCGAATCAGCAGTGCGAGCGCGCTTCCCGCCGACCATGGCCCAAGAAACGTACCGAACACCCCGCGAGCGGCAATCACGGCCCGCAGCAATTCTGTTTCAAAATATTCCGCTGCAAGGTCGGCCACTGCCATCGGTCCCCACCGGAGCAGCCGGAACATATCTTTTTTCCCCAGTTTGCGAATCGCGCGCCCGGTTTTCAGCATGCTCCATAAATCGCTGCGGCTGGGATCGTCGATGTCAGGCGGCGTGGTCGCCAGCGCATCGCCGATCACCTTGCTGATCTTCCCCAACGATTGCTCGAACTCCGCATACTTCGTCGCGTCTTTCTGCGAGAAGGCGGAGATCGCCTGCGCCGACTTGCCGACATCCTGATACAGCGTGAGCGCTCGTCCATCCGGCGACAGCGCAGTGACGCAAACATCCGGCGTAGTCAGCCGCAGGTCGAATTTTTCCAACTGCATCTCGCGCACGATATCGGGACGGATCGGCCCTGCCGTGTGCGCCAAAGTTGAGCAGCGAAATCCTGGATGAAATTCGTCGGTCACCGCCGCCCCGCCCACCTGCGCGCGGCGTTCCAGCACCAGCGGCTTGAACCCCGCTTTGGCCAGATAAAACGCCGTGACCAGCCCGTTATGCCCGCCGCCGATGATGACGACATCCCGCTGCTGATTTCCCGCCATTAGGCCGCTCCCTTGATGTCTTTTAAAATTTCGAGCGCCGCCAGCCGGCCGTTCGCGCCCATGATGCCTCCGCCGGGATGCGTAGCCGAGCCGCACATGTAGAGGTTCTTGATCGGCGTGCGGTACTGCGCCCATCCCGGCACGGGGCGCAGAAAGAAGAGCTGCTCCAGCGACAACTCGCCCTGGAAAATGTTGCCCTCGCTCAGCCCCCACTCGCGCTCCAAATCGAGTGGCGTGACCACCTGTTTCTGAATGATGATGTCTTTCAGATTCGGTGCGTACTCCGAGATCGTGTCGACCACCGTGTTCCCGAAAGCTTCTTTCTGATCATCCCAATTCAATCCTGAGCGCAGCTTGTAAGGCGCATACTGCACGAAGCACGACAGCACATGCTTGCCTGGCGGCGCGACCGAGGGATCGGTTAGCGACGGAATGACCATGTCAATATACGGTCGCTTCGAGAAATTGCCATACTTCGCGTCATCGTAGGCGCGTTCCATATATTCGACCGACGGTGAAATCGAGATCGCACCCCGCAGGTGAGCGCCCGGGCCAGGCATGCATTTGAAGTTCGGCAGCGCATCCAGCGCCATGTTGACCTTGCCGGACGAGCCCCGAAATTTATAGCGGTTGATCTCCTCCAGAAAGTCTCCAGGAAGGTGCTCGGGCCCCATGAACTTGGTGAAGGTCAATCGCGGATCGACGCTGGAAGAGATCACATCGGCATAAATCTCGTCGCCATTGGAGAGAACCACGCCCTTGGCTTTGCCGTTTTTTACGATGATTTGCGAAATTGCCGCCTTGGTGCGAATCTCAACTCCGGCCTCGCGTGCCGCGTCCGCAATCGCGTTCGAGATGGCGCCTGTGCCGCCGCGTGCAAATCCCCATGCCCGGAATGCGCCATCAATCTCGCCCATATAGTGATGCAGCAGAACGTAAGCCGTCCCCGGCGAGCGCACGCCCAGGAAGGTCCCGATAATGCCCGACGCCGACATCGTCGCCTTCAGCACGTCGGTCTCAAACCATTGATCGAGAAAATCAATGGCGCTCATCGTCATGAGCTGCACCTGGTTGTACTTGTCATAGCTCGTCATGCCCTGAAAACGGCGCCCAATAAAGAGCAGCTTCATCAGTTCGCGCGGATTCAGCGTGGTCGGATCCGGCGGCACCATGCTGAGAATCGGCTTCACAAACCGGCACATGGCTTGCATCGCCTTGCCGAATTCGTCGTAGGCCTCGGCATCAACCCGCGAGTGGCGGGCGATCTCGCGGTGCGTCTTGCCGTGATCGTTCACGCGCCACAGGTAATCGCCATTCGGCATCGGAGTGAAAGTCCCGTCGAGAGGCAGAATTTCCAGACCATGGCGGGGAAGATCGAGGTCGCGAATGATCTCCGGACGCAGCAGCGACACTACGTACGAGCACACCGAGAACTTGAATCCCGGGACAATCTCTTCCGTACAGGCTGCGCCGCCCAACACATAGCGCCGTTCGAGCACGAGAACTTTCTTGCCGGCGCGCGCCAGATACGCGGAGTTCACCAGGCCATTGTGCCCGCCGCCGATCACGATCACATCGTATGAATTGGAACCAGCCATTGGCATTCAGCTCCTAGCTTTTCGCTTGAACGTTCGGGTGTCAGGAAACGCAATAATACTCGCGCAGGGAAGCGGGCGATAGCGGGATCAGAGGCCGCTGGGAAGGACGGTCCAGCTGCGCAGTAGATTGCACGAGAATGGCAGGATGACCCGCATGGTGACTCGCAGTCGAATCGCCATTCTATCGGGAAGAGCAAGTTTTGTCTGCAGATTTGCGCGCGCCGTTTACTTTGACGCAGTGGCCCATACGCTTGCCGCGCATCTGCAACCGCACATATAATCCACCATTCAACGATTTTCCCTTTGTGTTCCTTCGTGTCCTTTGTGGTTGACGAATTTTCTGGACCGCGAAGAGAACCAAGGGACCCCGAGGATCATCTTGCCCATCGGAACCGCATTTCACGAGCGCACTTTCCCGCTTTGCCACAGCCTCAATTACCGCGAGTGGTCCGGCTTCTACACGGTAAGCGTCTACGAAGTGCATCACGAGCACGAGTACAACGCGATCCGCAATGCTTGCGCGCTGATCGACATCTCGCCGCTTTACAAGTACCTGATCACCGGCAAAGATGCCACCCGCCTCGTGAACCGCGTCATCACGCGCGACGTCAACAAAGTCAAAGTCGGCCAGGTGATCTATTGCTGCTGGTGCGATGAAGAGGGCAAGGTCATCGACGACGGCACCATCTCGCGCCTCGAAGAAAATGTTTACCGCTGGACCGCCGCCGATCCCAGCCTGCGCTGGTTCCGCCAAAACGGTCTGAACATGGACGTCCAGATTGAAGACATTTCCGAAAAAGTGGCCGCGCTCGCCCTGCAAGGCCCAACCTCAGCGAAGCTGCTGAAAGCCGCCGCTGAGGCGGACATCGCCAATCTCAAATATTTTCGCGTCACCCGCGGAAAAATCGCAGGGGTCCCTGTCGATATTTCCCGCACCGGCTACACCGGCGATCTGGGATACGAAATCTGGATTCCATGGAAAGACGCAGTCAAGGTTTGGGATGCATTAGCCGATAAGGGCAAGCAGTTCGATCTGCACGCTGCTGGCATGCTCGCGCTCGATGTCGCCCGTGTCGAAGCCGGCCTGCTGTTAATTGAGGTCGATTACACCAGCTCCAAGAAAGCGCTGATCGCATCGCAGAAGTTCTCACCCTATGAACTGGGCTTCGCAAAGATGGTGCATCTGGAAAAGGAAAACTTCATCGGCAAGCGTGCCCTCGAGCGCGATGCGAAAAATGGAGTCCCGCGCCAGCTTGCCGGCCTCGAAGTGGACTGGACCGACGTGGAGCAGCTCTACGAGCGTTACGGCCTCACGCCGGCAGCTCCCTCCCAAGCGTCACGTGTGGCCGTTCCGGTCTATTCGGGCGACAAGCAGGTGGGCAAGGCGACCACGACAAGCTGGTCTCCGACTCTGAAAAAGATGATCGCCCTGGCCAGCGTTGAAACGGAATACTCCAAGCCCGGTACGCCGCTGCAGATGGAAATTACCATCGAGGCCATTCGTCTGAAGGCGAATGTGAAGGTCGCGACCCTGCCATTCTTCAACCCACCGCGGAAGACGGCGACGCCAGTGTAGTCTCGAGCTATTGAGAGTAGAGATGTTTCAGCTAGCCGACATCCGCGCTGCCCGCCGCTTGCCGGCGATATACAGCCACACTCCGATCAATATGAGCGCTCCACATCCGCCCACAATTTTGAACACTGCCAGTGGTTTATTCGGCTCATCAGGCTGCGGAACCAGCGACAGCGCAATCGTCAGCGCCGTCGTGACGAATCCCACGCAGGCCACCAGTTTCGCCACCAGGCTTCCCCCGGGCACTCGAATCACATCCGGACCGGCCGGCTCACGCTGCAGCTTGATCATCGCCGCAAACAGAAACAGGTATGGAATGAAATAAGTAATCACACCCATGCTCACCAGCACGTCGTAAGCGCCCTTGACGCTGGTCCACGCCTGCCCAAGAAAAATAAAGACAACGCCCAGCACGAACTGCGTCAGCAACGCGACCCAGGGCGTTTTCCAGCGCGGATGCAGCGCTCCAAACGCAGGCGGCAGAAACCGGTCCAGTCCCGCCACAAATGGCAACCGCGCGACTGCCGCCAGATAAGCCCCAGCCGCGCCGATGTTGCTCAGCGCGATCAGAAATGCCGCCACCGGCAGCACTCCCGGGAAGCCCGTGCGCGAAGCAGTTTTCGACACGGCCTGCACCAGGCCCTGCAAGCTGTTGACCTCGCTTGAGGGCAGCGCCAGCAGCACGCACACCGTTCCCAGGATGTAGCAGATCGTCACCGTCACTCCAGCCGAAAGCAGCGCGAGAGGAATTGTGCGTCGCGCATTCTTGATTTCCTCTCCCATGAACGACGCTGCCTCGCAGCCGCCGAACGCGAATGTCAGCACCGACCAGAAAATGAGATCGTTCAGGTGCATGCTCGGCGTCATCGAATGCACGCTGAACGAAGTTGCCGACCCGTAGCGATGCCAGGCCACGAATCCCAGCACAATGACAATACCCACTGGAACCCACATAGCCAGCGCGCCCACGTTGTGCAGCCACTTGCCGACATCGAGTCCGACAATATTGAGCAGCGTGGCCGCCGTCAGCGTGAGCAGGGCGAAGACGATGTAGAACGTCGCATTCCCCGACAGGTGTTGCCAATTCGCCTGCCGCATGAACAGAATGTTGCTGGCGGCGAAGTAAAGCACCGCAGGGAAGTACGGCAGGTTGCTCGTCCAATACGTCCAGGCCGACATGAAACCGGAGAAATCGCCGAACGCGCGCTTGCTCCACACATACAGGCCTCCCTCATTCGGATATCGCGAGGAAAGCTCAAGCACCGAAAGCGCTAGCGGCGTGTAAAAGCAGAACCATGCCCCGACCCAGACAACGATCGAGTTCGGCCCGGCGGCGGCAGCGGTTGCGATCCAGCGCAGGCTGATCCCGGTGATCACGTAGAACAGCACCAGATCGCGGAATCCCATGACCTGACGCGGACGGTTGGGGTCTTCCGCTTCGGCGATGGAAACGCCCGGAGTGAGAAAGCCGATGTTGTCTGCTTGCCGCGTCGGATTGGAATCAGCCAAAGGCGTGTCCCGGGTCAGGCTATGATTCGCAAGAAGCAAGAGGAATAACACTCTCTGGAACCAACGGCAAGCTGAAACTGACGGGTCACTCCCCTGCGGCCGCCTTGCGGTTACTGCGCTTCCAATACAAATATCCCGGAATCCCCAGCAGCACGATGGTCAATCCCCAGAACGCCTGTGTAGGCCGCGTGATGATCGTGTTCAGCGTCCACGTCGTTCCGATCAAGACATAAATCGCCGGAAGCCACGGATAACCCGTGCAGCGATAAGGCCGTGGAATGTCCGGCCGCTTCCACCGCAGCAGGAACATGCCTAACACTGTCAGTGTGTACGACAGCACCATGCCGAAAATCACATAGGTATAAAGCTGATCGTAGCGCCCGCTCAGCGTCAAGCATGCAGCCCAGATTCCTTGGCCGATCAAGCTGAACGCCGGCGTCCGCCACTTGGGATGAATCACCGCCATGCGCTTGAAGAAAACGCCATCCTGTGCCATGGCAAGATAAACTCGCGCTCCCGACAAAGTGCAGGTCGCGGCTGCGCTGAAACACGAGACCGCAATCATCAGCGAAAGCCACACCGCCGCTTGTGGAGAGAACAACGCGGTTGCCGCCGCGTGCACGATGGTGTCATGTGTAGCAATCTCTTTCAGCGGCATGGCGTATACATACGTGAGATTCATCGCGATGTAAATCACTCCCACCGTAAGGACTCCCAGCACCATAGCTAACGGCACATTACGCCGCGGGTTCTTTACCTCGCCCGATACCCAAGTGATGTACACCCAGCCGTCATAGGCCCAGAACACCGCAATTAACCCCACGCCCAGGGCGGAGATCAGCTGTGTCGGGCCGAGGCCGATATTCAACGGAACTCCCTGCGCCTGAAAGTTCGACCAGTGGCCTTTTCCAATCGCGAAGCCCAGCGTGACGAATGCGGTCATCGCCGTAAATTTGGTCAGCGTGGATACATTCTGCAGAAGCTTGCCCCATCGCAGTCCCAGCACGTTGACCGCGGTGAGAGTCACGATCAGCACCAGCCCGAACACATGGGCGCGTGTGACCACGACTCCTGCAATCGAGAAGACCACATGTTCTTGCGAAACGAAGGGCACCACTTTCCCGACATATGCGGCAGAAGCCACCGACAATGCTGCGATCGTGCCGCCATTGGCAACCGCGAACAGCATCCAGCCATAGAGAAACGCCACCAGGTCGCCATAAGCCTCGCGCAGATAGATGTACTGCCCGCCGGAGTGAGGAAACATCGAACCCAGCTCCGCAAAAGCGAAGCAGGCGCACAACGAAATCAAAGCTCCCAGCACCCACACCAGCAGGAACAACACCGGCTGGGGCAGGGGACCGGCAATATCTTTGGCCGTGAGAAAAATCGACGAGCCAATGACTCCGCTCACCAGCAGGAGCACGGAATCGAACAGTCCAAGGCCGCGCACCAGCGTGGGTTTTGAGCTTGTGGTTTCTGAGTCAGACGACATTGCGTTCGGCGGAGCCAAGACCGGGGTGGGTTCCATTATCCAATACCGAGTTCGTCGGGAGATTCCAGCGGAGTGCCGCAGCGCCGGCAGATCACTGCAGAACAGTCTCCGCAAGTCAGTGGATCAATCACTTCCTGCGCGCAATTTGGACAATAAAGCGGTCCGGGAGTTGGCTCAGGAGCCGGATTCTGCGGGTGCTTTGCCATGCCGAAGAAAGGTAGCACACGCCTGTCGCCGGCGTCTCGCGTCCGCGTGGCGGCGATACAATGAACATGTATGCCCGAAAAGCTCCCAACTCCCGACGAAAGGCTGCAACAGGAATTTAACCGCTGGGCTGCGGAAGGCGAAGGCCCCAAGATGGAGCGCCACCATCTCGACATCACCGAGAAGACCATCCGTCTGATGAATCTTCGCCCCGGCGAACGTGTGCTTGATCTCGGCTGCGGCTCGGGATGGGCCACGCGCTTGCTTGCACGCCTGGTCGGCGAGGGCCCCGAAGGATTCGGCCAGGTTGTGGGCATCGATGTCTCCGACGAAATGGTGCGTCAGGCGCGCGAGGCGTCGAAAGACTTCGAAAACATTCTCTACGTCTGGGGATCGGCGATGCAGATTCCCTGGGAAGAAAACTTCTTCGACAAAGTCCTTTCGGTAGAGTCGTTCTACTACTATCCCGACCAGGACCGCGCCCTGATGGAGTTATTTCGCGTCATGGCCCCACGGGGTCGGCTGTTCATCCTGATCAATCTCTATAGAGATAATCAGTACTCGCTGCAATGGGTGGACAAGCTGAAGGTTCCGGTCCACGTGCGCTCGGCGGCGGAGTACGTTGAGCTATTGAAGAAGCACGCTTTTGAGAATGTCGAAGCGCGCCGCATTCCTGATGACACGCCCACGCCCGACGACTACAAAACAAAATCGTTCAACAGCCTGGAAGACCTGCGGGCGTTCAAACGTGACGGTGCGCTGCTGCTGATGGCCTCAAAGCCCGACCTGCGCACCCCCGCTCCCGGCTACACAATCTACTAGAGCGTAGCGCTGGCGTCCCGCCGGCTGTCGTGGCGGCGTCCCCGCCGCCACTCGCCGACGTCGCGAGAATGCCCCAACGTTTTAGATCTCGCTGTCGTCATCATCCTCTTTGCTGTCGTGGCCGCGGTCCTTCACTGGACTCATCGCCCGCCCGTCCTGCGCATGTTGAATTTCGATTCTGCCATTCACGTCCGACAGACGAATATGCGTTCCCCCATTGCCCAGTTCACCATGCAGGTTATGTCCAACGAAATGATGGCTCACATGCAGTCCGAAATCATTGTGGATGCCACCAGACACCGTTGACGCTTCCACGTCTGCATTGGAATCCGAGGGAATCGTGAGATGGATCGAGCCATTCACCGAGTTCAATTCCACCGATTGCCCAGCAAGCTGTTGAAAGTTCGTCTCCAGCCGCCCATTCACCGTGGACAGTTCCGCTCGCCCCGCAAGGTCGTGTGCCTCTAGCCGCCCGTTGATGCACGACGCGCGAACTTCGCCACTCACTCCATTCACGTCGAGCGATCCATTGATCAGCTTGATCTCATCCAGCCGAATCGTGCGCGGGACCGTGAGCGTATACTCCACTCCGCCAGGATTGTTATTCACCCAGTGCCGGTTATGTTCGGGGTATTTCGTCTGAATCGACAAATAGTCTTTGCCGGAGTCGATTTCGATCTTCATTTCATCCAGCTTTTCCTTTGTGTCGGCGAACTTCACCGCATCAACCTTCACCTCGTTACGATCCCAAGTCGAGATGTGGGCAGCTCCGTTGATGTTTTCTAGATCCACGCGCCCATCCGCAGTAATTGCATAGGTCTGATGGAACTCCTCAGTTAGCGCTCCGGAATGATCGGAGGCATGCGCTCCCAAAGCGAGCACGAGGACAGCAGAGATCGTACCCAGGGTGGCTCCCAACCACGTGGCGGTTTGGCAACGACGGTTCATGGATCCCTTCCTTTCAACGGGTTAGACGGGCCCATTCGCAATTGGTGAGAAGGCGAACGTAAAAAACCTGTCGTCCCATAATCATGGAATACGAAAGTTACCTCGGTGATGTTCCCCTGACCCTGCCGGTGAAGGACAATCGCGGCAATAACTTGCGGGGTTTCAGCTTGTCGTGCCAGTGCGGAAAAATCGGTTCATGGCGCCGGCGGTGCACTGTTCTGCCGGGTATCACCCTACTTGTCGCTATCCTCTCAAGCCTGGCGTCCGGCCAGACGCCCGAAACCGACAGGCCTGTTCCCATTCTCAGCGGCAGCATCGGGACTTTCAGCTTCGTCACTGCCGGTCAAAATCTGATCGATACCCAGATTAATCCCGTGCTCTTGGTGCCGTTGGGAGATCACTGGCTAGTCGAATCTCGTGCTGAATTCGAAGGTCAGTTCCAGCGACCACCCGGCGGTGGACCTTACGGCGGCCCAGTAGACAAGCACGTGGATTATGCGCAGGTGGATTACATTGCGAATCCCTATCTCACGGTTACCGCCGGCCGATTTCTGACGCCATTTGGCATCTTCAACGAGCGTCTCTATCCCGTGTGGATCCGCTCCTTGCAGCCCGATCCCTTGATTCTGCCAATCAACACCGCTCCCAGCGATGGCTTCATGTTTCGCGGAGGATTTCCCGTTGACGCGCAGGCCAACATGAATTACGCCGCTTATGTTTCGACGACCAGCATCGGCATCGGCAGCGTCGACTCCGAGCGCCACGTCGGAGGTCGCATGGGATTCTTCCTTCCCGGTCCGCGTCTCGAAGTCGGCGGTTCATTTCAACGAACGCTGCAGGATGCCCGCAAGAATGCCTTCGGCTTCCACATGGGGTGGCAACCGGCGAAGGCGCCCCTGAATTTGCGTGCCGAAGCCGCCCGCTCATTCGTAGGCAGCGGATATTGGATTGAAGGCTCCTATCGCCTGAACCAGGCACATTTCTGGCAAAAGGCCATGCGCCGCACGGAAGTTGTTGGACGCGCCCAGCAATTTTTTGTCGGTGCGATCGGCCCTGATGGTGAAGATGCCCTTGGTCTTCCAACCGTGAACACGCGTGAGGCAGATTTCGGCGTCAACTATTTCCTGCGCAACGGCATGAAAGGCATTTTCAGTTACGGCCGCCTGTTCAGTTCCGAGGGAGACTTCAACCAGTGGAGCTTCGGCCTCGCCTACCGCTTCCTCCTCCCTCTTGGACGTGTAGCTACGCCCGCGGAGGCGCAATGAGGTCCCGAATTCCGACGTCGACTTTGCTATCCACGGTGCTGTTTGCGCTCTCGCTTGTTTCCTCAGTCTTTGCCGGAGCGCCTGCGGCCAAGAAAGACGCTGCCGCTGTACCTGTCGTGCGTTCCAACGATGCGGATACGATGCGAATTCAGGGCGAGCAGCGCTACCATGCGAATTGCGGTCGGTGTCACGCCGCGCCGCAAAAATTTCCCCCGCGCATGATGGCCACCGTTCTTCGCCACATGCGGGTACGAGCCACTGTTACGGCAGAAGATCAGCGCCTGATTCTGTTCTATATGACCCAGTAATCGGTGAGGTTCTCCGCTTACAACACCATGACAACTCGACCGAAAATCCATCCTATTTTTGTGGTGATCGCGATTTTGGGATATCTGCTCGGTAAGCTCCAGGCAGCGGAACCTCCGCACGTCATCGAGTTCACTGCCGACAGCGACAGCCGTTACAAAATCGCAGGTCAGCGTACTCCGGAGATCACCGTTAAAGCCGGCGAGCAGGTGCTTTTGCGAGTTACCGCGCATCGGGGCAAATCGTGGAACCGCGATGGCTCGATCCACGGCTTCACCCTGCTGCGCGCCAAGGACCGAACCAAGGTAGACGGATGGGACCTGTTATTCAAACCCGGCAAGCAGGACTTTCTCCTCACCGCTCCTGCCGAACCCGGCAATTATGAAGTCGTGTGTACTGTAATTTGCAGTGAAGACCACGAAGGCATGCACATGAAGTTCACCGTACTTCCGTGAGCAATCAGGAGGTTTATTTATGATGCGAGCAATTATGTTATGCGCCGCGGGGATGTTCATGGCGGCTACCGGCCTCCATGGTCAGAATCCGCGCGTCTTTCACGGCGAAGTGTCCGACAGCCAGTGTGCGTTGAATGTCCATTCTCTGACGCGCTCGCACCAGGAAATGCTCAAGTCCAAATCCATGGGCGGCACCGCCAATACCTGCGCCGTCTACTGCATCGAACACATGGGCGGCTATCTGGTGCTCTCGTCGGGCAAAGATGTGTATAGGCTCGACCGCTCCGATCTGGTCCACGGCTTCGAAGGTTATCGCGTGGTCGTCACCGGTGTTCTCGATAGCAAGCTCAACCAGATCCATGTTCTCAAGATTGATCTGGAAAACGAGAAGCACTAGCTTTCTTTCCGGTTTCGGTCAGCAGGAACACGCATAGGATCGTCATCTCCGGCTCCATCGGATGTCGGTAGCGCGGTATGGCATACACCACGTAATACACCGCCGGATAGAGCAGAACCAGCCAGAAAAATAACCATGCTCCCGGACGTTCCTGCCGCAGCGCGCGGCCTAATCCCCAAAACATCAACACCGACGATCCTAGAAACAGCGAATTCTTCAGCGCGCCCAGCCATGCCGGCTGAATATCTTTGGGCGGGGCCGCCCAGAAGTACACGAAGCGCTTGAAGCACAATCCAAGAAATCTCGCATAGTCGGCCTGGATATAAGCGAGCGCTTGCTGCTTGCGCATGACAATGTACTGCAGTTCGCCCATCGCCCGGTATTGCCGCATGGCATAGACATCCTGAGTGGGGTGAAGATATTCCATCCATGTGCCCTGGGCGCCGTCGCCATTGCCTAGACGCAACTCCGCGCCAAAGTTGTCGCGGACGAAGATGAACTTTCCAAACGTCTCATAATTGCGTACCAGCCAAGGCGTGATGCAGGCAAAGAAAACCACCGACGCAAACACCATCCCCAACAAGGATCGCTTGCCGCGTTTCGCGCGCCGGTACCACGCCCACAATCCAGCAGCCGGCAGGAACGACAGCAGGGAAGTGCTGTTCAAGGCGACCACACCCCACAGCAGTCCGAACCCAAGCCAGGGCAGCCATCCCTCGCGGTCTTCCAGCGTAAGAGCCAGCCAGAAAATCGTTGCCAGCAGCAATGCCGATAGACTCGTTTCCCACACCGCCCGCGTGCACCAGAACATTACATTCGGCAGCAGAGCCCAGGCCCAGGCAGATCCTACGGCCACTTTCTCCGAAAAGATTCTGCGTCCGATCAGAAAAATCGGAATGCAGGTCAGCGCTGAAAAAATGCTATTCAGCGCCAGCAGCACAAAGGCCGAGACCTTCGAATAAATCCCGAAGACTTTGAATACTCCGGCAGTCAGATAGGGATACAGCGGTGGCTCCCATGCGGTCGGCCCGGTAGGCGGGCCGAATGGACTGCTGAATCCATGGCCCGAAGCGATCGACGCGGCAATCCGCCCCATTTCCCACCCGAAGCTGAAATTGTCGTCGCTGGTTTTGAACTTGTAAGTGTGCCCGACGATGATCCAGCCAATGCGCAGCAACAGAGCAATTCCGGCAATCCAGAAGAACGAACTGCGTGTGCGCGTCCAGACGTTCAGGACATACGAACCGTCCTTGCGGTCCGTTGCCGCCTCTGACCCGGTTCCCATGAATGGTTCTATTTGTAGCTGAGCGATTCAACCGAAGCAACCGGCTGTCTTGAGAATGGCTCCAGGGATGGCACCCGAGATTTTCTCTGCGATCCCCGCGGTCTTTCTCAGCGTCCTCAGCGGTGAGGTTGGAACCCACGAAATCCGGTAAAATGTACTCTCAGTGGATTGCTCGTTTGACTGCTGATCTCATTGTGACTGCTCACTTCGCTGCGATCGAGGCTCCAAAAGGCATCGGGCGCTACGTCTACCAGCATTTTCTCGACACCACCTTCCGCGGCATCTATCACGCCAATGCATTCGACCTGATGCTGCTGATCCCATACTTTATTGTCCTCACCTTGCTGGCGGGTTACGGCATACACCGGTACATTTTGGTGTATCTCTATTACAAGCATCGCGAAAAACGCACCACCGAACCGCCCGCCCTCTTCACCGACCTGCCCCGCATCACCGTGCAGTTACCCATCTTCAATGAGCAGTATGTGGTCGAGCGCTTACTGGAAGCCGTCTGCAAGCTGAATTATCCCCGCGAGAAGCTCGACATCCAGTTGCTCGACGATTCCACCGACGAGACGGTTGAGGTTGCCCGCGCCTTGGTCGAGCGCTATGCCGCCCTGGGCAATCCCATCTCCTATCATCACCGCACCAATCGTCACGGCTACAAGGCTGGAGCTCTCGCCGAAGGCATGCTGTCCGCCAAGGGCGAGTTCATCGCGATCTTCGACGCCGACTTTACTCCGCCCGAAGACTTTCTGATGCGCACCATCCACCACTTCACCGATCCCAAGATCGGGATGGTGCAGACCCGCTGGACGCATCTCAATCGCCATTATTCCTTCCTTACCGAAGTCGAAGCCATCCTGCTCGACGGCCACTTTGTGCTCGAGCACTCCGGCCGCGCCCGCACCGGCTTGTTCTTCAACTTCAACGGTACTGCCGGCCTGTGGCGGCGCCAGGCCATCGAAGAGGCCGGAGGCTGGCAGCACGACACCCTCACCGAAGATACCGATCTCTCCTACCGTGCGCAGCTCAAAGGCTGGAAATTCATTTATCTGCAGGATGTGGAATGTCCCGCGGAACTCCCCGTAGAGATGACCGCGTTCAAGACCCAGCAGGCGCGCTGGGCCAAGGGCTTGATCCAGACGGGAAAGAAAATTCTGCCGCGCGTGTTGGCCAGCGATGCGCCTCTGCATACCAAAATCGAAGCCTGGTACCACCTCACCGCCAACATCAGTTATCCCCTCATGATCATGCTCTCGGTGTTGCTGCTGCCCGCCATGATCATTCGCTTCTACCAGGGCTGGTTCCAGATGATGTACATCGACCTGCCTTTGTTCCTGGCGTCGACCTTTTCCATCTCGAGTTTTTATCTGGTTTCCCAGCGCGAACTGTTTCCCCGCCGCTGGCCTCGCGCTCTGGTGTATCTCCCGTTCCTGATGGCGCTCGGCATCGGGCTCACGATAACCAACACCAAAGCTGTAATTGAGGCGCTGATCGGCAAGCAAACCGCCTTTGCGCGTACCCCCAAGTACAGCGTCGTTTCAAAGCGGGATAAGATTGGCGCCACGAAGTACCGCAAGCGGCTGGGATGGGTGCCCTGGGTCGAACTCCTGATTGGCTCCTATTTCGCGCTCACTGTCTACTACGCCGTGGAAAATGAAAACTTCATCACTGTCCCATTTCTGCTGCTGTTCGTGCTCGGATACTGGTGTACAGGGCTGATGTCGTTGCTGCAAGGCCGCTTTGGCAGCGCATCGCGGCGTGCCACCACGCACACAAAGCCCTTCCCGGTTGGCGTCTAAACCTTCTGCGGATCGCCCCGCACTAGCCTCCCCTTGACCGCTCATTTACAATCCACTCGCTGAAATTTCTCCATCGTGCGACGCGTCCCAGGTGCAGATGGAAATTTCCTAAGGAGGATGCGATGCCTCGCTCGCAAAAGATTCTCCAGCTCTCTTCGCTCATAGTGCTGCTGGTATTGCTCCTCAGTTGCGGTGCCGCTCACGATTCCGACGAGTACTTCGTTCTCGTTTCGGCGAATTTGCAGGTTCCTTACTGGAAGACGGCAGGAGCGGGATTCGCGCATGCGGCGTCGGAGATGAAGGTGCGTTACGATTTTGTCGGGCCGCAGACCTTCGATCCCAAAGCCGAGCGCGACGCATTGGACCAGGCGGTGCAGAAGAAGGCTACCGGCATCCTGCTGGATGTGACCGACGCCGCCCTGCTCAAAGACAGCATTGATAAAGCGGTCGCGGCGGGAATCCCCGTCATCACGGTTGACTCCGATGGGCCCGCAAGCAAGCGTCTATTCTTCATCGGCACCAATAACTATCAGGCAGGCTCGATGGGCGGGCAGCGCCTCGCCCAGGAACTCAAAGGGAAAGGCAGTGTCGTGGTTTTTACCAACCCCGATCAGCCCAACATGCAGGAGCGTCTAGCCGGGTACAAAGCAGGACTGGCGCGCACGCCCGAAGTTAAGATTTCTCGCGTGGTCGATATCCAGGGCGATCCGCGCATCGCCTTCGACACCACTACTCAGATCATCGGCAAAGAACGCGACAAGGTCGACGCCTTCGTCTGTCTGGAGGCACAATCCGGCAAAGAAGTCGCCGGCGTGCTCAACAGCTATCACGTCAGCGGCAAAGTCGTGATGGCGATGGATACGGACCCGGAAACGCTGGATTGGATTCAGAAGGGATTGATCGCCGCCACCATTGGCCAGAAGCCCTACACCATGGCATTCGTCGGCATGCAGATGCTCGACAATCTTTATCATCACAAGCCCGCCTCGCTGATGACGGATTGGTCCAAGGACAGTCACTCTCCCATTCCGGTGTTCGTGGATACCGGCACGGACCTGATTGATAAGAGCAACGTGGCCTCCTTCGTAGAGACAGAAAAAAACATCGCTGCCCCAAAGTAACGCTGGGATCTCGCCGGCAGTAGCGCGGAGCATCGTGCGGGGGACGGTAGCGCTGGCGTTGTGAGGCGTAGCGCCGGCATCTTGCCGGCTGTCGTGGCGGCGTCCCCCCCGCCACAACCGCAACGTTCACCGTAGCCGAAGGATTTCACCAAAGGAACACCCAAAATGCGAAAGCTCTTCTTCTGCCTTCTCGCTCTGCTCTCGACCGCTGCTGCCCTCGATCGCCAGCCCGCCGCCGACTATCACGCTCGCCGCGAAGCTCTGGCCAAGAAAGCTGGAGGACTCGTCCTCCTTCTGGCCCCTCTCGAACCCATGGACGCCGTCTTCGATTTTCGTCAGGAAGATAATTTCTACTACCTTTCCGGCGTGACTGTGCCCGGAGCCGGCCTGCTTGTTGCGCCTTCCACGGAAGCACAGAAAGATGCTCCTGCGCGGCCCTACACCGAAATCCTGTTTCTCCCACCCCGCAATTTGCGGCTCGAAAAGTACACTGGCACGCAACTCGGCGCCGACGATCCCGCGGCCCCGAAGCAGACCGGCTTTGATCGCGTCGAAGACATGAGCAAACTGCCGGAGGAAGTCCAGAAACTGCTCGCCAACCAGAGCCCGGTCGTCTACACCGAATTGCCCTCGCCGGAAGGCCCTCGCCCCAGCGAAGACATGCTGCCATTCCTTCGCCATAGCAATGCAATGGTCTTCTTTCAGGATGTGGCGCCCACGCTTTCTTCCTTGCGCACTGTGAAAGACGCAGGCGAGATTGCGCTCATTCGCAAAGCCGTCGACGCCTCGGTCGCCGCGCACTTTGCCGCCATGAAGACTGTCAAGCCGAACGTGAAGGAATATGAAATTTCCGCCGTGATGCAGTACGAATGGACCCGCCGCGGCTGCGAGCGCCCTTCCTACTCTCCCATAGTTGGCTCCGGCCATAACTCGACCGTTTTGCATTACTCCGAGGACACCGGCACGATGAAACCGGGCGATGTGGTCGTGATCGACGCCGCTGCGGAATACTCCATGTATGCCGCCGACATCACGCGCACCCTGCCGGTCAACGGCCACTTCACCGCTCGGCAAAGAGAAATTTACGACATCGTGCTTGGCGCCCAGGAAGCCGCCATGGCCGCATTTCAGTCTGGCAAGTCAATGCTCGTCGGCGACTCTGATTACTCCCTCAATAAGATCGCGCGGGAATACATCAAGAGCCACGGCAAAGATCTCCACGGCCAAACCCTCGACCAATACTTCATCCACGGTCTTGGGCACTACATCGGTCTCAACGTGCACGACCCCGGCGACTACAAGGTCCCGCTCGCCCCGGGGATGGTGTTTACCATCGAACCCGGCATTTATATCCCGGAAGAGAATATCGGTGTCCGTATCGAGGACGACTTCCTGGTCGGCCCCGATGGCAAACTCATCAAGCTCAGCGCAGCGCTGCCTTCCAACGTTGAGGACGTCGAGAAAGCGATGACCGCCAGGTGAAGCGCAAGCCGGATGATCTCACCTATCCGGCTCGCGCCTGCCATCAGCAACACTGCTCGCCTCACTGGAAAACATTCAGTGTGTTCGTTGCGTCGTCCACGTAGTACAGCAGGTCGCCAACGGTTGTCACTCCAAACAGTGCTCCCGCTCCCGGCGGACTCCCGCTGCTATCGAGCAACACCTTCTGAATCTGATGTCCGTCGGGTGTGATCGTCACCGCAAAGCCATCATCTCCATTTACGGTGATGATATTGCCATTGGACGCGACCGTTAGCCCAAGTGGATCGTTGAGCGATCCCCCCTTTGTGATGGTGGCGCCAATCCCTGCCGACGAGGTACGCCGCACCGCATCCGGAATGGCGGCAATCCGGTTACTGATGCTATCGGCCACATAAAGCG
Organism: Candidatus Sulfotelmatobacter sp.; assembly: GCA_035309485.1. Classification (GTDB taxonomy): domain Bacteria; phylum Acidobacteriota; class Terriglobia; order Terriglobales; family Acidobacteriaceae; genus Sulfotelmatobacter. The sequence continues at coordinate 210,541 of DATGFC010000050.1, forward strand.
TCGCATTCGAGCCGTCATCCGAACCGCCTGCGCTAAGGTGAACTCCGGTGGGCCCAATGACCAATGCCGCGGGATCCGTCCTCTCCGGGAATCCCGAACCGATGATGGTCATTGACTGCAGGCTTGGCATCTGTCCCTTCGCAATGGAAAGGTTCAGCCGCAGAACCGTTCCTTGATGCACCACATTACCGCCGCCCGCTACCGTGCCATTCAAAACATTCGTAACGAAAAGCGAAACGTTGTTGCCGCCGTCCATGGCTGTCATATCCCATGGGCCATTGATCAGCGATCCAAAGAATGTCTCCACGACATTACCGTTGCTGTCGAGAACCAGCAGGCATCCCGGCTGGGCAGTGGCCGCCGTTCCATCTGTGGTCGGGAGACTGCCCACAACCACAAAGCCACTCTTTAGAGCCGCCAGGGCGGTGGTCAGGCCAATACCGCCAGGACACGGTCCCGGCAGGTGTGCCGCATCGATCTGTGCGAACAAGCTCATTTTTCCAGTAGGCGAAATCTGCACAATAGTCGTGCCTGTGCCCTGCAGATTGTCGCTGTCGTTGAAATTGCTAATGAGAAGATTCCCCTGCACCAGCGATCCCATGGTCACGGGCACAACCACCAGGCCATAGGGATTCACGTCTCCATTGCTGGGGACCGTCGAAGCAACAACCTTGATGCTTCCCGCGTATGCGGCCGCCAGCAGCAACGGTATCGTGCAACACAGGGCAATAACTCGGAGTAGAGGGAAACGAGTCTTCATGGTCGAGTGACCTCCTTCAAGGCTGAGCGCAGGGGGTGTTTACCGTCGCAAACTAGCTCGCCCGATCTTTATGGTGCTGTTAATGCCAAGGAGGGATTGTCAAAGGCGTGTCAAAAGTCTGTCTAAAACAGACAATTTCACGGCATAAAATGTGTTGAATACTAGGGCTAAGAAACGTATTCCCGGATATATTCGTCCTTAGTATGCGCTAACTGGCGAATGTCACCGTCGAAAGTTACTTTTCCGTCGCGCAGGATCAGGAAGCTCATGGGAACATCGCAGTACTGGCCGCGTGGCAGGGCGCGCAGTTCGTTCTTCCGCGGATCGAATTCGTGCGTTGCCAGGGTGAAGGCATCTTGCAAACGGTGCGTCACCAGCAGGGAACTGGTGCGGTACACGTCGCGCTGCTTCATGATCAGTTCGATGATCGTATTGGACGTGACCGGATCCAGCCCGCCCGTGGGCGAATCGTAGAGCAGCAACTCCGGGTGCGTGATGATGGCGCGCGCGATCGCAACCCTGCGGCGCATGCCCCCCGATAGCTCCGAAGGAGACAGGTCCAGCGTGTGTTCCAGTTCGACAAAGCGCAGAGACTCGCGCACCCGCGTATCGATCGCCTCGTCGTAAACGCCGCGCTCTTCGGTCAAGCGGTAGGCGACATTTTCCCGCACGGTAAGCGAATCAAACAGCGCGCTCTCCTGGAACACCATGCCCAGCTGTGCCCTCATGGGAAAAAGATCCTGCTCTTGCATCTCCGTAACTTCGTTGCCGAGAACGGTAATCCGCCCGGAGTCGGGCCGCAGCAATCCCAGCGCCAGCTTCAAAATCGTGCTCTTGCCCGATCCCGCAACGCCAAACAGGGCTTTCGTCTCCCCGTACGGCAGACGAAACGACACGCCCCGCAAAACCTCGTTGTCGTCAAACGCCAGATGTACATCCTCAAACACAACGGCATAGCCGGATTGCGGCCGGATAGCTTCAGGCGGACATTCAACGGGCAGCGTGGGTGTAGCCATGGACTACCTGTAAGACAACAGCGAAATCAGAATCTTGGTCACGAAGAAATCGGTCACCAGAATAAGTATGGATGACGCGACCACGGCCTGCGTTGTGGCCCTGCCCACACCTTGGGTGCCTCCACGCGCCGTCATTCCGTAATAGCAGCCGATCGTCGCAATGATGAAACCGAACAGCGCCGGCTTCAGCAATCCCATGAACACGTCCTGGAATACGAGCACCTGCCACGCATTAGCCCAATACTGCCGCGCATCGAGGTTGAGAAACAGCTTGGCCACCGTCAGCCCGCCCGCCAGTCCCACCAGGTCCGAGATGACGCTGAGAAAAAACAGCATGAATACCGTGGCTGTCACTCGCGGGGTCACTAGTTTCTTCATCGGATCGGTGCCCAGCGCGCGCATGGCGTCGATCTGCTCGGTTACGACCATCGATCCCAGCTCGCTGGCCATACCTGAAGAATTTCGGCCTGCAACCATCAGTCCCGTGAGCACCGGCCCGAGTTCGCGAACCATCGAAGTCGAAACCAGTTGCCCGATCAGCGTAATCGAGCCGAAACGTTGCAGGGTATTAGCGGTTTGCAGTGCCAAAACGCCGCCCGTGAAGAAGCCGGTCAACACGACGATCGGCAGCGAGCCGACGCCGATAAGATCGGCCTGCTGCACCATATCCGCAAAGTAAAGCGGCTTGCGAACGAGATTAGCCACGGACTCTGCGGCCAGCAGGACGTATTCCTGAACGGCTTGAACCTTTTCTTTAGCGAATTCCGTGGGCGAGGTCAGTGCCATGCGGATCGGGCAGCCTCCGCAACGTGCGCGCAAGGCTTCACCGAAATATAACAGAGAAGCTCTCCCCTTTCAGCGACAGCTCTCAGCATGAACCAAGATCGTTCGCCAAGCAGAGTATAGGAAAATGTTCGGGATCGGTAGCGCAGGAAACGTGCACCTAAACTTGATGAACCTTGTATTGACTGGTGAATACCGAGTACTGAGGTCGAGTACTGCCTCTACCCCCGCCCCTTCTTCCGAATCTCAATATTCAGCCGCCGAATCTTCTGATTCAGCGTGGAGAGCGGTACGTGAAAGCGTTCGGCCGCCTCAGTCTGATTCCAGTTGCAGCGTTCCAGCATATCGGTGATCACGCGCCGCTCCACGTCTTCCACAATCTCGAACAGCGACGCATCGGACGGCGTGTCGTGCAAGCCAAACGAGGAACCGCGCCCCATCAGCGATTCGGGCAGCAGGTCCATGCTGATCTCCGGTCCGGATGACAGCACCACTGCGCGCTCGATGACATTCTCGAGTTCGCGGACATTTCCTGGCCAGGAATACGCCATCAATGGGCGCAGCGCTTCCGGCATCACGCGCGGGACTGGCCGTCCATTCTCTTCGGCATATTTCTTCAGGAAAAATTCCACCAGGAGCGGGATATCTTCTTTGCGCTGGCGCAAAGGTGGCAATTCCACTGTGATGACGTTGAGCCGGTAAAACAAATCTTCGCGGAAACGCCCCTCGCGCACCATCTGCCGCAGATCGATGTTGGTCGCGGCGATGATCCGCACGTCCACCTGGATTTCCTGAATCCCGCCCAGGTGCATGAACCGCCGGTCCTGCAGCACGCGCAGGATCTTGGCTTGCGTTTCCAGCCCCATGGTCGCGATCTCGTCCAGAAATAGCGTGCCCTTATCCGCGACTTCGAATAATCCCTTCTTGGAGGCGATGGCGCTGGTGAAGGCTCCCTTCACGTGCCCGAACAACGTCGATTCGAGCAAATCGGTCGGCATCGAGCCTGTATTCACCGGCACAAATGGCTTGTCACGGCGCGGAGAATTCAGGTGAACCGCCTTGGCGATCACTTCCTTCCCGGTTCCGCTTTCCCCCTGCAACAGCACGGTCGAACGGCTGTTCGCAACTTGCGCCACCAGATCGAAAATTTTCAGCATGGGCTCGCTTTTGCCCACGATGTTCTCGAAGTTATAGCGTTGCTTCAGGGCGCGTTTGAGCTGAACGTTTTCTTCCTCGGCCCGGCGCCATCCCACCGCCGCCCGCACGTCGGCCAGAAGTTTTTCATTGTCCCAGGGTTTCTGAACGAAGTTCGCCGCGCCTGCCTGCATCGCGCGCACAGCATTCTCCACCGTACCGTAGGCTGTGATCATGATGACCGGAAGGCGCGTGTCGTGGTTTCGGATGTCCGAGAGAATTTCTATCCCGTTTTTTCCTGGCAAGGTCAGATCGAGCAGCACCAGGTCGAACGGGCGGTCGGCCATCTGCATCAGGCCTTCCTCCCCCGTCATCGCCGTCTCGACTTCAAAGCCTTCCAGTTCGAGCAGGGTCTGAAGGGATTCACGGATCTCGGCCTCATCGTCAATAATGAGCACCGAGCCTGCCGCCGACGGGCTCCCGTTGACCGTGCTGCGCGTTATCACTGCTGCTTCAGACATGGACCGCCTTCCTGCTCAATGGAAAGTCCAGCGCGAACGTTGTACCTTCTCCCGGATTGCTTTCCACGCGAATTTTCCCGGCATGCTCCTGGATGATGCCGTAAGTGACCGACAAACCCAGCCCGGTTCCGCGGTTCTGTCCTTCGGTGGGTGATGTCTTGGTCGTGAAGAACGGATCGTAGATGCGTTGAATGTGCTCCGGCGCGATGCCCGACCCCGTGTCGGAAACTCGCACGCTCACCATCTCGCCGTTGCTGGTCGCCACTTTCAGATGTCCACCGCCTGGCATTGCGTCTTTCGCGTTCAGAAAGAGATTGAGAAACACCTGCTGCAGCCTTCCCTGATTTCCCTGAATAGGTGAAATCTTCGCCGTCAACTCCGACTGCACGTGAATCTTGGCTGTCTTGAACTGGTGCTCCAGCAGCGCAAGCGTATCGGTGATCACCTTATTGATATCCACGTCGGCAAATTCCGTCCCGCTGGTGCGCGAGAAATTCAAAAGATTGTTCACGATCTCCGATGCCCGGAACGTTTGCCGCGTGATCTTCTCCAGCAACCCTGATTTCTGCGGATCGCCCTGCAGTTGTTTCGCGAGCATCTGCGTATACGACGAAATCACCGCCAGCGGCGTATTCACTTCGTGCGCCACCCCGGCGGCCAGCAATCCAATTGACGAAAGTTTGTCGGCCTGCGACAGCTGGCTCTCCAGTTCCACCCGTTCGGTGATGTCGTCCATGATCACCAGGCGCCCAATCACCTGAAATGCCCGCGTGACCAACGGCGCGATCGCGACATTCACCGTGCGTGTCTCTCCCGCCGGAGTCTGTAGCCGGAACTTATATAAATTGTTGATGCCGGCATTCTGCCGCACCCGGTACAGCTCATCCGCAAATTCCGCAGGGAAGACGCTGCGCACTGTTTGCCTCAGCGCCTGCCAGCGCGGCAGCGCGTACATCACTTCCATCTGCGCATTCCAGCTCTCGATGCGGTCTTCCATATCGAGCGCCATCACGCCCACGTTGATCGACTCCACGATGTTCTCGTTGAAGTCTTTCAGGCGCTCGTATTCCGCCACTTTCTGCTGTAACGATGCATAGAGTCGGCCGTTCTGAATGGCGATCCCAAGATATCCTCCCAGCGTTTCCAGTAACTCGACGTCTTCGCTCGAGAGATAGTCGCCCTTGTTGGTCTTTCCCAATCCCAAAACCGCTACCGTCCTCTGCTGCGCCCGGCACGGAATGTAGTAGTTCAGATCCAGCTTGGCAATGGCATCCTGCGAGCCCGGAGTCTCGCGCGGAACCTGGTGCGTGTTCTCAAAGAACATGTGCCCGGCAGGCTCGGGCCTCGGCGCCGCCAGGAAACTCAGATCGAGCTTTCCCATCGGGTTCAGTCCCAGCGCTTTCGACAGCACGAACGGTTCACCTTCATCTCCCTCCCGAAGGAAGATAGCAATCCGGTCCACCGACAGCGTTCGCGAGAGCCGGTCCACCACCGCAGCCAGCAGCGCGTTTAAGTCCGTCTCCGAGCTCAATTCCCGCCCGAATTCAAGCAGCGTCCGTCGGTAGTCGTAAACCGTCCGGTAAAAGAGATGATCGACTCGATCCTGAATCCACTTGCGCACCGGATCAAACAGCAGCGCCGTGACCACCACCGCGAGAATCCACCCGATCGGGCCCGTGCTCGGTTGCCGGCTGTGCACCAGCGTGGCCACTCCCGCAACCATGGCGAAATACAATCCCACCACCGTCGCTGCAGCCAGCGTGTATACCACGCCACGCTTAAAGATCAGGTCCACATCCATCAGTCGGTAGCGGAAAATGGCGTAGCCGAACGTCAGGGGCAGCAAGCCCAGCGAGAGCACCGAGAGTTTGATGGCTCCCGGGGGAAGCCAGCTCATTCCGTGCGGAAAGATAAACGCAGAAACATAAATCAGCGTGTAGGGCGCGACTGCCAGAATGGTGCCGCGCGTCACCCACTTCAACTGCTGTCGCAAGATGGTTGTATTCGCCCGCCGGTAGCTGTACCAGAGAATGGTCGCCGCAACTACGAAGAACACTGCGCCATAGGAAATATCAAAGCGGTCCATCGCCCGGCTCAGCCGTCCCGTAGCCTCCAGCAGGCGCATCGCCGCCAGCCGCGTCCCCAGCAGGAGCGTTCCTGGCACATAAATCGCGGCCAATATCCAAGGATGTTTGCGCACAACATTCCGCTTCTCCGGGAAGGTCAGAACGAAATGCAGGAATAGCGCCGGCTGCAGCACCCACGCAACCACGTTGCCCCAGTAAATCTCCCAATCGAACGGATCGAGCTTTCCGGTGTACTTGAACGAATACGCGATGAACGACACCAGGCAGAAAACATAGAAGTGCGTGGAACCGACGGCGGTCCAACGCCGCAGAAGCACATAAATGCCGATGCCCAAATAAATCAGCGCGATCAGCCGCAGCCAGTTGTTCAACGACCGGTTCGCCGGATACAGGATCACGTGCGAGTCCAGCGAGACGCCGTCCCGTACCAGCGAATAAGTTGCCGTCGACCAGACTCCCGTTCGGTAGAGCTGGCGCTCCAGGTCCGACGTGTTCTTCACGTCCTGGTTGTTGACCGCGACCAGCTTGTCCCCACCTTTGATTCCCGCCTTCGCTCCCGGACCATCCGGTTCCACCTCATCGGCCACCAGCCCGCCATCGCGCTCAAGCCACGTCACCTGGTCGTCGGGAGAAGTCGCCTTGCTTTCGGTCTGGTAATTGAAACCGGCGAACACCATGGCAGCCACGGTCAGCAGGAACAGCAGCACCGCGACAAACCGACCTTGGCTCTCTCGATTCATGGGCTTGGGCCCCGGACCCTTGGGAGGGAGAAGAGGCTGGGACGAGAACTCCCGCTGGTCGGTAATAAGCAACTTCGCTGCCACCCGCTGTTCCTTTTTTCAACCCTTAAGTGCTGTGGAGCAAACTACTTCCAAAATTATAGATGCGTTTTCAAACGCATGCTATGTATTTTGGGAGGTTTCTGTGAGATTTCGTATCTAATTGCTGTTGAAATCGCTGGGCTTAGAGCCGGACACTTCTCCCAATCCCTTCCGCCACTAGAGCGAATAAACAGCCCTCAATACCGCCTACCATAAGTTGGATGGATATTGGTTCAGGAAGGGAACCCGCCCGCAGTCGCTTTCTTTCCCGTTTTTCGGTCGGTGCTGGTGATCTCCGTGGGCTCGTCGTCCCACTCGAACGATAGGGCGCGCGAGGTCGTTTCAATCGGCTCCAGCTCCGGAATCTCCTCCGCCACTGACGCCCCAAGTTCCGCGAACTTTCTCGCCGACACCAGAACCCGGTTTTCCAGCGATCCCACGGCCTGGTTATAGGCCTCGACGGCGCGATCCAGATTGGTCCCCACGCCCGTTATGTGCCCGGCGAGCCTTCGCAACCGCTCGTGCAGTTCCTTGCCCAGCGCGCTGATCTCTTGCGCGTTGCGTGCCAGCTTCTCCTGATTCCAGCCGTAGTTGATTGCCTTCAGCAACGCAATCAAGGTCGTCGGTGATGCCGGAATCACTCGGTTCAATACGCCATGCTCAATTAGCCCCGTGTCCTGCTCCAGCGCAGCGCTAAAGAAAGTTTCGCCCGGAAGGAACATCACGACAAACTCCGGAGTAGTCTCGAACTGCTCCCAGTATTTCTTCCCGCTCAGCGTATTGATGTGATCGCGCACTTGCCGTGCGTGATTGGCCAGGCAAGTACGGCGCGCCTCTTCATCGTTGGTCTCGAACGCGTCGAGAAACGCCTGCAGCGGCGTCTTGGCATCCACTACCACATGCTTGCCCCCGGGCAACTTCACAACTAGATCAGGGCGAATTCTCCCCGAGTCGGTAGTTACCGTTTCCTGCTCGCTGAAATCGCAGTACGAGAGCATGCCCGCGATCTCGACCACGCGCCGCAACTGAATTTCTCCCCAGCGCCCCCGCACATTCGGAGTGCGCAGCGCCCGCACCAGATTTCCTGTCTGCGATTGCAACTCCTTTTGCGTACTGATCAGCGACTGAACCTGCGCCCTCAGATCGCCGTACGCTTCGCCGCGCGCGACCTCAATTTGCTGAATCTGCGCGTCCACCTTATTTAGGGATTCGCGTACCGGAGCGACCAAGTCGGCCACTGCCTTTTGGCGTGCCTCCAGATCGCCCTTCGCCTCGCTCTGAAACCGCTTCAGCGTCTCCTGCGCGATCTGTAGGAAGGACGAATTGTTGCTCTTCAGCGCATCCGCCGCCAGCGCTTTGAACGCATTCTGCAGATCCTCCGCCGCCCGCTCCCCGGCTTTGGTCAGCAATTCCATCTTCTCGTTGCTGGCCTTCCGTTCCAATTCCAGGGCCGATTCCACCCGCGCCCGGCTCGCGACCAACTGCTGCCGCTCCTCCAAAAGCCGCGCCAGTTCTGTCTTTCCGGCCGCTAATTCCTTTTCTGTCAATGACAAACGCGCATGCAAGGCTGCCGCACGGGAACGCAGCGCCAGCCAAGCAATAAGGCTGCCAAACAACAGGCCAATGACCCCACTGATCCCTAGTTCCATAGACGCTGGTAACTTCTTTCGCCCATCCCCAACCCCTAGCCTACCACCAGCAACAAACTCGGGGCCTCTTCGTCCGTGCGTTTCGCAGTGCCTGAGTCAAATTCGAACCCTCCCAGGGTTCCTCGGTAGGCACAAACAATGCATAGGTCCCCCCGAATGCTGTTCGCGTTTGTGCTTGGGTTTGGCCTGATGTCGCTTCTGCCCGCCATTGATGGTATGGCTGCCGCAGCCTCCGGCCAATCGCAAGAGGCCTCTCTGAAACCGGTCGCCACCATGGCCGCCGACATTCCCTTCAACGACGATGAATTCCACGCCGAGCAGCAGTTGCTTGCCTTGGCCAACCAGGCGCGCCGCCAGGCCGGTGTGCCGCCGCTGAAGCTCGATGCCGGACTCTCCCGGGCCGCTCGCATTCATGCCCTTACCATGCTGGAATCGCGGCAGCTTTCCCATCAACTCCGCGGCGAGCCTGCTTTGCCGCAACGCCTCGCCGCCGTCAGTCCGCTCATTCTCGACCATGCCGGAGAAAACGTCGCCCTCGATTACGATGCCGAGCACGGTCATCAACATCTCATGCTCTCCCCCCCGCATCGCGCGAACCTGCTCAACCCGTCCTATAACGTGGTCGGGGTTGGGTGTGGTTCGGAGCGGAGAGCGCTTGTACATCGTGCAGGATTTCGGCCACGTCCTCCCCACCTATTCCACGGCTGAAGTGAAGAACCAGGTTGCTCTCGCCGTCAACCAGACGCGCCAGCAGTCTCGTCGTTCTCCCTTGTCCCGCCTTGATCTTCCGGAGGCCGACGGCGCAGCTTGTTCCATGGCGCAAGCCGACAAGCTCGGGACCACGCCCATTCGCAATCTTGCAGAACGCGCGACGGTGCTCACCTACACCAGCCTGCATCCCGAAATGCTGCCCAGGCAGACAACCCATGCTGTCGATAGCCGCAATCTTCGCAGCTTCTCGGTGGGAACCTGCTTCAGCCGGAGCGTGACTTATCCCACCGGAGTGTATTGGGTTGTGCTGACGCTGGAATAAAGAGATCGAAACGCTGGAGTGCGTGGCAGCAGGAATTCACGCGGAAGTGTGATGAATCGGAACGCTACACGATTCCAGGCGTTGCACTCCATAGGCTACTCAGTGCTTCACCGGAACTCCATAGTGAGCCGCCACCATCCGCCACTTTCCATCCTTCTTCATCCAGATATCGGTAAAGCGGTCGTGAAATTCGAACGGCTTTCCCGCGTCCTTTCCGCGTTCGTGGTACCAACCCGTCACGACTGCAGTATTTCCATGCAGGCGGACTTTCGTATCCGATATCTCCGATACGTCAACCTCCAGCGAGCTAGTTGCCGTGAAGCTCAGGTATCCGGTTTTGCTGTATGTGCTGCCGTCCTCAAATGTGATCACGAAATCATCGTCCAGCAACGAGGCGAACGGTTCCACCTGCCGCTGCTTGTAGGCGTCCAGCACCTTCGCCTCTGACGCTAGAATTTTCGCCGACTCCGAGTTGTCCTGCGCCTGCCCATAAATGCACGCCATCACCAGAAGGCACGGCCCTAATCTCGCCATCAGCCTTTTTCGCATGAGAATACATTGTGCACGAGAACTCCGCCCTGCAACTCCCTTTTCTTTGTTCCAGTGTTGACTGTGAGGTGTCTACAGTGAATCCGGGGCCTAGCGTCGCCCTGACGAAACATCGGGAATTAAATGGGTCCAAATCGGGGTTGACTCCAACCAGATTTTGGACATACCATTTTCGTAACTGTTACGTCATAGCTACTGAGTTACACCCATGTCAACTCATCGCATTCTGCGCCACATGGGACGAGGTCAACCCTTCTGCCTGATCTGCAATCAACCTGTGCCCCTCGAAACTGCTAAGACCAACGAAGATGGTCATGCTGTCCACGAACAATGCTACCTCGATAAAATCTCCGGCAAGATCCCGCCCAAGCCAAAGAGATCTCCAGCCCCGCAGTATTAGGACAGAACCTATATATCGGAGCAGAACAATCGTCTTCCGTAGCCTGTGCTAATCTTGGCCTGCCCTCCGTCTGCGATTTCCCTCATGGAATCGAAAGCCCCAGTCCGCCTTTCTCAGACCCAGCCGCACCGCATCCGCATCGGCACCGCGGGGTGGTCCTACAAAGATTGGGAAGGGATCTTCTATCCCTCAGGAATGCAGAAGAACAAGATTCACCCGCTGGAATATCTGGCCCGTTTCTTCGATACGGCCGAAATCAATACTTCTTTCTACGGCCCGCTCAAGCCCGAGTTGGCAAAACTGTGGTGCCGCAGAGTCGGAGAAGTGAATCCCGATTTTCTGTTTACCGCCAAGCTTTATCGCGCGTTCACGCACTCGCCGCTCGCCGTGACCGAGCCCACCTCCGCCGCTAGTATTCGTCCCACCGACGAAGATGAAATCAAGACCCGCGAAGGCCTCGACGCCCTCGCAAACGAAGGCCGCCTTGGGGCGCTCCTCATTCAATTTCCCATTTCTTTCAAAAACACGTCGCTCAACCGGGAATACCTTGAGCGCCTCCTGCGCCAGTTCATCGAATATCCCTGCGTCGTCGAAGTGCGCGACTCGACCTGGGACAATGCCGACACCCTCGCCTCATTCGCCCGCAAAAACGTCGCCTTCTGCAATATCGATCAGCCGCTCCTGGGAAAATCGCTCGCCCCAACCGAGCATGTCACCGCCCCTATCGCCTACGTTCGCCTGCACGGTCGCAACTACGATCAGTGGTTCGACTCTGACAATCGCAACGACCGCTACAATTATCTCCACAAGGAGCGCGAGCTCGAAGGCTGGAAGGACCGCATCGAAAATATTGCGGCGAAAGCCGAGACCACTTACGCGATCACCAACAATCACTTCGAAAGCAAAGCGGGAGTCAACGCTCTGGAGCTGAAGTCCATGATTACCGGCCGGCGAGTCTCCGCTCCGCGCACGCTCCTTCAGACTTATCCCGAGCTGAGCAAATTTGCCGATCCCGCTGACGACCCCAGCCCAAGCTCCGGCTCGCAACTGCCCCTGCTGGCCTAGTCATGCCGATCAGAGCGCACAGCGTCACAAAGCTTGCTCCGTGTCCCTCTGTGTTCCTCTGTGGTTAAGCTTTTTACGACTGTGATCGCGGCAAAGCCTTAACACCGTCGATGACCTCAACTCCCGGAATCCAGTTGTAGGTGTGTACGGCCTTCACTCCGAGTTCCTCGGGTTTGTACTCCCCCAGAGCGTGCTCCTGGTACTCCGAAGGAGACAGCTTTGTCACCGCATTGAAGCTGAAGCTGTAGCCGTAGACCGGGCAACAGCTTTGGCTGGGACGGATCAATCGCCCGTCGACGTACCCAATCGTTCCGGCCCCGCGATTGTTGCGCACGTCCGTGGAGATCGGATTGGCCGGATGCATCGTCCACGGTCCCACGAGCGCCTTGGCGAAGAACAGATAAAGTGCCGAGCAGCGCGCATCCGGATCAGCAGTCGACACCATCATCCACCACCACCCGTCCTGCCGCCAGATCGACGGATCCACGAATTTTCCCCGCAACAACGTCGCCTGCCGGCTCCACTTTGCCGGAAACTCCTCGCAACGGTACAGGTCCACGGAACCCGAGTTCGCCGATTCCGGCGTCATGAAAAGTTCGTCGCCGTCGCGGAACACATAAGGATAAGAGTAGTGCTGCCCGGAATCGTCCAGGCATCTCGTCGGCGACAACAGCCGCCCGTCAGCCGCAATTTCGGCGCAGGAGATAGCGGCCCGTTTCTCCGCATATAGATAATCCTCGAAGAAAATCCACCTCCGCTGCTCCTGCTCGAGCAGAAACGGGTCGGCCCAGAAATGTCCCTTTGCGGATTCCACCCAGCGGAAGCCCTGCAGCTTGCCGTCGGATTCCCGGCTGTACAGCGGCGGAGTGTTGAGCCGAATCCCGATTCTCCAGTGCTGCACTGTGGCCTTGCGAAACGGGCGCTCCACCACCTTTTTCACGATCGCCGGACCCAACCAACGCACCATCTCCAGATTCGTAGGACTCCGATACAATCTGCGTTTTCCCTTGTAGGTCGCCCCCGGAACAGCTCGCTGCTGCAAGTATTCCCAGCCGTAACGATGCAACTCATTCAGCTTCCGGATGACCAGGTCCGTAGCGCCCCAGTAAGGCGCAAACTCATTCTGCGAAACGCTGATCGTGGGCCGGGTGGCGAACAGCGACTTGCACAATACCAACCCTGCATCGAGTTCCTCGGTCAGTACCTGCAGCATCACTCCACAGAGCGGATTGTGTTCATACAACTCCCAAAACTGTGGCGGCCCTCCCCGATAAAATTCGTTGTCTCCGTGGTGATACGACCAGACGCCGTAGCGTGCTGCCGACAGGATGTCTCCTTTAATAATGTTGAACCCGAAGCGGATCAGAACGTCAAGGTTCTTCGCGCGGATATGCTCAATCGCCTCGGCAGGGAAGCGATGAACGAAGCCCTTGCCCTCCGGTTCGACCTCCATGCTGTCGATTCCCGACAGCAGGCCGGAACAATCCACGGTGTCGCGCGGATGATTGCGAGGCCGCCGCTTGCGGTTGTCGAACCGGCGGTAAAGGTCGTATAGCGCATGTTTTCTGAGTTTTGAATCGAGGAGTCGCCGCCGAACCCGAGCCAGAAGGCTGGCGCTTCTTGCAGGTAAGAGATCGCCCTTCCGGTAGACCACTAACTCAATTCCGGCGAAATTGCTGGCATGAATGTGTTGAATGATTTCGGCGCAAAACCGCGCCATTTCGGGGCCGTCCAGCAAGAGTCCGATTCGAAGCGGCGGACGTTGCGCCGGCGATTGTAGCCACAGAGAGCTGCTCGTGCCCAGCGGGTTATGAATCGGAGCAACTGCACTCACCCCTTGGCGAGCTTCTGTTTCTTGAATCGCAGGATATAGCTGATGCTGAGCCACAGGGCGTAGTTTGGTGCTGGTTTGCCCTTCTTGTCAAACCCGGAAGCACGTTCCAGGCTTTTGCACGAAGCTTAGTGAGACCGCAGCATCAGAAGGTTGCCCCCGGAGGTGGATGCAATCGTCGCGACGTTCATGAAGAAATTACCGAGTCCCTTGATTCAGGCTGGCGCCGTAATTGCGATCACGGGATGACTTGGAATTCCTTAAGACTTCTCAAAACTCCTGTGGGGGTGGTTACGACAACCGGTCCGCTCGTTGCACCAGACGGCACGACGGCCGTCATGTAGGTATCGCGGACAACTTTGAAGCTGGTCGCCGGAACGCCGTTGAAAGATACGCTGCTAGTACCAGTGAGTCCTTGTCCTAGAATTTGGACCGTGCTGCCCGCCTTTGATCGGTACAGCACAAGGGCGACGCCAGCTTTCAATCCGACATCCAAACTGAAGACGCTCCCAGCCCCGTAGATTCCACCGTCCGCCGTAACACCGTAAAGGCTCCCATTCGTATGCTGTACGATTCCACCGCCAGCAGAAACCGTGCTGGACCAATTGTGCATCGTGCCACACGTACCGTTTAGAGCGCACCGGTAAATCGTGCCGTACCCGAAGTTTCCTCCAAAGCGATCCAAGCCGTACAAATTGCCGTCCGTCGCCTGCATTGCTGGACCTGTAGGGTTCGCTCCTTCTGTCTGGCTAGCGCCGAAACTGTGTGCCACCGTGTAAGAGAAGCTCTGGCTGAGCCTGAACAGCACGCCTCCGGAGTAGGCGCCTCCGAAATGTGTCGTGCCATAGAAATTTCCGTCGGAAGCCTGGATGAGACTGTATGGATTCTCTCCGTCCGGCGGGCAATCCAGTAAATAGCTATCTATCAATACTCCGGCAGTTGAAATCTTCATGAGACTGCCGCAAACGCTAGTTCCCCGATAATAAGCTGCTACGTAGAGATTGCCGTCCGTACCTTCGGTTGGGGGACCAATTGGGCTATCAGCGATTGCCAGATCAAGGTTGTAAGTGATGCTGTACGCGCCGGCGGGCGTCACCTTATAAACCACTCCAGCATTGTTCGTGCCCCCAGCGGCAGTCGTGCCGTAATAATTCCCATCTGACGCGAGAATGGGAGGGGCTTCCGGAAAGTTTCCGTCGGTCCCATCGAAGTTGAAATAGTGCAAAACCGTAAGACTTCCCGCAGGCGTTACTTTAAACAGAACACCATAACCAAAGGACCCGCCTTCAAAGGTTGTGCCATAGAAATTGCCATCGGCTCCCAGCGTCAACCCACCTGAAGGGGAGAAGCCGTCGAATCCACTGAAATCATGTAGCAAAGCAGCCTGGCCGCTAGTACTGATTTTGAAAATGGTCCCGCAACAGCCATTTGAGATAAAACCGTTGAAGGTTGTCCCGTAGAGTTGCCCGTCGCGCCCTTGCACAGGCGCGTCCGGTGGATGGCTCCCGAACCATCCAAATGAAAAAATGGTCCTTACGGTTTGTGCCGAAGCGGTGCCAACCACGAGGAAGACGGGAAGAATGACTCCAGCACAGAGGAAGTTAAGACGTCTGAGAAATACGCGATAGCGAACCATATTCCTCACCCACTGTAACTTTGTGCATATACGACAACAACCAACGCAGCTTCTTCGACTTTAGCCTATCTGTCAAGTGACAAAACTATGGGTGAGTTCTCGGTGAGGTTGGGTCAGAGTAGAAATTCAAAGGCTGGTATGTTACTGCAGCCAGATGCCCTGCGGGATTCGTGCCCAGTTGCAATGCAACGCTGATAGGTGATTACGTACGACTGAATACTGACCACTGATAACTGATCACTGATAACTGGGTACTGAGTACTGAGTACCCCCAACCGTCCTAAGCCCCCACCGCCGCATGGTCCGCCATCCGCTTCTTGTTATAGCGCAAGGCAACATTCATGAAGACATTACCGAGGGAGGTCTCGAAGCAGATCATTAATGCTTCTGTGTCTTCACTGGTCTTGTCGCCTTCTTGCGCTGTGAGCAACAGCGGCGGGTGCACCCGGAAATGGAAGCCCTGATCGTTGAGCGCGGAAATGGCATTGCCCACAACCTGGTTGGCCAACTCGAAGATGGTTTCCTTGATCAACTCGTCCGACTCGGGGAGGTCCGCGCCGGCATAGTGGCTGGCCACCTTGACCGCGGTGGCCGGTTCCAGGTCGAGGATGATCCGCCCTTCAATGTCTCCGGTGAGCGCGATCATGCCCGCCACCCCTTTACGGCGATAGGCATCCTCTTCCATGGTGAGATTGCCCACCTTGGTCGTGCCCTGCAAACCTTGCGACAACACGGCATCCGCCGCGTTGATGAAAGGCTGGATCAGTTCCATCTTCATGGACTTAGGCTCCCGCTCCTGCGGCGTTGGCTACGGCTCCATCTTCGCCCAGCACGTACTTGATGACTTCGTAGAGCACTTCCGGCTTCACCGGCTTCTGCACGAAATGCCGTGCGCCTCGCTGCAGTGCGGCCACAATGTTTTCCTGGTAGCCCACCGAGGAAACCATCACGATCCGCGCTTCCGGATGCTGTTGAACAATCCGTTCAGCCGCCTCGATCCCTTCCATCTGCGGCATGGTGATGTCCATGAGCACGATGTCAGGATGCGTGCGGTCGAACTCGCTGATGGCAGTCAGGCCGTCGCCGGCTTCGGCTGCCACCTGCCCGCCGAATGTTTCGATCATGCGGGCCAGGTTCTTACGGGCAAACACGGAGTCGTCCACGATTAAGTAGCGGACTGGCTGCCCGTCTTTGCTGCGCTTTACTGGTGCAAACTGCTCCATACAGACCTCCCCTTTCTACTGCTTATCATGACCGGATACCAGCAACCAGATGACCCTGGTCACAGCTTCCGGTGCCCAATTTCAATTGCCGGCGCGAACCGCCCGCGAGCCCATCTCGCCGGCCCCGCGCCCGCAAATCGCCTGTAGCGTCGCCCCCATAATGTCGAGCCCTACCACACGAACGGCGTAGCCGCGCTCGATCGCCGCCTTCGGCATGCCATAGACCACGCAAGATTCCTCGTTTTGCGCGACAGTCATGCCGCCTTCTTTCTTAATCGCTCCTAATCCCTCCGCACCGTCGTCCCCCATCCCGGTCATGAGCACGCCCACGGCATTTGCTTTGTATTCCTCGGCGGCGCTACGTAGAAGAACATCGGCACTGGGCCGGTGACCGTTCACTCGCGGCTCCTCGCTGAGCACCACAATGTCGCCCAGCGGCAGGCGCTTTACCTTCATGTGGCGGCTGCCGGGACAGATCAGCACGCGCCCGGCCTGCAACACGTCTCCCGATTGCGCTTCCTTCACCCGCAAGGGACAGACTTCATCCAGCCGCCGCGCAAACATCTCGGTAAATCCTTCCGGCATGTGCTGCACGACCGTGATCGCGGCCGGGAAGTCCCCCGGCAGCTGCGAAAGCATATACTCCAGCGCCTGCGGGCCGCCGGTCGAAACTCCGATGGCGACCACCTTGTTCGGCGCGCCTGCCGGAGCCGGCCCCTTCTGCGGCTTGGGCGGAGCTCCCGGTAAAATCCTTGGCTTCAGCTTGCAATCCGCCGCTGCCTTGATTTTCGCGATCAGCTCGCGCGCTGTTTCCGCCATGTGCGCGGTTGCATCTTTCGGCTTGGGCACGAAATCGAACGCTCCCAAACCGAGCGCTTTCATGGTGACGCTAGCGCCTTCCGTGCTATGCGAGCTGAACACAATCACCGGAACCGGCTGCCGCCGCATGATCTCTTTCAGCGTGTCGATGCCGTTCATTCCCGGCATTTCCAGGTCAAGCGTAACCACGCTTGGCTTGAGCTCTTCAATCTTCTTCAGGGCGAACGAGCCGTCCATTGCCGTTCCAACTACTTCGATGGATTCGTCCGCCGCCAGCATCTGCGGGATCAGCTTGCGCATCAGCGCCGAATCGTCCACCACCAGCACGCGCACCGGATTCCTCATGCCTGGCCTCCTACTGTCGGAGTCAGTGCTAGCCGCGTGCGGTCGGTATGCGTCAGCAACAACCCTGAATTTGCTTGTCCCATTTCCACAGGCCGTAATCGCGCTACATGCTCGACCACGGCAGGAAGATTGAGGATCAGCACCACGCGCCCGTCGCCCAGAATGGACGCGCCCGAAACCAGATCGGTCGAGAATGTCTGATCATCCAACGCCTTGATTACCAGTTCTTCTTCCCCTTCCAGCGCGTCGACAATCAATCCGTACTTCCTCTCTGCCACGGTAATGACCAGCACAAACAGCTTGGATTTGCCGTCTCCCTCAACCGCGGGTCGCCCCAGGCGCAATAACGGCAGTACCTGGTTGCGGAGCTGGAGAACTTCGTAGTTATCGACCTGGTGGACTTCGGCTTCGAAAGTCCGCGCAATTTCCAGCACCGCGTTCAGAGGAATGGC
Organism: Candidatus Sulfotelmatobacter sp.; assembly: GCA_035309485.1. Lineage (GTDB taxonomy): Bacteria > Acidobacteriota > Terriglobia > Terriglobales > Acidobacteriaceae > Sulfotelmatobacter. The sequence goes on from DATGFC010000050.1 coordinate 228,665, forward strand.
ATACAGCCGCTGTTCCACCCAGAACAGCAGCGCCTTGATGATGGCCAGCGTAAGCGGCAGCTTCAGCCGGAACGTCGTGCCTTGCCCAATCCTGGTTTCGACGCTCACTGAAGCCTTCAGGCGGTGCAACACGCTCTGTACCACATCCATGCCAACCCCGCGCCCGGAAACCTCCGTTACCTGTTCCGCCGTGCTGAAGCCCGGCCGGAAGATGAAGTTGAGCGTCTCCGCTTCGGTCATCTTGGCCGCTTCTTCTACTGTCGTGAGCCCCAGTTCGATAGCTTTTGTGCGAATTTTCTGAGCATCAATGCCGCGCCCATCGTCGCGGACTTCCACCACAACCTGATTGCCCTGGTGATATGCGTTCAGGTGAACGACACCCTGGCCTGGCTTGCCCAATTTCTTGCGTTCTTCTGGAGCCTCAATCCCGTGGCTGATCGCGTTGCGCACCAAGTGAGTGAGGGGCTCGGCAATCGCATCCAGAATCCCTTTGTCGAGATCCGTCTCCTGACCGCTGACCGTCAATTCCACTTCGCGCCCGCATTGCCGCGATACATCGCGCACCATGCGCGGGAAGCGCCGGAATAGCTGCTCGACCGGAACCATGCGGATTTTCATCACCGAGCGCTGCAGATCATTGAGCACGCGCGCCTGAAACGCCATCGCGTCGGCAAACTTGCCGCGCAGCAGCTCTTTCGGATACCGCTTGGAGAACTCGTTTAACGCCTGCTGCAACATGGATTTGCCGATGATCAGCTCGCCCACCAGGTTCAGAACGCTGTCGATGCGCCCGGCTTCGACGCGCAAGATATTTTCAACTGAACTCTGGATCGAAGGTTCCGGGGCGGGTGGCGCCGAAGGCGTCGCCTCTTCCTCCGCCTTTTGCTCTTGGGTTTGCGTTTCCGGAAGCGCGGCGAAGGGCCCAGCGGCAGGAACCTGTGTTCCGGGCGCAGCCGCTGCCATCAACACGTCCACCGTAACGTCTTCCGCGATCGTCGGAATCTTGCACTTGGCCGCGATCTGCTCGGCGGTCTGCACGCTGGCCAGAACGAACTCCACTTGCCGGGTCGCCGCCGCCGACTTCGCATCGGGCCGTACCGCCAGCACTGGCCCCATGCTCGCCACCGCGTTGTGGATGAGCTGCCGTCCCGCAATCGGCATGGCGCAGTGCGGGTCAATCTTCACCGTAACGTGCAGCACATCTTGCCCGCTGGCCTGCGCCTGCGTCATCGCCAGCTTCTCGTACTCTGTCCACTCCGAGGCCGCCACCGCTTTCGTCTTCTTGCGACGCGATTTCTTCGCTGCCGGAGTGGAAGTCAACTCTTCAATCTTCTTGCTCAACTTCTTGGTGGAAGGCAGCTTCCCGCCGGAGCGGTACGCCGCAATCATCTCGGCAAAAACGTCGGCTGCCGCAAATGCGATTTCGGCCACCGTGGCCTGGGCCGCGGCTCCTTCCATCGACAACGCATCCTCGAACTGGTGCGCCAGTTCGCTGAGCTCGCGCAAGCCGCAGGCTGCCGAGTCCCCTTTCAACGTATGCACCGTGCGCCGCACGCTGCGCACGATCTCCTCGTCGCCGGGATGCTTCTCCAGCTTCAGCGCCTCATCGTTCAGCGCCTGCAGCAGCTCCTGCGAGGTCTCGTAGAAAAGATCCCGCAGTTCCGCGCCGCGTTCATCGGGAGAATTCGTCAATCTCGCACCTCAATCCGCTGGTACGCCGTGCCGCTGTCCTTGTGCACCATCTGGAATTTCTTGGTCAGCCCCAGCAGGCTCTCGGCATGACCCACAAACAGATAGCCGTTGGCGTTCAAGCAGCGGTAGAACTTTTCGATCAGCCGCTTCTGCTCCGCTTCATCGAAGTACATCATCACGTTGCGGCAGAAAATTACGTCGTTGCGCTGCGGCAGGTATTCCGTCTTCAAGTTGTGAAAGTCAAAGTGCACCAGCTCTTTCACCGGCTTCTTGATGGCATAGCGCTCGCCGACTTTGTCGAAGTAGCGCAGCCGGTAGCCGTAATCCACCGTCGACATCTGGTGCTCGTTGTACATTGCTTCCTGCCCATGCCGCAGCACCGAGTAGCTGATATCGCTGGCCAGAATTTCCACCCGCCACGGCGGCGGAATCAGCGGCTTAGGCAGTGGCAGGTCCATGGGCAGCGGATTGCGCAGGTAGTAGTACGCCAGCGCGTCGGTCACCAGCATCGCCAGCGTGTAAGCTTCCTGCCCCGTCGAGCATCCCGCACTCCAAATGCGGATCGAGTATTCCCGCCGCGCGCTCTTGTGCTTCAGCAACTCTTCCAGCACCGTCTTCTGAAAAAGATCCAGCTGCGCCTTATGCCGGAAGAAGCTGGTCTCATTGACGGTCAGGTTTTCCAGCAGCTTGGCCAGTTCGTCTTTGCCCTCGCGGCTGATCAGCAGCCGGTAATAGGCATAAAACGAGTCGGCGCGGCACTCCTTCAACCGGCGCAGTAGCCGGTCTTGCAGGAAGTGCGTGCGGCGTTCGTCGAAGTGCATGCCGCACTCCTGGTAGACGAGCGCCTGCAGCAACTTCAGTTCCGCGTCGGTGAGTATGGGAGCTGGTGCCGCTCCAGTTGAGCTCATTCGTTTTCTCGTTCGTGAATCTAGTGGTCAGTGATTAGTGCTCGGTGGTCAGTATCAGGAACCTTACAGATCGCTGACCACTGCCCACTGACCACTCTCTTCATCTCGCTCCGGCGCCTCGTCCCTCTGCTTTGCCGGCCGCCTTCTCCCCGGGTTCACTCTTCATCTGCAGGCTTGCCGGAGCCAGCAGCTTGCTCATATCGAGCAATACCACCAGGCGCCCGCCCACTTTGCCCAGCCCGGTTACACAATTCAATCCGCCCTCTTGAAACACCGCTGGCGGACTTTCCACTGCATCGGCTGGAATCTTGAGGACTTCAGAGGCTGCGTCCACGATCAATCCGGCCAGCCTTCCCGCATGTTCGACGACCAGAATCCGGTTGTGCTTCTTGACGGTCGCCTGCTTTTCTCCGAAACGCTTTCGCAGGTCCATGACCGAGACGATTTTGCCGCGCAGGTTGATCACACCCTCCAGATAGTCGGGCGCATCCGGCACGGCCGTAATCTCGGGGACCCGCACGATTTCATGCAAGGAAGTGATAGGCACGCCGTAAGTCTCGCGGCCCACTTGGAACCCGACGATATGCAGTTCGCGGCTCATGGACGCTCCTAACCTACTGCGCTCCGGCAATCGCCCGGCGTACGTTGCGTCCCGCCGGCTCCGCAGCGGCTTGACGCCCTGCTTCCGCCAGCGAGAATCGGTCAATGAACTCCAGCAGGCTGCGCGACATCTTCGACATCTGCTCCGACGAAGCCGCCAGCTCGGTCGAACTGGACGTCGATTGCTGCACCAGTTCGCGCATGCGCTCCATGGCTTTCACCACCGCCTGCGCTCCTGAGGCCTGTTCCTCCACCGCAGAGTTGATTTCGTGCGTGATCTCGTTCAGCCGCGTGGTGGCGCGCGCAATCTGCGACGAACCGTGCGACTGTTCGTTGGTGGCCGCACCGATCTCCTGGGCGAACTTGTAAACCTCGGTAACCACGTTCGAGATCTTCTTTAAGGCCGAGTTCAGCTCCGAGCCCAACTCCAGCCCTTCGTTGACGATGGAGGTCGAACGGTCCATGTTCTCCACCGCCTTGCGGGCTTCTTTCTGAATGCTTTGAATGAGTTCCGAGATTTCTTTCGTGGACTGCGCCGACTTCTCGGCCAGCTTGCGCACTTCGTCGGCAACCACGGCAAATCCCAGCCCGTGCTCTCCGGCTCGCGCTGCTTCGATCGCCGCGTTCAAGGCGAGCAGGTTCGTCTGCTCGGCCAGATCGTCGATCACTTCGATGATCTTGCCGATGTCGTCCGCCCGTTGTCCCAGCGCGCCAATGATTTCGCCCGAAGAGTTGATGGTGGTGTTGATGCGGTTCAACCCGTCGGTCGCCTTCTCCATCGTCCCAATGCCGTTGTGCACTTCCTCGCGGGAACGGTTGGAAATATCAAGCAGAACTTTAGCCGTGTCGGCCACGCGCTGGATGGAAGCCACCATCTGATCGATCGAAGCCGAAGTCTCGCTCACGCTCGACGCCTGCACCTGCGTGCTCTTCACCATGTTCTGCACGTTCACGCTCATCTCGTGCATGGTGCTGGTGACTTCATCGATTGCCGAGGAAGCCTGCAGCCCGATCTTTGCCGAATCGTCAGAGGCTCCAGCCACCTGGTTGGAAGCGCTCGCCACTTGAGACGATGCATCGCGCACGCTGCGCACCAGCCCCGCCAGTCCTTCCACCATGCGGGCAAAGGCATTGCCCAGGGTGTCGTGCGACGAGCGCGGCTTCACTTCCAGCGTCAGATCGCCGCCGGCGATGGCTTCCGAGACGCCCGCCATCTCCTTCAGATAGGTGACCATCTTGTGGAACGTACGGGCCAGTTCGCCGATTTCATCGTCTCGCCCAGTATCGATGTTGTGTTCCAGATCGCCCGTATTGCCAATGCCGCGTGCAACATTCATCAGGCTGGTCAGTGGATCGGTAATGGCCTTGGCCGTGCGATAGGCGATGATGACGCCCACCGAGAGGGCTACCAGCGTAAAGAGCAGCGAAACTGTGATTGTCCAGGTATTGGCGCTATCGTCGGACGCGCGACGTTCTTCCACCAGTTTGTGGTTCTCGGTATCCGCGATTTCGAGCGCGTCCGTAGAGTTCTTGACCCAGGACGACGCGTCTTTTTGCAGGTAATAAATTTGCAACTCGGCAACTGTAGCGTTGCCCGAGTCGACGTCTTTCCGCTTCTCGATCAGAGGTTGGGCGAATTCCTTTGCCCAAGACTGCTCCAGTTGCTCCACTTTCGCCAGCGAACTCTTCACCTGATCGGAACTGGCCTGGTTCTTGCCGTCCTCCAGTTTCTCGCTGAGCGTGCGCAGCCCTTCATTCATCCGGTCCACTTCGCGCGTGTCGCCGCTGAGCAGATAGTTGCTCAGGTAGAGGCGGTCCTGCATCATCTGAAAGCGCACCTGGTTGGTGGTCTCGGCAAGCTTCAGCGAGGCGGCAGCGGCGTCTTTGGCCGCATGTTCCCGGCGCACTGCCAGCCAGTTCACGATGAACAGCAGCAGCACCATCCCCAGGATGAATCCGAAGTTCAAGTAAAGCTTCTTGCCTATCGTCATGCCAGTCTCCTCCGCGGCCGAGTCCTACCGCGGCTCAAACTTGAAATCGATAATCCCAGTACTGTCTCCCGACGCCGGTTCAAACTTCCATTTCTTAGCCGCATCTAACGCGGCGGTGGCCAGTACGGGATGGCCGCCCACCACGCGCGCTTCTTTGACCGTTCCGTTAGGCGCGACCACCACCTCTATCTTCACCGTGCCGCTGATGTTCATCTTGTGCGCTAACTCCGGGTACAGCGGCTGCACTTTATTCTTCGCCCGCCGTACGATCTCTTCGTTTTGTGCATTTTGTGGATTCTGTGCGGCCGCCCGCCATGCCCCGTAGGTCATCGCCACGGCCAGCACAGCCAGCACCGCACCCGCAATTCGTCGAGACACAATTCCTCCTGAGAAAACACGAAGACTCCGCGCCTGACCGTGCACCCTCCGGGCCACCTGCGCCATCTTGAAAAAACCAAAGTAATGAGCACTATCCCGCGTCGAATGATGCACTTGACCATTGCTCGCCAATTCCCAGCATCACCTTTTCCCGACAACTGCTGTCTCATGGGCTAGAATCAGTTCGAGTTTCTCAGCGTGAGACAAAATCTCACCGAGTCTCGGGATTTCACACCAAGGCACCTCTTCCCCCATTTCCCTTGACTCAAAATGAGATGAAATGTACTTTCCCAATAGATTCAAGCACTTGTGAATCGCGAAACCTATTCTTCCGCTCTCGGCGCCGCAGTCGGAATTTCTGGCGGCAGTCCTATCGTTCCCCAGGACAATTCCGTTACTCCAGGGTCCGATGAGGGCTTCCAGAAACTTCTCCTTCGGATCGGCGGGAAAGCTATCGAACGCTCAGATCCCGGCGGGCTGATTCAATTGTTTTGTGAGGCCGCGCGGGAGTTCTTTCAGGTTTCTGGCGTCTACTTTTGGCGCTGCCATTCCGCCGATGAACTCCTCGGAGAACATGCCGATGGAAAGATGGCCGAACGCTTCGTCGGCATGCGCCTGCGTCCCGATCAGAGTGCGGTGACCTCGGAGGCGGTTCGCCAGCGTCGGACTATTTTCGCCAACCACATTACCTCTCCTCTATTTGCCGCTGCCACGGAGTTTGAGGCCCGCTCTCTCATGTCCGCTCCTCTGGTCGTTCTCAACGAAGTCATTGGCGCCGTGACATTTCTGCACGATTCCAACGAGCAATTCTTTAATGAAGATCTCGCGGCCAAGGCCACCATCCTTGCCGGACAATTAGGAAGCCTGCTCGAAGCGGCACGGCTTGGCGAAGCTTCTCGCGAAGAGCATCGTCGCGCCGAGATTCTTGCTGACGTCGCGCACGCGTTTCACGGCACTCCCGATGTTGCCGCGGTCATCGAGGCGCTCGCCGACCGCCTGCGCCTGCTTTTGCGCACGCGCCTGGTCTGCGTTCTGCTGCGCCGCGAAGGTCCTTTCGAATTAAAGGCCGTCTCGGCGGAAACTCCGCAACTGGCGACTTCCGCTCGCGCCCGCCACGACCGCCAGACTCTGCGTTTTGCCGCCGACCTCGCGCAACGCGCAGTTGCGGCCGGAGAACCGCTCACGCTCTCCATCGGCGCCGACGTCCATTCGCTGGGCAGTCTGGTTTGTCCCGGTATGCTGATTGCCGCGCCCTTTCGCACCTCGCGCACGCAAGGCGCAATCCTCATCTATCCCCGTGCGGACGGAGTCTTCACCTCCGAAGAGCGCTCTCTCGTCGCGGCCATCGCAGGCTTTGGCGCCGTGGCGCTCGCGCACGCCGAACTGCACGCCACTTCCCACGCCCAGGCCCACGAACTTCATCAATTGCTTGAGATTTCTTCAGAGCTGAGCTCGAGCACCGATCTCGACCAGTTTCTGCAGGCCTTCGTGATCCGAGCCTCCGGTTTCCTGGGCTTCGACCGGTGCTTTATCGCGCTGTTGGAAGATGGTCACTTCCGGGTTCGCTACGGGGTGGAGAAAGGCGAACCTCGCAAGCTGGAGACAATTTTTCCGGAAGGAGTCGCCACCAAGGCTTTGCGCGCCAAGGAAGTTTTTTGGACTGACGAGGCCAGCCGCACCCCCGGCATCAACATCGACGCGGTCACCAAGTACAAAGTGCGCCAGTTCCTGGCTGTCCCACTGCTCGGCGCGAATGGCCGTGTTCTGGGCATGTTTGGCGTGCTCGACCGCCTCGACGGCACCGGCATCTCGCAAGAGGACATTCGCCGTGCGCGCGCGCTGTCGAATCAGGCTGCCGTCATGCTGGAAGTCGCCAGCAATCTGCATTCTTCCGAGTTGCACCGGCGCCGCGCCGAGGCCCTGATCGAACTCGACCGCGCGATCGACGGCAGCTTGCGTCTGCCCGAGTTCAGCCGCCGCTTCGTCTCACGAACTGCGGAACTTCTCGGTTTTCACGCCGGCATGCTCGCCATCGTGCACGAAGGCCACTGGCAAGTCTCTGCCCTGCATCCCTCGCCCGCTCTGCGGGAATTGCCGGCAGCCGGGTCGCCGGACCAAGCCGCCAAACCTCCTTCCGACAAAAAAGAGGATAGTCACGTCACGCTGGCGACCCAGACGCCTTCTCATCCCTCGCTGCTGAATCCCGAGCTCGACCGCGCTCTCAATGCTGCCCTCACGTACTTCGTAAGTCATCACCCGGAAAAAGTCATCTCGGTCACCGCAGAGCAGGCGCTGGGACCAGATCTCAGCGCTAGCCTCAACTGGAACGACTGCACTCTGATCCGCTTATCACGGGCGAACGAGGAACTCATCGGCGTGCTCTGCCTTTCCGGCCGCTCGTCGGCCATAAATCAGGAGGATCGAATCTTCCTCGAGAGCCTGGCCCGCCATGCCGCCATGGCATTGGAGAATGCCAGCCTCTTCACCCGGATGGAGCAAGCCAACCGCCACTGGATGGAGATCTTCGATGCCATCACGGACCTCATCGTGGTGCACGATCATACCGACAAAGTCCTGCGCGTGAATCGCTCGCTCGCCACCATGATTGGGGTGCCACCGGCGGAACTGATCGGCGTGAACATTCGCGCGCTCATGGCGCTGACCAGCGACTCCAAGTCTTACTCCTGCCCCTTCTGCCGCTCCAATGCCGAGGATGCCGACGAATTCACCCAGCAAGTCTTCGACCGCACCTATCTCATTTCCACATCGCGTGCGCACGGAGACTCCGGCCAGGGACTGCAGACCATTCACGTCCTGAAAGATATTTCCGACCGCAGCGAGGCCGAGCGCCGCTACCGCGAACTTTTCGACAACATCCAGGAGGGCCTGTTCTTCAGTACGCCCGCCGGACGCTTCGTCGAAGTCAACGATGCCATGGTCCGCATGCTGGGCTACAGCAGCCGCGAAGACCTGCTGCAGATCGACATTCCCACTCAGCTTTATTTCTCGCCCGAGCACCAGCATCATTCGAAGGTGCTGGAAGAGCAAGGTCATCTGCGCAATTTCGAGGCGACCTTGCGGCGCAAAGATGGGACTCCCATTCACGTCCTGATCAACGCCTTCGGCCTGTACGATGATGTGGGCCGTCTACAGCAGATTCGCGGCCTGATGCTCGACGTCACCGGGCTGCGCACCTACCAGACCGAACTGCACCGGGAACGCGATTTCTCCGGCAAGATTCTCAGCAATACGCAGAGTCATATCCTGGTCGCCGATACCGCCGGTTTGATCAGCTACGCCAACCGCCGCTGGTTCGACGCCGGATTCGAACAGCGCGAATTGCTGGGCCGCCCCTTGCTGGAACTCGCTGCCCCTGCTTTTACCCACGCAGTCCAGCAGGCCATCCAGGCGACGCTCGACGGTCAGCAAGTTGATAACCTGGAGCTCGAAATCGCGCGCCGCAGCGGCGCCGTGGGGAAGTTCTCGGCCAATCTCAGCCCCATGCGCGACGAGCAAGGGATCGTGACCAGCATCGTGCTGGTCCTCACCGACATCACTGACTCAGCCGTCCTACGCGATAAGTTGGTGCACGCGGAAAAGATGGCCGCCGTCGGCCAGTTGGTTTCCGGCGTTGCCCACGAGGTGAACAATCCCCTCACCGCAATCCTGGGCTTCGCTGACCTGCTCATGGAGAATCCCGAACTGCCCGAAACCGCGCGCAAAGATCTGCGCGTGATTTTGCAGGAAGCGCAACGCACCAAGCAGATCGTGCAGAACCTGCTCAGCTTCGCGCGCCAGATGCCGCCGCAGCGCAACGCCGTGCAGTTGAATTCCATCCTGCGCCGCACCATCCAGCTTCGCTCCTACGACTTCAACAGCCATGGCGTGGAAGTCATCGAGCATCTCGATCAGGAACTGCCCGACGTCATGGGCGACGCTCACCAGTTACAGCAGGTCTTCCTCAACATTCTGAACAATGCCTACGACGCCGTGCACGACGTCGGCCGCCCGCCGCGCATCCAGATCATCTCTGCCACGGCCGGAAACACGGTGGAAGTCTCCTTCTCCGACAACGGCAATGGCATCTCGCATCCGGACAAGATCTTCGACCCATTCTTCACCACCAAAGAAGTAGGGAAGGGCACCGGCCTCGGTTTGAGCATCTGTTACGGCATCGTCAAGGAACACGGCGGCGAAATTCTTTGTCACAACAACATCGGCGGACAAGGCGCTACATTCATCGTGCGCCTGCCTGCTTCATCCCACACCGCTTCGCTCGGTGTGGCTGCGGGAGTAACCCAACCATGAGCCTGCCAGCCCTCAAACCCCAACTTTTGCCGGTGCTGCTGATCGAAGACGAACCGGCCGTCATGGCTTACGTGCAAGCCGCGCTCGAGCGCAGCGGCTATCCCGTCGTCTGCTGCGAATCCGGCGTGGATGCGCTCCGTCTGCTGGAGAACGGATCCTTTCTGGGAGTCGTCTCCGACATGCGCACCCCCGGCGGCGTCGACGGGGGCCAAGTGCATGCCTGGATCGCCCAGCATCGCCCCGACCTCGCCAATCGCCTCGTCTTTATCACCGGCGATATCGCCAACGAAGAAACCGTCGCCACCTTGCGCGAAACCGGCGCTCCCTGCGTGGAAAAGCCTTTCCGCGTGCAGCAATTTATTGATGTGGTCTCTAGAACATTTGGGAAGGTCGAGTGAATAACGCCGGGAACAAAGAAGATCTCCGTATCCGTCTGTTGATCGTCGACGACGAGCAGACCATCCGCAAACTCTGCACCACGGTCGGCGAGGCCTTGGGTTTTGTCTGCCTCGAAGCCGAAAGTGGCGAGTCCGCCCTCGCGCTGCTCGAAGAACAATCCGTGCACATGATCCTTAGCGACATGGTCATGCCCCACATGTCGGGCCTGGAATTTTTGGAGCGGGTGAAAAAGCTTTTGCCGCGCACTGAAGTTGCCCTGATGACCGGCCACGGCTCCATTGAAACTGCCGTCCAGGCCATGAAACTCGGGGCCTACGACTACATCACCAAGCCTTTTTCCCCACTGGAAGAGTTGCGGCTGTTCCTGCGGCGCATGGCGGAAAAAATCCGCCTCGTCGAAGAGAACGAATTCCTGCGCCAGCGCACCGATTCCGAAACTGCCGTTCACGGTATCGTCGGCTCGTCCGCGCGCATCCAGGAAGTCCTCCGCATGGTCGCCCGCCTTAAGGACACGCGTACTCCGGTGCTGATCTATGGAGAAAGCGGCACCGGCAAAGAACTCGTCGCCCGCGCCATGCACTTTCGGGGAGCGTTCGCCGGACGTCCCTTCGTGGCCGTCGATTGCGGATCGCTCGTTCCCACGCTCATTGAAAGCGAACTTTTCGGGTACGAAAAAGGCGCCTTCACCGGCGCTCTGAAGTCGAAGCAGGGATTGTTCCAATCCGCCGACGGGGGCACGATCTTCCTCGATGAAGTTGGCGAGTTGCCGCTGGAGTTGCAGGCTAAGTTGCTGCGCGTCCTGCAGGAAAAAGAAGTCCGTCCTGTCGGCAGCAACCAGCGCATCAAGGTGGATGTCCGTGTTATTGCGGCCACCAACCGCGACCTCGAAGCCGCCTACAAGAACGGCACCTTCCGCAAAGATCTTTATTTTCGGCTGAACGTGGTCACGCTCTTCGTGCCCGCGTTGCGCGAACGCCGCAGCGATATCCCCATGCTCGTTCACTGGTTCCTGGAACGCTACACGCCTGACTCGGAAATGCACGTAGCCAGCGCCGCGATGAAAGCGCTGATGCAATATGATTGGCCGGGCAACGTCCGCGAACTCGAGAACTGCATCGAGCGCGCCGTAGCCCTGGGCAACGGCCAGGTCATCGATCTGGGCGACCTTCCTCCGAGCATCGCTTCCGGCGCTCAGGCTCAAACCCCGGCGGCAACGCCCGCGACAAGAAATGCCGTGCTTGATCCCGATCTCGCGGGTGACGGACCGCGTTCTCAAACCGCTCGCCAGCCAGTCCCGACCACCGACCTTGAAGATATCGAGCGGGCCACCATCCAGCGTGTCTTCGAGCAGGTCAACGGCGACAAAGCGCTTGCCGGACGCATGCTCGGGATCAGCCGCGCTACCCTCTACCGCAAGCTCAAGCGCTACAACATCAGCATGAGCGCTGCCGGATCTGGTTCCTCGACCCACACGTTGCAGTGAAGCCGCACGGACACGGGTTTCCTGAATTGACATGTGGCGGGCGCAGTTTTTAAGATTATTTCAGCCCCGCACCATTCGAGTGTGTTCGGCCCAACAGCTGTGCGTTCTCAGACTGTTGACACTAAAACTATGATCACTGTTAAGGATCTTACGAAGCGGTACGCCCGTACCATTGCTGTCGATCAAATTTCATTTGAAGTCGCGAAGGGGCAGATTGTTGGATTTCTCGGCCCGAACGGTGCGGGCAAGACTACAACCATGCGGATGCTCACTTGCTTTCTGCCCCCTTCGGCGGGCACCGCAACGGTGGCGGGCTTTGATGTTCTCGAACACCCGCTCGAGGTCAAAAGGCGCATCGGGTATCTTCCCGAGACTCCGCCGATCTATCCCGAAATGGAGACGGCCGAATATCTGAAATTTGTGGGCAAACTTAAGGGCCTGTCCGGAGCGGATCTCGGTAAACGCGTCGACTACGTTTGCGGGCGCTGTGCTATCTCGGATGTCAAAAACAAGCTTCTCGGAAAACTTTCCAAAGGCTACCGCCAACGAGTCGGCTTGGCCCAGGCCATTATTCATAATCCCGACGTGCTGATTCTGGATGAGCCCACCGCCGGTCTCGATCCCAAGCAAATCAACGAGACCCGGGATCTCATTAAAGATCTTGCCGGGGAGCACACCATTATCCTCAGCACCCATATTCTTCCGGAAGTCGAGCAGACCTGCGAGCAAGTGATCATCATCAACAAAGGGAAGCTGGTAGCGACGGATTCGGTACGCAATCTGCAGGCCCGCGCGCGCGGGGCTGAATCGGTTGTAATCGAGGTTGCGGGCCGCAACGGTACTCTGGACGTTCCCATCGTGCAGCACAAGCTCGAGCAGGTGTCCGGTGTAAGCCGCGTTCTCTGCAAACAGCAGATTGACAGCCGCGCGCTTTTCGAGGTGGAGAGCCAGAAGGGACGCTCAGTCCGCGGCGACCTGGCGCGCACTGTCGTTCAGTGTGGTTGGGACCTCAACGAGCTTCGCCCGGCTGCTATGAGCCTGGAAGAAATCTTCCTCCAGCTGACGGGAAGCGAAGCTCCCGCCGAAAGAGCCGAAGAACCGAAAGTTTTGGTCCAGGAGTCGCAGCAATGAGAAATATATGGATCATCTGCCGTAAAGAGCTGGGCAGTTACTTCGCTTCGCCGGTTGCCTATCTCCTGCTGACGATGTTTGGCGTTATCTTTGGGTTCTTCTTCTGGAACGCGCTCGGCTATTTTGTGGTCGAGGGCATGGAAATGCAGATGCGCGGCCAGTCCTTTCCCATGAACTTGAACGAGCAGATCATCCGGCCTCTGTTGTCGAACGTGGGTGTGATCGGATTGTTTTTCATTCCCATGATTACGATGCGATTGTTCGCGGAAGAGAAACGAACCGGCACGATCGAGCTGTTGGCGACTTCACCGGTTCGCGATCTGGAAATTATTGTCGGAAAGTGGCTGGCTGCGTTGATCCTGTATTGTTGCCTGTTGCTGTTTACTGCGGTGAATTTTGCGTTTCTCTTCAAATATGGCAATCCGGACTGGAAGCCGCTCGCGATGGGGTATCTGGGTTTGTTGCTTCAGGCAGGAGCCCTGCTGGCAATCGGAACGTTTATCTCCACGCTCACAAAGAATCAGATTATCGCGGGCGCCGCTACCTTCGGCGTAGAACTCCTGCTCTGGGTCATAGGCTGGGTCGGCGAATATGAAACTTCGATGTGGGCGCGTGTGCTCTCTTATCTGTCGATCATCACTCACTTTGAATCGTTTGGCCGAGGAGTCCTCGATTCGAAAGATGCGGTTTTTTATCTCACGTTAATTTTCCTGGGACTGTTCTTCACCGCTCGTTCCATGGAATCCCTGCGCTGGAGATCGTAGATGGCAAGTCAATGGCTCAAGGCGAGACAAACCAAGTATGCGGCCTATGCCGCCACGTACATCCTCATCGTGATTGCCGCGATCGTGGTCGCGAATATTCTGGCGGACCGGTACAACAAATCTTACGACGCCACCTCCAACAAGCGTTACAGCCTCTCGGAGCAGACGGCCAAGATCGTCAAGGGCCTGAAGCAGCCCGCGACCATCACCTACTTCAATCAGAGCACGCGCTTCCGCGATGGGAAGGATCTTCTCGACGAGTACGCCAATCTCTCGCCCAAAGTACACGTGGATTATGTCGATCCCGACCGGAATCCTCAAGCCGCGCGCGAGGCCGGTATCAGGGACTTTGGCACCGCGGTCGTGCAGGTCGGCCTCAAGAAAGAACCAGCCAAGAGCATGACAGAGGAGGGAATTACCGGCGCCTTCATCCGCGACCTGAAGAGCAACACTCGCACTGTTTGTTTCGCCAGTGGCAGCGGGGAGCATCAACTGGACGACAGCGCCCGCGAGGGTCTGTCGCGCTTTAAGGACAGTCTCGCGAAGGACAACTACGAGACGAAGAGTCTCGACCTGCTGCAGAAAGCGGAAATCCTGAGCGACTGCACCACCCTGGTCGTTGCCGGCCCGACGAAAAATTATGAGCAGCCGGAAGTGGACGCAATCAAGAAATATGTCGAAGGTGGCGGACGTGCCCTGTTCCTGCTGGATCCGCCGCTGCAGCTGGGTCACGACCGGATCGGCGAGAACGATGCGCTCACGAGCCTGCTTCAGGGTTGGGGAGTGACTCTGGACAAGGATCTGATTCTTGATCTGAATCCTATCGGCCAGCTCGCTGGGCTGGGTCCGCAAGTCGCGCTGGTCACGAATTACAGTTCTCAGCCTATCGTGCAGGATATGAAAGGCACAGCTACTGGTTTTCCATTGTCCCGCTCGATGGAGATCAAGAACACCGACAAAACCAGCGTGCAGAAGCTGTTTGATTCCTCTTCCAGCAGTTTGGCGACAAGCAATCTCAGTTCTCCGTCCGTCAATGTGAACGATCCGAACAACAAAAAGGGTCCCTTGACCCTGGCCGCGGCTGGCACCTACAACACCGGTAGCGATAAGTCGCAAGGACGCTTTGTCGTGGTCGGAAGCTCATCCTGGATCGCCAACCGCTTCATCGATTTCAACGGAAATGATGACCTCGCGTTGAACACCGTTAACTGGCTATCGTCGGACGAAGATTTGATTTCGATCCGGCCCAAACAGCCCGAAGACCGGCGCATCACCATGACTCGCGCCCAGTTGAGTTGGGTGCGCGCCGCCAGTCAGTTCCTTTTGCCGGGGATTGTTGTGATCGTGGGCATAAGCGTGTGGTGGAAGAGGAGGTAAAGAATCTCGCTGCGCCAGCACCCTTGCCGAAGACGCTATGAAATCTCGTAACCTGATGGTCGCAACCGTTGTTCTCCTCGCGCTGGCTGGAACGCTGTACTGGTCGGAACACCGTAAACCCGCCGCCGAGGCCAAGGTATCTGCTGATACTCCTCCTCCCATCCTGAAACTCGACGAGGCGGCAATCACCAAAGTTGAGCTGAAGAAGAAGGACGCGGCGCCAATCGTGCTCGAAAAGAATGGTTCGGGCACGTGGCAAATCACGCAGCCCAAGCCGCTGAATGCCGATCAAAGCGCAGTTTCCAGCACGCTCTCTTCGCTGTCTTCTCTGAATTCCGAGCGCGTGGTCGAAGACAAGGCGTCGGATCTCAAGCAATTCGGTCTCGATCAGCCTTCCGTCGAAGTCGATGTCACAAGCAAGGACAATAGGAATCACCAACTCTTAATCGGTGATGACACCCCTGCGGGAGGCGCGGTTTACGCAATGCTGGCAGGTGATCCGCGCGTTTTCACCATGGCCAGCTACAACAAGACGAGCATCGATAAGAGCCTGAATGATCTGCGCGACAAACGATTGTTGACCGTCGGCGCGGATAAGGTCAGCCGCCTGGAACTGGTCAAGGGGAATCAGGAGATCGAGTTCGGGCGCAACAAGGACGAGTGGCAGATTCTGAAACCAAAACCGTTGCGTGCTGATTCCGTCGACGTCAGCAGTCTGGTTGGAAAATTAGCTGATGCCCGCATGGATCTTAGCGGAGCAGGCGACAGCGGAAGAGAAACATCCGCTTTTGCTCACTCCACTCCGGTGGCCACGGCAAAAATCACCGGCCCGTCCGGTACCCAGGAACTTCAAGTTCGCAAAGATAAGGACACGTACTACGCGAAATCGAGCGTGGTCGATGGCGTCTACAAGGTCGATTCAGGTCTAGGCGAGGCGCTCGGCAAAGGACTCGACGACTTCCGCAATAAGAAGCTGTTTGACTTTGCCTACAGCGAGCCCTCGAAGATCGAAATGCACGACGGCACCAAGGCCTATTTTCTCTCGAAGGGAGGCGCGGATTGGTGGTCGAACGGGAAAAAGTTGGACGCCGGAACAGTGCAGACTTTCATCTCCGATCTGCGTGATTTGTCCGCGAGCAAGTTCGTCGATTCCGGCCTTTCTAGCCCCATGATTGAACTCAAAGTTACGTCCGAGGATGGGAAACGGGTCGAGGATGTCTCGATTGCAAAGTCAGGCGATGGTTTCATCGCCAAGCGGGACAATGACTCCACTCTCTACTATCTGGACTCCAGCCCCATCGACACGCTGCAGAAAGCTGCTGCCGACATCAAGCCTGCTGTCGGTAACGCAAAGTGATTTCGTCTACTGCCCGTTGCTGATTTTTTCGCCCGGGACGGCTGCGCTGGAAATGTTTACCGGCAAATGCCCGGGAAGCGGAATTTCCCCAAAGAGCGCCTTCGCCGCGCTGACCTCAGATACCGTCGCATTGGAGAACGTGCAGATATAGTTCTGGATTGTGGGAAAGTCCTCCGTCAGGTACGGAGTCCCCATCGCGAGTACCGCAGTCTTCTGGGTTGCGCGATCGAGAATCCTGCTCAACAGTCTGGCAGTCGAGTCCGGCAGGGAAGCGGAATTTTTCTGCCCACGCGCCACCGTTCTGCTTCGCGCCGCCGATGGGACAACATACACCGCAACTACCACCTTCTCTGCCCGGTCGACCGCTGTGAGCACTTCATTCGATCTGGCCGCCGCCACCCGTGGATCGACATATACCACCCTTGCATCCGGCGCTCGTTGCCGGATTTGGCGCTCCAGCACGCGGCCGTCCTCCGCACGTACGTTGTCGCAGAGAATCACCACGAGCAGGGCTGCCCTGCGTTTGCTGCGGCGATACGCGACCCGCTGTGGACTGATCCCTGCTCTCAGCGGAAGCAGATTTCGGTTGTCACGCACCAGAGTGATGGATGCATCGGAGATGCGTTGACCCACAGCCACATTCTCAGGACTACCTACGAGCTTGGGAATGGCGGCCACATCCACTAATCGGTTTTTCTCAAGACCCAAGAACGCCTTAGCTCGCAGAATCTTTAATACGGACGCGTCGAGCCGTTCCTGCCCAATCTCGCCGGTGCGGACGGCCTCCAGCATTGCCCGGTAGCTTGCATCCAGATCGGCGGGCATGGTGAGCACATCGTTTCCCGCCTTGAACGCCTCCACCGCCACGCGTCCGAGATTCTTGGCATAAAGTCCATTGAGGGCGGCCATGTCCAAAGCATCGGTCACGACAATGCCCTTGAAGCCGAGTTGGTTCTTGAGCAGCCCTGTGACCACGGCCGGCGAAGTCGTGGCGACACGGCTCCGCTCGGCATCGAGCGCCGGCACTCGCACGTGCGCAGTCATGACGGCATCTACCCCGGCTGCTATCGCCTTGCGGAAAGGCGGCAGTTCGACCGTGCGCAGTTGCTCAAGAGTATCGTCCACCACCGGCAGCGACATATGGGAATCCGTTGCGGTATTGCCATGTCCCGGAAAATGCTTTGCCGTGGTCAGCATTCCGTTCGCCCGCGCACCTCGAATGTACGCAGCCACCATTTCGCCCACCTGCTGCGGATCTCCACCGAACGCGCGCGTCCCGATAATGGGATTAGCAGGATTGGAGTTCACGTCAGCAATGGGAAACAGGTTCCAGTGCACGCCCAGGGCACGGCTTTCCTGCGCCGTGATTCGGCCAAAAGCCTCGGCATAAGCAAGGTTCCCGGCGGCGCCGAAAGCCATGGCATGAGGAAACACAGTCGTTCCAAAAAGACGCGCCGGCAGCACTCCCCGTTCAAAATCTCCCGCGACCAGCAACGGTAGTTTCGATTCCTCCTGAAGTTGATTGAGCAGCGTGACCGTCTCAATGCGGCGGTTAACGCTGTGTGCCCGGCCTTGCGCCGGCACCGACATGGCCAGCGCGCCAATGTGATACTTGCGAATATTTTTTCGGAGTTCGAAGTAGTCCCGGCTGCGCTCGTTCAGGAATTCCACTCGCAGGCGGATCATAAACAGCTGCCCGACCTTCTCTTCTAGCGAAAGCGTCTTTAGAGTTTTCTCTGCCCAGCCATTGTCAGCGCCCTCAATGCCGGGCGCAGGTGTCCGCTTCGGTTTCTCCGAGGTGAGGGCGGCTGGCCCCGCCAGCGCTAACAATGCAGCCAGCAGTGCGAGATTGCGAAGCATGGTCAAACAATGAGCATACTGTGGAACGTGAAGCACACGACACCGACTTGCCAACAAGTCGCTAATCGAACGTACATGCCCTGCGGTGACCCATATTCTTCGGCATAGCCAGAAAGCGTAATCGGAGTAAGTGGAATGTTCATGCGCGACTACCAGGCTGACTGGCCACCGTCCACCACCAGCACGTGGCCTGTAACGAAGTTACTTGCGTCCGAAGCAAGAAATACGGCAGCCCCTTTCAAATCGTCTTCATTGCCAAAACGCCGCATCGGAATGTGGGACAGAAACAAATCCTTGTGGTGTTCGAGGATGCGGTTCGACATGTGTGTAGGGAACCAGCCCGGAGCAATCGCATTCACTTGAATATTGTGAGGTGCCCATTTACAGGCCAAATCTTTGGTGAAGCTGATGACCCCGCCTTTGCTGGCATGATAGCCGATGGCTGGAAGTTCCGGAGGAGCACCGCCCAGCCCCGCTACGGACGCGATATTAATGATCTTCCCGCGTCCTTGGGCGATCATGGCCTTCCTCACCGCCTGTGAGCAGAGGAAAGTTCCAGTGAGGTTCGTCTCGATCACCTTGTTCCAATCCTCCAGCCGCATTTCCTCGACGGGAGCGCCCCAGGATATTCCAGCATTATTGATCAGGATATCGATCCGGCCGAACTGGGAGACGGTCGCATCCACCGTCTCCTGAATGCTGGCAGGACTCGTAACGTCGCACGACCGGGGGCTGGCTTTGAGCCCGCGTTGCTGGAACTCCAGTGCCGCCTGCTGGCAGCGTTCTTCTTTGCGGGCACACATCACCACGTGGGCCCCCATTTCGGCCAGGCCCTCGGCCATCTGCCGGCCCAGCCCGATGGAGCCGCCCGTAATGATCGCAACCCGCCCGGTCAGATCGAAGAGTTGTTTCACATTCACGAATGAGTGCCCCGGAAGAAAACACCAGTTTCCTAAACATTAAAGGTGAAGCGAAGCCGAGTTGCACCTGCCCCATGAACCCTGGCGTATGCCCGAACTGTGGGCCCGGCCCGTTATTCACCCTTACAAAGTTGGTGCGGTTTGCATGTTAAATCCTTCCGCGGTAATTAGCACGTTCGCGCTCTCGCCCAGTTTGCGAGGTTAGGCGCGCGCGTCTCGATGCAGGGCGCTACACTGTTTCAATCATGTCCACTGCACGCATCAACCACCAATGGCGACTCAAGTCGCGGCCCGTCGGGCTGCTCAAACCTGACAACTTCTCCTATGTTTCCGAGCCGCTGCCGGAGCCCGGGGAAGGTCAGTTCTTGATTCGCAACGTACATCTCTCCCTTGATCCAGCAATGCGTGGCTGGGTAATGGACCGCCCGTCTTATATTCCGCCTGTGCAGATTGGCGAAGTCATGCGCGGATTGGCCGTAGGGATCGTGGAGAAATCGCATCATCCAAATTTTGCCGCGGGCGACAGAGTGCAGGGGATGTTCGGCTGGCAACAGTATCTGCTGTCGAACGGTGATCGCGTAATGAGGTTGCCGGAGAGCCGGCTTCCGTTTTCCGCTTACCTGGGGCTGTTCGGGTTAGCAGGGCTCACTTCCTATGTCGGGCTGATGGAAGTAGGCCAGCCCAAGATCGGCGAGACTCTCCTAGTCTCGGGCGCCGCTGGTTCGGTCGGGTCGCTGGTCGGCCAGATCGGAAAAATTAAGGGGCTTCGCGTTGTCGGCATTGCGGGAACCGAACAGAAATGCCATTGGCTGCGACAGGAACTCGCCTTCGACGCAGCTGTCAATTACAAAGATGCCGACTACAAGCAACAATTAAGAGCTGCGTGTCCGAAGGGCGTGGATCTCTATTTCGAGAACGTCGGAGGAGAAATACTGGAAACCGCGCTCGACCTCATGAACACCTTCGGCCGGGTCGTGGTTTGCGGGCTGATCTCCCAGTACAACACGACCGCCGCCGGCCCAGGGCCGTCCAACTTCGTAGCGGTGATCATCAAGCGGCTGAAGATTCAAGGCTTCATCGCGACGGACTACTATTCGAAAATGCAGGAAATGGTCAGTAACTTTACTCAGTGGCACGAGTCAGGCCAGCTCAAGTATCGCGTGGATATCGTGCGGGGTCTCGAAGCAGCACCCACGGCGATCAACAAACTGTTCGATGGTTCCAATCATGGAAAACTCATCATTCAGGTGTCGGACCCGCCCAGCGTGTCATAGCGCCTGTTGCCGAATTGAGCGCCAGAGTTTCCGCGGATTTGCCTGAGTCTCAAGTATGTTTCGCACAATTCAGCGGCGGGGGGGTCGAATTCCCTGTCGCGGCTCGGTTATACTGCGGAAACGCCATCAGGACTTCAAACTACATCAACTGTCAACCGGTTTCTCGCCGGAGGTTGCGATGCACAATGATGATGAAACTCTGAAGGATGCAAGCGACGATTCAGAGCATGGCGGCGTATCCCGCCGTGACTTTCTCAAAATTTCCGGAATCTCAGTCGCGGTTCCGCTGGTTGCGGGGCCCAAAACCGTCATGGCTGCCGGCCAGGAAGTGCCGGTGCACGGTCCCGGCAAAGTGCCCATGGAGTTCGCCATCAACGGCAAGAGCTATAAGGCGAACCTTGAACCGCGCGTGACGCTGCTCGATGCCTTGCGTGACCAATTTGAACTCACTGGGGCCAAGCGGGTCTGCGATCGTGCCGAATGCGGCGCTTGTACGGTGCTGATGGACGGCAAGACTGTGTACGCCTGCTCCGTCCTGGCCATCGAGGCCCAGCACAAGCCGATCACTACCATCGAATCGCTGATGCAGGTGGGCAACCTGCATCCTGTGCAACAGGCGTTCGTCGAGAACGACGCTTCCCAGTGCGGATTTTGTACGCCGGGCTTTGTCGTCTCCTGCAAAGCCTTTCTCGAGCAGCATCCCCACCCTACGCCCGAAGATATTCGCCGCGGACTGAGCGGGAATCTTTGCCGTTGTGGAACCTATGAAGGAATTCGCAAAGCCATCGCGCAAGTCGCGCAGAAGGGAGCCTGATCTATGCCGGACTATGCATGGCCCGATGCTGAACACCGCAGCCTGATCGGCAAGCGCGTCACACGCGTGGATTCCCCCGCCAAAGTTTCCGGCCAGGCCAAGTACACTTACGACGTTCATCGCCCTGAGATGCTTTACGGCAAGGTGCTGCGGTGTCCTTATGCCCACGCCAAAGTCGTGAGCATTGATACCAGCGCGGCCGAAAAAATTCCCGGCGTCAAGGCCATTCACATCGTGCAGGGTCCGGGTGCGAACATTCACTGGGCCGGGGATGACATTGTCGCCGTCGCCGCAGTCGACGAACCCACGGCGGAAGATGCCGTCCGTGCGATTAAAGTGAAATTCCAGCCGCTGCCGCATCTTGTCAGCGATGCCGAACCGCCCGCGGGCAGTGCGCAAGAGCAAGGCCCGCTCAGCATGGATGCCATTGGCGACATGCTCGACAATCAGGTGCCAGCCCGGCAGATGGTCAGCGACATTCAGAAGTACGGCATTACCGAGAAGCCTACCGAAGATATGCTGAAGGAGGCTAAGGAGGATGGCGCGCCTGACGAGGTGATTGCCGCTCTGCGAGCCGCTACCGTTCATCCTGAAGCCGCCAACAAACCGCCGTCGAATTATCAGAAGGCCGCGGCGCAGACGGTTGGCGATCCCGACAAAGCCTTCTCAGAGGCGGAGGTCGTCTCCGAAGGCCTCTACGGAATTCCGGTAATCACGCATTGCTGCCTCGAAAGTCACGGCTCCATTTCCGAGTGGACCGATCAGGATCACGTCTTCACGCACATTTCCACCCAGAACGTTTCCGGAATCGCGGGGCAGATGGCGGAGCCGCTGAAAATTCCCGCCACCAACATCCGAATTCACCAGGACAACATTGGTGGAGGGTTCGGCAGCAAATTTTCCCCTGACCGCTGGGGAGTTTACACCGCAGAGATTTCCAAGAAAGCAAATGGCAAGCCCGTCCGGTACATGCTTGAACGCGACGCCGAATTGAAAGTCGCCGGAGCCCGCCCTTCCGCCTACGCCCGCGTGAAGTTGGCGGCGAAAAAAGATGGCACCGTCACCGCCTGGCAATCGAATTCCTGGGGAACTGGCGGACCGGGCGGTGGAGGCATGCCGCCCATTCCTTACGTTTTCAGTATCCCGAACCAGCGACAGGAGCATACGGCAATCCGCAACCACATCGGACCGGCGCGCGCCTGGAGGGCTCCCAATCATCCTCAAGCCGCCGTGCTCACCATGTGCGCGCTCGATGACCTCGCCGCCAAGCTCAACATGGATCCCGTAGAATTTTTCGGGAAGAATCTCAATCTCACCAAGGCGCGCGAGAACAACTATCGCGAAGAACTAGCCATCGCGTCTGACCTTATGGGTTGGAAAGAGAAGTGGCATCCTCGGTCGCAGAGCAGCCCGGAAGCAGCCGTGCGCGGCGTTGGATTGTCCTTCCATACTTGGGGCGGACGCGGGCACGCTAGCGATTGCGATCTGACGATTCACCCCGACGGTTCGGTCGAGATCAAGATGGGATCCCAGGATCTGGGTACCGGAACCCGCACCTGCATCCTCATAGTTGCCGCCGATACCTTGGGCATTCCGATGGAATCGATAAATCTTCTTATCGGCGATACGACCTACCCTCCTTCCGGTGGATCGGGCGGATCGACCACCATCGGCGGAGTCAGTTCTTCTACTCGCCGTGCTGCGGTGGATGCTCGCGAGGCGCTTTTCGCAAAGGTAGCGCCGGCGCTGAACGCGCAGCCCGGTCAACTGGAATGCCTGAACGGCAAAGTCACCGTCAAGGGCGATTCCAGCCACTCGCTCAGCTGGAAAGAAGCTTGTTCCAAGCTCGGTGCCATGCCCTTGACAGTTCGCGGCAAAAATCCCGACAGGACCAAGCCTCCCGACCTCACCAACAGCGGTGTCGGAGGCGTCCAGATGGCAGAAGTTGAGGTCGATCCCGATACCGGGATCGTGAAGGTCAGGAAAATGGTCGCCGTCCAGGACTGCGGGTTGGTCATCGACCTCAAGACAGCTGAGTCCCAATGCTACGGGGCCCTGATCATGGGGATCAGCTACTCGCTCTTCGAAGAGAAGGTCATGGACCCGACCACCGGGCGAATGCTCAATCCGGATATGCAGTTCTACCGCCTTGCCGGTATCAGCGACATACCCGAGTTGGTCGTGCGCATGATGACTGGCAAAGGATACGACGAACGCGGCGTAATCGGGTTGGGTGAGCCTCCAGTGATCTCGCCCGGTGCCGCCATCTCAAATGCCGTCGCCAACGCGATCGGAGTCAGAGTGCCATTCCTTCCTCTTACCCCGGACCGTGTGCTGGCCGCGCTTGAACAGAAGGCAGGTGCCTGATGCGACCTTTTGAATATGTAAGCCCGAATAGCAGAACTCAGGCGATCAGCCTGCTGGGTACAACCTGGGGCAATACCGAGGTGCTTGCCGGCGGAACCGACTTGCTCGCGCTGATGAAAGACGACGTCGTCGCGCCCAAGCGCTTGGTCAATATTAAGGACATCAACGATCTCCGCGGCGTTTCGTCCAATGCGCAGGGCTTGCGTGTCGGCGCGCTGACCACGCTCGGAGAGTTCGCCGATGATGAAAACGTGAAGAAGAATTATCCCGCCCTCTCGGAAGCCTTGCTGGAAGCTGCCAGCCCGCAGATTCGTAACATGGCGACCATAGGCGGAAATCTTTGCCAACGGCCCCGGTGCTGGTATTTCCGCAATGGACTCGGGCTGTTGCCCAAGGATGAAGCCGGGAAAGAATTAGTCAGCGTGGGTGAGAATCGCTATCATGCCATCCTCGCCAACGACGGTCCGGCGAAGTTCGTCAGCCCTTCCACCATCGTGCCCATTCTGGTTGCATACAGCGCGAAGATTCGGCTGGAAGGCCCGAAAGGCAAACGTGAGCTTCCTCTGGAGAAGTTTTTCGTAATCCCCAAGAGCGCCGGCGAACGCGAACACGACCTGCGGCCCAACGAGATCGTCACCGAAATCGTGATTCCGCCCGCTGCCGACTTGAAAGCTGCGCACTACGAGATCCGTCAGAAGGAAGCTTTTGACTGGCCGCTCGCGGTCGCCGCCGTTGCCTTGAAAATACAGGGCTCGAACGTGAGTTCGGCCAGAATTGTTTTAGGATACGTTGCGCCGGTGCCCTGGCCTTCTTCCGAAGCGGAGCAGGCCCTCATGGGACAACCGGTGAACAAAGATTCTGCGCAGAAGGCGGCGGACGCTGCTTTGAAAAACGCTCATCCGCTCAGCAACAATGCTTATAAAGTGAGGCTGGCGAAAGTCGCAGTCAGGCGCGCCCTTTTGAAGGCCGCCTCGGGAGGTGCCGCATGATCCAGGAATCGGAGCGCTTCAACACCAATCATCCGAACCTTTGTTCGGCTCTGCGCTGGAAGGGGCAGTTCATACTTGCCGAGCCCGATCCCACCGTGCCGGCTTCGAATGAGGGACTTTTCTGGTGCCTACACACGCAGACTTGCATCGGTCCAGACGGCGAACTGGCAGAGCCGGGCAACTGCAGTTCCAAGAACCGCGCCTGTCATGGAACAGGAAAATGTGGGTAGCGATCTGCCATGTTTTGCGCCTTTTTGCTGGGGTTTGCATCTGAAATGTAATGTGAGGGGTTCTGTATGCGATTTCAAAAATTCACGATTTTGCTAGGTTTATTGGGGCTTTTGTCGATCTCCATGGCCGCCCAGGAGATCCGCGGAGATTATCTGGAGACCCGCAGCGCCGACGTTTACACCGGTCAGTGTTTCGCTAACGGCGAAGTCAACCTGGTCGGCAATGAGGCCATTCTCGCGTGGCATGTGCAGAGTGGCGGTTGGGATGGAGTCCCCCTGCAAGGATTGACCATCGCGGCCGCAGTCCGCGCCAATGGCACATTGGGCGACCCCTATGAGAGTCCCTATCCGGCGAAGGCTGTCTTGCTGGTGGACGATCAGGCCAGCCCGCAGCAGCAGGCGGCGCTTGTCCATTTTGCCGAGCACATGGGAGGAGAACTCCTGAAGAACGTCCAGCAGGTGATTCCCACGATCATGGAACTTGCGGTCAGCCCCGAGCACCACGGCGTGGCACTGCTTCGTGCCGGAAACTTCGCCACCATCCAAACGCGCGGCATCGGCGACAAGGATCATCTCTGTGGAAATGAAGTTACCTTCTATCCGCCGTTGACGGAAACGGCCCACTCCATGCCGGCAGTTGCGCTCACCGATTCGTACAGTGGGCCCGGACTGGGCGCGTCCTGGGATTCACACGGGAAGCGTAGCGCGTTCGTGGGCACATTCGCTCGCTAAGAGGACGAAACAAGGACGGAATTTGCCAAAGCACCGCACCGCAACCCTGACGGTCAGCGCCATCCTCGTCCTCTCGTTGTTCTGCGCCGCGCAGAACGGCAAAGTCGAGAGCGTAGGTCCGTTGACGGACAGTGCCGTTCCCGACTCGGTGCGCCAGAGCCTCGATGAAAAAGGTTCTCGCCTCACCCTGGACGACCCGAAGTCCACCTGTGAGTTCTGGGCGCGCAAGAGCATTCCATCGCAGCCCAAGAAAGATGATCAGGCCGTCGTATATCCGGAGCTTGCCGAGTCAACCTTCGTGGGTATAATCCACTTTCCCGGGGCGGCGGCAGATTTTCGCGGTCACCAGATTCCGTCCGGCTTCTATACACTCCGCTACGAGCTCATGCCCGACGATGGCAACCACCTGGGCGCGGCTCCCAATCGGGATTTCTTGTTACTCATTCCCGCCCAATCCGATCCCGACCCAAGTGCCACTTTCAAGTTTCAGGATCTCGTGGCCATGAGTTCAAAAACCGGCGGAACAAAGCATCCCAGCGTGTTGAGCATGGCTCCTGCGGACAAAGCCACAGCCCCGACAGTCACTCACGACGATCAGGACCATTGGATCTTTTCTTCTACTCTGAAACTCGCCCACGGCGAACTCCCTTTTGCGCTCATCGTCAAAGGGACAGCCCAGCAGTAAGCCGCGCTCCTACCGCAGCCAGCACAGCCGCGAGTTTGGTCCTCATTCTCCCATCACTTTGACGATCACGCGCTTGTCGCGTTGTCCGTCAAACTCCGCGTAGAAAATTCGCTGCCACGTGCCCAGGTCCAGCTTGCCCGCCGTGATCGGCACGATTACTTCATGATGAATCAGCAATGCTTTGAGATGGGAGTCTCCGTTGTCCTCGCCGGTTTCGTGATGCTTGTAATTTTTCCGGAAGGGCGCCAGGTGCTCGAGCCATTGGTCAATGTCTTCAATCAGCCCGCTCTCGTTGTCGTTGACATAGATTCCGGCAGTGATGTGCATCGCAGAAACCAGCACCATGCCCTCCCGCACGCCGCTCTTGCTCACAATCTGCTCGACCTGCGGCGTAATGTGGACGTACGCGCGGTGGGTCTTGGTATGGAACTTCAGATATTCGGTAAGCGTCTTCATGCCAATCCTATGGGATCGTTCAGCGCAGTGCCGCGGCGATTTTTCCGCTTTCAAGCAGTTCCGCGATGCGTGCCAGGTCGGGATACATGACGCGATCTTTCTCCATCGTCGGGCACACCGCGCGGATCGCCGCATGCACCATCTGGCCGCGTTTTGACGTCTTCAGCGGCGCCAGAAAATCCAGCGCCTGCGCCACTGCCATCGCCTCAATGGCCAGCACGTTACGCGTATTCTCAAGGATCCGTTTCAGCTTCAGCGCAGCTGTCATCCCCATCGAGACATAATCTTCTTTATTGCCCGAGGTAGTGATCGAGTCGACTGACGCAGGATGCGCCAGGACCTTGTTCTCGCTCACCAGCGCCGCCGCCGTCACCTGCGGCATCATGAAGCCCGAATTCAGCCCCGCGCCCGGCGCTAGAAACGGCGGTAATCCCTCGCTCAGCGCGGGATTCACCAGGCGCTCGATTCGGCGCTCGCTGATCCCGGCCAACGCGCCCAGCGCGATGCCCAGAAAATCCAACGCAAACGCCAGCGGTTCGCCGTGGAAGTTCCCGCCCGAGATCACATCCCCTTCCGCATTCTTGGCGTCCGTGATAAAGACCAGCGGATTGTCCACCGCCGAGTTCGCTTCCGTTTCAAAGACGCTACGGCAGTGCTCGAGCGTGTCCCGCACCGCGCCATGCACCTGCGGGATGCACCGCAGCGAATAAGCATCCTGCACCCTTCCGCATTCGCGGTGCGACTCCCGGATCTGGCTGCCTTCGAGCATCTTCCGCAGATTGGCCGCCGTTTTGATCTGTCCATTGTGGGGCCGTGCCTTGTGAATGCGCTCGTCAAACGCTGCATCCGTTCCCTTGAGCGCATCGCAACACATGCCACCCAGCGCGTCCGCTGAATCCACGAGATTCTCGGCAGAGAGCAGCGCCAGCGTTCCTACCGCCAGCATCGCCTGCGTTCCATTGATCAGCGAGATGCTCTCTTTTGATTCGAGAACGATTCTCTTGATCTGCGCCTGCTGCAGAGCTTGCAAGCTGGGCACGTGCCCGCCCCGCAGATCGAAGCATTCTCCTTCGCCAATCAATGCCAGCGCCAAATGCGCCAATGGAGCAAGATCCCCGCTCGCGCCTACGCTTCCCTGGGATGGCACCACCGGAGTAACACCGCGGTTGAGCATCTCGCAAAGCGTGTCGATGACAACGGCGCGCACTCCCGAATGTCCCTTGGCCAGAGAATTCGCTCGCAGCAACATCATGGCGCGAGTCTCGGCCATCCCCAGCGGAGTGCCCACTCCCACCGCGTGAGAGCGCACAAGATTGATCTGTAACTCGCGAATCTGATCGCCCGCGATCCGGACATCGCTGAGTTTGCCCACGCCCGTAGTGATCGCATACGCCACCTTGTTGCTGGCCACGATTTCGTCCACCACGGCCCGGGCCCGGTTCACGGCCTCGCGCGCGTCGGGCGCAAGCAGCACCGGACGCCTTTCGACGCCCACTTCCCGTACCGCTTCCAACGTCAGATCATTTCCGTTGATATGGAGTGCGTTCAAGAGAGTCCCGATTACTTTCCCACCGCAGTGCGAAACACGCGCAGATATTTTTCAGGCAGAGTCGCAATCTTCATCGCCGAATCCGTCACGATATGCGTCGTCTCTCCTTCGGCCAGCAGCGTGCCGCCTTGGGCGCGAGTCAATTCGTAACTGAAAACAATCACCGACTCGCGAACCGTCTTCAATTTCGTCCGGACCACTACTTCTTCGTCGTAAAACACCGGTGCGCGGTAGCGGCAGGTGGCCTCGGCCACGGCAATGAAGCGGCCATCCTCGCGTTCCATGTCCCGGTACGAGAATCCCATCTGCCGCATCAATTCCACCCGCCCCACTTCGAACCAGATCAGATGATTCGAGTGATACACAACTCCCATCTGATCCGTTTCGGCGTAGCGCACCCGTAGCGTCGTTTCGTTCACCTGCGCATGATGGTTCGAGTTCATTTCCCCGTCCACACCGGCTTGCGTTTTTCGAGAAAAGACGAAATTCCTTCGCGGAAGTCCGCCGTGCTGCGGATGCCGGCATTGGCGCGCACCGCCGCCTCAATCTGCGTATCAACTTCCGAGCGGGCATGATCCGTAAGCAACTGCTTGGTCAATCGCAACGATGCCGCGCTATTTTCCATCAGAAGCGCAGCCAATTCGCGCGCTCGCGTCAGCAGATTTTCCGCTGGCACAATTTCGCTGATCAAGCCCATTCGCGCAGCTTCCTCCGCTCCGAAGATTCTTCCCGTCAACAGCAAATCCCGCGCCTGCTTCTCACCCACTTGCCGCAGTAAGAAGGTCGACACAATCGCAGGCACAAATCCAATGCGCACCTCGGTATAACCAAACTTCGCCTCCGGCACTGCGATCGTGAAGTCGCACAACAGCGCCAGCCCCGTCCCTCCGGCAATGGCCGCACCGTTCACTGCCGCAATTGTTACTTTTGGAAACTCATAGAGGGATCGGAATAGCCGGACCATGGTTTCCGAGTCCTTCAAATTTTCCTCTGGCGATTTTCCCAGCAGGCCTTTCAGGTTCTCCAGGTCCATTCCTGAACAAAAAGCTTTTCCTGCGCCGGTGAGAATCAGCACAATGGCATCCGACTTCGCCACCTCATCCAGTCCGCGCACGAGATCGTCAATCAGTTCGAAGCTGATCGCGTTGCGCTTTTCCGGACGGTTGAACGTAATCGTCGCCACGCCACCATCGTAAGCAAGTTGGATTGTGCGATAGCTCATTTCGAAAGCCGCGCCGATAGAATTCCCTGGGACCGAGACACAAGCAATCTTGTGAAACCGTGGTGATCTGTGCGAATCTGTGGCGGCTCAATCCGCCGCGTGCGATTCCGAATACTTGGCCGCCATCCCCCCGGTCGCCTTCAGAAGATTATCGAGCGGCTTCAAGGATGGCAACTCCGCTCCGCGCTGGCCAAGCGCTTCGAGCACCTTTTCTGTGGGGATATTGCCCACCAAAGCATCTTGCGCAAAAGGACATCCCCCCAGTCCTCCCAGCGCCGAATCAAAACGCCTGCAGCCCGCATCATACGCCGCAACAATCTTGGCCGCCGCTTGCTCAGGCCTGCTGTGAAGATGCACCCCAATCTCCAGGTAATCGTACTTCGCCATCACCGCGCTCACCAATTCGCCGATCTGTCCTGGGCTCGCCATCCCGACCGTGTCGGCCAGAGAGATCATCCGCAAATTCTCCACCTCCATCAGCGAGATAGCCTCGATCACTTCCTCCGGATTCCACAAGTCGCCATAAGGATTGCCGAACGCCATCGAGATATAGACCACCACCTCAAGTCCGGCATCGTCAGCCTTCTTTTGAATCTTTTCCATCTCTTCGAGCGCAACCTCGGCAGACTGGTTCTGATTCTTGCGCAGAAAAGTCTCCGATACCGAATAAGGAAATCCCAGCGTCGATACCGCCTGGGTCTCGATCGCCCGCTGCGCCCCTCTTTCGTTGACGACGATCCCGATAATCTCCACGTCGTCGGGCGGATCGAGTTCCTTCAGCACCTCTTCCGAATCCGCCATCTGCGGCACGGCCTTTGGCGAAACGAACGAGACTGCGTCAATGTGCTTGAATCCCGCGCCGATCAAAGCCTTCAGGTAGTCGACCTTCAAGTCGGCAGGGATCATCCCCTTCAGCCCCTGCCACGCATCCCGCGGACATTCAATCACTTTTACAGGATCAGACAATTATTCACCACGGAGACACGGGGGCACGGAGAATTAAAGAACCTTTCTGATTATTCCGCCTCGCGTCAGGGTCGAAACATTGAAGTTAAGGATCAATCCCACTCGCTTGCCTGTCATCTTCAAATAGGTAAGGAGTTGCGCTTCATGGACTGGAAGCACATGCTCCAAACACTTAATTTCAAGAATCAAAACATTCTCGACAACCAAGTCGAGGCGATAACCACAATCCAACTTGACGCCTTTGTAATCGACCGGGAGCGGCAATTGTCTCTCAAAAAGAATTCCCCGCAAGTGCAGTTCGTGGCAAAGGCACTCCTCGTATGCCGACTCCAACAAGCCAGGACCGAGCGCACGATGTACTTCGATGGCGGCGCCGATGACCCGCTGAGTGAGTTCCTCATAAAGAAGTTTGCTCCGTGTCTCTGTGTCTCCGTGGTGGATGATATCCGTAGGAATCATGTTTGCACTCCCAGGCAGAGGGCACGATGTACTTCGATCGCGGCGCCGATGACCCGCCGAGTGAGTTCCTTACAAAGAAGTTTGCTCCGTGCCTCTGTGTCTCCGTGGTGGATGATATCGGTAGGAATCATGTCCGCAGCACTCCTAGGCAGAGCGCACAATGTACTTCGATCGCACCGCCGATGACCGCTGGATGAGGTTCTCACAAACAATTTTGCTCCGTGTCTCTGTGTCTCCGTGGTGAATGATATCTGTAGGAATCACGTCTGCAGCACTCCCAGCAGAGGGCACGATGTACTTCGATCGCGCCGCCGATGACCCCCTGAGTGAGTTCCTCATAAAGAAGTTTGCTCCGTGTCTCTGTGTCTCCGTGGTGGATGATATCTGTAGGAATCATGTCTGCAGCACTCCCACCTTGAACTCCGCCACATCTGGATTCAAAGCCGCCGCCTCCAGCGCCTGCGAGATCGCATCCCGCGTCTCGATCGGATCGATGATCTTATCAATCCACAGCCGCGCCGCTCCATAGCGCGGATCCGTCTGCTCATCGTACGTTCGCTTCACCGACTCGTAGAGTTCTTTCTTCTCTTCGTCGCTCAATTTCTTGCCGCCCCGCTCCAGTTGCTTCACCTTGATCTCGACCAGCGTGCCTGCCGCCGACTCGCCGCTCATCACGGCGTAGCGCGCCGTAGGCCACGCAAACACAAATCGTGGATCGTACGCCTTCCCGCACATAGCGTAGTGTCCCGCGCCGAACGAGCCGCCAACAATCACCGTGATCTTAGGCACGACGGAATTCGACACGGCGTTCACCATCTTCGCGCCGGCTTTGATAATGCCGCTCCACTCCGCATCCCGTCCCACCATGAATCCGTTCACATCATGGAAGAAGACCAGCGGGATCAGATTCTGGTTGCAGTCCATGATGAAGCGCGCCGCCTTCTCCGCCGACTCGGTGTAGATCACCCCGCCAAATTCCACCCTCTTATGGCCCTCATGATCGGTCTGCTGCGCATGCAACTTCTGGTTGGCCACAATGCCGACCGCAAATCCTCCAATGCGGCCGTATCCGCAGATCAGCGTCTTCCCGTACTCCGGCTTGTATTCGTCAAATCGGCTGCCGTCGAGCACCCGCGCCAGCACCTCTTTCATGTCGTAGGGACGCCCCGGCGATGGATCATAAATTCCGTAAATTTCCTCCGCCGCGAGTTCCGGCTCAACCGGCTTCTTCCGATCCCACGGAGACATCCGCCGGTATCCCCACTTCTCCACCATCGAACGAATTCGCGCGATGCAGGCCTCATCATTCGGTTCACGGAAGTCCACTGTTCCGCTGATCGCCGAATGCATCGCCGCTCCGCCCAGTTCCTCGGCCGAAACTTTCTGTCCAATCGCCGCCTGCACCAACGCCGGACCTGCGAGAAACAACCCGCTGCCGTCGGTCATCAACACGTGATCGCACATCACCGGCAGGTATCCGCCGCCGGCCACGCACATTCCCATGATGGCGGCAATTTGCGGAATTCCCTTCGCCGACATCACTGCATTATTGCGAAACACTCGCCCGAAATCGTCAGTGTCCGGAAACACATCCTCCTGCAGCGGCAGAAACACTCCCGCGGAATCGACCAGGTAAATCGTCGGAATGCGGTTCTCGATGGCGATGTTCTGGGCGCGGATCACCTTCTTCGAGGTCATCGGAAAAAATGCGCCGGCCTTCACCGTGGCATCGTTGGCGATGATCATCACCATGCGCGTCTGCACTCGCGCCAGGCCGGTGATTACTCCCGCTGCCGGCGCGCCACCCCATTCCTCGTACATGCCGTGCGCCGCATACAGCCCTAGCTCAAAGAATGTCCCCGAATCGGCCAGCAATCCGATGCGCTCCCGCGCAGTAAGTCGTCCATGCGCGTGCTGTCGTTCGATCGCTTTCGCCCCGCCGCCCTCGCAAATCTTTTCGCCTTCGTTGCGCACCTGCGACATCAAATCGGCCAGGTAGCGCATGTTGGCTTCAAACCGCGCCGAAGTCGGATCAACCTTCGTGGTCAGCACCGTTCCCGGCGCTGATCCGTTCATTGTGAGAGATTCGTTTCGCTCGGCCATGAATTTAAGTAGCGGACTGTTTACGGTATAACAGCGGGGCAGAGACGCGCAATCAAGCGTTCTCCTCAACTGCAGGCGTCTCTCGGCTGATTCTGCGCAGCGCCTCTGCAATCGGATCGTCGGAGATCGATTCGATAAGCCCGATCTCGAGGGCACGCTCGGCGCGGATTTTCTCCGCAGCAATGAAAATCTCCAACGCCCCCGCTTTTCCAATCAACCGCGGCAGCCTCTGCGTACCTCCCCAGCCCGTGATCAGCCCCAGAGCCGCTCCCCGATGTCCAAACACCGCATGCGGCGACGCAACCCGGTGACGACATGCCAGCGCCAGGTCCAGTCCGCCTCCCATGCAATACCCCGAGATTGCTGCATAGACCGGAGCAGGGAACTCCGCAATCTTGGCCATCAATTGCTGCCCTATCTTCGAGAACTCATAGGCGGTCTTTCCATTCAATGCCGAGATCTCGCGCAAGTCGGCACCAGCGGAGAAGAATTTTTCATTCCCAGTGATTACCAGGCCGGCCGCCGATCGTTCTGCAGCAAAACGCGCAATTGCGCTCGTCAGTTTTTCCACGCACTCTCGCGTAAGGCGGTTGGTGCCGTCGGCAGACTGCAAGCGCACGACCAGACATTCGCCAATGCGTTCCGTAGAAAAAAGGCTGTTCATCAGGCTTGGCAGCAGCCGTTAGAGATCTTCAGGAGCGGAATTGTTTCAGCCGCCAGCTAATCCTTGCGCTCGATCCATTCCGCCAGGCGGCAGCCGTCTTCTTCCAGCAGAAAAGTTCCCACCCCAGAACACTCCCCCACAATGCGCTGTGACTCCGGATCGCGCGCTGCCCGTGGGATCCATTGCTCTCCGACTCGATACTGCGCCGACGTGAACCATTTCTGCGGCAGCACCTCCAACAGCCCCGCCTGCAGGTAGAAAACAAAAAGTGCGAACGCGGGATCATCCTTCGAAAGCGCCTTGTAACTGGTCGGAACGATTAGTTCATCCACCGTCGCCAGTTCCTTCGGCACATCAATTTTGTGCGTACCCGCGCCCAGAGAGAGCGGAATTTCGAAATCCTCGAGCGGCGCCGTCGCCGCATAGATCCGGTCGGAAGACTTCTTGAACCACCCCGCCACCTCGGCCAGGTCGAACGCCTTCAATTGATCTGGAGCAAAACAGGTAAGCCGGATGTTGCGCCCTTCAGGACACCAGATCCCGAGAAACTCCGGCGGCACAAGGAACGGCCGGCAGTACGTATTCAGCGCGATCCGAGCTTTCTCCCCATCCTGTTCCAGCCCGAGCGTGACCAGGTGCGCCAGCGGGCCCTCGGGGCCATGGTGTGTCCAAACCAATCGTTGTCCGGAAGGGGAGCGCAAAGCAGGGAAGGTTTCCCAATACCACGGCGCGGGGCCAATGCTGTGCGAAAGAATTTTTTTGACGCGGGAAGAGTCGATCTCGGCCATCACCCTGCCGCCGGCACGCCCGGCCCTTTCACATGCGTGCGGATAAACTGCACGATCTCATCCATGGCGGTGCCCGGCTGGAAAATCGCGGCCACCCCGGCCTTCTTGAGCCCGTCCATATCCTGATCGGGAATAATCCCGCCGACCAGCACGATGACGTCATCCATCTTGTTTTGCCGCAGCAGGTCCATCACGCGCGGCACGATTGCGTTGTGCGCGCCGGAAAGAATCGAGAGCCCAATGACCTGTACATCTTCCTGCAATGCGGCCGTGACGATCATCTCCGGAGTCTGCCGCAGCCCGGTATAAATCACTTCCATCCCCGCATCGCGCAACGCCCGGGCAATTACCTTGGCGCCCCGGTCATGCCCGTCCAGCCCCGGCTTAGCCACCAGCACGCGGATCTTCATCTCAGCCATCGCAACCATTTAACCACAGAGGGCACAGAGCTTCACAGGACAAGATGAGAGAACGGAGAAGTTTATAGAAGTAGTGGCCGTTCCTCCGTGTTCCTCTGTGCCCTCTGTGGTTAAAGTGTCTTGATGTCCAAACTCCGCCACATGTACCAGCAAGCCACGCTGCGGTAAGGTTCCCATGCCCGTGCGATCTTCTCCATATCTTTAGGTTTGGGCAGTTTGCGTTTTCTATAGTGCTTCTTCACCGCCACCTGCACGCCATAGTCCCCGGTAGGCAGCACGTTAGGACGGCGCAGTGAAAACATCAGAAACATATGCGCCGTCCACACTCCAATGCCTTTCACTTGCGTGAGATGCTGGATCACTTCATCATCGGACATCTGGGGTAATCGCGAGAAATCGAGCAATCCCGCCGCCGTCTTCGCCGCCAGATCTTTCAAATATGCAGACTTCTGTTTCGAGAGACCAACGCTGCGCATCTGTTGGTCGGTCAACTTCAGAATGCCCTCAGGTGTGAGCGGTTCCCCGGCCAGCGCGGCAAAGCGCTTGAAGATGGTCTCCGCGGCCTTACCGTTCAGTTGTTGATAAAGGATCGCCTCTGCCAGACTCTGAAATTCCGCCGGGCCATATTCCATCCGAAACGGTCCGACCCGCTCAATGATCGCCCGCAGCACCGGGTCGCACTTTTTCAGGTGATTCACAGCTTTCCGCATGATGTATAGATATCACAGAATGGAAAAGGCAGACGAATGGAAAACGAAACCAGCAAAACTATCCGTGCCGCCCCGACACCACCAGAAACAGCAGGCACATCAGCATGGCGAAATCCGCCCGCGCATCGCTCACCATGAACCAGAACCCCTGGCCCGGGCGCGAGAGTTCCGGAATTTTCGTAGTCACGATCGCGGTGCAAATAATCACAAGCAGGGGAATCGCCGCCAGCCGCGTGAAAAATCCAATCAGAATCACCAACGAGCAGGCAATTTCAAAGATGCCCACAAAATGCGCCGTGAACAGAGGATGCGGAAACCCAATCCGCGCAAACCGCTCCACGCCCATATGCGGGTCGGTGTACTTCAGGATGCCTTGCGTAAGAAAAATCAGCCCCACGGCCAGCCGGATGAAGATCGTGCCCCGCACTCCGAACAGTCGTTCTCCAATGTTCATCGCGGTCCTTGGATCACGCCGCCTTGTGCTCGCCCCGTCGAAAATTCTCGATCAGATGCTCCGACGTGCGCAACGAAAACGCCAGAATGCTGATGGTAGTGGTCTTGTCCGTGCAATTCAGAAAGACGCTGGCGTCGCAGACATACAGGTTCGGGACATCGTGGGTCTGCCCAAACCGGTTCGTCACAAATTTTTTCGGATCGTTTCCCATACGGCAAGTGCCCGTTTCATGCAGGCTCCAGCCCGGAATCTCCGGTGCATCCGCCGATCCCTCCAGCACGCCACCCGCCGCGCGCAGAACCTCGGCGCACACTTCCTTCGAGTGCTCCCACATCTTCAACACATTTTCGTCCCACTGGAAATGAATGCGCGCCACTGGAATGCCGTACGGATCCTTTACCTCCGGGTCGAGATCCACGTAATTCGTATCCGAGCGCAGCGTGGGCGCCTGGATCCCGAAGCTCACCGGCGCCGGATATCTTCGCTTGATCTCGCGTTTGAGAGAAGAACCGAATCCATCCATCCGCGTCGCAAACCACGGAAACTCCGTGCACCCGCCGTCGGGATACACCGAATATCCGCGAATGAATTTTTCTTCGTGCGGATGGTTCAGGTTCTGCCAGCGCGGCATCCACGCAATCGTGCTGTCCGCAACATGATCGGGAAAGCTCGGCTGTCCCACCAGTTGCGGCAGATATCCCCGCGCCGACTCGCCATAAAGATGGTCGCAAAGATTGCGCCCCAGCTCTCCGCTGGAATTCGCAATCCCGGCCGGCCACTGCCGCGATTTCGAGTTCAGCATGATCCGCGCCGACTCCACGCAAGACGCCGCCACCACTACCGCCCGCCCGTACACTTCGACTTCCTGCTTCGTCTTGCGATCGATATAAGCCACGCCGTTCGCCTGCCCGTTTTCGTCCACCAGAATGTTTTTCGCCAGCGCATCGGTGCGCAGTTCCAGATTTTTCGTGGCCTCAGCTTTGGGCAGCAGAAAATATGGAGTCGAGAAAAACGCGCCCACGTCGCACCCCGTCGTGCACTCGCCGCAATAGTGGCACGCTGGATGTCCCTCATGAGGTTGCGTAAGCTGCGCGCAACGATCCGGCAGGTAAGGCACGCCAACTTTCTTGCACCCCGCCTCGAGAATGTAATCCAGGCATCGGAAGTTGAACGGCGGCAGGTAGACTCCATCGGGATTGCTCGGCCGGTTCTGCACCGTACTCGCCACCCCAATCATCTTCTCGACCCGCGCATAGAACGGATCGATCTCCGCGTAGGTCAGCGGCCAATCCACGTCATAACCGTCCAGAGACGCCGCCCGAAAATCGATATCGCCAAACCGCGCCGAACTGCGTCCCCAGAAATTCGTCTTGCCACCCACCGCATTGCAGCGCGGCCACATCCACTGCGATCCCGGCGCCACTGTAAACGGAATCTCGTGGTCCCACGCCGCTTTGGTGTACTCGTTGTCCATATATCCGAACGACTCGCCGCGCCGTTTCGGATCGTCCAACCCGCGGAACTTCATGTCCCACGGCATCCGGTGAAATCGAAAATCTTTTTCCGGATCGAGCCTCCGCCCCGCATTGAGCGCGCACACCTTCAGCCCCGCCTCGCACAGCGTCTTGATCGCCATGCCCCCGCCGGCCCCAGTCCCGATCACGATGACGTCGTAAGTGTTCGTAGCCATAATCTATCTGTACCGCTTCCCACCACCGTGGAGAGCACGCCACAAGTGGAAGAGCGGCCCTTCAGGGCCGCGTTAGCCCCCCGAACTCCGGGGCTTTAGCCCCCGTGGGCACTCCCCAGATTCCGATGCTCCCGATCTCCCTTATGCGGACACTCCGGCGATTCCGAATAAAACTTCAACGCCGGATTATCCAATTCCTTAAACCCGATCTGGCTCGTGTAGAACCCCGTCACCGTATACTCGCGAATCAACTTGAAAAACTTATACCCATCCTCCTCGCCCGCTCGCACCTTATCTTTATATGCGAGCGGTTCGAGCAATGACGTTTGCTGCTCCGGTCTCAAATCCACGAACCGCTTGCCGAGCGTCCGCTCCGCGTGCGCGTTCACCCACGCCACTCCCATCCTGAACGGATATTGCGCCTCCGGGTCGCTGGCCACCATGAAATCAATGAACTCGGCCACCCCCGCTTCTTTTGCTCCTGGAGTCGTATCGCTGGGAATGATCAGGTCAGCCAGACGTTCCACGGTCGCATACTCCGCAGGGCTGAAGAATTGCGGAGAATACGCCGTAGGCTTGATCTGCAATGCTGCGTTTCCGACATGCCCGCAGGCAAACGACCACTTGCTGAATCCCGGAAAGCGCGCGGCCGCCGCCGCTGTCCCCAGGATCCGCAAAACTTCCCGGCGCTGAATCCCCTGTCCCGCCATGAACTGCCCTGGACCAATTGTCATTCCGGCCGCACGCAGGAATATGCTGCGGCCCTACGACAGAAACTTCACCGTCTGCTCCACCAACTCCGCCGTCGCCTTGTAAGGATCGCCCGGCGCATCGTACTCCATCGAGCAATATCCCTTGTAATTATGTTTCTTCAAAATGCCGAACGTCTTCGCCATGTCCACGTGCGTCGGGTTGCCTTTTTCATCCGGCTCGCCATCCTTCACGTGGCAGATGCCGTACGCGTACGCGAACATGGCTTCCATGGCGCGATCCTGAAAGTCAGGGTCGTCATGCGCGGCCAATGAATTTCCAAAATCCGGCAGGGCCCGCAACCATGGGCTGTTCACTTTCTCGATGATCTGCACGATGAAAAACGGATCTTCGCTCACCGGATTGTCATTTTCCAGGTGGACCACCACGTTCTTCTTCGCTGCATACTCGGCCACCCGCCCCAGCGTGTCGGCCGCGCGCCCGACGTCCGGCTTCGCGTCTTTGGCGCCGTCAATGTGAATCCGAATGCTCGGTGACCCCAAAGCGGCGCCCACATCTAACCAGTGCTTGCTGCCGGTTACGGATTTCTCCCGCTCGCTCGCGTCCGTCGAATATTGACTGTGCCCGGCATCGACCGCGATGTCTACCACGGCGGAATGCGCCTTCTCCACCGCCGTCCGGAACTCTTCAAGATATTTCGGGTCCGTAGAAGGAAAAATCGGACTCCAGGGCTCGATGTTGTGCACATTGAATTTTTCCGCTACGTGCGCCGCGAAATCCTTCAACTGCATCTGCTGCGACAGCGGAACTTTGCTCGGAGTCTTTCCATCCCATCCCTTCCATCCCACGATGTACTCGCGAAACGGATAGGCTGCCACCGCGACTCGCTGCCGTGGCTCGGTAGGAAAATGGACGGAAGGCCCGGAACTCGACGCGTGCGCCAGCGCAGGAAGAAGCCATGCTCCCGCGGCCGCACCCGTGCATTGCCCCACAAATTTTCTTCGGGTAATTGCGCTCATGCGCGAAAGTGTAACAGAGATGCCAGAAGCGGCGCAGGCACCGCCGCCAACCTTGAGCCTTGAAGTTGGCGCAGTTAGAGAGCAAGCTTCGGATTGTCCCCAAGAAGTTCCCGCGCACGACTTCCCGGCGCTCTCGAGTCACACCTCAACGCACAGCGGATTGAGCCGCAGCTCAAAACACAATCGGACCTTGCTCCAGACGGCCGTTGCCGTTCTCGGGTACGCTTCCCTCCACGGGATGGAGGGCTCCGGCATTGGTGGCGCGCATTCGTTCAGCCTCGTGTGCCGCCGCCACCGTGAGGTCGCAAACTCTTAGGAGCAATCGCAACTGTGCCTCTCCCAGAGTCGCCGTCAATCGCTTCTGCGCCCGTTCCCAGTAGGGAAGCGCCTTGGCCAGCGTCTCCTTGCCTAACTCCGTCAGGCTGTAGATGCGTTCCCCGTGATTGCCGCCGACCCTCGCCGAGACCAGCCCCTTCTTGCGCAAGACCGCCAGTCGCCGGGACAACGTTTCCACCGCCAGCGCCTGCTGCTTCGCAAATCTCCATTGCTCCAACTCTCCGGCCTCGGCAATGTTCTTCAGGGCGATGAACTGCGTCGCCTTAAGCCCCGTCGGCTGCAATACCAGATCGTACAGCTGGGTTGCAGATCGCGCCGCCCGCCGCAAGGCGGAGCAGGCGCACACGCCATTGGTAGGATGGTTCACTGTTTGAGCATTCATGAAAATCTCCCTGACTAATTCTCGACACGAGAATGCCCCCGGAAACAGTTTTTGAGCGGAAGGACCTTCGTACAGCTATTTGAGCGGTCATACATCTTTCGTGCGGTGTACTGATAGTTAGCGGATAACGATAGGATTATAGCACCTGAGAGGCACCGAACCTAGGGCAGTCCCTGGGCACAAGCGCAACTAATCCGCAGCATTCAGAATGGAGTGAGCGCGAGCGGCGTCGGACATGTGGTGTGGCCAGCCAGGGCCTCATCAGGAACTTGTGTCGAAGAATTTCCGACGAAGCTGAACAAGTAAAAATAAGAATGCTGGAGTACCAAGCCCTACTTCATCGGGATCTTCACCCCGGTCTTTTTCGCGAACTGCTTTGCCTCGTCGTAGCCGGCATCGGCGTGCCGGATGATGCCCATGCCGGGATCTGTCGTTAGCACTCGCTCGATACGTTTGGCCATCATGTCTGATCCATCGGCAACCGTAACTTGGCCGGCGTGCAGCGAGTAGCCGATGCCGACGCCTCCGCCATTGTGGATTGAGACCCACGAAGCCCCTGCAGCCGTGTTGAGCAAGGCATTCAACAGCGGCCAGTCGGCGACCGCGTCGGAGCCGTCTTTCATGCTTTCCGTCTCTCGGAACGGCGACGCGACCGAGCCGCAATCGAGATGATCGCGGCCAATCACGATGGGCGCCTTGATCTTGCCCTTCTTGACCAGATCATTCATGGCCAGGCCAAACTCTGCCCGCTCGCCGTAACCGAGCCAGCAGATGCGCGCGGGCAGGCCTTGGAACTTGATGCGCTTGCGCGCCAACTCAATCCAGCGTCGCAGAATTCGGTTGTCAGGGAACAACTCCAGCACCAGTTCATCGGTCACGTGAATGTCGGAAGGTTCGCCCGAAAGCGCGACCCAACGGAACGGGCCGCGTCCTTCGCAGAACAGCGGGCGAATGTAGGCCGGAACGAATCCCGGAAAATCGTAGGCATCCTTGACCCCGCGCTGGAAAGCGAAGGTCCGAATGTTGTTGCCGTAGTCGAACGTGACCGCGCCCATTTTCTGCAGGCGCAACATGCCTTCTACGTGGCGAGCCATCGCATCCAGCGACTTCTCCTGATACCCGTGCGGATCGCGCCGGCGCAGTTCCAGCGCCTCGTCCAAACTCATGCCATTCGGCACATACCCATTCAGCGGATCGTGGGCCGATGTCTGGTCGGTGAGAATGTCTGGGACAACGCCGCGCTCGGCGAGTTCCGGAATAATATCGGCACAGTTGCCGATCAATCCAACCGAGACATTTTCTTTTTTGCGCACGGCATTCTTCAGGATGCGCAACGCCTCGTCCAGCGTGGTCACCATGAAATCGCAGTAGCCGGTCTTCAGCCGTTTCTTGATGCGCTCCGGATCGACGTCAATGCCCAGGAACGCCGCGCCCGTCATCGTTGCGGCAAGGGGTTGCGCTCCACCCATTCCGCCCATTCCCCCGCTGACGATCAACTTGCCCGCCAGGTCTCCGCCAAAGTCTTTCTCGCCCGCCGCCGAGAAGGTCTCGAATGTGCCTTCGACAATTCCTTGCGAGCCGATGTAAATCCACGAACCCGCCGTCATTTGGCCGTACATCATCAGCCCGGCGCGCTCCAGTTCATTGAACTTCTCCCAATTCGACCAGTGTCCGACGAGATTGGAATTCGCAATGAGCACGCGCGGGGCGTGATCGTGGGTCTTGAATACGCCGACCGGCTTACCGGATTGCACCAGCAGGGTCTCGTCATTCTCGAGGTTCTTCAGGGTTTCGACGATAGTGCGGTAGGCTTCCCAACTGCGCGCGGCGCGTCCCGTTCCGCCATAGACGACAAGATCTTTGGGGCGCTCGGCGACTTCTTCGTCGAGATTGTTCATCAGCATGCGCATGGCAGCTTCCTGCTGCCAGCCTTTGCATGTAATCTGATTGCCGCGAGGCGCGCGAATCGAAGTGGGAGCCTGGATTTCGGTTTCGACGGGCATAGCTAGATGGTAATTCCATGCGCGGCCCGTTACAAATTGCCCGGTAGTGTACATCAGGCAGACGAAGCCTCACTCGAAGCTCCTGCCCACCAGCCTGATGCCGGCCAGTTGTTAGTTGTTGTCCTTTCGCGAGCCCGTCATCATTGGCTGCGGAAAGTAGGGCAACGGCTGGTTGAGGATAATCGCGCGTGGATTGCCTTCCACCAGAGCCTCGGCAATAGCATCGCCGCAGATGTCGGCAGCTGTATCGCGGGCAGTCGACAGAATCGGTACTCGCTTCTCCAGATCGTGGGCGTCCGTGGCCAGGACATGAACCGCCTGATGTTCCATCAGCCAAAGCGCAGCCCGGCGCGTCCGCTCACCCCAAAATCCTGTCAGCGCTGATCCGGTCAGTTGGACCACGCAACCTTGTTCGGCCCACTCCAGCACGCGCTGCGGATTGTCGCGCAAGATCGGGTTGCGCTCCGGATGCGTCAGGATCACGGTAATCCCGCAGTCCCCGAACTTGAAAAACGATTCCGAAATGGTTTGCGGAATGCTGTAGTTGCTGAACTCCACCAGCAGATAGCGCGTTCCCTCGATGACGTAGCGCGTCGGATGCGCGAGCGCGTCCTGCACATTATCAAACGACAGGTGAAAGTCGCAGCCCAGAAGAATCTTTGGCCTGTCGCCGATCAATTGCTGCAGTTGAGACACCAACCCCCCCGCGTACTCGCGATCGTAGTGATAGCGATCATTGGCATGCGGGCTGGCCACCATGTGGGTAATGCCATCGGCAGCCGCCGTACGGCACATCTCCACGCAGACGTCCCAGGATTTAGGTCCGTCGTCGATTTCCGGAAGAATGTGAGAGTGAATATCGACCACAATCGTTGAAACACCTGCGCGCCCGAGGTGTTGCGCCCACGGTTGATTTAAGCAGATTTGACAAAGTTGGGGAAGGGCACTACCGAGCATGGGCTCGTCAGCTTGCTTTGAAAAACAATGCGGCCAGCGGAGGCAAGGTCAGCCTCAATGAAAACGGTCTCCCGTGCATCGGGATCTCTTCCGCATGAACTCCGCCCAGATTTCCCATTCCACTCCCCGCATATTCCCGCGCATCGCTATTGAGCATCTCGCGCCAGTAGCCCCCGTGTGGCACGCCAACCCGATAGCCCAGCCGGGGCACCGGCGTAAAGTTGCATACTACGAGCACCGTCTCTCGCGGCGACTCGCTCTTGCGTAACAGGGAAACCGTGCTGGTAGCGTTGTCGTTGGCGTCGACCCATTCGAATCCGGCCGGGCTGTTATCCAGCATGTGCATCGCCGGCTCATTGCGGTAGAAGCGGTTCAACTGCTCCATCCAGGCTTGTACTCCACGATGCACCGGGTATTGCAGCACGTGCCACTCCAGGCTCGAGTCGTGCGCCCATTCGCGCACCTGTCCAAATTCAGCGCCCATGAACAGAAGTTTCTTTCCCGACTGCGCGTACATGTATCCGAACAGCAGGCGCAGGTTGGCGAACTTCTGCCATTCATCGCCCGGCATTTTTCCGATCAGCGATCCCTTCCCGTGCACGACTTCATCGTGCGAAAGCGGCAGCACAAAATTTTCGTGAAACGAATACAGCATGCGGAACGTGAGATCGTTGTGGTGATACTTGCGATGAATGGGATCGTTCTGAAAATATCGCAGCGTGTCGTGCATCCATCCCATGTCCCACTTCAGGCCGAACCCGAGTCCGCCCAGGTACACCGGCTTTGAAACCATCGGCCACGACGTCGACTCTTCCGCCGTGGTCTGAATATCGGGATGCTCTTTGTACGATTCCTGGTTGAAGCGGCGAAGAAAGTCGATGGCATCCAGGTTCTCGCGGCCCCCAAACTTGTTTGGAATCCATTCTCCCTCTTTGCGGGAATAATCGAGATAGAGCATCG
The DNA here is from genome assembly GCA_035309485.1 of Candidatus Sulfotelmatobacter sp. Taxonomy (GTDB): domain Bacteria; phylum Acidobacteriota; class Terriglobia; order Terriglobales; family Acidobacteriaceae; genus Sulfotelmatobacter. Next base: position 272,772 of record DATGFC010000050.1, read on the forward strand.
ACGCGACCGCATCCACGCGCAGCCCGTCGACGTGATACTTGTCGAACCAGAACATCGCGCTCGACATCAGGAAGCTGCGTACCTCGGGCCGCCCATAATTGAAGATGTGCGTCTTCCAGTCGGGATGGAATCCCTGGCGCGAGTCGGCATGCTCGTAAAGATGGGTCCCGTCGAAGTAGGCCAACCCGTGGGCATCGGACGGAAAATGCGACGGCACCCAGTCGAGAATTACGCCGATGCCATGCTGGTGCAGGTAGTCCACCAGGTACATGAAATCTTGCGGCGTACCGTAGCGTGATGTCGGAGCGAAATATCCTGTCGTCTGGTATCCCCAGGAACCGTAAAACGGATGCTCCATCACCGGAAGGAATTCGACGTGCGTGAAGCCCATCTGCCCCACATATTCCGACAGGCGCGGCGCAGTTTCGCGGTAGCTGAGCGGGCGATTATGTTCTTCCGGGACGCGCATCCACGATCCCAGATGCACTTCGTAAACCGATTGCGCCGCACGCAGCGAATTCCGCTCACCCCGCCGCTGCATCCACTCGCGATCGTTCCATTCGTAGCCCAGATCCCAGACCACCGACGCCGTCCGCGGCGGCTTCTCGTGCAATAGTCCGATGGGATCAGCCTTATCGACGCGGTATCCGTGGCGATTCGATTCGATGTGGAATTTGTATAGAGCGCCGTGGCTGGCCCCGGGAACAAAGCCCTCCCAGATTCCAGACGAGCCGCGAGGGCTGAGCCGGTGCGTCTTCGGGTCCCATCCATTGAAACCGCCGACCACCGACACCGAGCGCGCATTCGGAGCCCACACGCTGAAGATGGCCCCGGCCTGCCCCTCGTGCCCGGCCAGGTGCGCCCCCATCTTGTCGTAAATCCGGTAGTGGCTGCCCTCGTTAAACAGGTAGAGGTCGTTCTCCGTGAGCAGCTGCGGGCTGGTGAGGGCGGATTCAGGGCTCATTGCGATCGCCAAACAGGTTGCGCTTTAGTTTACAGAACATCGCTAAGGATTGGCATGGGCTCTTGCCTGCAATCCAAAGGGTGACCTTCCGTCTCAGGCTAATGTACATAATAGTTTACATTATGTACATGCGATGTTACTCTGATATTTAGAGGGTCTTTTCCATGGCAACGGCAAGAAACCGAACTCACAAGCACTTCCAGTTGGATAGCATGAAGATCAAACTCGCCCAAAAAGTATTGAGTGCTAAGACGGAAACCGAGGCCATCGAGCGGGCCCTCGACTTCACGATTGCCGAGCACGAGAAGAATCGTCTGGCCTCAGAAGCCAACGAACGTTTTCTCAGAAGCGGGGCCGATATTAAAGACGTCTACGGCACCCTCGGTGACTAGTGCAGCCTGTCCTTTTTGACACTTCCGTCTACATTTCCGCTCTGCGTCGACGAGACGCCGGCGCCCTGACCCTTCGGTCCCTGGACCGAAATTCCCCAATCTGGCTGAGCGCGGTTGTCCTCGAAGAACTCTACGCCGGATCGGACGGGCGCGCCCGCAGGATGCGGGCGTTTGGAGCGCGACTTCCACCGCATAAACCGTATCTTGGTCCCCAATCTTACCGACTGGACGTCCACCGGCGAATTACTGTCGCGTCTTGCCGCGAAATATGACTATGAGCAAATTGGGCAGGGACGTCTCACCAACGACGCTCTGATCGCCATGAGCGCTGCACGGCTCGGAATCCGTGTCATCACCACCAACGAGCGAGACTTTCGCAGGCTTGCCGAATTCCGCGCTTTTCAATGGCAACTCGCTCCGCTCTGACGATTCGAATCCTCACCTCACGCCATGCTCCCAGATGCCCACATGCTAGACTGACTGCTCGCAGCCATGCCTGCTTTGCGTGTCATCCTTCTTTGGCATCAACACCAGCCCTTCTATAAAGACCTGGTCGCGGGCGAGTACCGCCTGCCCTGGACCCGTCTGCACGGCCTCAAAGACTATTACGGCATGGTGAAGTTGCTGGACGAATTTCCCAACGTTCACCAGAACTTCAATCTGGTGCCGTCGTTGATGGCGCAAATTGAAGATTACGCCGCCGGAACCGCGCAGGATCCCTTCTTGCGCGTCGCCGCCCAGCCGGCCAAGGACTTGTCCCTCGATGACCGCCGCTTCGCGTTGCAGTACTTATTCCAGGCGAATCCCCAAAATCTGATCGGCCGTTATCCGCGTTACCGCGAACTCTGGGAGCGCTTTCGCGAGCACGGAGATCATCCCGACCGGGCTGAGCGATATTTTCAGCCACAGGACTTCACCGACCTCCAGGTCTTATCTCAGATCGCCTGGTTCGACGAATTTTTTCTGGAAGAGAAAGACATCGCTGCCCTCGTTTCCAAAGGTCACCACTACTCGCTTGACGATCAGAAATTTGTCATTGCGAAGGAAAGGGAACTGCTGGGGCGCGTCTTGCCCGCGCATGCCGCAGCCGCCAGGAAGGGCTCGATTGAAATTTCTGCTACGCCCTTCTATCACCCCATCTTGCCTCTGGTCTGCGATACCAGTGCGGGCGCAATTTCTTCGCCGGGATTGCCCTTGCCGCAGAACCGCTTCCGTCATCCGGAGGATGCCCGCGAGCAGATCGTCCGCGCTCTCGATCTCCACGAAAAAGTGTTTGGCTTCCGCCCCAGGGGAATTTGGCCCTCCGAAGGCAGCGTTTCTGAAGAAGTACTCGCCATTGCCCACAACCTCGGCGTGCAATGGATGGCGACCGACGAAGGCGTCCTCGGGCGCAGCTCCGGATTATTCTTTGCCCGGGATGGCGCCGGACGGTTGCCCGCGCACCTCGCTGAGTCTCTCTACAACATCCATCGTTACGAAAATGGCTCGACTTCCATGCACATGGTATTCCGCGATCACACCATCTCCGATCTGATCGGGTTCGTGTATTCGGGAATGCCCCCGGCAGACGCGGCCCGGCACCTGATCAATAACATCAAGGAAGCCGCCAAGCCCGTACTCGCCAAAGGCCGCGACGCCGTGGTCTCCATCATCCTCGATGGCGAAAATGCCTGGGAATACTATCCCAAGTCGGGCCGCGAATTTTTGCGGCGCTTTTACGATAGCCTGCAGCGCGAGCCCGGCCTCGAAGCCGTCACCATCTCCGAAGCAATCGCGCGCCACAAAGAGTTCGGCAAAATGAATTCTCTAGTCCCCGGATCCTGGATCAATGCCAACTTCAACGTGTGGATCGGCGCTCCCGAAGACAACCGCGCCTGGGATTATCTCCACCATGCCCGAGAGTTTTACGCCCAGAACGCCGCGCGCGCCAGCGAGGCACAGCGCAAGCTCGCATTCGAAGAGATCCTGATCGCCGAGGGCAGCGACTGGAACTGGTGGTACGGCCCCGAGCATCATTCCGCCAACGACCGCGATTTCGACGAACTCTACCGCAAGCATCTTTCCAATGTCTATCAGGCGCTCGGCGCCGCCCCGCCCGACTACCTCGCGCAGCCCATCACCGGCGCTGAGGCGCGCCCTGCTTTCGTGCCCCAGACCGCCTACATCCATCCCAAGGTGTTGGGAGACAAGGTGCGCTATTTCGAGTGGATGGGCGCCGCCGTTTACACCGCGGACCACCGCGCCGGAGCCATGCATGGCAAACAGTTCCTGCTGGATTCGGTGTATGCCGGCATCGACGCCACTTGCCTCTACGGGCGGCTCGACTTCAAAGGAGCGGTGCCTGCCGAAGATTTCGAGCTTGTCGTGAACATGGAGTCATGGGCCCAGGGAGAGCCGCGTCCGCGCCGCGCCTTGCGCCTGGATGCATCCGTGATCGCGCGGCGCCTAAAAGAATGGAAAATTGAGAATGGATCGGCGGACCGCGTATTGTCATCGTCCACCCAATCCGATGAGCACGTGAAAGTGGCCATGCTTCGGAACTTCGAATTCAAGCTCCCGCTGGCATGGCTGCTTGCCACGCCGAATGCCGCTCCATCGGAGCGTGTCCCCGAGCGCAAGGCCGCGGCCTCCGTGGGGGCGACGAATAAATTGCGTCTCCGCTTCAGCCTCTGGCAGAACCGCCTTCCCGTCGACTCCCTGCCGCTCGAAGGCTGGATCGAATTGCAAGTGGTCAGCGAAGGAGAGCTTCTATTCGGCGCCTGAGTGGCGACAAAGGCCGACCTTGCGGCCAGCCTTTGGCTTATGGCTGCGCTATAGGCCCTTTACCAACGAGCAGTGGGTCGAAGCCGTTTTCCATGTGCCCGAATCATTGATCCAGGTGTCGCTGCAGATAACCGTTCGCGCCCGGTGCTTGCCCTGCAGTTCGGCATCGTAGGTGAACGTGTAATGCGACACAGCGGCGTTCGTGCCGAAGGTCGCCACCTTCAAGTCGGTGATGTTGCCACTTTTCCACTTGCTTGTCTTGTTCTGCAAATCCTTGATGAAGGCGTCTCTCGTTTCCCAATCGCCCCAGCTGTTTCCCGCGACGAATCCCTCCGCCAGATGCTGCTGCGCCCATGAGGCGTCGCTTTTCATCTGGGCATCCCTGGACTCCTGCTGCAGTTGCTTGATCTGGCCGGCGACGTCGCCGCCTGCCTGGGCGTTAAGGTTGAGCGAGAGAGCCAGGAAACAGAGCAGGCTCACGGCAATAGCGATTCTTGTTGTCAATGTGTTATTTCCTCCGTAGGCGGCAACGATTGGACCGCGTTTAAACCTTAGCCTTCAGCGCCCCTCGAAACTGAGCGATAGTGACCACAACGCAACGATGGGGGTCTGAAGGTAGCTGGATCGAATTGCAAGTGGTCAGCGAAGGAGAACTTCTATTCGGCGCCTGAGTAATCGGCTGCTTTCCCTTGTTGAGCGGTTCTGAGCGCAAGGGCGATGTCACGTCAGCTACCCTTATAATCCTCACAATCGATGGGCCAAGGAACGGAGTTGGATCGCATGAGATTGCGATTGCTGTTCACGTTTTGCTTTATCCACCGTTGCCTCGCGGCAGGACAAGATGCGCCCAAGGCCCACGTTCGGTTCTTCAACGACTCGGCGAAAGCTGTGAACTTCTACGTCGACAACAAGGTCAGCTGCTCTGTTCCTGCAAATCCAGAAGAAAACAATGCGTACTGTGATTCGGAAGTCAGTACCGGAAAACACAAACTGAGCGTAAGAGGACCAAAACTCGCGCTGCAATCCTGCGAGCTTTTCATTGGGGAACGCGGCGCCGAGGCCAATCTGTCCAAGGGCGAACGCTTTCGCTGTTTTGCCTTCCTTAGAGGGGATTAACCTCTGTAATAGGCGATTCCAGGTTTCGACCTCAATGAGCGATATCACGATTTTGCAGCTAATGGTCCCGCGCAAAGCAAAATATTCAATACTGAGCAATCTTGAACAGACGCTCGATTGCGTTGTCGGTATCTTGCTTTCTAATGTAAATCGACATTGAAGGAACTATCGCGGTTACCCCAAAAAACCACCCGCGTCGTTTCCTTCGTTTATAACGTGGCGCAGCTTGTTTGTTCCTTCTGCTGCGCCACTTCTACATGGAGGACCGCTTTCCGCGGATTTGGGTGCCGAACGCCGGGAATCGCGATCTGCGGCAACTGTTGTGGCATCGGCATCGACTGGTGCAGATGCGCACGCGGGTGATGAATCAGCTGCATGTCGTCCCACTGAACGAAGGCCTGCTGCGGAAGAAAGCGCTGTGGCGTCCGGCGG
>DATGFC010000051.1:0-4012 GCA_035309485.1 Candidatus Sulfotelmatobacter sp.
CGACCTCGGCCACTACGAGCGCTTCACCCACGCCAAGCTTTCCCGCGACAACAACTGGACCACCGGCCGCATCTACGAAACCATTTTGACCAAGGAGCGCCGCGGCGACTACCTCGGCAAGACCGTCCAGGTCATCCCCCACGTCACCGACGAAATTAAAGCCACCATCAGAAAAGTCTCCGATGACGTGGACGTGGTCATCGTCGAAATCGGCGGCACCGTCGGCGATATTGAATCGCTTCCCTTCCTCGAAGCCATCCGCCAGATGCGCCTCGAACTTGGCGCGGAAAACACTCTTTTCGTCCACGTCACTCTGGTGCCCTTCATCGCCGCTGCCGGCGAACTAAAAACCAAGCCTACGCAGCACAGCGTCAAGGAAATGCTCAGCATCGGTATCCAACCGGACATTTTGCTTTGCCGCAGCGACCACCACATTCCCAGCGAACTCAAGAAAAAAATCGCGCTCTTCTGCAACGTCGCCGAAGCCTGCGTCATTTCCATGGAAGATGTGGACACCATCTATGCCGTGCCGGTGGAGCTCAGCCGGGAAGGACTCGACGCCCAGATTCTCCGTCACTTGAAGCTTGAAGACCGGCCCTCCGACATGCGCCCGTGGCTCGATCTCGTCTACCGCATTCACAATCCCGCCGGTGAAGTTCGCATCGCCGTGGTAGGCAAATACGTTCAGCTCGAAGACGCCTACAAAAGCCTCCGCGAAGCCCTCCTCCACGGCGGCCTGGCCCACAATCACAAAACGGTTCTCGAATGGATCGAAGCCGAGGAAATCGACTCGGTGGCCACAGCCGCCGCTCGATTGCACGGGTACGACGGCATTCTGGTTCCAGGTGGTTTCGGCAAACGCGGTCTTCAAGGAATGATTTACACCATCCAATACGCCCGCGAGAACAAGATTCCCTATTTCGGCGTCTGTCTCGGCATGCAGTGTGCCACCGTGGAATACGCGCGCGACGTTGCCGGGCTGAAGCAAGCGGATACTACCGAAAGCAATCCTCAATCTCCCCATCGCGTCATCTATAAATTGCGCGAACTTCTCGGCGTCGACGAAATGGGTGGCACGATGCGCCTGGGCGCTTGGCCCTGCAAACTCGAACCCGGTTCTTTTGCCGCCAAGGCTTACGGCAAAACGGAGATTAGCGAACGCCATCGCCACCGCTACGAATTCAACCGCGACTACGAGAAAACTCTGACCGACGCCGGACTGCGCATCACCGGCCGCACCCCCGACGAAAACTACGTCGAAATAATCGAGGCCCCCGAGCACCCCTGGTTCCTCGGCTGCCAATTCCACCCCGAATTCAAGTCCAAGCCCCTCGAACCGCACCCCCTCTTCGCCGCCTTCATCGGCGCCGCCCTCGAGCACAAGAAACGCAAATTACGCTCCGCCACTGAACCGCAGCACATCCATGCCGTCCACGCCGCGCCGCGCGCTAACGCCTAATCTCAAACATTTATAGGTGCACGATTCGCCGTGTCCGGCGCGTTCCCCCGTGCGAGCCATCAATCGACGAAATGGATCAGTCCGCGGTTAGGTAGTTCAGTCGGGAAGCCTACGTAACTGCGCCATTCTCGGGATATAATCCCGGCCAATTGTGTCTGTCGTTTCAGGCGAAGATCAATCTGCGAGGACGAGGATGAATTACGACTTGATTGTCGTAGGTGGAGGAGTAGCTGGTTCCTCGCTCGCTCGGCGAATGGCTGCAGGCGGAGCGAGCGTGCTCGTACTTGAGCGGGAAACTGAATTTCGTGATCGCATTCGAGGCGAGGCGTTGCAGCCATGGGGTGTGGCGGAAGCACGCAGGCTGGGTGTCGCCCAAACCCTTGGACCAGCCGCGACAGAGCTGCGATGGTTCGAGCAAAGCATTAACGGCGAGCGCGCATTTCGACGGGACCTCGTGGCCACGACCATTCCCGCCGAACCAATGTGGGGCATTTACCACCCGGACATGCAGGAGAAGCTGCTTGCGCAAGCTGCGGCTGCGGGCGCCGAGGTGCGCCGAGGCGTGACTGTGCAGCAAGTTCTGCCGGGCCGAAGGCCAAAGGTGGTGGTCGGAGGTGCCGGGCAACCAACCGTATTTGAGGCACGCCTTGTGGTGCTCTGCGCCGGTCGCAATCCATCGTTGCGCGCCCGACTTGGTTTTAAGGTGCAACGGGGTTCCATTCCTTTGCTGCTAAGTGGAGTATGGCTCAGTGGCCTCCCGACTGATGTGGATCGCACCGTGGCATACGTCGCCAACGACGTTTCGACCGGCGCCGTGGCCGGTTTATTTCCACAACAGGCAGACCGGGCGCGCGCGTATTTCGGATTTCATCCGCAAAATTGCTCACGGCTTCAAGGCGATGGAGATTTCGCCCGGTTTAAGCAGATGTTCACAGCAACGGCCGGAAAGGCAATCCCGCTCGGTGACGCAAAACCAGCAGGGCCGCTGGCGTCATTTGAATGTGCAGATGTCTGGGTGGAACATCCCTACCGTGACGGCGTCGCTCTGGCTGGCGACGCAGCTTCCTCCAACGATCCCTCGTGGGGACAGGGGCTCTCTATTGCTTTTCGAGATGCGAGAGTCCTTTCTGATCAGTTGCTCGCTGAAACAGACTGGGATGCAGCCTCTAACCGCTACGCGGAGCGCCATGACGCAGATTACGGCGTCGTGAGGAGAGTCAGCGGCTGGTTTTATGACCTGTTTCAGCGGCTGGGTCCAGAAGCTGACGCTCGCCGCGGGCGAGCGTTACCTTTGATTGCGCAGGACCCTTCTCGCGTGCCCGATGTGCTGTGCAGTGGACCAGACTTTCCACTGGATGCATCTTCCCAAGCGCGCTTCTTCGGAGAAGACTCCTAAGTGGTGGTAGCGCCGTTGTGACGGCCACTGCGGACCCCTCTGGATCGACAGTCGACTTGCGCTTGCCTGATTAGCTGGATTCGTACTGGGACCTACTTCTCCAGGATCGTGTTTATCAGAATCTCCTACACGGTTGCATGCACTCGGAAGCAATCCACATACGTGGCACGTCGGAAGCCGAAAAACTGCCCCACTGTGGCAACTGAGCAATTCTTCAAATCAAACGCGTGTGTATGCTATCTTCGATAACTTCGATGCTCCCCGCTCGCGACATTACTCTGGGCCCTTTGCGCCTCGGTCTTGGCAACCCGCTCTTTCTCATCGCCGGCCCATGCGTCATCGAAAGCGAAGCGCACGCTCGAAGAATGGCTGAAAAAGTATCCAAAATTGCAGCCGACGCTGCCGTGCCCTACATCTTCAAAGCCTCCTACGACAAAGCTAACCGCTCCTCCGTGAAAGCCTTCCGCGGACCTGGTCTCAAAGAAGGTCTGCGCATTCTCGGCAAAATCAATTCGGATCTTAATCTGCCAATCCTGACGGACATTCACGAGCCATCCCATGCGCAGCCCGCCGCCGAAGTCTGCGACATTCTCCAAATCCCCGCTTTCCTTGCGCGTCAAACGGATCTATTGCTCGCGGCGGGCAACACCGGCCGTATCGTCAACGTCAAAAAAGCCCAATTTCTTTCGCCCTGGGACATGGCCAACGTCGTCGAAAAAATCGCCAGCACCGGCAACTCCGACATCATCCTCACGGAGCGCGGCTGTTCGTTTGGTTACCAGAATCTCGTCGTGGATATGCGCTCGTTTCCAATTCTCCAGAAGCTCGGCTATCCCGTGGTCTTCGACGTCACCCATTCCGTGCAGCTTCCTGGCGGTCAAGGCCACGCCAGCGGCGGACAGCCCGAATTCATCGAACCCCTTGCCCGCGCCGGCGTAGCCGCAGGCGTAGACGGCATCTTCCTCGAAACTCACGACAACCCCGCCGAAGCCCTCTCCGACGGCCCCAACGCCCTTCCGCTCTCCCACCTCCCCGCCCTCCTCAAGCGCCTGAAAGAACTCTCCACAGTCGTCCGTCGCTGGAGTGTCCAATGACCCCCAGCCTTTGCCGCCGCCCCATGTCTGAGATCGTAGGGGCACGATACATCGTGCCCACCT
>DATGFC010000052.1:0-5015 GCA_035309485.1 Candidatus Sulfotelmatobacter sp.
TCACGTCCTGTACTTTCATCGCCCGCTCCATCGCGGCCTTCGGGTAGGATTCCATGCTCCGCATGGTCTCCTACCCTCGCCGCCCGCAAAGCGGACATATCACGTGCTATCTCAACCGGACATATCATGTGCTACCGACATAAATACGCCATTCGTTTGACAAAAATCGGTGGTACAGGCAAACTACCGCATTCGCCGGGAAACGCTTCCGGCGAGCGTCTGGACGGGTTTGCGCCATTTCGCCCTTCCTGGTCGTATACTCAGTCTTCACTTCGTTCATGGCCATGACCGATCAACGGGTCTCGTACACGCTGGACTCTTCGTTGGAGACAATCGACAGCGCTGAGGAGAAGGCAAGCCGTATTGCCACCGAACTGGGTTTTGGCGATGACGAAGTCATGCAGATTTCGATGGCGGTGAGGGAGGGGGCGGTCAATGCCGTCCTGCACGGCAACGCCTATGCGCCGGATAAGAAAGTAACGCTGGCGTTTGAGCGAACCGGCGGCGACCTGATCATTACGATTCGCGATCAGGGCAAGGGGATGGACCTGAGCAAGATTCCTAATCCCCTGGCGCCGGAAAACCTGCTCAAAACTTCCGGGCGGGGAATTTTTCTTATGCGCTCGTTCATGGACGTGGTGGAGATTCGCCCGTCCGCAGCGGGCACCGAACTCAAACTTATCAAGCACGTCCACGGGCCAACCGCGGGCGGCAAGGAGGCTTCCCAGTGAGCATGAAGGTTGGTAGTCGGCAGGTGGATGGGGTCACAATTGTGGACTGCAGCGGTCGCATCACGCTGGGCGAAGGCAGCGTCATTCTTCGCGACACGGTGCGCGATCTGCTTAGCAAAGGCAACAAAAAGATTGTCCTGAACCTGAACGATGTGAATTACATCGACAGCTCAGGCATCGGCGAACTGGTCAGCGCGTTCACCACGACCAAGAATCAGGGTGGCGAATTGAAGCTGCTGAATCTCACCAAGAAAGTGAATGATTTGCTTCAGATCACGAAGCTCTACACAGTGTTCGACGTGAAGGACGACGAGGCCGCAGCGGTTAAGTCGTTCAAGTAAAGTTCTCAGTTCGGGCGCCCCATTTCTCGCGCGGTTGGCGAGAAGTGGGGACCGAGACACGACCGATCACTCCTACAAGGACTGAATTCGTCAGTCCCATTACGGAACATCCTCGGATTTTTTTCCTCGCGCTCACAGACACCGCCCGCTAGCCTTTCCTAGAATCAGTGCATGCATAACGGTGGCCTGGCGGTTCTGCTATTTTTACTGCTTTCCGTTCCATCACTGTTCGCGGCGGATTGCATTCCCATTCACGAAGCCGGTCAACATGTGGGCGAGACCAAGTGCGTGACCGGGAAAGTATTGCGCGTGAAGGTGGGTATAAAAGGCGTTCACTTTCTGGATTTCTGCGAAGATCAGATGGCCTGTCCGTTCACCGTGGTGGTGTTTTCGAATGATTTGAAAGACGTGGGCGACGTAAAGCGGCTGGCGGGACGGACCATCGAAATTCACGGCGCGGTCAAGGAGTACGACGGGCGGCCGGAGATCATTCTCCGGCGCATCAGCCAGATCACCGGAGGCGCGGCCATGATCCCGCCGTTGCCTAAAAATTACGACGTGGAAAATCGCGGGCACTTCAGCGCGGGACGGCTCCATCCCTCAAAGAAACCAGGGAAGACCAAGGCCAAGCTACCCACCACCTCAACCTACGGCAACGATGTGGAAGGACAAGACCCGCCGAACTGATTCGGTTCCTCTTGAGCCGCAGATATACTGATCCGCGACTTCAGGAGATGGCCTTGGATTTTTCTAAAACTCAGATTAATCGTCGTAGCGCGCTTATCGTGATGGGGACCTCCGCGTTGGGAGTGGCAGCGATGGGGCTGTCGCTTCAGGGTGATAAGTCGGCCGACGATCTGCGCAAAATATTGCCGAAATTCAGCGAGAAGTCGCGGGAATTGTTGCGGCAAGTAATGGGGGATCGGGAATTCAGCGGGAAGATTCCCTCCTCGCAGGTAACGCAGCTTGCGCGAAACGACAATGTCGACACCAACAAGCTGATGCTGGAGCTCATTCCGCTGGCGCAGACGTATTCGCGCGCGCCCATTTCCAATTTTCACGTGGGCGTCGTGGTGCGCGGGGCCAGCGGCGCGATGTATCTCGGCGCGAATATCGAGATCCCGGGGCAGTGCCTGGGCTTTGCCGTACACGCCGAGCAGGCCGCGCTTTCGAATGCCTACATGCATGAAGAGCAGGCGGTAACCGCCTTGGCTGTCGGCGGTGCGCCTTGCGGTCACTGCCGGCAGTTCATCGACGAAATGTCGCCCGGCGGAGAGATTCTGATTATTACGACTGACAAGCCCGCAGCGAAACTTTCGTCGATTCTGCCAGACGCGTTTGGACCGGCGGCGCTGGGCAGGAAGAATGGAGCTTTGCCGGTGCCTGAGAATGCGCTTGCGCCCGGCGGCACGTCGGTATCTCCTCTGGCACAGGCGGCGCTGCGGGCGGCGCGGAAGTCCTATGCGCCCTACAGCAAGTCTCCAGCGGGTGTGGCGATTCAGAGCACGACCGGGCGAGTGTATCGCGGCTCGTACATCGAGAATGTTGCGTTCAATCCCAGCTTATCGCCGCTGCAAACGGCGTTGGCTGCCATGATCGTTGCAGGCGAGGATTATGCGAACATTTCTGGCGCAACCCTAGTGGAGGCTGAGGGAGCCACGATTAGCCAGAAAGCGGTTACGGAGATCGTGCTGGCGGCAATCGCTCCCCATGTCAGACTGCTTGTGGTGTCGGCGCCCTGGTAGCGTCGACGCTAGACCATTCCCTTGCGTAGTTCTTCCAGCGGATACTTTGTGCCGCGCCAGACGATACCGTTGTTCCACAGGGTGAGGAACATGGAGCGCAGCAGCGTGTAGATGAAGAGCGTGGTGCTTACGGGGTGCAACAGGAAGTAATACGGCGGCACGGATGATCGCCACGACATCCCGATGTAGATCAGAAACATGGACCCGAGGGCCAGAAAGTAAGGCACACGCGCCCAGCCGTGCGCCAGCCATATGCCGAGGAATGGACCGTAATTGAGAAACGCCAGGCCGAGGGCGGAGATTACAGTCCGCCACCACTGAAACGAGAGAACCGCAAAGAAATTCTTGGTCAGATTGTTGACCACGCCCATGGCTCCGTGGGCCCAGCGGATCGAAATCAAATCGCCGCCGAACACGTTGCGCTGGGCGAATCCCGCCTTCTTCACCACTTTCCCCAGCTTCATGTCGTCGAGCACTTCCATGCGCAGGGCCTCGTAGGTACCAACGGCGTCGTAGACACGGCGTCTGACCAGATTGAACGCGCCTACGCCCATGTGATCGTCGGTGCTGGGATCGGCGACTTTCCAGGGCCGGTGACCGAACATGAACATGGTCTGGAAGAAGGCGATCATCATGTATTCGCCGGGGCGCTTCATGATCATGCGTGGAAAGAGCACGACGTGGTCGGCAGGTTCCGATTCGGCATAGGCAAGAGCGCGGCGAAGAGAATCCGGTTTGAATAACACGTCGGCGTCGGTGAACAGCAGCCAGTCTCCGGTAGCCTCCTTGGCGGCCGTCCACATGGCGTGGGTCTTTCCAAGCCAGCTGGCAGGCAGTTCGGTGTGATGAATAACTCTCAGATTGGGAGAAGGCATAGCGTCCCCACCCTTAGAAAGGCGCGAAGGGCGGGCCACCCAGGGCTTTTGCGACAAAAGTTCTCGCTGAATCTCCTCCATCATCTCGCCAGTGCGGTCGGTGGATCGGTCATTCACCGCGATCACTTCATAGTTGTCGTAGTCGAGGGCGAGTAGGGTGTTCAGCGAAGGCTGAATAGTCGCCTCTTCGTTGCGGGCAGGGACGATGATTGAAACCCGGGGGTTGCCCGACGGCGTGACTGGATTTCGGTCCCACTCGGGGCGGGAAACATCGGCCACACTGGGCATGCCAAGGGCGGCGTCGACGATGCGGGAAGCCCAGGCGAGCGCTAAGATGATTCCCGCAATCCAATAAACGTAATCCACTAAGTCTTCCCTGTCTCGGCGAGCATATCTGCGGTGGCAACCGGCGGCGCAAATCTCATCCCATAAAACAGTATGGCAGAGGAAATCCCCATGGCGATGATCGGGAGGATGAACGCGGCTTGCAGCGAGCGCTTGTCGGCGACCCAGCCCATCATGGTCGGCGACGGCACATCGCCGAGCAGGTGGAAGATGAAAATGTTCACCGCCAGCGCCGTGGCCCGAATGTGTGCGCCGACTGAGTTGATGACAGCAGCATTCAAGGGCGAGGTGTTGAGGAGCAGAAAGAATGCTGCCACTGCAATGGCAGGAACCATCAACGAGCCACGGTTAAACAACGCCACAATCATGACAGGAATACCGAGCATCATACCGACCGCGGATACGAGGTAATACGAGCCCTTCATCCGCGGCAGCAGATAGTCGCCAAGCCAGCCGCCGGCCAAGGAAGCCACAAAGCCGTCGATCACGATGATGCCGCCAAACAGCAGATTGGCTTTCTCGAGGGTGAAATGGCGCTCGCTATAGAGGAATTGCGGCATCCACACCTGAATCCCTCCCAGCGAGTAGGTCATGAAGGCCATGCCCAGAGTCGCGGTGAGGAATGCGGGATTGCGGAACAAGCCAAGAACGGTGCCGCGCTCCGGCGTCTCTTGTAGTGAATCGAATTGCCCGCGTGGCGGTTCCTTCAGAAATAGCACCAGCAGCGCCAACCCGAATCCTGGCGCGGCCGCAATGTAGAAAGGAAAGCGCCAGCCGTGGGTAGGAGCCAGATATCCGCCGAGCAGATATCCGGCGGCCGAGCCGACCGGGATGGCGAGGTAGAAGACGCCAAGAATCCGGCCGCGCACGTTTTCATGAAAAAGATCGGCCACAAAGGTCGGCGCAATGGTGACGAAGGTCGCCTCGCCCACTCCCACCAGAGTGTGCCGAATCAGCAACTCGGTGTAGTTGTGCGTG
>DATGFC010000053.1:0-46102 GCA_035309485.1 Candidatus Sulfotelmatobacter sp.
GATTCGGTGGTCTTGTTGGTGGTAGTTTGGTATTTGCGACAGTTGGTACTTTTTCATTTTTAACCAAGGAGTCCGAGTCTTATGATATAGACCCACAAGGCAGGCCCGGTGCTTTTGAGCCTATCCTTGCGAAGTACATCAAGGCTGCGGAGTTGGTTATAGGCTTGGCCACCGGCTCTATCGTTCTTTTGGTTGGTTCTTCGGCTCTGCATTCACAAGCTGGAAGACTCCCGTGGTTTTATGCTTCGCCTTTGATCTTGCTCGCATGGAGTGTGATTAGTGGTGTGGTGTTTATAGTGTGGGTGGTTCACAGGTATGAGGGGTACCAACACGGTGAGAAGCACACAAAGTTGCGTTACACCATCAGTGAAACCCTAGGCTTCGGCTCACTCATTTGCTTTGGTCTTGGGTACTTCGTGCTGATTATCGTTGTTACCCACTAGTGCTTCTTAACCTTCCTCTTCGCGGTCTTCATTGCCTTCAACAAAGCTTTCTCAACCAACAACTGACCGGCCTGCCCTTGTTCAACCGAGGGTTTGATGTACTCCTTTTGCACCACGGCCAAGCTGTTGCCGAGCACCTGATAAGCGGCTCGCACGTCACCGGTCAGGTTGTAAAGAGTGGTTGCCGCACCGTGCCTGCCTGAGTAGCAACCATTCCAGCGTGAGCAGACCTTGCGAGCAAAGGGAGTGATGTAGGTTTTGGCAAAGGTATTGTGATTGATGGGGTCAGTGCCGTTGTGAGTGAACAACAGACCCGCAGCCGGGTTGTTGCGATCTTTGCGGAGTGTGGCGAGCAAGGATGTGACCGGCTCAGTGATGATGAGGTCACGTTTGCTGCGTTTGGTCTTCAACCCACCGAGTGTGCCGTAAGGTGCAGCTTCGCGGACCTTGAGCACCCCATCACTGATGTTTTCCCAACGCACGGCTGCGGCTTCGCTCGGCCTCATCCCCATCACAGCAACCAACCCAAAGAACAACTTTGCGTGTGTCTCAGGAATGGCGTTGAGAATGTTGATGGTTTCCTCAGGGGTGTACTCAATACGCGGCTCGGATTCTGCCACACGCACTGACTCTTTGGCTTCGCGCCATGGGTTGAATTGGATGTGGCCCTTGCGTACCGCGTGAGAGAAGATGCCTGAGCAGAGGCTTTTGACGTGTGCGAGGCTGCGTCTGCTCAGTTTTTTCACCGAGGCACAATGGTCAAGCAACTCGCAAGCATCAACGGTAGTGAACTCGTTGAGGTTCTTGGTTGCGATTTGATCTTTGACGTACAGCTTCCAATCGTATTCATAACCACGCAGGGTGGATGGCCGCTTGTTGGCTTCCACCCATGGCCGGTACGTTTCTTGCCAAAAGCCACCGATGGTGAGTGGTGGGGCCTCGACCTGTGAGCGCACAGCCGCGTGACGCAGGTTGTTGACGGTTGAAAGATGGGATGCGGCAAGCAAGTCACGCTTCTTTGCGTCAACCACGGTGAGGTCGCAGAGCCTTTCCGTGACCTTGGTGCGGGTGCCCCCATCACCATCTTTGTAATACCTGAGGTAGAATCCATCTGAGCGTTTGACGATGGAGCCGGTTTGCTTGCGGAATCTCCGGTGGGGTTTCGACGGCTTGAGCAGAGCCGCGATGTTGGTTAGGTCCATAACCAACAGCGTACGCTTATCAGACTTATCGGACAAGAGCACTAAAGTGTTGGTTGTAAGTTGTTGATTCTAAAGTGGGCGCGTAGCTCAAAAGGATAGAGCATCGGATTTCTAATCCGAGGGTTGCAGGTTCGATTCCTGCCGCGCCTACCAGTCCTTCGCAACCCATTCAACCACTAAGGACACGAAGTCGCACGAAGGAAAACACGGACCTCAACCAGTTCGGGGACAGACCCCATTCAACCACTAAGGACACGAAGTCGCACGAAGGAAAACACGGACGTCATGGCGCAACGAGCTGCGAAAACTCGTTCGGGGAAAGAACAGGCGGAATCGCTGACTGGGTGGAAGCAGATCGCATCTTTTCTGGGGCAGCCCGAAGCGGTGGTGCAGCGCTGGGCGGGCCAGGGGATGCCGGTGCGGCGCCAGGGACGTTTTGTCACCAGCACTCCCGAGGAGCTGAATGCGTGGCTCGGGAAAGAGTCCGGCAAGCCAGTGCACGTTGCTACTGCAGACACCGATCTCACCGCAGAACTCAAGCGGGGCTTGTCTTTTGTGCGACATGAAAATGTGCGGCATGAAAAGCCTTCCAGGCAGGATGGGAAGCGGTCCGCTCGCAAGAGCTAGGCAGCTGCAAGCGGTCGAGCTTCGCTCGACTGACAGCCGAGGGCGGCTGTCTCCACATATTTCTAGACTGACGCGACTTTCCCCACACATTTAAACCGGCGGCGCGGCTATCTCCACGTTCGTGATCCCCCTGGTGCTGGTTAGAACGGCAATCCCAGAGCGCTGCTGAGGAACACTGCCAGGGGAGACATCTTGCGGCAGGCCGCGGAAAATGTCGCCATGAATTTCGGGCTGCAGACTTGCGCATCGGTGAATTCCACGGAGGTTCCCAGGTCGCGGAGCTTGAGATCGTCGACGAACTCGTGGTCGCAGGGAAAACCGCGGGGAGGGCGCGAGAGCCGGCTGGCGTCGTCCCAGTTGAGCAGCTTGCGAATCTTGCGCCACTCGTCGCAACGCTCGACAATCGCGCTGCGGACTTTGAGCAATGTGGGCGGCTCCGGATGCCATAGGCCCGATGCCGCAAAGCATCCTCCGGGTTCGAGATGCAGATAGAAGCCGGGCGAATGCACGTCCTTGCCGCGATGCGAAAAGCGCATGGCGAGGTGCGTTTTGTAAGGACGCTTGTCGGGCGAAAAACGCGTGTCACGATAGATGCGGAACAGAGATCCGCGGGAGGAACGCGGATCAGCGACCAGATGCGGCGAGATGTCGTACAACGGTCCGGCGAAATCGGCGATGAAAAGCAGCGCAGGCTGATGCGCGTAGGCTTCGTATTCGTGCTTGTGGGCGAGGAACCAGTCCCGATTGTTGTTGCGCTTGAGGCGAGTTAGGAAACGAAAAAGTTCGGGAGTAAAGTATGGCGGCATGGGATCAAGGTACGAGGAGGAGGCTGGGAAAGTAAAGGAGGGGTGAGCTATGAGCTGTGAGCAGTGAGCGATGAGCTATGGGCTACTAGCCTTTGGCTCCTGGCTCACGGGCTGGGGGTCTAAGCTGGTTCCGGTGCTCGCAGGTTTCTGTGTTCAAGCATGAATCGGCGATGCGGAGGCGCTCTACCGGTCTACCTCCGACGATGTGCGAGTCGATGATTTCATCCACATCGGCTTCGGTGACGTGGCCGTACCAGACGGCATCGGGGTAGACAACAATATTGGGTCCGTGTTCGCACTGATCCAGGCAGCCGGACTGGTTCGCTCGCACTCTGCCCTTCAGGCCGCGTTGGGCTAGTTTTTGCTTAAACAGCTTTTGCAGCTTGGCCTCGGCCGTGGGATCGCAGCAGCCGCGGGGATGGCCCGGGGGGCGCTGGTTTCCGCAGACGAAGATGTGCTTCTCAAATTTTGGCATTGTCTTGGTCCATCTTACCTGAGGGGAAAATCATCAACCACTAAGGGCACTAAGGTTCACGAAGGAAACCCAGCCACACTTTAACGCCTTTTTGCCTCGTGCACAGTCTTGATGGCGTCTGCGTTGCTATTGGGCTCATCCGCACGATAAGATAACCCGTACACGTCTTCTCCGGCCTATCCCAAGAATTTTTTGTCTCAGGAACTTCCGCGGGCAAGAAGTGTGCCGATGCAGAGCGGGCATCTGCCTGCCTGAATTTTTTTGACGGAGCTGGAATTGAAAAAAGGCAAGACCGCCGTGATTGTCGGCGCCCAGTGGGGCGATGAAGGCAAAGGCAAGATCGTGGACGTGTTGTCGGAGAACTTCTCCGTCGTGGCGCGCTATGCGGGCGGACACAATGCCGGGCACACGGTCATCATCAGAGGCAAGAAATTTGTTCTGCAGCTGGTGCCGTGCGGCGTGCTGCGGACTGGGTGCCGCAGCGTAATCGGCAACGGCGTAGTGCTCGATCCGCTCGCCTTTCTGAAGGAAGCTGGTGGGCTGCGCGATGCCGGAGTCAAGATTGACGGCAATCTTTTCGTGTCGAACCGCGCCCACGTGATCCTGCCTTATCACCGCATGATCGAACTGGCGGCGGAGAATGCTCCCGGCCGGGTGAAGATCGGCACTACCTCTCGTGGAATCGGGCCGGCCTATGAAGACAAAATGGGACGGCGCGGGCTGCGCGTCGCGGACCTGCTCGATTTGGAACTGCTCAAGAAACACATCGAGAATGCGGTGCGCGAGAAGAACATGATCGCGCACGCGCTGTTCAACTCCGAACCGCTCGACGCCGACAAGATGTATGCCGAGTATGCGCAGGCTGCGGAAAAGATTGCGCCGTTCGTGTGCGACACGGCGGTGCTGCTGAACGATGCGCTGGCCAAGGGCGAGTCGATCCTGTTTGAAGGCGCGCAGGGGACGATGCTCGATATCGACCACGGAACTTATCCCTTCGTGACTTCTTCGAGCGCAACGTCAGGGGGAGCAGTCATCGGGACGGGCGTCGCTCCCAACGCGATCAATTCGGTTATCGGAATCACCAAGGCGTACTGCACGCGAGTCGGCGAAGGTCCGTTCCCTACCGAAGATAAGACCGACAGCGGCGACAACCTGCGCAAACGGGGCAACGAATATGGCGCGGTGACCGGGCGTCCACGGCGCACCGGGTGGCTGGACCTGCCGCTACTGCGCTACTCGGGCATGATCAACGGCACTTCATGGCTTGTGGTTACCAAGCTGGACGTGCTCGACGAACTCGCGGAGATTCCGATCTGCGTCGGTTACAAGATGGATGGCAAGAAGACCGCCGAAGCGCCCGCGCAGGCCAGCGGCTACGAAAAGATCGAATGCATTTACAAGAAGCTTCCGGGCTGGCGCAGCTCGACCGAGGGCATCACCGAGTACAAGAAGCTCCCCAAGCAGGCGCGCGAATATCTGGCATTCGTGGAGCAGGAAACGGGCGCGAAGATCGGAATGATTTCCACAGGCCCGGACCGCGGTCATACCATTCTGATGGACAGCTTCGTTAAAGAGTTGAAGAGCGCCGCAAAAAAGCCCTAGAATTGCCTCCCCGGCAGACCAACTGAACGGGAAGGAGCGAACGATGGTGGTGTTGGCCGTTACCTGGATGGCGAAAGTTGGGCACGAAGCTGAAGTTGCCGCCCTGTTTCAGAAACTCACCGAGGATTCCCGCAAAGAACCGGGCTGTGCCATGTACCAGGTGCACCGCCACAAGACGGAAGCTCGCCGCTTCTTTATCTACGAGCAATACAAAGACGATGCCGCGCTGGAAGCGCACCGCACCGCCCCGTACTTCCTGCAGCACGCGAAGAAGGATCTGCCAAAAGTGGCGGACCGCGTGGAAGGACATTTATTCGAGCCGCTGGGGTGAGAGGCAGTACTCAGTACTCAGTACTCAGTACGCAGTGGTTAAGGGATTAGTGGCTAGTGGTTAGCGGGTTGTATCTATGCCCCGACTACTGCTTGGGCGCGGTTTCTCTCATCGACATTCCGCTGATGATCTGCCATCCGTTATCCCCGCGCAGCCATGTGTGCATAGCTCGGACCGTCTCCGATGTTTCTGAGCCGTTCGGGCCCGTCCACACGGTCGCTATCCGATAGAACACCACGACTAAGTGGCCAGTGGCCTGGCTGGCCGCAGGATTCAGCGAGTAGGATTTCAGGCGCAATCCCTTTGCCTGGTAGCTGGTCATCCAATCGGCAACGTGCTCTTTGCGCACGGGCTGCGGGCTGAACGAGGGCCATCCCACGAAATTTTCGTGCCACAAGGACTTGTAGCCGGCGACGTCCTGCGCTTTTACGAACTCCCAGTAAGAATGCTCGAGCTTCCAGACGGCGTCTTCATTGGCGGAGGGTTGGGCAAAACAGGTAAGTGCGCAGAGAGTTAAAACAGCAGCGAGCAATGCTCGATTCGATTTCATGGGAGTTCTTTCCAAAAGGAGGAGAGCGGAATGACGCTATTTGTTTTTATCGACCATCAGCTCGCCGCCCGAAGCGTAATTCTCTTTGGAGACTTCGTGGAACGCAATGACAATTCCTTCGCGGCGGGCACCCGCCTCTTCGACCATTACATCGGTGATGCGCTTGGCGATCTTGCGCTTCTGTTCGGCGGTGCGGCCGGCGAGCATGGTGATTTGAACCATGGGCATCGTAAGTTCTCAGTTCTGAGTACTCAGTACCTAGTACTCAGTACTCAGTTTAAGGACACACCTTTTCGCAGCACTGAGTACTGAGTACCGAGTACTGAGTACTACTTTGCCAGTTCGTATCCGGCGAAGAAGAAGCTTAGCTCGAAGCGGGCGGTATCTTCCGCGTCGGAGCCGTGAATTGCGTTGTGCTCGATGCTGCTGGCCCACTTCTTGCGGATCGTGCCTTCCTCGGCTTGCGCGGGATTGGTCGCGCCCATCAGCTTGCGCAGGTCGGCAATGGCATTTTCTTTTTCGAGCGCCAGCACAACGATCGGCCCGCTCGACATGAAATCGGTGAGCGAATTGAAAAAAGGGCGACTGGCGTGCACCGCATAAAACTGCTCGGCCTGATGCTTGGAAATTTCCAGCATCTTCATGGCCAGGATGCGGAAGCCATTTTTCTCGAACTGTTCGATGATGTCGCCCACAGCGTTGCGGCGAACTGCGTCGGGTTTGACGATGGTGAAGGTGCGTTGGAGAGTCTTCATGGTCTGTCGTCGGTCCTTGGGCGTTCGGTATTAGGTGTTGGGCGTTAGGTCTTAGGTTTGGTCGTGGGCGCGTCTCAGCAGCCGGTTTTACTAGACGTTGACTCCCAGGGCCGCGGCCAGCGTCTCTCCGATGGCGGCGGGCGAATTTGCGACACGGATTCCGGCCGCCTCGAGTGCTTTGATCTTCTCGGCGGCGGTACCCTTTCCGCCGGAGATGATGGCTCCCGCGTGCCCCATGCGGCGTCCGGGAGGCGCGGTCTGGCCGGCAATGAATCCCACCACCGGCTTCTTCATGTGCGTCTTGACGAACTCGGCGGCGGTTTCTTCGGCGTTGCCGCCGATCTCGCCGATCATGATCACTGCTTCGGTCTCGGGATCGCGATTGAACAGGTCGAGCGCATCGACGAAGGTGGTGCCGATGATGGGATCGCCACCAATGCCGAGTGCGGTCGACTGTCCGATGCCGCGCTGGGTGAGCTGATGGACCGCCTCATAGGTAAGCGTGCCCGATCGCGAGACGATGCCGATGGAGCCTTCTTTGTGAATCGAAGCTGGCATGATGCCAATCTTGCACTTGCCCGGTGAAATAATCCCCGGGCAGTTGGGGCCGATCAGGCGCGAGCGGCGGTTCTGCAGAAATTCCCAGGCGCGGACCATGTCAAGCGTTGGGATGCCCTCGGTGATGCAGACGATGAGATCAATTTCGGCGTCGGCGGCTTCCATGATGGCGTCGGCGGCGAACGGGGGCGGGACAAAGATCACGGTCGCGGTGGCGCCGGTCTTGTCGACGGCTTCGCGCACGGTGTTGAAGATAGGCCAGCCTTCGTGGGTGGTGCCGCCTTTGCCGGGAGTGACTCCGCCCACAATATGCGTGCCGTAAGCGGCGCTGGCTTTCGCGTGAAACGTGCCTTCGCGGCCGGTCAGTCCCTGCACGAGCACGCGCGTGTTCTTGTCCACTAAAATTGCCATAAGTAAAAATCCTCGTTCTTCACTTCATCCACCACAGAGGACACAGAGTTTCACAGAGGGGACACTCCGGCCTTCCACGGTGAATATCTAGCGCCATTCCGTCATGTTCAGCGTGCCGCGCGCGGCGGCGACTACCTTGTCGGCTGCGTCTTTCATGGTGTCGGTGACAACGAAATTTAACCCCGAGTTCATCAGGATCTTTTTGCCTTCGTCCACATTGGTGCCTTCCAGGCGCAGCACGATGGGCAGCTTGATGTTCGTCTTGCGCGCGGCTTCGACCACTCCGGTGGCCAGGGTATCCACGCGGAGGATGCCGCCGAAAATGTTAATCAGCACCGCCTTCACGTTCCGGTCGCTCAGCAGGATTTCGAACGCATGAGCCACCTGCTCGGAACTGGCACCGCCTCCTACATCGAGGAAATTTGCGGGCATGCCGCCGGCGTACTTAATAATGTCCATGGTCGCCATGGCCAGTCCGGCACCGTTGACCATGCATCCGACATTGCCGTCGAGCTTGATGTAGTTGAGGCTGTACTTCGAGGCCTCGACTTCCAGCGGATCTTCCTCGGTGATATCGCGCAGTTCGCGCAGATCGGGATGGCGGAAGAGGGCGTTATCGTCGAAATTGATCTTGGCATCGAGCGCGAAGAGCCGGCCGTCGGTGGTCGTAATGAAAGGATTGATTTCCAGCAGCGAGGCGTCAGTCTCGAGGAAGGCTTTATAGAGGCTGGTCAGAAACTGCACTGCCGGATTGATCTGCTTGGCGCTCAGGCCGAGTTTGAATGCGATCTTGCGCGCCTGGAAGGCCTCGAGGCCCATGCCCGGATCGATGTGCTGCTTCAAAATCGCCTCGGGTTGCTCGGCGGCGACCTGCTCGATGTCCATCCCGCCAGCAGCGGATGCCATGAACACCGGCTTGCCCTCGGCGCGGTCCACCAGGATGCCGAGATAAAGTTCCTTCTCGATGGGTAGCGTCTCTTCAATCAGCAAGCGGCGGACGATCCGTCCTTCGGGGCCAGTCTGATGGGTGATCAGCCGCATGCCCAGCATCTTTCCGGCGAGCTCGCCAGCTTCGTCCACCGACTTGGCGATCTTTACCCCACCGCCCTTGCCGCGGCCTCCGGCATGGATCTGCGCCTTGACGACCACACCGCTCGCACCGGAATCGAAAAGATCCCGTGCTACCGATTCCGCCTCTTCGCGCGACGCCGCCCGCGATCCGCGGGGCACAGCCACACCATATTTCTTAAGAATTCCCTTGGCCTGATACTCATGAATTTTCATAATGATGACTCTTCAGTAAAGACTCGGAAGGACCCTGATTGCAGCGCGGCGATGCGGGCAGCAAACCTTTGATTTTATAGAAGAAAAAAGAGCAGGGCAAACAGGCTCGGCAAGCTTCCGGGCGGCGACTTCTAAATGGGAGTCGTGCGGGGCACGAACTCCTGCGTCCTTTGGGGAAGCCGCGACATCTTAGATGGCTACCAATGCGCGCGCAGCCCATGCGAGAATGGAGGCTGCTTGCGCCTGATATCGCTCAACGTCGCTCGTCCGCGCCTTACGGTTTATAACGGGGCCACGATTAATACGGGGATTTTCAAGGAACCCGTCTCCGGCCCGGTGGCGTTGCGGACTCTTAATCTCGATGGCGACTGCCAAGCTGACCTCGCCGTTCACGGCGGCCCGAACAAGGCCGTATACGCGTATCCTTCCGAGCACTACGAATTCTGGCGCCAGGAATTGCCAGGGACGAATCTGCCGTGGGGCATGTTCGGGGAAAACTTCACGACCGAGGGATTGATCGAGCGAGACCTGTTCATAGGAGACCGGCTGCAGATCGGCACCGCAATTCTTGTTGTCCGCCAGCCTCGCATTCCGTGTTACAAGCTGGCGGCAAAATTCAAGCGTAAGGATATCCTTGCGCGCTTTTTGCGCAGCGGCCGGAGCGGATTCTACTTTTCGGTGGAAAAGGAAGGGGTCGTGGAGGTGGGAAATTCGTTCGAATTCCTAAGCCGCGAACCCCATGCCATCACGATCTCGGAGATGAACTGGGTGTTCGCCGAAGACACCTATAACCGCGACCTGCTCGACAAGGCCATCGCCACGTCCGCTCTTCCAGGTGATTGGCGTGATTTTTTCAGGAAGCGCCTGCACGGAACCCCTACTGCTGCTCGCTAGCCGAGGTCTCCCTGCCTGCTAAGAAAGAAAAAGCTTTCAACCACAGAGGGCACGGAGGAACACAGGGGAATGCTTTCTTGACTTACAATGCGGCGAGCATGATCCTGGATGCCCTTCATCGTCTCGTCAACCACCGCCAATCGCTTAGCCGCGAAGAGGCTCGTGAAGTGATGGCGGAGGTGCTCGCCGCCAGGTGCAGCGATGCGCAGATCGCCGCCTTGCTGATCGGGTTGCGGATGAAGGGCGAAACGGTGGAGGAAATTGTCGGGTTCGCGGAAGCCATCCGGGCTGCTGCCGCCCCTTTGCCGATTGAACGCGCAGGCAGCGCCGCCGCGCTGGCCGTGACGGGTACCGGTCGCGATGCCCTGGCGGAGGAATCGGCAGATGATTCACTGATCGACACCAGCGGCACCGGCGGGGATGCGAGTGGCACGTTCAACATCTCTACCGCAACCGCGCTGGTTACGGCCGGGGCCGGCGTTCGCGTGGCCAAGCACGGCAATCGCAGCATCAGCTCAAAATGCGGCTCGGCGGATGTGGTCGAAGCCTTGGGGATGAATATTCAGCTGTCACCGGAGCGCGCCGCGCAGTGCCTGCGCGAGGTGGGAATCTGTTTTCTGTACGCGCCCAACCTGCATCCTGCCATGAAGCAAGTCCAGGGAGTGCGGCGAGACCTGCGCATGCGCACCATGTTCAATCTGCTGGGGCCGCTGACGAATCCCGCGCGCGCGAATGGGCAGGTGGTCGGCGTGTATTCGCTCGACCTGGTGGAGAAACTGGCCGAGGCGCTGAGCATGCTGGGGCTGCGGCGGGCACTGGTCGTACACGGCCTGGATGGGCTGGACGAAATCACCATCACCAGCAAGACGCACGTCGCGGAGGCGCGCGAAGGCTCGGTGAGGTCGTATGAAGTCGAACCTGAGGAGTTCGGGATGAGCCGCGCCTCGCTGCAGGAAATTTCCGGAGGCGATGCGGCGGAAAATGCAGACATCATCCGGGCGGTGCTGAAGGGAGAGAAGTCCCCGCGCCGTGACGTCGTGCTACTGAACGCAGCTGCCGCCCTGGTGGCTGCCGGACGCGCCGATCACATCGCTGGAGCCATCCCCCTGGCGAGTCAATCAATCGACTCGGGAGCAGCCGCGGGAAAACTAGAAGCGCTCGTGCGCTTCAGTTCACAGTGAAGTTGTCGTTCTGAGCGCAGCGAAGAATCGTTGTAACGATCACGATTACTAATTCAGCTCCACTTTTTCCAGATACTTCACAACCTCAACATTCCAGCGCAGCTCTTTCTTCATCAGGTCGCGCAACTGCCCTGACGCTTCGGGTTCGCCATGCACCAGATAGGTCGCCGCGGGCTGGTTGCGAAATGTGCGCAGCCACTGCAGTAACTCCGGCGGATCGGCGTGATCGCTGAATTGCTCGAGCGCGGCGACTTGGGCGCGTATGGGAATGATGTCGCCGAAAATTTTCACTTCGTCCGACTTGGTCTTGATGGCAAATCCGCGGGTTCCAGGTGCCTGAAATCCGATGAACAGGACCAGATTCCGTGGATCGGGCAAACGCTGGGCAAGGTGGTGCAGAACGCGTCCACCGGTGACCATACCGCTCGAGGAAATGATGACCGAAGGCATCATCGCGGCATTGATCTTCTTCGATTCTTCCGGAGTCGAGGCAAAGATGAAGCCGGGCCACGTCAGCGGCGAGCCGTACTGTCGGATCATAGCCCGGGTTTCGTCGCTGTATTCTTCATCGTGTTTCAGGAAAATTTCCACCGCTTTGATCGCCATGGGGCTGTCGCAGAAAACCGGCATGCGCGGAATCTGGCCCGATTCGAGCAGATGCTTCAGAATGAAAACGAATTTCTGGGTTCGCTCGATGGCGAACGCCGGCACGATCACACTGCCGCCTCGATTGGCCGCGCCGGTAATCAGGGATGCAAGCTCCGGCAGCGGGTCTTCTTTGGGATGCATCCGGTTGCCATAGGTCGACTCCATTACGACCAGGTCGGCTGCCTCGCCTTCGGCAGGCCCGGAGTGCACCACCTTCCCCGGCGCGATCTTCTGATCGCGCACGCGGCCGATATCGCCGGTAAACAGCATGCGCCGCGCGCGCCCGTTGATGTTCAGCGAAACCTCGGCCATGCACGATCCCAGAATGTGCGCGGCCGGCACAAAGCGGAATGAGATCTCAGCAGACAGTTGAATCGTCTCGCCGACGTGCACCGGCTTGAAATACCGCAGGCAGGACTGGGCTTCTTCGAACGTATACAGCGGCAGGGCAGGATCGTGCTTCGACTTTTTTATTTTGTTGTAGAAGCGAGCGTCTTCTTCCTGCAGGTGGCCGGAGTCGGGAAGGATGATGCCACACAAATCAATGGTCGGTGGAGTGGCATAGATCGGCCCGCGGAAGCCTTCTTTCACCAGCCGCGGAATCCATCCGCAATGGTCGAGATGCGCGTGGGTCAGGATGACCGCATCGATTTCCTTGGCGGGCACCGGCGTGTCGCGCCAGTTGCGCTCGCGCCATTCTTTCGGACCTTGAAAAAGCCCGCAGTCGATCAGAAGCTGAAAGCCGCTCTTGCCGGAGGGATCGCCGGTGTTGATGAGGTGCTTCGAGCCGGTGACGGTGCCGGCAGCGCCGAGAAATTGGATGTAGGCCAGAGTTGCCCTCCGAGCGAAAGAATCAACTTACCACGGAGGCACGGAGACACGGAGGAAACAAGAGAGATACGGCTGTGGCAATATCATCGGAGATTTTCCTTGTTATTTTTCTCCGTGCCTCTGTGACTCTGTGGTGAATCATTGCTGCGGCGGCTCAACTTTGAACGTGTTGTTGGCAAGGTTGCTCTCGGGAACGCTGCCGTCGTTCACTTGAATTTCCTGCGCTGGAGCCGGAGTCTCCACGCGAATCGTGGCCTGGGTTTTGGCACGAACTTCCAGCCGTTTCGAAACTTCGCCGCCAGCGAACTTGACGATCACGGGTACCTCGGCCCCGGCGGTTCCCAGATTTTCGACGGTGACCGCTACCATGTACGACTTGGTGAGGGTGCTGCGCGAGAACGCGGACGCAACTTTGAAATCGGGCAGCCCGCGATCGCGGTAGACCCAGTCATCGAAGAACCATTCCAGATCGCGCTGGGTATGAGAAGCGATCAATCGCGGCATGTACGAAGGATCCTTATCCTCCGAAGGCTGGTAGGAAAAAATAGCCAAGCCGAACGACGGACCGATCATGTCGTGGAGCATCCAGAAGACCCACATTGCTTTCGCTTGCAAATAGATTTCATCGCTGGTGTTGATAAGAGAGCGGCTCGCGGCCGCGTCTTCCGAATCTTTCGACATCGATGCAGAAGGTGAAGCCTGTTTTTCAGATTCGACGAGCGGGGTCCCGTGCGCATTGAGGTAGTCGAGCGCCGCCTTCCGCCCACGCTGCTGGTCAATGTCAAATGCTTGGGCGTAGTGCGCGAGGCCCTCGCTGATCCAGGGTCGCGGCGAGGCCGTCTTCTGCCGGGCCAGCGCGTAAACCAATGTCAAACGATCTTCGGTGGTCAACGGCCGAAATGGCATGAGCAGCAGGTTGTCACTCAGGAATGGAGCCGCGCCGGAATCGGGCAATTCCGCGACCTGCAGATTTTCCCCGCCGTGCGCTTCGGGGAGCGGATCGAGGTTTCGAAGAAGGTCAGCGTACGAACCTGCAAGGGCTTCCTTCCCCGGCAGGGAGTGGACCCCACCATCGACATCGAGTTTCTTGTAGTCGGCTAACGCGAAAGTCGGAACGTTGAGCCCGAGTCGAAGGATGCTGAACACGCCGATCTTCACTATGCCTGGATCAGGTGTGACCACGAAGCCGTCACGGTGACCGCTGAATAAGATTGTGGATTTTTGCGTGGATTCGAATTCCAGATGCATTTGCGACTCGGCCTCGCGCGACTTCCACCGTTGCAAGACTTCCGCCAGATCGTTGCCCTCGGAAAGATTCGCGGATTCGGTGGCCATCGGATACCAGGCCACGTATCCCGCACCGCGCACGGCAGTGAAATCTGCGTCGATCTGGTCCCAATCCGCGTTGCGGGCCGGCTCTTCGGGCGTACCGATGCGGGTGAGCCTGGTCGCATCACGCATGATCACACCTTCATAGCCGATCGCAAGGTCGATGGTTCCCTTAGGCGGGACGGCCTGTGGCAAGGTTATGATCGCTTCGGAGAGGCTGCCGGTGTGATCGATGTCGGAGGTGTAAGGCTGGGTGACGAACTGCACCGACTGATTGCCAGCTTTCACCGACTTCCAGTCGAGAGAGGACGAGATCTGCAGCGCCACAATTCTTTGCGGCGACTGCGAGTCATTACGCAGGGTGATAATTCCTCGAACCCCTAGCCGGTGCTGCTCCGGTTCGACTCGCAGGGTCAGGTTGTAATCGGTGAACGTGAATGCTTCGCGGTCGAGAGAAAAAACTTGCGCCACGGAACCACAGAGGACACAAAGGACACAGAGCAGCTTCGACCAGGAATTCATTCTGTGTCCGATGGGCCTTGGGTGCTGCGGCGCTGCCTGACGATCTCATAGAGAACGACTGCGGCAGCGACTGACACATTGAGCGAAGGCACTTTGCCGAGCATCGGGATGGAGACCAGGAAATCGCACTTGCGCTTCACCAAATCGTGCAGGCCCTTGCCTTCTCCGCCCAGGACCAAGGCGCAGTCCATCTTGTAGTCGAGGGCGTCGTAGGTTTGCGTGGCGCGCTCGTCGAGGCCGACGGTCCAGATGTTGTTTTCTTTTAGTTCTTCCACGGTGCGGGCAATGTTGGTCACCTTGGCAATTGGAAGATGCTCGCTCGCTCCGGCGGAGGCTTTGGTCACGGTGCCGGTCACGGCGGCGGCGCGGCGTTCGGGAATGACGATACCGTTCGCGCCCGCAGCGTCGGAGGTGCGCAGGATCGCTCCGAGATTGTGCGGATCTTCGACTCCATCGAGCACCACGATCAGAGAATATTGGCCGCGCTTGGCCGCGATGACGTCAGCGAGATCGTTGTATTGCTTGGCCGAGGTGACGGCGACCACTCCCTGATGGGCGGCGTTGCCGGCCATGCGGTCGAGTTCGGTGCGCTGGAGAAAGCGGACGGGGATTCCCGTTTTGCGGCAGTCTTCGATCAGCCGCTGCAGGCGAAGATCGTGGCGCTCCTTCGCCATGCCGACCCATTCGAAGGCGCGGCCCCGGGCCTTGAGGGCTTCGGTGACCGAGTTGATGCCATAGATGTAGTGCATGAGTAATCAGTCTATCGAAATCGGTAGAAGAGCGGCGTTTTAGCCCGCGTCACGGATCTTCAAACCACAGGGGCTAAAGCCCTGTCGATTTTGACGCTTATCGCGGCCCTGAAGGGCCGCTCTTCCACGGTTGCGCAGGGGTTAACGGGGTAATCCGCCACGGGTGCGCATGTGTTAATTGGGCGCTCTTCCGCGGCTACCATCACGGCTCTGAAGGTGGTCTGTCGCGTTCGCGCAGACCCCATACGCTAATGCTATCTCTGCAATTCTCGGATGATTTCCAGCGGTTCGGGGCGATCGGTGTAGTCCTCGTTTGCCGACGCGTAGAGAATCGTGCTGCCGCGGTCGATGATGTACGTCGCGGGAATGGGTAACTCCCAAGTATCGTCTCCATTGGTGAAGGGCAGGTTGACGAAGGCGCGACGATAGATGGCTTCCTGCGGCGGCGGCACACGATAGGTGAGCGCAAACTGGCGCGCGACTTTGTTGCCCCCATCGGAGAGGAGAGGAAAGCGCAGCTTGTGCTGATCGTGCATGAAGAAGGACTGCTTTACGGTTTGTGGCGAGATGGCGACCAATGCGGCCCCCGGCTGCTCGATTTGTGGTACGAGCAGATTCATCGCTTCCATCTGGCCGACACAGAAGGGGCACCAACGACCCCGGATGAAGCAGATCACGAGGCGCCCTCGCGCAAGCAGGTCCGAGGATGAAACCATTTTGCCATCGTGGTCGGGAAGTTCGAAGGTGGGAGCCTTCGCGCCCACCGGGAGAATGTTGGCCGCGAGATGCCGAGCTTTCAGGTCGGCGACTGTTTGCGCGTGAATGGCTTGGGTTTCGGCGGGAACATACTTCGCGATCAGTCCCTTTCGCTCGGCGAAGATTTCGCGTAGAGGACGGACGTCCGTGCCTGGAGTCGATTCTTCAAGAGAGCGCCATTTCATAATCGCGATTCGACGACGCTGATAGGGGTCCTTCGACTGCGTTGCCGTTCGCTTCGCTCGCGGCAACTCCGCTCAGGATGACAACGTCAGAGGCATACGGCGTTTGATTTCGACCGAGTACTGAGTACCAGGTACTGCGTACTGTTCCTCTACATTCCCGGCAGCTTCATTCCTGCCAGCCGGCGCGCGAAGCTTGGCTTGCCCATCTGCTTGAACATCTTTTTCATCTGGGCGTACTGGCGGAGCAGGTTGTTTACTTCCTGAATCGTCGTGCCGGAGCCGCGGGCGATGCGCTTGCGGCGGCTGCCGTTGATGACTTCATGATGGATGCGCTCGTGCATGGTCATCGAGTTGATGATGGCCTCCACGCGATCGATCTGTTTTTCGTCGACCTGGTCGGCGGCTTTCTGCAGGCCGCTGAATGGGCCGATGGACGGCAGCATGCCCATGAGGCTCTTCATCGATCCCATCTTCTTGACGGAGCGCAGCTGGTCGCGGAAATCTTCGAGCGAGAATCCGTCGCCGGCAAGGGCCTTTTTGGCCATCTCTTCGGCTTTCTTCTTATCGACATGCTGCTCGGCGCGCTCGATGAGCGAGAGGATGTCGCCCATGCCGAGAATGCGCGACACGATGCGGTCGGGATGAAAGGGCTCGAGGGCGTCGTATTTCTCGCCAATGCCGATGAACTTGATGGGCTGGCCCGTGACCTGGCGAATGGAGAGCGCCGCGCCGCCACGGGCGTCGCCGTCCATTTTCGTAAGCACAACGCCGGTCAGCGTCAGCTTTTTGTGGAACTCTTCGGCCGAGCGCACCGCGTCCTGTCCGGTCATGGCGTCGGCGACGAACAGAATTTCCGAGGGATTCAGCAGCTTCTTCAGCGACTGCATCTCGTCCATGAGCTGGTCGTCGATGTGCAAGCGGCCGGCGGTATCGACGATCAGCACGTCGCATCCGGAGACAACAGCTTCGCGGCGGGCCTCTTTCACCAGGCGCTCGACGGTTGCGGTGTTCGCCTCTGTGACCTGGCCTTCGTAGATGTGACTCTTTACCGCCTGCGCAACGATCTTCAACTGCTCGCGGGCCGCGGGACGGTAGACGTCGACGGAGACGAGGAGCGGGCGATGCCCGCCATTCTTCAGCCAGTTGGCGAGCTTGCCCGAAGTGGTGGTCTTGCCGGAACCCTGCAATCCGGCCATGAGCACCACCGTGGGGGGCTGCGATGCGAACTTCACGCGCGCTGTATCTTTGCCGAGAACTTCGACGAGTTCGTCGCGCAAGATCTTGATGACCTGTTCGCCGGGGGAGAGAGCGGTCATCACTTCCTGGCCGACGGCCTTGGCGCGGATACGGTCGATGAGCTCCTTCACGACCTTGAAGTTGACGTCGGCCTCGAGCAGAGCGAGGCGAATTTCTCGGAGCGCCTCGTCGATGTTCTCCTCGGTTAGCGTGGCCTGGCCGCGGAGGGTCTTGAAGGCGCGTTGCAGTTTTTCCTGGAGATTCTCAAACATGGGCTCAGTTATTTTAGCAGCGCAGGTGGGCGGGGTCAGGGGTCAGGGGTCAGGGGGCAGGGGTCAGTACTCAGTACTCAGTACTCAGTACCTAGTACCCAGTGCTCAGTGTTCAGTACGCAGTGCTTGTCCGTTGCGCGCGGGGTGGGCAGCCCGTCGGCCATGGCGATCGGGTACAGGGAAATTGGTAAACGTCGTCGGCAAAGCTGGTCAACCCTGTAGAGCGGCAACGCGATTTGTACGCTGACCCACGCCCCTGTGTCTATCGGGTTCTCTCCTGACCAACGAGCAGGCCCAAGAAAGTCATCTGAAAGATTGGGCCGAGATGTGCGCCCAGCCGCTTCGTGGCAGCAACATCCGGAGGTCACACATGAGGAGAGTCTTACAGATAGCGGCGCTAGTGGCCGTATTCGCAGCACCGGCCTTTTGCCAGAACGGCCGGCTTTCATCCGACGACCAGCACGAATTCGACAAGGCCTACACAAAATGGGTGAACGACACCCGCAAGAACGACCGCGACGACATTGCCAAAGATGTGCGCAAGATGCAGGAAATCATGGCGCGCAACAACATTCCCGCGAACGTTCCGTACGACCAGGTGGCAAGCACCGGCCGGGCGTATCAAACGGGCACTTATCACGGGCAGCTGAATCCTGAAGACCAGAAAGAGTTCGACAAATCCTACACAAAATGGGTGAACGACACGCGCAAGAACGATCGGGACGACATCGACAAAGATGTGCGCAAGATGCAGGAAATCATGGCGCGCAATAACATTCCCGCCGACGTACCGTTCGATCAGATTGCCAGCACCGGATATGTTCCGCAAGGCCAGTACGACAACCGGCCCTATAACAATGCCTATCCGCAGAACGCTCCGTATGCAGGCAGCCAGGCGTATCCGCAGAACGGCGGAGCACGGCTCTCTCCGGAAGACCAGCGAGATTACGACCGCTACTACTCGCAATGGGTGGATGACAGCCGGCGCAACGACCGCGACGACGCCGCGCGCGACATGCAACACATGCGTGACATCATGGCGCGCAATAACATTCCACCCGACGTTCCGTTCGATCAGATCGCTACATCACCAAACGGCTACAGCGGGTACAACAACAATAACAATGCCTACTCCAACAATGCCTACCCGAACGGCGCTTATAACAGCCAGAACCGGCTCTCGCCCGATGACCAGCGCGAGTTCGACAAGGCGTATTCGAAATGGGTGAAAGACACCCGCAAGAACGACCGTGACGATATCGATAAGGATGCACGGAAGATGCAGGACATCATGGCGCGCTATAACATTCCGTCGGATGTGCCTTACGATCAGATCGCGTCGCCGAATGCGGCATACGAGCATTAATTGCCGAAAACGATCGGGGAGAGAGCCGGGAAGAGGTAAGCAAAAACACAAGGAGCAGCGAACACAAGTTCGCTGCTCCCCCGGTTCGTACCCTCCCCAGGTACGCGCCGTAAATTGCTTACTGATTGAGCGGGTTGAAACCCTGGATTCCCGTTTCGTCGTTCGAGCAGGTACCTGCCGGATCGACGCGAATCACGGCGTCTTCTTCCGCGCAGAATCCGCGAATGCCAGTCTGGTTGATCGTCAGGGGCGAGGCCTGGATTGTGTAGCCCACCGAAACGCCGCCCGCCTGAGCTCCAGCACCGGTGTTGAACGAATATCCGCTCTTGCCGCTATTCTTCGGGTTGCCGTTGTTGGCCAACACGGAGTCAATCAAGCAAGCCGACGTTGAAGCCGGTTTGCAGGCCGCGTTCAGGGCGCCACCCAAAGCCAGCAAACCACCCGCGCCGGTCGAATAACCGACGGTGGGATACGCGGTCTGAAATGTGATTTCCGCAGTAGTCAACGTGCGAACCGATGCCACTGCCGAAGACTCATTGGCGGCCATACGGGCGCGCAACAAGTTCGGAATGGCGATGGCGGCGATAATTAGAATGATCGCCACCACGATCAGCAACTCGATCAGTGAAAAACCTCTTTGTCTGCGCATTTCTTCACCCAAGCCTTTTAACCCTTGATTTGAATGCCGTCGTAGTCTCTAGGGTAACAGCAGGCCTGTGGCCACGCTTGTCGTGGGAGGAAAGACGCTTGTTTGCAGCGTTCTTAGAGAAAGTGAGGCGGACGAGTCGACAGCTTTTATGGGGCGGCAGGAATAAGTGACACTTTTTGTCACCGCGTGATGACAATTACTGGCGTACGGCTGTAAGAGTCTGGTTTGAAAAGAGTGCGGAAGAGAGTTCTCGCGGCCGTTGCGGGGAGAAAGCACTGGGTCTGTGCCGCTGCATGGTGCGTGGGCGCGGACGCCCACGTTACAGCCGGCGGGACGCCGGCGCTACGGAAAGCGGCGACAGCCTCAAGTAATAAGGCGGCTTGTCTGGCGACGAGCCGCCTTGTCACAAAGTTAGAACGCAAAGCGTAACGCGAACTGCATGAAGCGCGGCGTGGTCAGCGTCGAGAGATACTTGCCGAACTGACTTGGATCGTAAGAGAGCGAGGGCTGTGCGCCGCGAACGTCATAGCGCACCGAGTTGAACGCGTTGAAAGCCTGCCAGCTAAACTCGATCCGGCGCGATTCGCCGAGAGAGAAGTCCTTGCTGACGCCGGTGTCGATGTTGAACATGCCGTCTCCGATGACGTTATTGCGGACACCGGATTCGCCCGGCCACTCTGGGCGGAAAGCAGCCTCGGCGGCGGCGGGATCGGCGAAGATATCGGGGCCGATGCCCACGCCGTTGACAAAGGCATTCTTGGGATTGCTCGCCTTGGGGGCGGGACCGTTCGGCATGGCATCGCCTTCGATGTTCCAGTTGGTGGCCCAGGTGAAGCCGTTATCGATGGTGATGGGGAAGCCGCTGGTCCAGCGGAAAATTCCCGACACGTGCCAGCCGCCGACCAAGGCGTTCATCCAGGGATTCGCGGTGCCCAGGAACCTTTGATTCTTGCCGAAGGGAAGCAGGTAAACCAGGTTCGCATTGAGTTGGTGGAAGGCGTTGAAGTCGGAGAGACCGCGGAGCGACAGCGGATTCCAGGAGTTGATGACGATGCCGCCACCGTTCAGGTCGCTGCCGGTTCCGCCGGTGCCCTCATAGGGACCAACACGCTCTGCCGCCGAGGCTTCATCGAACGATTTTGAAAAGGTGTAATTGAACTGCCCTTGCAGGTTGGACCAGCGAGCGTTGTAGGTTACCTGCAGCGCGTTGTAGTCGGAGGTTCCGATGTTTCGCCAGGCATACAGCGAACTGAACTGATCGTGGAAGAAAGCGTAGGGACCAAGCTTACTGTTCGGGACACTCAACTGGGTAATGGCCCCGGGCAAATCCATTTGGAACAACGAGAAGGTTTCGTTGTGCGGATAGCAACTCCACAGTTCATAAATGGCTTGTGTAGCCGAAGGATTACTCGGGTAAGCACCTGGTGCGCACTCGATGCTCTGACTGCTGAGGTTGCTTTCAGGCATACCGGCCCACCCGGGGAACATATTCTCGAAGAAGGGTATGGGCTGAATCTGGTTGACGTCGGTGCCGAGGGTGCCGTTGGCTTGCTTGACTGCCGCGGCCTTTGACAGCATGGTAGCTGCGTCGAAATATTTCGTTTTACTCGTAGGGTCCGTCAGGTTGATGGGCATAGCAAGGTCCACCTGCATAGGCAGACGCCTGGCTATTGTGCCCACGTACGCTATCTGGAGAGATGATCGGGCATTAAACTGGCGGGCGAGAGAAAGATTGAAGACGTGAGAATAAGGAGTCTTCAAAGTCTGGTCCAGCCCCCAGTTGATGGCGAAAGTGGTGTTGCCCGGAGTGTAGGGGAATCCTCCGGTCGGAGCAGGCCCGAACAAGCAACCTGGATCATTGATGGATGCGCAGGGCTGAGGCAGGCAGGACGTGCCGGCCGTCCCCGGAGTCAAGCAGGTAAAGCGGGGAGCATTCGCGGGCGAAACCACACCGGCCGGGTTTCCGAGAACGGTAGAAAGGCCAAAGGAGCCTTTCTGGTCGAACGTGTTGACGATGGGAATGCCGAAGTGGTCGTACATGATGCTGTAACCGCCCCGGATGGAGAACTGATCCTTTTTCCCCAGAACCTTTGACACCCAACCATCGCCGGTATCGGGCGCCCAAGCCACGGCTATACGCGGGGAGAAGTCTTTATGGTCCCAATTCCATAGGCCCGGGCCATTATTCTTGGGTCCGCCGAGGACGAAAGATATCTCGCCGGCATTATTGGCAGGCTGGCCTGCTGCCGCTAAAGCGGCACTGTGATTGAACCAATCGGCGACGTTTTGATTGGTGCAACCGCCGCCGGTAGCCTCGACGCACGGAGCAACCTGATACCCGTTGGTTTCGTAAGGCGGAGCCTCTAATACCCAACGCAAGCCATAAGTCACTGTCAGCCGGGAAGTCATGCGCCAGGTGTCCTGCCCGTAAAACTCGTAGTCATTGACAGCGTAACGACGATTGATGGGCGTGCCCTGGGCCAGAGCACTGCCACTGCGAGCGAAGTTATAGATGCCATCGCCCTCCGGGAAAATGCCCATCGCGATCGTAGCCGCGCTGTCGTAATTCGGACCGAAGTTGCTGTCGACCGCCGGATAGCCGTTGTTGCCTGGATCGAGTGGGCTTGAAGTGCCCGCGATCCCACCGGTGTTGAGATAAACCGCATTAGTGCGGACGTCGGAGAAGGAATTTTCGTAGCTGGTGTGGTTGTTGCGAATAAGGAAGAAATCGCCGCCAAACTCGAAGGTATGATTTTTTCGAGTCCAGTTCACGTTGTCGGTGAACTGGTGAATGGGCACAAAGAAAATTTTGGAGCGAGTGAAAGGAACAATGCTGTCAATTCCATCGAGAAGCACAGCCGGGTCGAACGAGGTGCCGGCCGTCTGGCCTCCTTGGCGGATAAAACCCCAGTGAAAATCATTGATGAGCCGCGGATTTATGAGGGAGGTGAGTCCAATGGTGATTCCCTTGCTGTCGTCGAGCACCGTCGAGGCGGCGGACTGGCCGGGAAATTGTTGGGCTCCGGGCTCCTTGAAGTTTTGCGTTTCGCCGCGAGCAAATAGCGTTTCCGAGCCGTTCGAGGTGATGTGGTAGTCCAGGCGGGTGATGTAGGTATTGAAGCTGGAATCTGCGTTCGAGGCAAAGCGATATCCCAGTGTGTTCGAACCATCTCCCGCATTTTCATTGGAGGCGGGATATTGCTGGAGGATTGCCTGCACCGCCGGACTAATGCCGATGCCGAGCGGGTCCATTGCTTTGATCTGGCTCGGGCCCAGGGCATAGTACCCCGGCTGAACGCCGCTCACGCCATTGACAGTGCCGCCGGGACATTGGGTTGCGTCGGCGCATAGATACACGAGATCACCGGCGCGCAACGTCGCGCTCGGCACAGTCCGCAGGACGCTGGTGCCCTGAGCATCGCGGCGTCCTTCATAGTTGGCGAAGAAGAAAAGCCGGTTTTTCATGACCGGGCCGCCCAAGGTGGCACCAAAGACGTTGCGCAACAGCTTCGGAGCCTTGTTAGCTTCGCCGCTGCCCAACTGGGATTCCTTCAGGAAAGGGTCGTTGGCGCTGAAGATGGTGTTGCGGTTGTACTCGTAAACCGAACCGTGAAAGTTGTTGGTGCCAGTCTTGGTTACGAGCGCAACTTGCGCGCCACTGGAGTAGCCGGATTCGGCAGTGGAGTTGGCGGTGGTGACGCGGAATTCCTGCACCGAGTCGGGCGGCACGTTGAGGACGCTCTTGAAAGCGTACCCACCGTTCTGATCATTCACCCCGACGCCGTCAAGGGTGACGTTGGACTGGTCGCTGCGCATGCCGTTCACGGCACCGCTGCGCGTGTCTGTGTCCTCATTCAATTGATTCCCCAGAAAAGCTACACCGGGTTGCAGGCTCAGCAACTGCACTACGTTGCGGTCGGGAATGGGCAACTCAGCGATCTGGTTTTCTTCGACGGTGTTGCCGAGGGAGGCGTCGGTACGATTGATGAGCGGCGCCTGGCCTTCGACGGTGACGGTCTCTTCAATGCCGGCCACGCGGAACTTGATATTGAGGGTGGAAGGCGTGCTGACCACCAGCGTCACTTTGGCAGCCACGTAAGCGGTAAAGCCGCTGGCCTGGGCTTCCAACTTGTAGTTTCCCGGAGGCACTTCGAGGAACTGATAAAGGCCCGCAGAGTTGCTGGTGGTGGTGCGCTGCAGGCCGGTGGCGGTATCGGTCAAAACAATCTTTGCGCCGGGCACAGTGGCGCCAGAGGGATCGGTGACGCTGCCATTGAGCTGGCTGGTGGACTGCGCAAGCGATATTGCTGTCAGCAACACCAAGGTCGCGAACAGTGCGATCGTGTAGGTTGCGGCCTGCACAAAGCTAGCCCCGAATTCGAAGCACCCCAATTGCTGCGTGCTGCCTGATTGCTGATGGATCCGCGTCATCGACATAGCCTCCCCGCGCCAAGACGCTGAGATGAAAACACGTGCGGAAATCACGTGAATTCCACCGCGTGCGCTTGCGCCGTTTCAGTTCCCCTGTGCGTGTTCTGGGTGATCAGATCGAACCTTCCCGCCCAAGTGGCGCGGATTATACCCGAAGAGAGCGCGGAAGTTCATGCAGAAAAAAGCAGGCCAGGGTTGGCAATTTCCTTGTGGGATCTGGTGCTCCCGGAACTACCCTGAGCGGGGATTGCGGGGGAGATCCCTCCCGCCGGCTGAACTGCGCCGCCGTTCGGGATGACCCCGCGAAAGGGCGCGGCGATCAGGCGAACTCCACGCGCCCGCTCAGGATCGGCGCGAAAATTGTGGGTATACCGGCTGTAGCGGGTGTAAACTCCACAGCGCAACTGGCGGCTCATATTCGCTGCTTTAGAAGGTGCCCTGCGAGGAGGTGCAATCCATGCTCAAATCCATTGGCGCAGTCGCGGGCAGCTACGTCCTCTCGATCATCCTGGTGCTGTGCACGGATCCGTTGCTTTCGCGCATGTTTCCCGGCGACTTCGTGCGAGGACACATCCCGTCTAACGGGGCCCTGGCCGCGAGTACAGGATTCTTTGTCGTCATTTCCATCTTCTGTGCCTGGCTCTGCGCCCGTCTGTCGCCAAACCGCCCGGGACGGCATGTGCTCTGGTTCATCATCGTCGGCGAGGTGATGGGCATTGCCGCCACCATTCCCAACTGGAGCAAGGGCTGGCCGCACTGGTATTGGTTGTCGTGGCTGCTTACGTGGCCAATCAGTTGCTGGATCGGCCTGCTTCTTTCAGGACGCCGGGGTGCTCAGGCGTCGGCAGCGGTGAGCTAAGTAGCGAACCTCGTCCACGCCATTTCGTCTTATCGCGATAATTTCCGGCAACCCTGAGACCTGCGGCGGAATCCTTGATCCTCATCGGTAGGCAGCATAAAATCTACGAATCGAGGCGGTCTGTTGTTGTGCTCTCCTTGCGTCCGTCGCTTTCCCGGCACACCGGCCTTAATACTGTCGATCACAGCGGTGCTGGGACTCCTTCTCTCTAGCGGGTGTAGCACGCCTGCTGGGCAGACTCCTGTCGTTCTGGCGCCTGCAATCCCCGCGGCTGAACCAGTCCTTCTGTTCAAAGGAACGGGCGCTTCTGCTGTCGATGTCTCCTCGATCGAAGGGGTGCTGGTCACGTTGGGCGCCGGCTACACCACAGCGAATTCAACGCAACTGAATGCGATGAGCGAAGCCCAGCTCGGAGGATACAAGCTGATCATCGTACCCGGGGGGAACTCGATCATGATAGGCGAGAGTCTCACGGCAGAGACCTCTTCGAACATCCGCGGGGCGGTAGAAGACTACGGCGTTCATTACCTGGGAATTTGTGCGGGCGCTTTCTTCGGTGCATATTCCGGGTACAACGGGGTGGACCTCACATCCGGCATACCGTTCAACTTCTACGCCGACGAGAACAAAGGCATTCATAAGGAGGCGGTCGAAATCTCCTTTCCTGATGCGGCGCCACTGGATGTGTTCTGGCAAGACGGTCCCGAGCTTTCCGGGTGGGGCTCGGCGGTTGCGAAGTTTCCCGATGGCAATCCCGCGATCGTCGAAGGGCAGTCGGGAAAAGGATTCGTCATCTTCACGGGAGTCCATCCGGAAGCGCCGACGAGTTGGCGAGGCTCATTGCCCTTCACTACTCCGCTATCGGTGGACTTGGCGTACGCCAGCACCGTAATCCAAGCCGCGCTGAGCGGAACACCTCTGCCCCACTTCTAAAAAAGTATTCCGGGCTTCACAACGCATCCTGAATCAACTTGACGGCAGACTGGGGATCCTCGACTTCAACGATGAGCTGGTTGTAGCGCTCGTCATGCAGATCAATGACGATTGTGTTGTCGGGATGGTGAACGTCCCAGAAGATGCGCTTGCCGTCCTGATAAAAAGTTCCCGCGGTGATCACTCCAGGAACGCTCGTACCTGGCATCCTCAGGCCGTGGTACCATCCGCGCGCGATCGCCGAATCGGCGCGGACACCCGCGACGTGCACCAGAGGTATTTCGAGAGTGCTCTTCAATGCCCAAAGCTTGTCAGCCCCTCGAACATGGAGCGTCAGCTTGCCTTCGGCTATGGATAAGTCCACCAAGGATTGCACCTCTCTAACCGCGATGATGTGTTCTGCGGATTAACGTTTCCAGTACTTGGGTAATCTATTGTGCAGACTCCACGCTTTCAAGCAATTAGAGACGTCTGGCAAGCACGGGGTGACACCCATCACAGTCCCCTGTGACCTCAATCATCGTTCCCCCGCCGTATCCCCGGTATCCAAGAGTATTGCCTTTTTCAACAGCAAGGGCGACCGAACTCCGGCGCCGGGAATAATAACTTGTTTAAAGATACGGAACATCTGATCCGCCTGGCCGCTGTCATGGTGATCGCGGTGATCGCTTTCGTGGTGCTGCGCGCCGCGGTCGTACCTCACAGTTTTGGGGAATACGGACATTACCGGGGGGATGCTATTGCCGAGGCTGCGGCCCGCCCGGTGGTGCATGCAGGCCATGACGTTTGCGAAGCCTGCCACACCGATGTTTTCGACCAGAAGAAGTTGGGCAAGCACGTTGTGATCGCGTGCGAGACATGTCACGGAGCCCAACTCAAGCACGCCGACGATCCCGCCACCATCAAGCCGGCGAAGCTCGACACTACCATTCTCTGCGCCCGCTGCCATGAAGCCAACAGCGCCAAACCGAAAACATTCCCGCAGGTGGTGAGCGCCGACCACTCCGGCGGCCTGGCTTGCGACACCTGTCATCAGCCGCACCGGCCGAAGATTGAGGACACGGCCGAGACGAAGTCCAAGCCTGCGACGGAGGCCAAAAAGTAATGGACATCACCCGCCGTCGCCTGCTTGTCCTGTTGCCCGCCGCTGCCGTTGCCTGGAAGTTCGTGCAAGCCGGCACGCCCGAAGCTGCGCCGAACTACAAGATGACGGAACACTGGTGGGCGATGCTGATTGACATCCCGAAGTGCATTGGATGCGGCAGTTGCGTGCGCGCCTGCTCGCAGGAAAACGATGTGCCGGAGGGGTACTTCCGCACCTGGATCGAGCGCTATCACGTTGCCGACTGGAAGATTGAGCGCCCCGAAGTCGAGTCGCCCGATGGCGGCAAGCAAGGGTTTCCGCCCAACGAAATCAGCGGCGGCAAGAATTTCTTCGTCCCCAAGCTGTGCAACCACTGCGAGGATTCTCCTTGCACGCAGGTCTGTCCGGTGGGAGCGACGTTTGTCACGCCCGACGGAGTCGTGCTGGTCGACCTGGGCTGCCGCTACTGCGTGCAGGCGTGCCCTTACGGATGCCGCTTCATCAATCCCAAGACCAATACCGCGGAGAAGTGTTCGCTGTGCTATCACCGCATCACCAAGGGATTGACCACCGCGTGCTGTGAAGTTTGCCCCACGGGAGCGCGGCAACTCGCCGACTTGAAGAATCCTAAGGACCCGATTCACGAATTTCTGAAAACACATACGGTGCAGGTGCTGAAACCGCATATGGCCACCGGCGCCAAGGTCTTTTACAACGGCATGGATGGGTCGGTTCGATGAGTGCACTGCTAGCTTGACGGTTTTCTGTTCTGGCAGTGCTCGGTGGTTAAGAACTCTTGACCACAGAGGGCACTGAGGAGCACAGAGTTCGCTTAGTACGTTGACGATTTTCTCAGCGTTCTCAGCGGCAGTTCTCGGCGGACTCTGCGGTTAAAAGATTTTGACCGCAGAGGTCGCGGAGGATTCGCCGAGGTCGCAGAGAAGAACAGAAGGATAGGAGGAGGCTCCTTGCATATCCCGGTTGAAGGTTTCATGTACCCGAACGAAGTGGAGCTTCAATGGAGCGTCCTGATCGTTCTTTATCCCTTCATCACGGGGCTGGTCGCGGGCGCCTTCATTCTTGCCTCGCTCGAGCGCGTCTTCCGCGTGCAGGCGGTTAAACCCACGTACCGACTGGCGCTGCTCACCGCACTCTCATTCCTGCTGGTAGCGCCGCTGCCGCTGCAGTTACACCTGGGACATCCCGAGCGCTCCCTCGAAATGTATTTGACGCCACACCGCTCCTCTGCCATGGCAATGTTCGGTTTCGTGTACCTGTGGTACCTGATGGCCGTGTTGCTTTTGGAAATCTGGCTCGACTACCGCCGCGATATTGTTC
The DNA here is from genome assembly GCA_035309485.1 of Candidatus Sulfotelmatobacter sp. Lineage (GTDB taxonomy): Bacteria > Acidobacteriota > Terriglobia > Terriglobales > Acidobacteriaceae > Sulfotelmatobacter. The sequence continues at coordinate 28,308 of DATGFC010000053.1, forward strand.
TGAAATCGCAAAGCTCCACGGGACTGACGCGCGTCATCTATCGCGTGCTCACGCTCGGCTCCGACGTGATCAGCGAACGATCGTTGCACATCGACGAACGGCTCGGTTACTTCATCACCCTGATCGGAATTCCTTCGGCCTTCCTCCTCCATGGGTATGTGGGGTTCATTTTCGGCTCGGTGAAAGCCAATCCCTGGTGGTCATCGCCACTGATGCCGATCGTCTTCATTTTTTCGGCAATGGTTTCGGGCATCGCCGCGGTCATGCTCCTGTACATGCTATCGACGCATCTACGCGGACGCCAGATTGACATTCGTTGTCTGGATACCATCGCGCAATATCTTCTGTATACGTTCATCATTGATTTCAGCCTCGAGATGCTTGACCTGCTGCAGCGCATCTATGAAGCCGACGAATCATTCCGCAGCCTCGATTTTATGGTGCACACGCGCCTGTGGACCTCGCAGGTAATCGTCCAAATCCTGCTGGGGACGGTGACGCCCATTGCCCTGATCGGCCTGACGCAAATGCTGAGCTTCACCGAAACGGTTCGCAAGCGCATCTACGCGATCGCGGGATGCCTCACCGTGATCGGCATCTTCGCCATGCGCTGGAACGTCGTCATCGGCGGCCAGCTGTTCTCAAAAAGTTTTCTCGGATACACCACTTATAAGATGGGCTTCGCCACCCGCGAAGGACTGTTGACCGCAATCATACTTATGCTTCTTCCCTTTGGAATTTTGTGGGTTTTGGTCAAACTCCTGCCGCCGTGGCCGGACGCGGGCACGCTGCCCGCCTCCGGTGCAACTCCGGCGCACGGAACCAGCTAGCCCCGTTTCACAGTCCGGGGCAGGTGCGGAGCAGTTCATGCCGCAAGCTGTCGACAGCATCACTTCCGCGCTCGAACAATTCGGCGATCAGTTACAAGCGCTGGAACGGCGTGTGGCCGCGCTGGAAGGCCGCAAACAAGAACCCGCCGAGCCGCCACCCGTCACCGCGTCCATCGAGCCGGCAGGCGCGCCTGCCGCATGGCGGAGATTCCCTCCCCTCGAAACTCCCTCCGGAGTCGTACCCGTTCTCGGCAAAGCAGTCCTGGGAATCGCCGGAGCCTACCTTCTGCGCGCCATCGCCGAAGCGCCCAGCGTCCCCAAGCTGCCCGTGCTCTTCATCGCGATTCTCTATGCCTGCTTCTGGATGGTTTGGGCCGTGCGCACTGCTGCTGCGAACCGCTTCGCGAGCGTCACCTATGCCGTCACTTCCGCGCTGATCCTCTCTCCCATGTTGTGGGAATCCACCGTCCGCTTCCAGGTACTCTCGCCCGCATTCGCCTCAATCGTCCTGGTGGCTTTCGTCGTACTCGCAGTGGCGCTCGCATGGCAGCGCGATCTTCAAATGATTCCCTGGGTGGCCACGCTCACGACCGTGATAACGGCAGTCGCTTTGATCATCGAGAGCCGCGAACTGGTTCCCCTCACGGCGGCACTGCTGGCGGTTGCCCTCACAACGGAAATTGCCGCCTGCCTCGGGCACCGCCTGAGCCTGCGAGCCATTCCCGCGCTGGCTGCCGATTTTGCTGTCTGGCTACTCGTCTACGTCCTTACATCGGAACCGCTGCCAGAGGGATATCACAGCGCTGCACCGTTCACGATCACTGCATTGTGCCTGGCGCTCTTGGCGATTTACGCCGGGAGCATCGCGATCCGCAGCTTTGTGCTACACCAGCGCCTCAGCATCTTTGAAATCACGCAGGGAGTTCTGGCGTTTGTGCTCGCCTTGTACGGCACATTGCGCGCGACGCATGATTCCGCCGCGCCCATGCTCGGAGCGCTGTTCCTTTTGTTCGCAGCCTTGTGCTACTGGGGAGCACTGTCCCGCTTCGTCGACGATCCCTATCCCCGCAATCGCCGGGTCTTTGCCAGTTGGGCGGCGGCGCTTCTGCTGGGCGGGAGCTTCCTGCTCTTTCCCTACAACCTTCAGTTGTTGTTCCTCTGCCTCGCAGCGATCGCGGCCGTATTCCTCTACACTCGCACTTCGAAACTCAGTCTTGGCCTGCACGCGTCGTTCTATTTAACCGCAGGTGCGGCGGCTTCACCCTTGCCGATTTATATCGAGAACTCACTGGCCGGGACCGTCCCTTCCTCGCCTGATTGGCGGCTCTCGCTGGTCGCTGTCTCAGCGCTGATCTGCTACGTGATCGGCTCGCGTCACCCCGAAGCCAGACCCATGCGCCGCTTGCTTTGGATCGTTCCCGCCATCCTGGCCGGCTTTACGGCAGCCGCCCTCGTCGTAGTTGCAATCGCGAGCACATCCCTGGGCCATGAGGCGTCGCGCCTTTCCGTGATCCGAACGGTTGTGAACTGCGCCCTCGCCCTCGCGCTCGGCTTGATCGCTTCGCGCTGGCACCGAATCGAATTGGGATGGGTCGCCTACGCGGCCGTCGCTTTCGGCACTTTGAAGCTCCTGTTCGAAGATCTCCGGTTCGGCAATGCCGCTTCGATGGTCGTGTCTCTCCTGTTTTACGGTCTGGTGCTGATCCTTCTGCCCCGACTCACCCGCCGCGCGACTGCATCCTGACCACAGAGTTAAAAGCGCGGCAAGGGATTTTGCATTCGCAATTTCCGGGGTTTGTCATACAATGCTTCCAAACTCCCCCGAGGAATCTCCAGCCCACGAACCATTCAAGTCAGGAGCCACCATGTCGACCATTACCTTGCGCCCTGTAGCCCCTTCGAAACCCGTGAGGGGCCTGCCCGGTCGGCGTTTTGACCATCTCTTTTTCTCCATGATGGCCATACTCATGCTGGCCACCGTCTTCCTGGGATTCGCCCGAACCTACTATCTCGCCGGAATTTTCCATGCCCCCCTGCCCAGCCTCATCGTCCATATTCACGGAGCCGCGTTCTCCTGCTGGATTCTCCTGCTTGTGACGCAAACTTCTCTCGTCTCCGCCGGCCAGATACAAACTCACCGCCGTCTCGGCGTCGCTGGTTTCGGCCTTGCATGTCTTATGGTGATCCTTGGCGTTCTTGCCGCCACCGATTCGCTCGTCCGGCAAGGAGGCCCTCCCGGACGCGATCCGCGGTTCTTCTACATCATTCCCGTCACCGACATGCTGATCTTCGCCACGCTCATCTTCTTCGCCTTCCGCTATCGTTCCGATCCCGCAAGCCACAAACGCCTCATCCTCGTCGGCACCCTCGCACTGCTGATCGCTGCGATCGCTCGTTGGCCGTTCCTGGGACACAGAGACGCCGTTCGAGCCGCCCTGCTCTCCTATGTTTTTCTCGTCTTCCTCGGAGGCTACGACCTTTGGTCGACCCGCAAACTTCACCGCGCCACTATGTGGGCAAGCGCATACCTCATCTTCATCCAACAGGTAAGAATTCCGATTGGCAAGACCGCAGCCTGGCACGCTTTCGCTGCGTGGGTCCAATCCATCGCTCGTTAACGCCCAGTTGGCGCGGGGGCCCGGCCCGAACGTCTGGCGTCTGTACACAGCTTCAACCGTCATTTGTGTATAGTGTGAGGTTTACCTCTGCTTGCATTTACGAAAATCCGCCTCCAGAAAGGATCTCCAGTGGGACGAGGTTTGCGGCGTTGTATGTTTCTTCTAGTTGCAGGACTTCTTCTAGCGGTTTGTCCATTTTGGGCGCAGGGCAGCGCCAATGAGCGCATCCTTTTCCACGCGCAAGTCTTCACCGCCGACCCGCAGAATCCCTACGCGGATGCGATCGCTATTCGCGATGGAAAAATCGTTGCCGTAGGCAATCTGCCGGAAGTGCAAAAAACGGTCTCTTCCTCTGCCGAACGTGTGGACCTCAATGGCAAGACTCTCTTCCCCGGCTTCATCGACTCGCACAGTCACTCGATCGAGGGCGGTCTCAGCCTGATCGGAGCCGACGCCACCGACAAGGTCCGTTCGCTGGATCAACTTCCCGCCTTCGTGGATGAGGCCAGGAAGTCCGGACGCGGAATGCGGGGCGATATCGTTGAAGTTCAAGGCCTGCCCTTGGCGTTCTGGTCTCATCCGGATGTCCTGAACCGCGACTTCAGCGGCGGCGCCTACGAAAATCAGCCGGTCTTGCTTCATGGCATGGATGGCCATACCGCCTGGGCCAATCGAGCGCTGCTCAAGCGGGCGGGCATCACTCCAGATTTTCTGAGGAAGCTTAGCGTCGACGAGCGGGCGTACTACGGCGTGGAGAAAAATATGGAACCGAATGGATTCCTGGTCGACGCCGGCACTGCCAAAATCGAACCGCTGCTGCCCAAGTACACTCCGGACAAGTTGCTGGCCGCCGGACGGGCAGCCCTCGAGTACAACTACAGCCTTGGCATCACTGCCTGGCTCGATCCTCTGGCCAGCGATGAGGTTCTGCAGGCGTACAAAATGGTGGCCGACCATGGCGAATTGAATTCCGAAATCGTCGCGTTCCCACAGGTTTTCGCGAAAGATCCAGCCGCTGAACTGGATCGAGTACAGAAGACGCGGGAGATCTACAAGAATGTCCCGCACCTGCACGTCACCGGAATCAAAATTTTTGCCGACGGCGTAGCTGAATTCCCTTCACAGACAGCTCATCTCACCAAGCCCTATAAAAATACCGGCCACAACGGAGACCTTCTGTTTGAGCAGGGGAAGTTTGACGAACTCTGCGTCGCCGCCGACAAGCAAGGACTCATCATCCACGTGCACGCCATCGGAGATGGAGCCGTCAAAGCCGCGCTCGACGGCATTGCCGCCGCACGCACCGCTAACGGGGACTCTCATCTTCCGCATACTTTGACGCACGAACAATTCGTGCGGCCGGAAGATTTCCCCCGCTTCCGCGAACTGGGCGTGATCAGCGCGTTCCAGCTTTTCTGGGCGGAGGCCGCCAACGACACGATCGAGATCCTGAAACCATACGTCGATCCCGAGATTTACAAGTGGCAATACCCTGCCCGGTCAATCCTCGACAATGGCGGGATCATTTCCGGGGCCAGTGACTGGCCGGTATCCACCGCGAACGTGTTCCGCGCGACCTATCAGGCGGAAACCCGCAAAGGAATCGAGGGCGTTCTCGACGCCACGCAGGACATGCCGCGTCTGGCGATGTTTTATGCCTACACCCGCAACTCTGCCGTTGCTATGAATATGGATTCCGTCGGCAGCATCGCCCCAGGCAAGCGCGCCGACCTGATTCTGCTGGACAGGGACGTGCTCACTGACTCGCCAGAGGAGATGCGAGAAACCAAAGTGCTTTGGACCATGGTCGCCGGCAAGACCGTGTACCGCGCAAAATAGTTCAGGAACGACCAGGGCTGGTACAACACGGAGCGCGCCGGAAATCCGAACTCCAACCGGGCGGTCCGCCTGCAATTCGCCGAAAAGCGCTGGCGTTGTTTACAATAGAAGTTTGCCCATGGACCTTACTGCCATCCAGTCTGCGCTGCGCGAACGCAACATTGACGCGTGGCTGTTCTACGACCATCACCATCGCGACCCTATCGCGTACCGAGTGCTGGGCTTGCCGGCGAACCTGATGGTGACACGGCGCTGGTTTTACCTGATCCCGGCGGAGGGCGAACCGCTCAAACTTGTCCATAAAATCGAAGCGGGCCACCTCGATTCCCTGCCCGGCAAGAAAAGCCAATACTCCGGATGGCAGGAATTGTTCGAGAAGCTGAAAGCGATGCTGGCAGCGCACCGCGATCTCGCCCTGCAGTATTCACCGAACAACAGCGTGTTCACGATCTCCCTGGTGGATGGCGGGACCATTGATCTGCTGCGTGGGCTGGGGAAAAATATTGTCAGTTCCGCGGACCTGGTGGCTCAGTTCGAATCCACATGGAGCGAGGAGCAGATCAAGTCGCATTTCGCTGCGCGGGACAGCATCGATTCCATTGTCGCCGAGTCGTTCAAGGAGATTGGGCGGCGTGTGCGTAACGGTGGAGCGAAAGAGCACGAGATCCAGCAGTGGTTCATGGAAGCGTTTGCCCGCGAGAATATTACGACGGATGATGCCCCCATTGTCGCGGTCAATGCGAATGCGGGGAATCCGCATTATGAGCCGCACGCCAGTCACCCTGTGCCGATTCGCGAGGGCGATCTGGTGCTGCTCGATGTGTGGGGCAAAAAGAATACGCCCAACGCCGTGTACTACGACATTACCTGGGTAGGATTTCTCGGGACGGCGCCATCGCAACGTATGCGTGAAGTCTTCGCCATCGTACGGGACGCACGGGACGCGGGTGTCAAGACCGTGCTCGATGCCATTGGCGCCGGCCGCCGCATCGCGGGTTGGGAGGTCGACCAGGCCACGCGCGGATACATACAAAAGGCTGGTTACGGCGAATATTTCATTCATCGTACGGGACATTCGATCGGCACAGACGTCCACTCCAATGGAGCGAACATGGACGATCTGGAAATTCATGACGAGCGGCAGATTCTTCCCAACTCCTGCTTCTCGATCGAGCCCGGCATTTATCTGCCGGAGTTTGGCGTACGCAGCGAGGTGAACGTGCTGGTGCGCGCCAAATCGGCAGAAGTGACGGGAAAAATCCAACGCGAGATTGTGACTATTTAGATGGCAAATTCGACTACGGAAAGAAGCAAGGCGGCGCCCGCGCAGAACGTGAGCGCGATGTCGGTGCTGGCCCCGGCGGTAGGGTGGCTGATTCCGGGCGCGGGACACATGATCCAGAAACGCTGGATTCGGGGCGTGCTGCTGTTCATTTCAATCGCGAGCTTGTTCCTGCTGGGTTTGGCCATGCAGGGACGCATCTACAAGGCGAATGGCGGGGACATTCTCGATATTCTCGGATTTGTGGGCGATGTGGGCGCGGGCGCGTTTTACATTTTGACGCTGGCCAACGACTGGGGGCAGGGAGCGATTGCCTTCGCCACCGCCGATTACGGAACGAAGTTCATGATTGTAGCGGGGCTGCTGAACTTCATTGCGGTCGCGGACGCTTATCACATTGCCATAGGAAAGAAGAAGTAGCACGGACTAAGGATTAGGGGCCAGGGATCAACTAAGATTCTGAGAGGTAGAAATTTCGGTGACGATTACTCTTAATCATTTCAGTGCGGCGGCGGTGTTTGCGCTATTCGCCTCCATCGTGTTCGGCATTACGCACCGCGACAATGCTCGCGACATGGTCCGCTACGGCCTGTATTGCTTTGGCATGTTTCTCGGCGGCGTCCTGATTGCGGGATGGGCGATGTGGGTGTTGAGAAGATAGCTGAAGAAGCTGTCAGCTCTCAGCTATCAGCTTTCAGTAAAACCTCATCCCTCCCATACGAACGCGTCAAATACTCTCTTCGAATTAAAATTCAGGCGCCGGTAGAGTGCTACCGCTTTGCTGTTAGCTTCGGTAACGGTGAGCGACAGGGCGCTGAAGTTGCGCTGGCGCAGGTTGCGTTCGGTGGCGGCGAGAAGGGATTCGCCGATTTTCCTGCCTCGATACTCAGGCAGCACGCAGACTTGGGTGACGTGGCCCACGTCTCCGCGGACGCGCGAACAGAGAATCAGTCCAATCAGGCTTCGGCTCTTACGGTCCAGGGCGACAAACGATGACGCAGCATCGAACACGCCGCATCCTGGAAAGCGCACGATGTTGTTGAGAAAACGCAGCGATCCGCTCAGCGTGTGGTACTGATCGTTAATCTGCGCGTCGACGTGGCCGCGATAGGATGCGGTGATCACTGCGGCCGAAGGCTGGTAATCGTTTTCGGTCCAAGGGCGGATCTCGACATCGGGATGAATCGGCAGGTTTTGTGTCGCTGACTTTCCAAAGGCCAACACCATAAAAAGCCGCGGGTGGCGCTGAAACCCCGTCTCGAGAAAGGGACGCGCCACCGCATTCGCCTCATGGGCCAGGAGCTGGGCCTCCACCCGATGAATTCCAGGGGACTGTTGCAAGGTCTCGATGACATGCGTGAGCAGGCGTATTTCGACTTGCCGGGCGTCGGGCAGTCGATTGCCGTTGGTGACATACAAATCGCCGATGACGCCTTTGCTGCCTTCGTAGACGAAAAACGAATAGCCGAAGACGCGCCCGCGATCGACCGCGGCATAGCCGGGCAAAATCTTCGCATCGACATAACGCAGGATCATGTCGGCGGAACCGGAATAATCCCATGAGAGCAGGCGAGCCCAGGCCTGCGTCTCCTCCCCCAGCAAGGAACGCAGATCGACGGAGGAAAAATGTCTCAGGTCGAGAATCTCCAAACGGGCTCCTGACAGGGCAGCCGGGCACCGGCTGACGCTCGCAAAACTTCGAGTCTAGTTGGTTCGTTTGGCGGAGGCAAACGCGGTGAACACGGGGTGGCAACAGGCCTGCCGGGAACTTTGTCTAGTCGGGAGGGGACGGCTTAATTCACGAAGTTTGCTGAGGAATTGCGGGGTTCGGCGATTTGCCCTCGCTCGATTTCTACGGGTCGTACACCGCGCTGCTGTAGCCCTGGTGCCGCGCTTCCTCCTGCATGTCTTCAAGCGCTTTCTGTTGCTGAGAAAGCTGCGACTTCAGATTTTCCACCTGCTGTTCCTTCTGGCGCTGCCGGTCATTGTAGAGGACGTGTTTCTCGTAGTTCCCGCCGGCGAAGCGGATCGAGCTTTGGAGGCTGTCAATCTGCTTCTGCAGGGATGCGATCGAGTTCTTCATCCGCAGGATTTGCGACTTCCATACCTGAGCAGGCTGCTTACCACCTTTGTAGTTCGTCGGCGCAAGATCGGATGAACGCTGAGGGGCTGAAGGTAGATCAGGGCCGGTGTGCTCGGGTATCTCATCATTCGTGTAGACGTGAGCCGCCTTCGCGGGAGGCTTGGTACCGGGGTCCGCAGGTTGATTGGCGCCGGTCGATGAGCCCGCCTGGGCCTGCCCCTGTTGCTGTTTTTGCCGCGACTGGCGAGCGGCATCGGCGACCGATTGGGAATCCTGGGCAATAGCCAGTGGACCGCAGGTCAGGCTGATGACGATAAGAAGGGCGAGTCTCCGGGTTGACATGGCAAAGCTCCCCGATCGCGCAAACCTCGGCGCTACGGAAATAGTATTGTCTGCCGCACGGTCAGCGGAGGTTACTTTCGTACAGTTTTGGCATGTGGTCCTAAGCGGTGTACCCGGAAATCAGGATATCCAACTTTTCGAGCAGCGCGGCGTTGCCGTGGCGGGGATATTCCACAAGCGCCTCGCGGTATTGCGGAAGATTGTAGAGGAATGAATCGATGCGCTCCTTATTAAGGTCCTCCCAATAGGCGCCGTAGCCGGACTTCTCCAGCCAATAGGCGTTGAAGATCTGCTCGAACTGGTGGCTCACAGGTACCGCGAGATAAGGCTTGCCGAGGTGCAAGGCCTCGGTGACAAGGGAGAATCCAGAATTGGCGATCACCGCGCGGGCACTATTCAGGTCGGAGAAAAAGCCATCGAGGGAAGGCTTCTTGTAAAGGATGTTTCCTTCGTTGCCCTCGCGCCCGAAACCATAGGCGACGAAGCGGCAGCGGACAGCACTCAACAGCTTGGCCAACGCCGGCGCGGGAGAGGTTACGTATACAAGAACATGGTCGCCTTCGCTGGGAGCGGCCTGGAGAATCTCCTGGCGCAGCAGTGGAGGAAAGAGAAACGTGTTGCGCTTGCGGACGGGTGCAGTGAAGAAGGAAATCACGAGATAGGCGTTGGCGCGGGGAGTCATCAGACGGGTGACGAGCTTTGCTGCAGCGGCATCGCGGCGGTATTTCCTGGGATATGAAACGACCGCGTTGGTAAGGCAATGCTGGTTGTCGATGGAGATGACCGGAAGGCGACGTTTGTGGCCGAGATGGCAAGTGAGCGGCTCGAAGTCGGTGATGACGAGATTGGTGCGCCATTCGTCAATGAGGTCGTTGAGACGGGAGAGGCTCTTAGCAGCTTGCGGTACCGTCATCAGATTCCTAGCGATGGTGCGCTTATAGCGGACGCGGTTGTTCACGTATGCGAAGCGGAATCCGTAGATCTCCGTGACCTCGAATTGAGACTTTAGATTTTGCATGCCGCGGTCGAAGGAGGCGAGGTGGACGGTGTGTCCTTTTTCGACCAAATGGGTGAGGACTTCCTTGGCGCGCGTAGAATGGCCGGCGCCTTCGCCGTTCACGCCATAGAGGATGTTGGCCATGGTGAAGGGGGAGTATACCGCAAGCTTGTCAGTGCTTTAACCATAGAGGACACAGAGAGCCACAGAGGAATTCAACAGCTTTATTGCGGCTGCGAGAGCGGAAGAGCGATTGTGTCGACCGTGTCGGGATCGTCGCGCAACTTGATGTAAAGCGTTTTGCCTTTGGGCGGTGGAATCGCCAGCGCGTCTTCGACGAAGCCTTCGGGGACAGTCACGGGATTGGTGAAGTCGGCATCGGTGCTGACGGAGTCGAGCAGAAAGAGTTTGTCGCCGCTGAGAATGCATTGCTTTTCCGCGGTGGTGACGCAGCGAACGCTGGTGAGTATCGGAATACGAACGAGATTCACCAACGGCTGCCAGTCCCCGCTGATGCCGTCGCCTGAAACCGGGCGAAATTTCAAAGGGCCGAAGGCCGATGGGCCAAGGAGCTTCATCGGGTCAAGGACAGCCAGAACCGTTTTCGTATCCTGCATGGTGAGATTGCCATCTTTGAAGCTCAGCAGCACGCGGAACGATTCGTCCGAGGTGGCGACTTCGATTCGTTCTGTCGCCGGAAAAGTTTCGGGCATCTGCGTTTTCAAGAAGAAGTTGAGGCGACCGTCTTGCGGGAGTTCATCCTGGCTGCCCAGACGAACTGCGGGTGGCACGGACTGATCGAGTTGGATGCTCTTGGTCAGGATTGAGACCGCTGGGCGTGGCGCTTCGACCTGAGCCTTCAGGTCGAGAGTACGGCCGTCTTTTAATTCGGCATGGATGCTGATGGAGTCGCCCGCGTGCAGCTTGGCTCTTGCCTCATCACCGGCGATAACTTTGAGTTCATCCTGCTGGTTGGCGCGGGTCAGCGCATCGGGAGTGAATCGGACTCCGTTGATATCCAGGCTTGCGACCTGATCGAGGCGCGTGCCTTTGAGCACGCCGTCGGCATCGCCGGAGTGAATGGTAAAGCTGTCGAGGCGTCCGGCCTCAGCGTAGGTGTGGAGTGGAATCTCGTCAATCTCGCGCAGGCCGAATTTTTTCACCTGCATGCTAACCCATCCGGCGCTGGCGCTCTGCAGCGGAACCTTGACTTCGAGTTCGTCGGGCTTCGACGCCTTCCACTCGGTGGTCAAAATCTTTCCCTGCTGGTCTTTCAGCGTCACGTCGCTCACGCAGCAAGCGTCGGAAGACTGGAGGTGGAGAGTGTCTTCGCGTCCGACAATCAGCGCGCTGGCGTCTTTGGAGGCGACGATCCACTGGGAGGGATGGGACGTGCGCAGGCGGTAATGCGGGCCGTCGAAAGTTTGAAATCCCCAGGAGCCGCGGATCGTCCCGGTGACTTCGCCATCCAGGTCGGCGGATTGGAGCGCGTGAGTGTCAACTTCAAATCCACCAAGCAGGCCGTTGGGCTCGGCGGGCAGATCGATGCCGTGGCCTGACTTAGTCTCGACGTGCAGGACAAAATTGTGGGCGAGCTCGGTAGCAAACACCAGAGGAGCACCCTCGGCGGGAAAGATGAGCGAAGGCCTGCCCGCACAGAACACTTGCGGAGGATCGACCGCGCGCAAGGGCGGAGGCGGCGCGGCCTTTACCGCGGGCAGTCCGATGACAAGCACCGACTTCGGGTTCCGGAACGACGGCGGATTGTTGAGGCGGAGATGGAGTTCCTCCTGCTTCGGCAGGGCCAGAGCGGGAATGTACTGATACTGGGCAGTGTGCGTGGTGCTGAGGATACGGGCAACGTCGACGACGGCGCCAACGTACGCACTGTAGTAGCCGCCACGCGCGGTGGGGGTAGAACTGACTTGCGCGAGCAGGTCGGAGGAAGCCCCCGACGTCAGGGTGGCGACCATCGTCTGACTGTGGGCGTCGTCGAGCACCAGTTGATCAGTGTTTTGCGTGAGGCAGGGGACCTGTTGGGCGCTGGGTTTGTCGAAGCACTGCTGATCAAGTTTGATATTCAAGCTTCGCGCCAGCAGAGTGGTATGAGCCTTCACCTTTTCAGGGTCGGTAGTGTAGGTGGTGCGGACGGCATCGAGGTATTTTTCAAGACGCTGGCGGTCGAGGCTGGCCTGCTGCAGATCTTGTGCCGCGCGGACAAAAGCGCCGGGCTTGCCCCGAACCGCACTTCGCAGGGTGCTGAATGCGCCGCCGGTTTCGGGAGCGAGGAAGATGAGCGCTTCCTCGGCTTCTTCAGGCACTACAACGAAGACGCCTTCTTCGTGAACCGGCTTGCTCCAGGTTTCCACGCGGGTGAACCAGGAATCCGGCGGAGGATTGGTAGCGCCGCGAAGAAAAACTACGACCATCAGATAGCGCACGGACTGGCTCTCGGGCAGGTCGGGATGGATCCACAGACGATCTCCGGGTAGCAGGTTGGGAACCTCGGCGATAGGCAGAGTGGTCTTGTCGCGCTGCACATGCACCTGAATTTTGGGGCCGATCAGGTCGAAGGCAGCGTTGTCCGCGAAAGTTGGGCACACGAACACTAGAACAGTAATAAGAAAAAGAAAGTGCCTGAGGCACAAGTGTGAATCCCTGAGACGCACTGCTTCCCTCTCCATCTGGATAAAAACGGGTGTTCGGCTGTTCAATTATTTTAACTGATCGGCATGGGCAGGAATGCGGCGCCTGCTCTCATTTCTTATCTGGAAGGTGTAAGTACCGCCGCGCGTTGTCGTAACAGACATCGCGAACGAGGCGGGTCAGGAGGACTTCGTCATTGGGCAATTCGCCGCGCTCGACTTCTTGGCCCAGGAGGTCGCAGAGGATGCGGCGGAAATATTCGTGGCGGGGATACGACATAAACGAGCGTGAGTCTGTGACCATGCCGATAAAGCGGGAGAGCAGGCCCGTGTTGGATAAGGCGTCCAGTTGCGCGGTGATGCCTTGCTTCTGGTCGAGGAACCACCAGGCGCTGCCATATTGGATCTTGGCCGGTTCGTCGCCGCCCTGAAAGCTGCCGATCAGGGCTGCGAATGGAAATGTGTCCGCCGGATTGTTGTTGTAGAGGATCATGCGGGGGAGGGCGTTCTCCCGCGCGAGAAGGTCGAGATAGGCCGTCAGATGGGCGATTTGGGGGAAATCTCCGATCGTGTCGTAGCCGGTGTCGGGCCCAAACTGGCGCAGAGCGACGGAGTTCACGTTGCGGCGGGCACCGAGGTGCAGTTGCTTGGTCCAGCCCTTCTCGGCGTCCAGACGGGCGAAGAACAACATCATGAATGACGCGAACTTTATACGCTCCTCTTCTGAGATCGCGTGTTGGGCCTGGGCTTTGGAGAAGATCTCTGCTGCCGTGCGTTCCGAACTTGGGGCTGCATAACAATGATCCAGCCCGTGATCCGAGAGCCGGCAACCGAGCGCATGAAAATGATCGTGACGGCGGCGAAGAGCTTCAAGAAACGTGTGCAGGTCGCGGATCTCAAGGTCGGCGGCACGCGCGAGCTTACTTAACCAGCCGGAGAATTCTTCGTTGCCGATAGTTAACGCTTTGTCAGGGCGAAAGCAGGGGAACACGCGGGTGGGCAGGTTCGCGCCTGCGATCTGCTGGTGATGGCGCAGGTCGTCCGCGGGATCATCGGTGGTGCACACGACTTCCACCTTAAACTTCCGCAGAATGCCCTGAGAGGTCAGATCCGCAGCCAGTGCTGCGTTCGCTTGTTCCCAGATCTTCGGCGCGGACTGTTCGTCCATCAGTTCGGTGATGCCGAAATAGCGCTGCAGTTCGAGATGCGTCCAGTGATACAGAGGATTGCGCAGCGTGTAAGGCACGGTCCGCGCCCAGGCCAGGAATTTTTCGTAAGGCGGGGCGTCGCCGGTAATGTATCGTTCGGATACGCCATTGGCGCGCATGGCGCGCCATTTGTAGTGATCGCCCTCGAGCCAGATTTCGAAAAGATTGGCGAAGCGTCGGTTCTCGGCGATGTCCTTTGCGGAAAGGTGGCAGTGATAGTCGAGGATCGGCTGCGAAGCGGCGCAATCGTGATAGAGTCGCCGGGCGGCTTCGTTCGAGAGCAGGAAATTCTGGTCGAGGAACGTTGTCATGCGAGAGTGATCGCCGCCGGCACGGCTTTCAGGACATGATCCACCGCACGAATATATCAGCTTCGCGAGCGGGAGATGGCCGAGGTCTGTGGTATTGGCAAGGTGCGGCGGGCGAGGACCCCGCCGCCACAGCCGGCGGGACGCCGGCGCTACGGAATGCGATTGAAAATCGATTCGTCGAAATCGGAAGGTAACCCGGCGGCGGCTCCGAACACAGCCGCAATCGGCCAAGCGCGCTGGCTCATCTGCGGGCTTTTGTTTTTTGCCGCTTCGGTCAATTACATGGACCGGCAGGTGATTGGGCTGCTAAAGCCGACGTTGCAGGTTCAGTTTGGATGGACGGAGGAAGGTTACAGCAACATTGTCGTCGCATTCCAATTGGCCTACGGATTGGGACTGCTGTTTATCGGAAAGCTGATTGACCGAATCGGAACGCGGAAGGGCTTTTCTCTGGCTGTCCTGTTCTGGAGCATTGCGGCGATGGCGCACGCGATGGCAGGATCCGTCTTCCAATTTGCCGTGGCTCGATTCAGCCTTGGAATTGGCGAGTCCGGCAGCTTTCCCGCATCCATCAAGGCGGTCGCAGAATGGTTTCCGAAGAGAGAGCGGGCATTGGCGACCGGGATTTTCAATTCCGGGACGAATGTCGGGGCGATCGTCGCGCCTCTAATCGTGCCGTGGCTCACGCTACGATTTGGATGGCGCATGGCATTCATCGCCACCGGCGCGTTGGGGCTGGTGTGGATTGCTGCGTGGCTGGCGTTGTATCAACGTCCTGAACGGAGCACGCTGGTTTCGGCGGGAGAGTTGGCTTTGATCCACAGTGATCCGCAGGAACGTGAAGATGTTGTGCCCTGGCGGACGCTGCTGAAGCTGCGGCAGGCCTGGGCCGTGGGTTTGGGGAAGATGTTCACCGATCCGATCTGGTTTGTATATCTGTTCTGGATGCCGGATTTCCTGAATCGCAATCTGCACCTGGATTTGAAGGGTATGGCTCTTCCGTTGTTCATCATCTATAGCGGGGCCAGCGTGGGCAGCATCGCGGGTGGATGGCTTTCGTCGGCGTTGCTAAATCGAGGATGGGCACTGAACGCCAGCCGCAAGACGGCGCTGCTGGTATGCGCGCTGGCAGTGACGCCGATCATGCTGGCGGCGCTGACACGGAACGCGTGGGTCGCCGTCGGGCTGGTGGCATTGGCGGCGGGTGCGCATCAGGGATGGTCGGCGAACATGTATACGTTGGCTTCCGACATGTTCCCGCGAAGCGCGGTGGCATCCGTCGTGGGCTTTGCGACTTTGCTGGGGGCATTCAGCGGAATGTTCATATCAAAGGCAGTGGGATACATTTTGCAGGGCACGGGATCGTATGTTCCGGTATTTGTTCTGGCGGGATCGGCTTATCTGGTGGCGCTCGCGCTCGTGCAGATATTGGCGCCGCGGTTGGAGCGGGCGGAGATTTGAAACCGAGCTGACTTGTATAATTCGGCGGCTGGATTTTTGTTGAACTGTTTCGCGGAGAGGTGACTACACGCTGCGCGGGCGTGACGTCTGCGCTACAGCCGGCGCGAAGCCGGCGCTACCTAGTCGATTAATGGCGAATGTCTCGAAGCCGATTCCGTCGTTGCGGTGGTGGATCGGCGGGCTGCTGTTCGCTTCCACGGTCATCAACTACATCGACCGGCAGACGCTGTCGTTGCTGGCTCCTCATCTCAAGATTCAATTTCACTGGACGAACTCCGACTACGCCAATCTGGCGATTGCATTTCGGGTTGCCTATTCGATCGGCCAGAGTGTGTTCGGCCGCTTCATGGACCGGGTGGGCACGCGGCGCGGGCTGACGGCGACTGTGATCTGGTACTCGATCGTTTCTATGATGACCTCGCTGGCGAGGGGCTTCTACAGCTTCGCGACATTCCGTTTTCTGCTCGGGGCAGGCGAGTCCGCCAACTGGCCCGCCGCAAGCAAGGCAGTCTCGGAATGGTTCCCCAAGCGCGAGCGGGCTTTGGCCACGGCACTGTTTGACAGCGGATCTTCTATAGGCGGGGCAGTCGCGCCGTTCATCGTGTTGTGGATTTATTTTCGCTGGGGATGGCGCCCGGCTTTCGCGGTTCCGGGGATCCTGGGTTTCCTCTGGCTGTTCGCGTGGCGATGGCTCTACCACTCGCCGGAAGAGCACGATCGAATCAGCCCTGCGGAGCGGGAGATGATCGTCGCGGACAAGCGGGAATCAAGCCCGGCGACGGGCGAGTTGCCGCCTCCGCGGTGGCGCGATCTTTTGAAACTGCCGCAAACCTGGGGAACGATCATCGCCAAGACTTTCAGCGATCCGGTCTTCTTCTTTATCGCCGAATGGTTTCCGATTTACCTGGTCGCTAAAGGGATCGAGCTGAAGACCGGGCTGATCGCAGTGTGGATTCCTTTCATCGCCGCCGATGCGGGCAGTTTCGTGGCGGGATGGTTCTCCGGTTATCTGGTGCGGCGGGGAGTGTCTCTGGGCTGGGCCCGCAAGATCCCGATTATCTACGGCGGGATCGGGATGACATTGCTGATCCCGACCATCTTTACGACCAATCTCTACGTGATCGCGTTTCTGTTTGCGGTGGTGACGTTCACTTATGCGGGATTCACGATTATGGCGAACACGCTCCCATCGGATCTGTTCGACAGCCGGTCTGTCGCCTCGGTAAGCGGGCTCGGAGGAACTGGCACAGGGCTCGGAACGATTGTGGCGTTCAAGCTGATCGGATATTTTTCGGACGCGCGGCAGGCGACCGGGACGCATGCGTTCGATCCCATCATTATTGTGGCCGGGATCGTTCCCTTCATTGGAATGATTCTCACCCTGCTTCTGGTGCGAAATACCGAGGCGACCGAGCGCGGACTGGTGCGCCGGATCTGAGGTTTGGTTACACTCGTGGGTCAGGATTCTGGGTCAGAATTTCGAGGAGAGCGCTTGAAGATCACCGATGCCAAGGTGTTCGTCTGTTGCCCGGGGCGGAACTTCGTCACTTTGAAGATCATGACCGATGAGGGAGTCTACGGTCTGGGCGATGCCACGCTCAACGGACGGGAAATGGCGGTCGCGTCGTATTTGAGCGACCACGTGATTCCCTGCCTGATCGGGCGCGATCCATTTCAGACGGAGGATGTGTGGCAGTACCTCTATCGCGGCGCTTATTGGCGGCGTGGGCCGGTGACGATGACGGCGATCGCGGCCGTCGATATGGCGCTCTGGGACATCAAGGGCAAAGCTCTGAGGACGCCGGTTTACAACTTGCTCGGGGGAGTCAGCCGCACGGGAGTGCTGGTCTACGGGCACGCCAACGGGCGCGACATTGAAGAAACCTGCGACGAGGTCGCGAAATATAAAGAGATGGGATATCTCGCGGTCCGTGCGCAGTCGGGAATTCCCGGCCTGCCTTCGACCTACGGAGTTGCCGGCGACAAGCTGTTTTACGAGCCGGCGGAGAAAGGGTTGCCTCCGGAAAATTCGTGGTCTACGGAAAAGTATCTGCTGCACGTGCCGAAATTGTTTGAGGCGCTGCGGCTGAAGTTTGGCGACGATCTGCACCTGCTGCATGACGTGCATCACCGGCTGACGCCAATCGAAGCGGCGCGGCTGGGAAAAAGTTTAGAACCG
>DATGFC010000054.1:0-2977 GCA_035309485.1 Candidatus Sulfotelmatobacter sp.
TTGTTCTCCAAGGTGGAAGGCAAGCTTTGGGTCGACAAGCAGGACTTCGGCTGGGTCAAAGTCGAGGGCCAGGTAACGCAGTCGTTCTCGATGGGACTGTTCGTGGCCCGCGTGCAGCGAGGCTCGCGCGTCACTCTTGAACAGACTTCTCTCGGTGACGCGGTATGGGTGCCGAAGCGCATCGAAATGCGTGCAAACGCCAGAATTCTTTTGCTAAAGAGTCTCGACCTCTACCGGATCCTCACCTATTCGGACTACCACCCCGCAGCGGACGGCCTGTATTCTGTGAAACAGTAGCGTCGTTCTGCGAAGTTATCAGGCACACGGTCGCGGTCACCAAGTGCCAATGCCCTCGCGTTACGCGCAGCAACCCGCACCTTGCTGTTCAACGCTCCACACTGTAGCGCATGATTCCAGACAAGTAGTCGCACAAGCAGACATCTGACGAAATTGTCTCGCGGGCGATTCCACTTTTCCAATTACCGCGTTACTCAGGCATGTGCCCGAAGTGCGGAATGTTTGATCCAGTCCGCGAAACGCGTCTCGCCGAGTCGTGCGCCTTCGCCGGGAAGGAGCGTCCTCTCGCTAAGCTCCACGCCGTAGTAGCGGGCGTTCGGGTCTGCGACAACCTCGCGCGGGTCCTTGTGTGCGGCTAGACCTTGCCGGACGAGTTCATCGAGACGAAACTTTTCCGGCCCTCCTATTTCAACGTTGCCATTCACTGGCGCGCCCGCCGCGATCCCGCCCACCGCACTGGCCACATCGTCAGCCGCCATGGGCTGGATGAGCGCAGTTGGCAGGCGCACTTTGTTGCCCTCGGTGGAGAAATCCGCAATGCCCTTGACGAATTCGAAGAACTGCGTCGCGCGGATAATTGTGTAAGGAATCGAGGAAGCTTTGATCAGGTTCTCCTGAGCCATTTTTGCGCGGAAGAAACCGCTTGCGAGCAGACGTTCCGTTCCTACGACTGACAACGCAACATGATGTCCTACACCCGCGGCTGCTTCATAGGTGAGCTGGTTACGGGTTGATGTTTCGAAGAACTTCAGCACGGCCGCGTCTTCCCAGGAAGGAGAGTTCGTCACATCGACGACCACCGACGCGCCCTTCAGTGCTTCGGCCAGTCCCTCGCCGGTGAGAGCGTTGACACCCGATTTGGGTGACGCCGCGATTGCCTCGTGTCCCTGCTCACGAAGCTTGGTGACGAGCTTTGATCCGATGAGTCCAGTGCCGCCGATCACTACGATTTTCACGATTGCCACCTCTATTTTCCGTGTACCTCCATGCGTGTCTCCTGTCAAGCGAACGAATTCGGTTCCCTAAAGTCTTGGTAAGTCGCGTCGGATTACCGGTAACTTGGGTACTGGGGTCTAAGTGAATAGATCCGGGCCGGGGCGCCAGGCACCGTCGGCGGTTCCGTAAGGGCTGGCGACCACGACGGAGTAGCCGTCCGGGTCGCGCATCCAGCACTCCCAGTGATTGGGGCCACCGTCGCCATCGGGTGGATTGCGATGGCGGGGCAGCACGATCTCGACGCCCATTTCGGAGGCGCGCTGCATGACTGCTTCGAAGTCATCCACCTCAAACCAGAGCAGCACACCATTACCGTAGGGTTTGCTGGTGCGATTGCCGATGGGGCCGTGATGATGTTCGACATCAAAGCTGTGCAGTTGCAGGACAAGCCGGCCATCCTTCACGAGTTGCTCATAGTGCCCGCCGCCGTGAGCCCCGCGGCAGCCCAGCAGGCGCTGGTACCACCGGCTGCTGGCTGCAACATCCGTTACACAGATGAGAGGCTGGGCGCGCATGGGTCCCACCCTAACAGGAATCGAGCTTTGGCGAGCAGGCATAAAGAAATTTCAGAAACAGGAGACTAGCGGTTGAGAAGATTGGGTTGGAGAAGGTAGGTCAGCGTTTTGCTAGGGAGAAGACCGAGGAAGATGGTGCCGAAGGCGGCGATGGCCAGGACGACGTTTACCGAAAGTGGGAAGCGAGCGGGAGCGGTGGCGGCAATTTCCGCGCTGGGTTCGCGCATGTACATGACCACGATCACGCGAATGTAGTAGTAGGCGCCGATGACGCTGTTGATGGCCATGAGCACGGCCAGCCAGATGAGATGCGAATCGACGGCGGCTTTGAAGATATAGAACTTGCCGAGGAAGCCGGCGGTGACGGGAAGGCCGAGAAGCGAAAGAAGGAAGAGCGAGAGGACAGCAGCGACCCAGGGCTGGCGCTCGCCGAGACCAGCGAAGTCGTCGAGCTGCAGGTGCTTTTCACCGGCGCCGCCAAATTGCGAAACGATCGTGAACGCGCCAACTTTCACCAGCGCGTAGGTGAGCAGATAAAAGAGCACGGCGGCGTACGCGGGGCTTGCTCCGATTTCCGTGTCTTTAGAAAGATTTGTGACCGCGGCAAACGCAACAAGGATGTAGCCGGCATGCGCGATGGAGCTGTAGGCCAGTAGGCGCTTGACGTTGGTCTGGAGCAGAGCGCCGAGATTTCCGGCGAACATCGTCAAGACGGCGAGAATCCAGAACGCATAGAACCAGAATTGCGTGGCCGCGTGAACGTCGGCAAAGATGCGCAGAAGCAGGGCGAACGCCGCGGCTTTGGGTCCCGCGGAAAAGAGCGCGGTGACGGGAGTGGGAGCGCCCTCGTAAACGTCCGGGGTCCAAATCTGGAAGGGGGCGGCGGCAACTTTGAAGCCGAGGCCGATCAATATCAGGGCGAGGCCGAGCTTGAGCATGGTGCTCGTGGGATCGGCGGCATCCATTTTGAGGAGATTGGTCGTGCCAGTGACGCCGTAAACCAGCGCGATGCCGTATAGAAAAAAGGCCGTGGCAAACGAGCCGAGAAGGAAATACTTCATCGAGGATTCGCCGGACTTCAGTGTGTCGCGGCGGTAGCCTGCGAGGATGTAGCTGGAGATGGAGCTCAGCTCGAGGCCGATGAACGCGGTGAGGAGCTCCTGCGCGGA
>DATGFC010000055.1:0-71365 GCA_035309485.1 Candidatus Sulfotelmatobacter sp.
ACGAGCAGAGGAAGGGGAACGGCCCCCTTCCCCTGCAACCCCATCCCCAAAATCAACCCCATCCGAACGGCGAGGGCACAACTTTGAAACCGGACATTTCACTTGCTACAAAAACCGGACATTTTAACTTGCTACCGACACCCACGGTAGAATATTCGCCACACATGGGCTCGTCTCTGAGCAAGCCGATTGTCGTCCTTCTCTTGTGTATGTTCATACAACCGGGAGGAGCTTCGACCTCTGATTCACCGCATTTTCGAGCTACGCCACAGCGCCTGGCGCGCGGCAAGTACCTCGCTAATCTCGCGCACTGCTTTGATTGTCATTCTGAGAGAGACGCCAAGGGGAATCAGGTTGCCAATATGAGGGGCGCGGGACGAGTGCTGCCAGCCGAAGAGAGTAATATTCCGAGCCCGTTTTTCCTGGTTTGTCCGAACATCACTCCGGACCGCAAAACGGGTGCCGGGTTGTGGAGTGACCAGCAGTTTGTGCGGGCGATTCGAGAGGGCATCGGGCATGATGGACGGATTCTGCACAAAACCATGCCCTATTGGAATTTGCGGTATCTAACTGACGAGGATCTCGCCTCCATCATCGTTTTCCTGCGCAGCATTCCCGCTGTGTACCATGTGCTTCCGAAACGAAATTTGGCGGAGCAACCAGTCATTGACTGGCGTCCTGAGGTTCAGCCGCCTCCACTGTCGTCTGACGCGTCTGCAACTGCGCGCCACGGTGAATATCTGGTTCGCATAGCCGCCTGTACCGGGTGCCACACTACAGCCGACGCACAGAACCGGCCGGTGCCCGGCATGCTATTCGGCGGAGGCAGAGTCTTTGTGCGGCCGTGGGGCACCGCTGCCAGCGCCAATCTCACGCGCGATCCCTCCGGAATCGGCTACTACGACGAGGCGCAGTTTATCCGGACTATTCGCACTGGCCATGTGGGCGCGCGTCCCCTGAATCGCACCATGCCCTATCCCCTCTATGGCAATCTTAACGATGAGGATCTCAAGGCTATATTTGCGTACCTAAGGACGCTGCCACCTGTGCAGCACCGCGTGGACAACACCGAGCCTCCAACGCTCTGTCCGAAAGATACCAATCGTCACGGCTTCGGAGATCGAAACTAAGACAACCGCACACTCGGTTTAGCTCGATGACTCTCGAGTCCGCCAGTTTTCGGCAAAGGTTTCCAGGACCTCTGCTGGCAAACCTCTTTCCCGTTTTTAGCTCAACCCCAAGGGACGTTTGTTTTCGATGTCATCGTCGCGCATCGGATGGAACCGGTGCCACAGGTAAAGGCCTCCGGCAACGGCGACGCCAATTCCGATACTGATGATAAGAAACCAGCGGTAAGCAGGCAGCCAGACCGCGGTTGCGGCGACGATTGCGGCCGCAACGGCTAAAGCCGCCGTGCCTCGGATGGGGATGGTCATACAACTTCCAGCGCTGGAGGGCGAGACGCCCCCTAGATAGCCGCGTAACGCCGGCGCAATGGAACCTGCGCTACGCTTGCTGGCGCCGAAATTACTGATGCGCGGTGGGAGCGTCGGTGTTGCCGGCCGTTAATGGCGGAGCGATCGGCTGCGTCGCTTCTTCTGCGATCTTCGGCAGCGGCGATTCCAGCGCGATCTGCAGCACCTGATCCATCGTATCCACGAAATGAAGCTTCATGGCGCTGCGCAGGTTCTCGGGAACCTCCGCCAGATCCTTCTCGTTGTCTTTCGGCAGGATCACTTCGAACAGGCCGGCGCGGTGTGCAGCCAGCAGCTTTTCTTTCAGGCCGCCGATGGGCAGGACTTTGCCGCGCAGCGTGATCTCTCCAGTCATGGCCAGATCGCGGCGCACAGGAATCTTGCTGAGCGCGCTGGAAATCGCGGTGGCAATGGTGATGCCCGCCGATGGGCCATCTTTCGGGATAGCGCCTTCGGGAACGTGCACGTGCAGATCGAGATTACGGTAGAAGTCGCGAGTCAGGCCGAGCCGGTGGGCCCGCGAGCGAACATAAGACATGGCTGCCTGGGCCGATTCCTGCATTACATCGCCCAGTTTGCCGGTTAACGTAAGCTTGCCCTTGCCGTCGACCACGGTCGCTTCTGTGCTGAGAATCGAGCCGCCCACTTCGGTCCAGGCCAGGCCGGTAACCAGGCCGACTTCGGATTTTTCGTGCGCCAGCGTGTCGCGGAATTTGATCACGCCCAGGAAGTCGTTCACATTCGCCCCGGTGATCGTGACGTTATAGTTCTCGCCTTCCTTGACCACTTTGCGCGCAACCTTGCGGCAAACGTTCCCGATTTCACGCTCCAGATTGCGGACCCCAGCTTCACGGGTATAGGAGCGGATCAATCCGGTGATGGCCTCGTCGGTGAACTTGATATTTTTTTCCGACAGTCCTGCGGCCAGCATTTGTTTCTTCACCAGGAACTGCTTGGCAATTTCCACTTTTTCCTGCTCCGTGTACCCATGCAGCCGCAGAACTTCCATGCGGTCTTGCAGGGCGGGCGGAATGGTGTGCATGACGTTGGCCGTAGCTATGAAAAAAACCTGCGACAGGTCGTATTCCACATCGAGGTAGTGGTCAACGAACATGAAATTCTGCTCGGGATCGAGCACTTCGAGCAGGGCCGCCGAGGGGTCCCCGCGAAAATCCATCGACATCTTGTCGACTTCATCCAGCATGAAGACCGGATTTTTCGTGCCCGATTTCTTCATCATCTGGATAATCTGCCCCGGCAGAGCGCCGATGTAGGTGCGGCGATGGCCTCGGATTTCGGCTTCGTCGCGCACTCCGCCCAGCGACATGCGGACGAACTTGCGCCCGGTCGCCTTGGCAATCGACATTCCCAGCGAGGTCTTGCCCACGCCCGGAGGTCCGACGAAACACAGAATCGATCCCTTGGGATTTTTCACCAACTGCCGCACGGCGAGAAATTCCAGGATGCGTTCCTTGATTTTCTCCAGCCCATAATGATCTTCGTTCAGAACTTTTTCCGCGCGAGAGATATTGCGGATTTCCTTCGACCGTTTCTTCCACGGCACTGCCAGCAGCCAGTCGAGGTAATTGCGGGAGACCGTCGACTCGGCCGACATCGGCGGCATGGCTTCCAGTTTCTTCAGTTCCTGCAGCGCCTTGTCTTTGACTTCCTTCGGCATGCCCGCGGATTCGATCTTCTTCTTCAGCTCATCGAATTCGCTCTTTTCGCCGCGGCCCAGTTCCTTCTGGATCGCCTTGATCTTTTCGTTGAGGTAATACTCTTTCTGCGCCTTCTCCATCTGGCGCTTCACCCGCGACTGGATCGTGCGGTCGACGTTCAGTTTTTCGATTTCGATGTCGAGCACGTCGGCGATGCGGGTCAGGCGCTCGGCGGGATCGAAGATCTCCAGCAGTTCCTGCTTTTCTTCAATTGAAAGTTGCAGGTTAGCGGAAATAACGTCGGTCAGCTTGGCCGGGTCTTCCATGCGCACGGCCGAGATCATCGTCTCGTAATTCAGCGCCTGGCATAGCTTCACGTACTGCTCGAACAGCGAGGTGACGCGCTGCATGCTGGTTTCAAGCGCCGGGTTGGCCTCGGTGGTGAAACGGGCCACGCGCACCGTGGCCTGCATGTAGCCGTCTGTGTCGGTGACCTGAAGGATCTTGCCCCGTTCGATGCCTTCGACCAGGACTTTAATATTGCCGTCGGGAAGCTTCAGACTCTGCACAATGTTGACGATGGTCCCGACCTGGTAGATCTCGTTGGCCTTGGGCTCGTCGATGGAGGCGTCGTGCTGCGTCGCCAGGAAAATTTTCTTGTCGGCCGCCAGTGCCTCTTCCAAAGCGCGAACGCTCGATTCGCGGCCCACCACGAACGGGGTCATCATGAACGGAAAGATGACCACATCGCGGATCGGCATCATGGGCAGTTTCTTAGATTCGTATTTTTCCTTGGATGTAGTCACTGAGTCTCCCTGGGATGACGGCCAAAACGACAAGCTACGCTAATTCTACCTTGTCTTGAGGCTCCGGCGAAATGGCACGGAAGCTGTAAGGGTAAGGGGTGGGGGGCCGTCGTTCGTCCATGGTCGTTTGCGGTATCCATGGTAGCTGGCAACATTGTCCGTGGCGGAGCAACGACAAACGACGGCGGCTGAATTCCTATCCTGCTTTTTCCATTACCGTGGTGAAGGAAGCGGTGCGTTTTTCCACCATTTCCCGGGTCACTTCAAACTCTTTCAGCTTCTTCTGGCTGGGCAGATTGAACATCAGGTCGAGCATGAGCTCTTCCAGAATCATGCGGAGCCCGCGAGCCCCAACCTTGCGAGCCATGGCCTGGCGCGCAATGGCGCGCAGGGCCTCGTCGGAAAACTTCAGGCGCACATTCTCGAACTCAAAAAGCCGCTGGTATTGCTTGACGATGGCATTCTTCGGCCGGGTCAGAATTTCGATGAGAGCAAATTCGTCGAGATCCTCCAGCATACCGACCACAGGGAGGCGTCCCACGAATTCGGGGATCAGGCCGAACTTGATCAGGTCTTCCGGCTGCACTTCCTGCAGCAGTTCCTGGCTGCGCTTCTTCGCGGTGAAGGATTCCTCTTTTTCCGCTTCCTCGCCGCTGCGGAAGCCGAGCGACTTCTTGCCCATCCTGCGCGAGATGATCTTGTCCAGGCCGACGAACGCTCCACCGCAGATGAATAAGATGTTGGTGGTGTCGACCGGAGTGAATTCCTGGTGCGGATGCTTGCGTCCGCCCTGCGGGGGAACGTTGGCGATGGTTCCTTCGAGAATCTTCAGCAGAGCCTGCTGCACGCCTTCGCCCGAAACATCGCGCGTGATCGACGGATTCTCGTCCTTGCGTCCGATCTTGTCGACTTCATCAATATAGATAATGCCGGTCTGGGTACGGTTGACGTCGCCGTCGGCCGCCTGCAGCAGCTTCAGGATAATGTTCTCAACATCCTCGCCGACGTAGCCTGCTTCGGTCAGCGTGGTGGCGTCGACAATCGCGAACGGCACATCGAGCATGCGCGCCAGAGTCTGGGCCAGCAGCGTCTTGCCGGTGCCGGTCGGCCCGATCAGCATGATGTTCGACTTCGTCAGCTCAATGCCATCGCCGGTCTTCTGCCGGTTCATGAAGATGCGCTTGTAGTGGTTGTAAACCGCCACCGCCAGTTTCTTCTTGGTCTGCTCCTGCCCGATTACGTACTCATCGAGGAAGGTCTTCACTTCCTGCGGCTTGGGCAACTGGTTGGGAGCGCTGGCCTGCGGGGTTGCGGTGCGGTCGTCTTCCAGAATGGAGTTGCAGACCGCGACGCACTCATCGCAGATATACGCGCGCGGATAATCGCTGGGCGACGAGATCAGCTTCGCAACAGCGTCCTGCGATTTGTGGCAGAACGAACAGCGTAATATCTCGTCAGTTCCCGACTTGTTTTTCACTCGGCACTACTCCTTTAGTCAGCGGCCAAGGATCAGGGGTTACAAAATCCTTACTTAACCCGGCCTCTGCTCTCTATCCCCTCATCCCTAACCCCTGCCAGCGAAGGCCGATCATACCGCTTTTACCGTCTTGTAGATGATATCGTCTATGATTCCGTATTCCTTAGCCTGCTGCGCGTTCATGATGAAGTCGCGCTCGACATCCTTCTCTACCTTGTCCAACTTTTGGCCGCTGTGCTTGGACAGCAACTGGTTTGTGATCTCACGCATACGCAAAATCTCTCGCGCATGGATGTCAATATCAGTAGCCTGGCCGGACAACCCTCCCATAGAGGGCTGATGTATTAGAATCCGCGAATTGGGCAGTGCCAACCTCTTTTTCGATTCTCCTGATGCCAAAAGTAACGCGGCCATAGATGCCGCCTGGCCAACGCACAGCGTCATGACGTCGTTTTTGACGTACTGCATGGTGTCGTAAATCGCCATGCCGGCCGTGATGGAGCCGCCCGGAGAGTTGATGTAAAGCTGGATGTCCTTCTCCGGATCTTCCTGAGCCAAAAACAACATCTGCGCGATCACCAAGTTGGCGATGTTGTCATCAATGGGCGTGCCGATGAAGATAATGTTGTCGCGCAGCAGCCGGGAGTAGATGTCGTAGGCGCGTTCCCCGCGCCCGGTCTGCTCGATCACCATCGGAACGAGCATCATTTGTGGATCTTTATCATTCGTTTTCACGTTCACCTGCCACACTCCGCCCCGACGCAACATCTTTCCTGCATGGGGTGGGTCGAAAGTGGTCCGCGTTCATTGTAGGACTTACGCGGACTGGTGATACAGAAATTCGAGGGTCTTTTCGCTGCGGATTCTGTTCCGGATTCTATCGAGGCCCCCATCTTGTGTCAAACGAGCGCGGACCGCTTCCTGAGTCTGTTTTGTCTGCTGCGCCAGCGCGTCGAGTTCGTGATTCAACTCCTCTTCGCTGACGTCGATTTTTTCCAGCTCAGCGATGCGATCCAGTAACAACGACGACTTCACATCCTGCACTGCCTGGTCCCGCTGGCCTGCCCGCAGGCGAGGCAGGTCCATTTTTTTCATGTCCTCCATCTTCATGCCCTGGGCGGCCAGCGCGCGCAGGCCGCGTTCCAGGCGCAGGTCGATCTGCCGGTCCACCAGCGACTCCGGCACTTCGAAATCGTTGCGCTTTACCAGGTCGGCGACCAGCTTGTCCTTGGCTTCGCGCTCCGCCGTCTGCCGGCGCTCCCCCAGCATGTTCTCGCGAATCTGCTTGCGCACCTGGTCGAGATCGGTGAATTCTCCCAGTTGCTTCGCAAACTCGTCGTTGAGTTCGGGCAAGGTCTTCTTTTTGATCGCCTGAACCTTCACCGTGTACACGAACGTCTTGCCCGCTAGCCGCTTATCGTTGGCATCTTCGGGATAAGTCACGTCGAACTGACGCTCTTCTCCGGAATTAGCGCCGCGCAGGTGTTCCGTGAACTCCGGGACAGTATTCTTGCCGCCAATCTCGATCAAGACTTCATCCATGTGCACCGGCTGAGTCTGGTCTCCGGTTTCCTTGGGCCGTCCATCCATCGACGCCTGAGCAAAATCTCCTTCGGCCAGGGGACGCCCTTCCACCGATTCGAATGTGGCATGCTGCTCCCGAACGCCGTTCAACGCCTCTTCCACTTCTTCGTCTTTCACGACGATCTCGGGATGCTCGGCGCGCAACTCCTGATAGCCTTCGACCTTGATCTCGGGCATGATCTCGAAACTGGCTTTGAAGCGCAGCGGTTCGCCTTCGTGAATGTGCAGGTCGGTGACGCGCGGCTGGGACACCGGAACCATGCCCAGCTTCTCCGCCTCTTTGCGGAAGTAACGCGGCACGAGCGCTTCGACCACATCGCTCTTCAGATCTTCTTTAAAGCGCTGCCGGATAATGGACGCAGGCACGTGCCCGGCGCGGAACCCCGGCAACCGCGCCACCTTCTGATACTTGGCGATCAGAGTTTCGGTTTCGCGGCTCACTTCCGCGGCCGGCACCTCCACCGAAATCTCGCGTTTCACGCCGTCCTGTTTGCTGACCTCGTTCTTCACCACGTCGGTTTCTGCGGGACTCACGTTGTACCTTTCAGCGTACTTCGCTCCATGGCGACTTCTGGCTGGATAACGGCTCCTCAGGCGGGCAGGACCTCGCCGATTCACACGCCGTTCATATTTGAGTTTAAAGATAGAGGAGAACAGCGTCAAACGATGGGAGCAGCCTTTGGTCTCTGAGCCGTTCGGCTGGGTGCCCCATTTCTCGCGTTCTTTGCGAGAAGTGGGGCTTTTCCAACATCCGGATACGACGCCAGCAGCACGAGGAGATGTGGTGAGGATCTTTCGCCCAGCATCAAGACTAGCAAATGGCTGCGCGGGTGTGCGCCCGCGCCATTTCGACCTACCGCAGCTTTGTCACCGTGACTTCAAGCTGGAACTGATGCCGTGACGTGGGATCGTCGACCACTCCGAGGGCCATCGGCTTGCCCGGAAGCACGACCGTGCTGCCGTTGATCTGTACCTGGCGCACCACCGGCCGCGCCTGCTGCGCTTGCTGGTCGCCTGTCGCCGCAATGTTGCTGAGTTCCGCACGAAACTCTAGCGTGAGCGTGTCCTTCTGCTGGCGAAGCCGGCTCCAGATGTTGGTGCCGATATCAAGATATTGAAACTCTCCGTTCTTCGGCTCTACCGGCACGCGGGCGCCGATCTTGATCGCGTTCGTATCTCCGTCCCAAACCCGGTCACTGAGCACGCTCAGGTTCATCGAGTACTGCCGGGTGTTGATCTTCTTGCCATCTTCCAGTTCGTTGACCGAATAATCGAGCCGGTAACCGGTGGCAGCTGGAGTTGAATCCTGTTTTTCTTTGTCCTGCGCCAACATCGTCTGCGCCGCGCAGCAGATCATCAAACTGAATACCCCAAGCAATAATGCACTTCTTTTCCTGGCCATCATCTTCTCCTTTTATGAACCGCTGCTTCTTTCCTGCAAAGCCTATGGATGATCCGCCCTCTCCGCTTCTTCCTCGGCGCGATCCTGCTCGAGTTGTTCCTCTCTGGCGCGCGCCATGAGCACGGCCTCATCGTGATATCTGTCGACGTAATCGAGCAGCATCTTTTCCTTTGCCGTGAGCGGTTGTGGTGAAGGGAACTGGTCGAGCTTCGGCCCTGCCGTCGCAAGTGCCGCCTGAGCGGGAATGTGCTTGCTCGCTTTGCGCGCCGCCACATGCGCAACCGGACGACCTTGCTTCGCCGGCATGCTGCTGGCGACGACGCGAGGCGGAACTCGCTCCTGCGAATTTGCTGGACGGCCCGCGACCGGCGGCAGGTTGCGCTTCTGGGCTCTCCAGAGCACCAACATGGTGACGAGAATTATGGCTGCCAGAGCACCCGCCCAGCGCCACCACGCAACACGAGTCGACGATCTCTCCTGTGATTTCAGATTTGCCAGGATGCGCTCTTCGAGTCCGGCGCGAGGCTCGACCGCGGCATAGTTCGCCAAAGCGGCGTCGAGTTGATCGTCGAGCGGCCTCCGTTTTGTGCTGTCAAATTCGTGCTTCATATCTTTTTCTCGGTTACGGCTGCGAGCTTCTCGCGCAGAATCTGCCGCGCGCGGAAGACGCGCGAACGAACTGCGGCTTCGTTGATGCCCACCGTGGCGGCAACTTCGCGGGGCGACATCTCTTCGACCGTCGACAAAACGAGCGGCTCCCGCAATTTTGCCGGTAGGGCAGCGATAAGCGTCTCCAGAACGGCGCCGATCTGAGCCCCGAGCACGTTCTCATTCGCGGCAACATCCGCAGAAGCGAGTTCCACGACCGGCTTTTCGGGATCATCGAGAGGCACTTCCTCGCTCCACCTGCGTCGCCTGGCACGGTCCACTGCCACGCGCCACGCGATTCGCGCCAACCAAGTCTTCGGATCTTCCACTTCCTCCAGCTTCGCGCTGTAGCGCAGAACCCGCATGAAAGTTTCCTGCGTGGCATCTTCGGCGTCGTGATGGCGGCGCAGGACGGCATAGGCGATCCGGTAAACCAGCCGCGAGTGCTCCCGAACCAGCGCCTCGATGGCCGCGTCCGTGCGCTCCACCTTTCTGCGCTCGGCGTCGTCCCGCTCCATCGTGATCACGCCGCTCAGGATCGCCTCTCCCGCCACCACTCGTTTGCCCTCACTCATGAAGACCGCCCGGAGCCCGATTCTGTTCAGGAATTTCTGCAGGAAGAACGGAGGCGGCGAAGGGACTTGCAAGGGAGGTCCACGGACGAGCGGCGCTTAAGCCCGGCGTGGGGCCACGAAAGAGCGGCCGCTTCAGCGTCGCGAAGAGGCGTCGACGAGCGGTGCTTGAGCATCGCGTAAGTCGGTGGACGAGCGGCGCTTGAGGCTCGCACAGAGCGGTGGACGAGCCGTGCTTGAGGGTCGTGTAGAGCGGTGGAAGAGCGGCGCTTTAGCGCCGCGTAGAGCGAGCAAAATTAACCGTGGGCTTCAGCCCCGGTGGTCGCACACTCAGCGTACGTTCCGACAAGCGGGCCCACTCAAGCCCGCGTTTCGCTTGAGTGGGCCGCCAACTAACAGTATGCAGGACGGCATTTCACGGTGGCTTTCAGTGCTGCAGTCTGCGGACTGTTCGGAGCGGTATCAATGACCTGCAGAGTATCGGTGTAGACGCCGGTGGGAAGACTCGTGGCATCAAAGCTGAGCGTGATGTTGCAAGTCGCTCCCGCCGACAACGTGGAGCCGCAAGTCTTGCTACTAACGTCGAAGTTGCCGGTGAGAGTGCCGATGCTAGAGATCGTGATCGTAGAGGCCGTGGCGTTCGACAGCGTGAATGTGTGCGTTGCGGGAGGATCATTGTTGTAGATGATTAAGCTCCAGGAAGTCGGGGAAAGTACGGCAGCCGGTGACACCGGCCCGTAAACTGATAACACCCCGCTGCCACCCACATAAACTTTGCCGTTCGCTACAGTCGGCACAGTGAACTTAATCGGGGCTCCCGCCGCATCTCGCGATGCGATCTGATTGCTGTTGTAGATTTCCGCCAGATTCGTGGCTTTGTAGGCGTGCAGTACGGCGGACGTGGTGCCGCTGTTATCCAAGGCCCAGACAATGCCGTTGGATGTGCCGTTGGAAGAAACCGATGGTGTGGGCGACGGCCAGGTATACGCAGGGGTGTTTGCAATGGGCCCCGTCAATTCCGGATTGCCGCTCGCGTTGAACGAGTAAGCCTTTAGGGTATCGGGATATCCCGGAGCGGCGCTGCCGAAATACACGTACCCGTTCCAATATGCGGGTGAACCCCATAGGCCAACCGATTCTGAAACAATCTCCTGCACGATATTCGTATCGCCCGCGGCGCAATTACTGCAGAACTTGCCCATGGATCCAGTCGTTGTGTTGACCAGGTATATGACTCCACCTTTGCCCAACTGGACCAATCGCGGTGTATTGGGCAGAAGGAGTACTCCTCCGGCTCCCACATCCAGATCGTTCCCGTTGCTACCGTAGTAAGTGGCGTCGAAAGGAGTGAAGTAGTCGAGGACTCCGAATCCTGAGCCGGCCGGGCTGAGCTTAACAATGCTGTCACCCAAATCGGGCAGCAGGTATTGCGCGCTGTTACCGGTCGCAAAGAAAAGATTACCGCTTGGATCGGCCGCGACTCCGTTTCCCGACATCCAGACGCCGGCGCAATGTCCGCTGGGCTCGGTATTAAAAATTCCATTCTGCGCCAGCGTAGAGGCGTTGTAAGAAAAGACCCAACCATACCAGGTGTTGTTGTCGCAGTGGGAAGATGCGCCAAATATGACGTTCCCATTCTCCAGCAGAAGGGCGGTGCGGATATGCTGGTCTCCGGCGTAGAAGCTGATCCCTGAATAACTTCCGCCAATGGTGACTGGCCCGCCCAGTTGCTCTGCGCCCGTCTGTGCCGAGAGGGCGTGCAGTTGATACACACCTGAATTCAGAGCGACTACATAGATGATGGGGCCGCCGACGTGATTGGGGTCAATGACCGGGGTGGCAGTAATCCCGTATTGCGGTGAGATGTCCGAGCATGCAATGGAAGAGGTTGATACGGGCGTTCCGATCACCGCGTGCCAATATACGTAACCCGTGTTGGCGTCGGCAGCATATACGCTGTCGTTCTCGGTAGCGATATACACGACATTATGCGTGCCGCCGCCGATGCTTACACTAGACAAGACGAGCGGCTGCGCATAGATCTGCCCATCCACGAGCACTGAAAATATCTTTCCGAATGTACTGTCGTTCACATTCGCAAGAGTGAGTGTGATCTCTTGTATGTTCTGACCCGTCCTGCCGACATCATTGTGATAGGTGGTGACGTTGACCTGGGCGAAGGTCAGGGGAATTGTTAACCAAAACAACAGAGAGGCACAGATCGGACGAAATCGGTCACTCGTCTTCATACTTCCTCCAGGTGCTGTGTTTGGGGGCCCGTTTCTGGGAATTAAATGACGGGACTATAGGCCAACTTCAGGGAAGCAAGAATGAGCATTTGAAATTTTCCGGGTTTCGTAACAAACGTGAACCACGACCTGGTTAGTTTGCCGCAGCAATGGCGCTGGACCGGCTATCGATCTCACGGGCGAGAAGGGCGCGGTGCGAGTGAATGGAAGGCTGCACGAAGATTTGGAGCGCCGGCAGCGTGGTCAAGACGCCTTGCGAGGCGTCTCCGGTTCCGACCCTTCGCAAGGAAAGCACCCGGTGTGTGTCGGTTGGCCCGGCGGATCAAGAACGACAATACGTTCTATTGAGATTTTATGACTTGGACGCGAACAGAGGTGTTTAGCCTCACATTCACGCGCTCGCCGTTTTCTACAGAAGGCTCGAACAACCACTGCTTCGCCTGCTGCTCGATTCGAGATTTGATTCCAGGTGTGGGCGCTCCATCGGATCCTACATCCGTCACCGTTCCGTTCTTTGCGATCATGATCGTCAGTTTTATAGTGAACGCGCCTTGCGCTCCCTTGTCGATCAGGATTTGGTCCATTTGGCAAAGAATGCATTGCGGCCCAGTTGTGGTGGTTGCGCCGAGAGGACCCGGAGAAACGGCGACGGGACTAGGAGGTCCTTCTGCGTCCTTGGCTTTATCTACTTGTTTTAGACTGGCGCATTGCAAGTTGCTGCCCACGAAACAAATAGTGGAACTGGATCTCGACCATTTCGAAGTCAGTGCAGCCTTGGACGGGAACTCGCTGTAGGTCGTTTTCTCCTGGAAAACATTCGTGATCATCCCATTCGACGAGAAGCATCCTTCTTTCTTGCAGGCAACACACATTTGGGACTGGCATGCTGAAACATCGGAATGGGCGCGAGTCCATTTCTCGCCATCTGATGAATAAAAAGCAGATGCTAATGCGTGACCGCCACCCGGTTTATCTTTTCCGATCACTTGTGTCCCAACCGCCCAGTATTGTCCCCCAACGCGTAGAAAACTGTAGATCGTGGAATCCGGTATGAGCGTGATGCTCCAGGTCTTGCCCGAATCGGACGAGACCAGGAATCGCTGCCCTTCGTACTGGGCTGATCCCTGTTTCAGCATGATTCCCATGTGAGATGGATCCAGGGCGACGAGAGCGAACGTGTATGGAAAATGCTTTATGTCATCCGCATTCTGGCCATCGGATACGACTGACAAATGCTGTCCCCCATCGGCAGTAAGCAGCAACGCACTGGACGTGCGGATAATGCCATGTTGAGAGTCAGAGAAAGACGCTTGCAGTATGGTGTCTTTGCCAACCGATCCTGAGCGCCACGTCTTACCACCATCTTCAGTAGTGAGAAATATACCTCCGGTCCCAGTTGCGTAGCCAAAACTCTCGTTCACAAAGTCAATGT
This sequence comes from Candidatus Sulfotelmatobacter sp., assembly GCA_035309485.1. Lineage (GTDB taxonomy): Bacteria > Acidobacteriota > Terriglobia > Terriglobales > Acidobacteriaceae > Sulfotelmatobacter. The sequence continues at coordinate 13,304 of DATGFC010000055.1, forward strand.
TCAGCAATGTATTCCCGTCGGGAGTATGGTGCTTTACATCCCAAGTTCGCGCATCATCGGACGAAACCGCGATCGCCTCATCGGTGCCACAAATCCACAAGGAACCGGAACTCGCGGTTGTATTTAAGACGCGAAATTGAAAATCGTGCGCATTCCAGGCTGAAGCAGGCTTTTCCTGCCCAGCGCTTGCGATTGTCCCCGAGAGCAAGAGAAACAGCGCTACAAGGGGAACGACGCTGCGATTGTAGCTTTCCATAGTCGCCGCAAATTGTGTCATAGTTCGTTCGACAACGAAAGTCTGTACCTGGTTAGAGCGTGGGGCATCGTCCTTCACCTGCTTTTTTATTGGCCATTTTCAGTGGTACTGCGCAGTGAGGTCCGCAATCACCCCAGGGGGCTATGCTCTAATGATTTGATGTCCTGGCTCACCGTTCTCAACCACGACGTAATCTCATGCACGCGCTGTCCGCGGCTGGTGGCTTACCGCGAGCAGGTTGCGCGCGAGAAGCGGCGAGCCTACCGCGACTGGGAATACTGGGGCAAGCCCGTGCCGGGATTCGGCGATCCCAACGCCCGCGTCCTGATCATGGGGCTCGCACCCGGAGCCCACGGATCGAATCGCACAGGACGCCCGTTCACCGGCGATTCTTCCGGAAACTTCATGTATCCCGTGCTGCACGAAACCGGATTTGCCAATCAACCTACGGCCACCCAGCGCAATGACGGGTTGAAGTTGCACGACCTCTACATTACCGCCGCCGTCCGCTGCGCCCCGCCCGACAACAAGCCGCTGCCCACGGAGTTGCTGGCCTGCTCATCATTTCTTGATCGCGAACTGGCTGGACTGGAAAAAGTGAAAGTCGTGGTGGCGCTGGGAAAGATTGGGTTCGACGCCTATCTGAACTACGTAAAGCGCCGCGGCCTGCTCACCAGCAAGAAAGAATATGTGTTCGCGCACGGCGCGCGCTATCGCCTGCCCGACGGCAAAGTGCTGCTGGCCTCATACCATCCGTCGAACCAGAACACGCAGACAGGAAAGCTGACACGCCAGATGTTCCTCGAGATCTTCCGGCAAGCAGCCAGGCTTGCTTCCGCCTAGTCATTGCCCACGAACACCGGCTCGGGATCGAGGCGCACGCCCCAGATTTCCTGCACGCGCTGCTGAATCTGATCTTTCAGGGCGAGCACGTCGGCGGCGCTGGCGCCGCCGCGATTGATAAGGGCAAGCGCATGCTTCGTGGAAATGCCGACGTTTCCCGACGCGTATCCGCGGGCGAATCCGGAGTGCTCTACCAGCCAGGCCGCTGAGACTTTTTTCTGCCGCTCCAGAGCGGGATAGCTGGGAAGCACGAGCCCTTTGGACGCGGCGAGCTTCTCCAGTTCGTGATGCTGTGCTTCGGAAAGCACGGGATTCTTGAAGAACGACCCCGCGCTGCGGCTGTCGGGATCGCCCTCGACGATCAGCATGCCCTTGCGGGCGCGAATGTGACGCACCGCTTCCCGCGTCTCGGCAAGATTCGGCGGCGTCTCGCGTCCTTCGAAATGGCGCTTCAGGTCGGCGTATTCGAGATGCGGCTCGCCTCCAGGCGTCAGCGCATAGACGACCCGCAGGATGATAAATCGCCCGCGTTCGATGGTATTGAATATGCTCGAGCGGTAGGCGAAGCCGCAGGCCTCGGCGCACAACTCGCGCACCTGATGGTCGCGCAAGTCGAAAACCTCGACCGACTCGATCGTCTGCGAAACTTCCTGCCCGTAGGCGCCGACGTTCTGCACGGGCGTGCCGCCCACGCTGCCTGGAATTCCGCTCAGGCACTCCACGCCTGCGCACTGCGCCGCAACGGCGAGCGAGACAAAGCGGTCCCAGGATTCGCCAGCCCCAACGTCGAATAGAACTCGACCTTCGTGCTCACCCGGACGGCGCTCGATGCCGGCAATCGCAATTTTCAGCACCAGGCCGGGCCACCCGGAATCAGCGACGAGCAGATTGCTTCCCCCACCCAGCACAAAAAGGGGGCTATTCCGGGCCTCGGCGAAAGCGACCGCTTCCTGCACGTCGGTCAGCGATTTCGCTTCAACAAAAAAACGTGCCGGCCCGCCGATTCGGAAGGTGGTTAACGGCGCCAGCGAAACATTTTCGGCAAGCAGCATGGGAACGAATCACTATAAACCGATGAGCCGAGGGGCTGCATTCACCGGCTCTCAGGCTAGAATGGAAGTGAACTCAAGAACAGGAGACTTCGATGTATCCGGAAATTATGGTCATCCCCATGCGCGAGGAATTGACTCGCCTGGGAATCAAGGAATTGCGCACCGCGGCCGAGGTCGATGAAGCTCTGAAGACCGCGAGCGGCACGGCGATGGTAGTGGTGAATTCGATTTGCGGCTGCGCGGCTGGACGCATGCGTCCGGCGGTGCGAATGGCATTTGCCGACGCCGCGCGTCCCGATCGTGCGTATTCCGTTTTCGCCGGCCAGGACACGGAGGCCACTGAGCGGGCGCGCAGCTACTTCACCGGGCAGCCGCCGTCGTCGCCATCCATCGCCATTCTGCGCGATGGCCAGCTTGTCTACATGATGCCGCGCCGGGACATCGAATCCCGGGAAGCCCCGGCGATTGCCGCCGATCTGAAAGCGGCGTTGGACCGCTTTTGCGGCAAGCCCTCGCCCGTGTGAATACGAAAAGCGGGAACCACGAAGGACACGAAGTATCACGAAGGAACGCTTTTTACCGAATTCCTTCGTGCCGTTCGAGCGCGAGCGAAGCGACTAAGAATTTGCCCTCTGTGGCAAGTACGGGCCAGACTACTTTCTTGGGTTGCTTGTCTTGAACGCTTTCACCACGATCGCATTGGGCTGCACCCCAACCGGAATCAGCGTGAGCAGGGAATACTCCGACGTTTCCAGCGTGCGCTTCGGCTGGCGCTTCTGAATGATCGTGACATCTCCGGATTCGGTATCGGCCACCAACAGATAATGCTGGTCGGGCGTCAGCGCCAGGCTGTCGGGATGGCTGCCGACATTCAGAGTCATCAAGCGCCGTCCCATATCAATGTCGTAGACGGCAACGCTGTTCGATCCGAAGTTGGATACGTACAGCCGCGAATTGTCGAGCGTCACCACGGCATGGGCAGGATGCTGGCCGATTTCCTGACTGCTGCCGACCTCGTCATTGCCGGTTTCGACGATTGAAATGCTGTCGGAATCGAAGTTGCAAACGATCATCTCGCCGCCATCGGGCTTAATTGTGAGGCTCACGGGCGTGCGGCCTACGTCGATCAAGGCGAGCACGTGATCCTGCGGGTGCGCGGGACTTTTAAGCTGGATAGACGCAACCTGCGACGAGCCCGAGCACGAAACGAAGGCCTTGCTGGAGTCGGGCAGGATCGCAATGTCCTCAGGTTGCCGGCACACGGGCAGGGTAGCGCGCACGCGCAGAAGTTGCGCATCGATGATGGAGACGGTGTTGTCGCCGCGATTGGAGACAACGACGGTCGAGCCGTCAGGCGAAACCCGCGCCAGTCCGGGCGAGGCGCCCACCGGAACATTGCCGAGGACGGTTCGTTTGTCGAGATCGATCACGCTGACGTTGGCTGATGCCGAATTGGCCACGTAGGCGCGCTTGCCATCGGCAGAAACGTCGATGAAGTAAGGACGTCCGTGGACGCCGATGGTGGCGACGACCGTGTTGGTCTCGGCGGCGATCACGCTGACGTTGCTCGAGCCGGTGTTGACGACATAAATTTCATTCTTCTTCGTGTTGGCTGCGAGCCCGGTTGGCTCGCTGCCGACGTGGAGCGTCCTATCCAGAGCGAACGTCCGCAGATCGATCACGCTGACTGTGTTGCTCTTGCCGTTTGAGACGTAGGCGTACTCGCGGAAGGCCGGACCGTAGTCGGGGAACTCGGGTTGGCGGAAGTACCACCAGCCCAGCCCGCCGAGGACGGGAAGCAGGACAGCGATGACGAGGAGTTTGCGCAAAGTCGCGTTCGTTCGGAAGAAGAAGAAAGATTAGCAGAAGCAGGCGACGATCAGCGAAGCTTCGGCCCTGGAGTGTTGGCAATTACTGAATCAAACAGAAAGGCGGCCCTTTCGAGCCGCCCTTCAATCTTTCTCTTGCCTACTCGTTTACAACATTTTCACGCTTTCAACTTTGATGGAGTCTTTCCCCATTGTGCCGGTGACGGCGACGTGGTGTCCCTCATGTCCCTTCAGGGCGTCAGGGTTATCCACGGATAGCACCTTGTTATCGCCATCGGTGACGACCACCATCTTGGCTCCGGCAGCGAGGCATTTCTTGGTGCACGCCTCCGCGCCGGCGTTTGCGCCCTTGGCTCCGCACTTGTCGTCAACCACCCACCCGTTGACGGTTCCGCTCTTGCTCATGTCATCGAACGCAAGGGCAGAGAACGTGAACGCGAACACAAAACATACGGCAAGACAAATCGACAGAACTTTTCTCATGGCCGGTTCTTCTCCTTTTGCAATCTAGGTTGCGGCCCCACTCCGCAACGAAATCACAGCATGCCCGGAATACTGTCGCCTTTTCAGCGACCAATCCCGGCTCAAGTGGAAATGAGGTACGGGAAATATACCACAGCATCAACGCAGGCTTGTCAGCACTTGGAGACAACCGCACACAGAAGTTCTCGTTGAAAAAAACGACCGCTATTTTTTCGCCGAATGATTTGCCGGAGGAGCCGGGTTGGGCGGATTTGGCGGTACGTACACGTATTCTCCCGGCTTGGCGTAGCCGAGTTGCTCGCGCGCTTCCTTCTCGATCGAAGTTTGATCGCTCTTCAGACCCTGAATCTGCTGGGTGTAGCGCTCGTTTTCCTGCTGCACCTGGGTGATCTGCTTGCGCAGGGCCTGGTACTCGGCGCGCTTCTGCTTGTAGACGACCATCCCATTGGCGCCGAACATCACGTGCACAAACAGCGAGACCGCCAGCAACGCCACAGCAATGGTGGCGATCCGCCGGCGCAGCGTATAAACCAACAGAAGAGTGGGACGCGCGCATTCGATCCACGAGGCCGCGATCGCCTCCGCCTGCGGGGCGCGCTCCACCACGGCGCGCAGACCATCCTCGGGAGTCGGAAACCGGGTGATCCGTGGCAGACGCTTCACTGAACGATTCCTCTACTCAAAAATCCAATTCTTGGCGGCCGCGCTCAGCTTTTCGAGTCCGTTCGCGCTGCGCGCTTCCGTATAGACTCGCACCACCGGCTCCGTCCCCGACAGGCGATAGCAGACCCAGGAGCCGTCGCTGAACACTAACTTCAACCCGTCCTTGCGCACGACCTCGCTCACCTGATGGCCGCAGAACTCAGTCGGATCGGACCGCAACTTCTCAGTGAACTTTGCTTTGACCTCCGGCGTCAATCGGAAGTTCTCCCGTTGCGGATAGAAAGAACCAACTTGGTTACTGATTGTCTTCAACTGCTCGCCCAGCGACTTGCCCCTTCGCGCCACCGCCTCACAACAGAGCAGGCCGGCAAGCAAACCATCCTTCTCCGGAACATGGTGGCGAATCGACAGGCCTGCGCTTTCTTCCCCGCCAATTGCGATCTTGTCCTGCATAATCAGCTCGCCAATGTACTTGAATCCCACGGGAGTCTCGTACAACTCGACGCCGTGCGCCCGCGCCAGCGCGTTAATCAGGTTCGTCGTCGCGACTGACTTAGCCACGCCATTCTTCCAGCCACGGCTCTCCACCAGGTAATCGAACAGGATCGCAATCACGTAATTGGGCTGCAGGAACGTTCCGTCGGCATCCACGATGCCGAAGCGATCGGCATCTCCGTCGGTCGCAATCCCGATCTGGGCTCCGGTTTCGCGCATTTTCTTGCGCAAGTCTTCGAGCAAGTGATCGTCCGGTTCAGGCGCGTGCCCTCCGAACAGAACGTCGCGGTAATCGTGTACGGTGGCCACCTGCACTCCGGCGCTGCGCAACAATTCATCGGAATATCCGCGCGCAGCTCCCCACATGGGATCGACTGCTACGTGCAAACCAGCGTTGCGGATTGCTTCGAGATCGACAATCTCGGCCAGCCGCTTCAGGTAAGCAGGCTTGGGATCGAGCGATTCCTGCTTTGGACCCGAACCGTTGGCGGACGCCGGCTCGGATGCGTCAGCTGCGAGGATCTCGGCCTCGATTTTCCTGGTTACTTCGGGAAGAGCAGGGCAGCCGTCGGGCGTGGAAAATTTGATCCCGTTGTATTCGGGAGGATTGTGCGAGGCCGTGAAGTTGATGACGCCGTCGGCTTGGTTGTGAACCACGGCATGGGCAAATGCGGGGGTAGGCGCAGCATCGGCCGCGATCAGGGGAGTGATTCCGTGCCTCTGCAGAATCTCGGCTGCCATCGAACAGAAGGTTTCTCCCAGAAAACGCGGGTCCCGTCCGACAATCACACGCGCGCCCTTCGGCTTCTGCGATGCCACGTAGCGCGCAATTCCTTCCACCGCCCTCCGCACGTTGGCAAAGGTGAACTCCTCGGCCATCACCGCGCGCCATCCCGAGGTGCCAAACTTGATTTGCGTTGCCATACCCGAACCTCTCACAATTGCAGTGCTGCTCTGCCGGACTGAAAGCCACCGGCGAAGGGTGATTCTATATGACTGACAAGCGAGTCGTCCTCTCCACCGTCGCCTCCGAAGAGGAAGCGCGCAAGATTGCTCACCATCTCGTCGAGCAGAAGCTGGCCGCCTGCGTGAACATCGTGCCCAAGATCGAGTCCATTTATCGTTGGCAGGGCAAGGTGGAATCGAACCGCGAGTATTTGCTGGTGATCAAAACTTCATCCCAGAAATTCCCCGAGGTCAGAGAGGCCATTCGCGAACTGCACTCGTACGAACTTCCCGAGTGCATTGCGATTGCGATTGAGGACGGAAGCTCTGATTACCTGCAATGGCTGGAAGATTCGCTGATCCAGACGCAAACTGAATAAAAATAAAAAACGGGCAGCCGGAAAAGATTTCCTGCTGCCCAAGTGACATGACAATTGGAGGATTTGCTACAGCCTTTTTTAAGTGATTTCGTTAACGACGCCCCCCAGCCGGTGCCATTCTGCGCTTCTGCATCATTTTTGCCTGGCGGACGTCCTGACGGGCTTCGTGCTTGTCCTTCTGCGCCTGTTTCAGATCGCTCTTCGCATTGCGCTTGTCTTTTATTAAGTCGCGGCGATCTTTTTCGGCAGCAGCTTTATCGCCACTCTTGATCGCCTGGTTCATCTCGGCCCGGTCCTGCTTCATATCCTGGACATCGGTGCGCGCATCCTTCTTATCCTGCTGCGCCTGTTGAACGTCTTTGCGGACCTCCTGGCGCGTTGGAGTCCCATCATTCGGGGTGGCGGACTGCCCGAATGCCATCCATGATGCCATCACAACTAAAATCAGACCCAACATACTTCGTCGCATAATGTGCCTCCTGCATAATTCGATTTTCATAACGAAGCGGCTTCATTGGGGCCTGCTTTGGAAACCCATGCGAGTCTAAAGAGTCGCGTTCAACATCGATCCGCGTTCCCGTAGAAGAACGGACCGGGCTACAGAATTTGCCTTAGAGGAGAAGGGTGAGAGGGGATCAGCTGGCGCGGCCCCTCAGATTCAGACGCCAGTAATCGAGCAGAAACGGCGGATCATCTTTGGCAGCCTGCTCCGTCATGCTGGCCATGAACTCGGATCGGGCCTGTTCGGTAGGGAGATTTTCCAAATGGCGCCGGAGAATGATATTGCGCACAAACTCGTTGTAGTGCGCGGCATCGTCAAGCACGGTCGGCGCCGCCTCCACTGAGGTTTCGACACCTGCAAATCCGGCGCGACGCAACGTTGCCGCTGCGGCTTCTGCATCCTGATATAGCCAGGGTTCATGAAAGCCGGCAAAGTAAGAGGCGAATTCCGGCGTCGCGGCCAGCGCGTCCGCCCGGCTTCGCAGGCGCACCAGGTTCGGACCGCCTCCGCATTGCGCTTCCAGCCACCCACCCGGTTTCAGCACTCCTCGCAGGTTCGCAAAGAGCCGGTCATGATCCAGCACCCAATGGAAGGCCGCAGTGCTGACAATGCCGTCAAACACCCGCTTGAACGGCAGGTGCAGCAGATCGCACGCGACCAAGGAAACGCGAGCGCCGAATTGCGCCAGGTGTTCGCGCGCCGAGTTCAGCATGTTTTGCGATAGATCGATGCCGACCACTCGTCCATCCGGCAGAGCCTGCAGTAGATCGGCCGTGAGCCGGCCGGTTCCACAACCCGCGTCCAGCACAACCTCGTCACCGCGCAACTGCAGTCTTTGCAAAACTCTTCTGCCCCAACTGACCTGAGGCCCTGAAAGGCGGTGGTAAACGGCCGAGTTCCACTCGCGCGACGAAGGTTGCACCGGATTCATCGAACCATCACTATAAATGGAATTGTGACCGGCTTCCGACCCGATGGTCGAACCGGCTCTGGATGGTATAGTTGGCTTGACCATGCTGCGGACGTTGTGCAGCCAGGGCCAGCCCGCCGCGCTCATTCATTCCGGCACATAAGCAAAATAAAGGAAAGGACCCGCAATTATGGCCATTGCAAGCATCAATCCCGCCACCGGAGAAGTCATCAAGACATTTCAGCCTCTGACTGACGCAGAAATCGAAAAGAAGGTTCAGCTTGCCGTCAACACGTTCAAAGCCGAGCGCAAGACTCCATTTTCTGTGCGCGCCCAGCGCATGCGAAAAGCCGCCGAGATCCTGGAGCGCGATAAGGACAAGTTCGCTCACCTGATGACCCTGGAGATGGGGAAGACCTACAAATCGGCGGTGGCCGAAGCCGTAAAATGCACCACCGCCTGCCGCTACTACGCCGAAAACGCCGAGAAGATGCTGGCCGACGAAATCGTTGACGCCGGGGCCAAGAAAAGCTTCATCCGCTATTTGCCCATCGGCCCAGTCCTTGCAGTGATGCCCTGGAATTTTCCTTTCTGGCAGGTATTCCGCTTTGCCGCGCCCGCGCTGATGGCCGGCAATGTCGGCCTGCTCAAACATGCCTCGAATGTCCCGCAATGCGCGCTGGCCATCGAAAGCATCTTTCTCGAGGCTGGCTTTCCCGAAGGCGCGTTCCAGACGCTCCTGATCGGTTCGGGTGCGGTCGATGCCCTGCTCAACGATCCGCGGATCATGGCTGCCACGCTGACCGGCAGCGAGCAGGCCGGCATTGAAGTTGGAATGGGCGCGGCCAAGCGCATCAAGAAAGTTGTTCTTGAACTCGGCGGAAGCGATCCGTTCGTTGTGATGCCGAGTGCCGACATGGAAGCCGCCGTCAGCACTGCGGTGCAGGCGCGGGTGCAGAATAACGGGCAATCCTGCATCGCCGCCAAGCGCTTCATCGTGCACGAGCAGATCGCAAACGAGTTCGAAAAGAAGTTCGTCGCCAAGATGCAGAGCCTGAACGTGGGCGATCCCTTCGACGAAGAGACCGATGTTGGCCCGCTCTCCACCCCCGACGCCGTGAAAGGACTCGATGCCGACGTGCAGAAGACCGTACAGGCGGGTGCCAAGCTGCTGACGGGCGGACATCCTCTCGAGCGTCCCGGGAATTTTTATGCCCCGACTGTGCTCACCAACATTCCGAAAAATTCCCCCGCGTATGGGGAAGAATTATTCGGCCCGGTGGCGTCTGTATTTCGCGTGAAAGATCAGGACGAAGCGATTCGCCTGGCTAACGATGTTCGCTTCGGGCTGGGCTCAAGCGTCTGGACTAATGATGAAAAAGAGCGCGAACGGTTCATCAACGAACTCGAGGCCGGCATGGTGTTCGTCAACAAGATGGTCGCCTCCGATCCGCGCATCCCGTTCGGCGGAGTGAAAGCATCAGGCCACGGCCGCGAACTGGGAGTGGTCGGCATCCGCGAATTCGTGAACGCCAAGACGGTGTGGGTGGCGTAAGAATTTATGCCTGCATGTGTGATTGCAGATTTTTGATTGATGCTTGATTAACGGCGGTTCGCGCCTTGGTTTCAATCAACATCGAAAATCTGCAATCGCCCTCACACTCCGGATGCCGCGGCGCTGGCCGATTCCGGTCCCGCGTCCCTGGCCAGCAAATCCTGCCACGGGCACTCATCCGCGGCGAAGCGGTGAACCGCGACCAGCATTTTGTCGCCATCTCCGTCGTAACGGATCCAGATCACGCGGAATCGAGCCTTTCTGCCCCTATAAAGGATGCCAACCACGTCCCCTGAACGCAGATCGGTATCGAGTCCTGACAGCATGGCCCCGCTCAAGCTGATGTCGCGAGCGCGGGCTGTTTGCAGGAAGCGCTCCCCTTGCGTGTCAACGCCCCATACCTGGAGCGGAAGATCAGTCACAATGCGCGGCTCGTGGCGGCGGTCAAATGAACGAAGGTTGTCCATAGTTACTGCAACGTATCGTCCAGCCGGGCCGGTTGGAAAGATTACTTTGCCGGGATCAGCCTCGGAAGTACGGGAGCGGTGCCCGAGTTGAAACCTTTCCCAAAATGAGTGCGAACCGAAGGACTTTGTCCGCACCGGAATGACACCGATGCGAAGCAATATTAGATTCCACAAACATTTCTGACGCTGATGAAGGACCATTTCCTCCTTGTCCCGTCTAAGCACCCAGCATTTTCCCTGGAGGATTGACATGAACAGATTGTTTCTGCCGTTGTTGCTTGTTCTGTTGAGCGCGCTCGCGATTCCCGCTACGGCAGCCCCTACCGACGAACCCGCCGACCACACCGCTCCCAGCTACGACATGAAAGCCCAGGCGTTGCTCGATTTGGAGCGGGTGCAGAAAAAGTTTGTGGATCTTGCCAACGCCGTACCCGCGGACAAGATGACGTGGCGTCCCTCGGCCGATTCGCGCTCGTTCGCGGAGGTCTTCCTGCATGTGGCCGGAGAGCGCTACGGAATCCTCAGCCTCATGGGCGCGGAACTTCCCGCCGGACTGGATCGCAAAGGATTCGAGAAATCGACGACCGATCGAGTCCGCATCGTCGAGGAGCTGAACAAATCCTGGGACTTCGCCCAGAAGGCAATCCAAGGGATGACCAACGCCGATTTCGCCAAGCTGCTGCCGAAGTTGGGACCGCAGGCCAATGCCGGAGACGTGGTGTACATCCTGGTCGCAGATGCCCACGAACATCTTGGCCAGTCAGTGGCCTACGCGCGTGAAAATGGCATAACACCGCCGTGGACGGTAGAAGCGCAGAAGAAGGCGGCTGAAAAGAAAGCGGACCAGAAATAGGAATTTCTGATCAGCGATGACCGAACGTCTTCGTTCGCAGCCGACGAGGAACATTGGCAAGTGGAAAAGGGACGAACTCTATCCGTAGCATCGACAGGGAATGCGCGACGGAGTCGGCTTTCTATTGCCTTAGCGAGAGCGCGCTCAGCACCGCCTGCTGCTTGGCGATCAATTGCTGCACGCCTTGCCGCGCGAAGCTCATCATCTTTGCCAGTTGCGTGTCGTCGAATACCTGATGCTCGGCCGTGGCCTGCACTTCCACCAGTTTGTGGCCGGCCGTCATCACGTAATTCATGTCGACGTCGGCGCGCGAGTCTTCCTCGTAACATAGGTCGAGCAGGATTTCTCCGTCCACAATACCTACGCTCACCGCTGCCACGAAATCTTTGAGCGGAACGGAAGTCAAAGTACCGGCGTCGACCAGCTTTTCGAGCGCCAGGCCCAGAGCCACAAATGCGCCGGTAATCGAAGCGGTGCGCGTCCCCCCATCGGCCTGGATGACGTCGCAATCAATCCAGATCGTGCGCTCGCCCAACCGGGCCAGATCGGTCACGGCGCGCAGCGATCGTCCAATCAGGCGCTGAATTTCGTGCGTGCGCCCGCTCTGCCGGCCCTTGGAGACTTCCCGCGGCGTGCGGGTCAGCGTGGAACGCGGCAGCATGCTGTATTCGCTCGAAACCCATCCTTTGCCCGAATTGCGCATGAACTGCGGCACCGCCTCTTCGATCGAAGCCGTGCAAATCACCCGCGTATTGCCCACTTCAATCAGTACCGAACCTTCAGCGGTCGTGATGAAATCCGGCGTGATCTTTACCGGTCGCAGTTGGTCGGGAGAACGGTTGTCCGAGCGATAGAACATGATCGTTGAATTCTAAATCAGGCCACCGCTTTCTGACGCGCGGTATTCAGTACGCGCAGCGAGCCAGGAGAATCATCCGTGGGAATCCGCGGGCACGAAGTTTTCCTTCACGAACCCGGTTGCAACTGGCTCACCATTTGATTCACCGCGCTCACGTCGTAGAAATCGGAAAGATCGGCATGGCCCGCCAGCGTGTCGCGCTCTTTCCCGTCCACCAGAATTTTGACTTTCAAAATTCCGGCCGTATTTGCCGAGATGGTGTGAATCAAAGAGGCGACGGTGAGTTCTTCCACCAGCACTCCCGAGCGGTGCGTATCGGCAAAGGCCGAGTTCAGGTCGATTACCGCCACGCCCGGATCGACCAGGAAAACGCTGCGCACCTCAGCCCCTGCCCCCAGCGCGTGTGGCGATGATTTCTCCAGATAATGCGAAACCAGCGCGCGCAGCAGTTCTTCGGCGCGCTGTTGCCGGCCCGAAGGCATGGGAATCTGTGCCGACTCGGCGCGTAACGTGCCATCCTCATCGTGCGCGACAAACAGCGTCACTCGTTCGGTGGGGCCCGCCACCGGGGGCGCGAGCGGACGCGTATCCACTCCGACAGCCGGCGTGGACGCCACCGTTCTCCTCATGTGCCACGCGTACACACTCAACCCGAGGGCTGCCACCAGCAGCACCGCCATTGCGATCATGAGATGCCGTGGGATCATCCCGTCCAGATCATCACGAAAGCTCATGGCGCGCTCCCCAACTGGTCGCGATTGGCTGCAATCGCAGTTGCCACCGCGCTGGTCACCAGTTGCTGGTAGTCGGGCGCGGTCAGCTGCGTCACGTCCGACCCTTGCGGCGCGACTTCGACGGCGATGGCCGGCCCGGTCACATTGTTCAGCGGACGTAATGGAGCCGAGAGGTCGCGGACCGAGACCTGCCGCCTCTGCAATTCGCTGACGACGGCGCTGGCGGTCGCCTGGGACAACGGCAGAGTGGCGTGTTGGGCAGTCGTCCACGAGCGGAATGGACCGCGATCATCTTCGCCGAAAGGAAGCAGCGCGGTGTAGACGCGCACCCCCCGCCCGCTCGAGGCCGCATGGAGCGCGATGTAGATGGCGGCATGATCCGCGTTGGCGAACATGGCACGCTGGTCGAGCGAAAGGTTTGCATCGGAGTCGCGCAGCACCAGCGTCGTGATCCCGCGGCTTTCGAGCTCCTGGCGCAGGCTATGGGCCAGCGCAACCGTGATGTCTTTTTCCAGGAGAGATGGGCTGAGAGTTTCTCCATGATCGTCGCCGCCATGACTCGCATCAATGACCGCAAAATAACGCCGGGGCGATGGAACCGGCGCTGAGGGCGCGGGGTTCGGCGCCGTGGCAACGGTTTGCGTTTGGGTGGCCGACGTTGCTGCAGTTTGCGGCGCAGCGGGCGGTGCGCTCTGCGCTGCTGCTCCGCCGCTCGCCGGAGCGATCGTGATCGTGCGTCCATCATTTCCAAACGTAGCCATCACGGGAATTGTCGAATTCACGCTGACAATTGCAGCGCCGTTCACTTCGCTGTAGCTTGCCGAAGCAATGGCTTTGCTGCCGAACGTTAATGTCGGCGACGCTGGGCCCACCAGCGGCTCTCGCGAAAACGTCATGCGCAGCGTGCCCGGCTCAGTGGCAATACTTGGATTTACCGGAGAAGTGAAGCGAAAAATGAGTTTGGGAGGATTGTCACCCGAAAGCGAAGCTGTGAAATGAGTGGCAACGCTGCCGATGAAGAGGCGATTCGATTCCTCGTGCAGGCTGACCGGCCCGCCCAGAAAGCGCGGCAACAGCGAACTGAGCGCCCCGACCGGAACGAGGCCGCGCTTGTTCTCGATGAAAAACTTGCCGCCGAGGTCGGTATCGCGGTCCAGCACGCGCGCGCGCGTCTTGCCAGCCTGAAAAATACCTTCCGTACTGTTGTAGCGCAGCCGCCAGCGGGATCCTTCCGTTTTGGCGCTGACTCTACCCAGCGGCTCCAGCAATTCGAGCAGGCCAACGTATTCGCGTCCGTCCCGCTGCACGAGCGGCAACGAATAATTCGCCGCCAGCGAATAAACCGAAAGATGTCTCTCCGCCGGCGCGCCTGCCAGGAACAAAGCGGAGAGCACAATGACAACGCATGCTGAAGAAAAATAGGAGGCTAACGTAGCGCTGGCGTCTCGCCGGCTGTCGCGGGGGCATCCCGCCCCCGCATCCTTTGCTGCCCTAATCCAAGGCATACGCCGTCAGCCCGCTCAGCAGCTTGGGATAGAAGTCGGTCGACTTCTGCGGCATCACTTCGCCCGCAAACGCGATGTCCCGCACCTTCTGCACGGGGCAAGGATTCATCAGAAACACGATGTCGGCAGCTTCCCTCCGCACCAGTCCCATAGCTTCCGAAGCATCGCGCAGATAGGACAAGTTCTGCTGGTTGCGAATGGATTCTTCCGAGAGCTTCAACACGCCTTCCAACAAGAGCTTGTGCAACTGCACGACATCGAGCGACTGTTGGCGTGGCGAAAGGCCGCCCATGAATTTCGATCCCGCCGGCTTGGGGGAATGCAGCACAAAAGCATGATGAGAAGTGACCGCCAGCAGCGCGGTTCCACTCCGCCCTCGCTCCCGCAAAAGCGCCGTGGCTGACGTGGCATCGAGTGCAGGGTCGACTGGTTCCACTTCGAAGAACTCGCGGCTGGATTTCTGAAACTCATCCACCGAGAACGAGTCCAGCGAATGCACCACCCGATGCGTCGGCAACACCAGCAACCCGGGATCATTCATGTTGACGAACGTCATCATCACGAACTCATACGGAGCATCGGGACTCGCACCATTGGCGCGGCATTCGTCGCGGTAGTTCAAAGCGGTCTCGTAGCGGTGATGCCCATCGGCGATCACCAGCCTTTTGTCGCGCATCTTCTGCTGCACGGACGCGATCACCTTCGCATCCGAAACCTGCCAGACGCGGTGCGCCACCCCGTACTCGTCCTCGACATCGATTGTTGGCGCATCCGGCGTTCGCAGCAGCCGATCGATCTCGCCCGCATCTTCATACAACAGAAACAATTGTTCGTAATGAACGCGGGTCGCCCGCAGCAGGTCCAGGCGGTCGGCCTTCGGCTTTGCCAGCGTCTGCTCGTGCCGGAAGACCACCTTCGCCGAATAGTCTTCCACCCTGCCCAGAGCGATGAATCCCCGGCGTTCAAAATTCTGCCCCGAAGGCGCCGTGAATGCCTGCGTATAAACGTAGACAGACGGCGCCTCATCCTGCCGCAGAACGCCTTCCGCGCGCCACTCGCGTCCAAAGCGGGCCGCCCGCGTGTATACGTTCTCTACCGTATTGTCGCCATCGTCACGGCGGCCCAGGATAATTCTGACAAGGTTATACGGGCTGGCAGCATAGTACTTTTCCTGCATCGCGGGGGTGATCTTGTCATACGGTTGAGTCACCACCTGCGAGGCTGAAACCCGCTGCAAGTTGTAGCGCAGAGCACGAAACGGACGTATGTCGGCCATAGGAAACCTTTGATTGTAACAAGTTAGCAAGGCAGTTCGGGGACGCCCATGCAGCGGGCGATTTCGCAGGGTGCAATCACCTTCACACTTCGGGAATTTGTCTCCGGCTTTTGACAAAAACTCTCCGCCGGAGTGGTGGAAGCTGTGCTAACATCCGGCCCATTGAGGTTTTTTATGGCCCGCCTGATGAGAGGGCGTCGGTCATCTCGCCCAAAGGCCCTAGTACGAAGCGGCTCTGCGGTTATCCCCTGGGATCCGACTCAACCCCCGTTGCGAAAAAATGCTTCCGCCCTGACAGGTGGACGCTGGACAACCTGCCTTGTGCTCACGATGGTCGCCCTGTGGTGCGTGGGAGTACCTGTCCTCGCCCAGACCGACGTGAACGACGTTCACATTCAGCCGCGCGAGGTCGAAGCCCCCAAAGAGCCGGCAAAAGAAGCCCTGGTCTCTTCGACCCCAAATCTCACGACGCACGTCCGCCCGCTCAAGGTGGATGTGGACCTCGTGTTGGTTCCGGTGACCATCACCGATCCCATGAACCGCCTGGTCACCGGCCTTGAAAAAGAAAACTTCCAGTTGTACGAAGGCAGCGCGGCCCAGGAAATCCGCTCGTTCTCCAGTGAAGACGCCCCGGTTTCTCTAGGGGTGATCTTCGACTCAAGCGGCAGCATGAGCAGCAAGATAGACCGGGCGAAAGAGGCAGTGATCGAATTCTTCAAGACCGCCAACCCGCAAGACGAGTTTTTCATGATCACGTTCAACGACGAGCCGGACGAAGTCACCGACTTCACCAGTTCCGTTGACGATATTCAAAACCGTCTGGTCTTTGCCGTGCCTCGCCGCCGCACCGCGCTGCTCGATGCCATCTACATGGGCATCAGCAAAATGCGTCAGGCCAGGTATGCCAAGAAAGCCCTGCTGATCATCTCCGATGGCGGCGACAATCACAGCCGCTACACCGAAAATGAGATCAAGTCGCTGGTCAAGGAAGCCGATGTGATGATCTACGCCATCGGCATTTACGACCGCTATGCTTCGGCCATGGAAGAGCGCCTCGGCCCGCAACTGCTCAGCGAGATCACGGAACTGACCGGCGGACGCGCGTTTACGATCGATAATCCCAACGACTTGGCCGACGTGGCCACCAAGATTGGTGTCGAATTGCGCAATCAATATGTCCTGGGCTACCGTCCCAGCAAAGTTGTGCGCGACGGCAAATGGCGTAAGATAAAAGTGAAACTGCTGCCACCGAAAGGATTGCCGCCTCTACGGGTGTATGCCAGGATGGGATATTACGCGCCTGCGGAATAGCGCTTCCAGGGTTCTGCTTCTTCTCACCTTTGTGATCGGGTTGGGACTGTCGGTTTCGGCCCCTGCCTGGCCGCAAGCGGTCGACTCTCAAGATCAATCAAAACCGGCGGAGCCTGCGCAGACACCCGCCGAATCCCCGCAATCGCAGGGTGATCAAGCCCCTGACGATCAGGGGAAGAAACTGAACGATCAGGGCGTCTTCGTTTTCAAAAAAGACGTGGATGAAGTGATGCTTCACGCCACCGTCATCGACAACAAGCAGCACCTCGTCACCAACCTCGATCGCAGCGCATTCACCGTCTATGAAGACGGCAAGCCGCAGAACATCATTTCGTTCCACCACGTCGACATTCCTGTCGCCATGGGCATCATCATCGATAACTCGGGATCCATGCGCGAAAAGCGCAACAAGGTGAATCAGGCCGCCCTCAACCTGGTCCGCTCCAGCAACCCGCAGGACGAAGTCTTCGTGGTGAACTTCAATGACGAGCAGTATCTCGACCAGGACTTCACCAACAACCTGCTCAAGCTCAAGGAAGCTCTGGAGAAAATCGATACTCGCGGCGGAACGGCGCTCTATGATGCGGTCGTGGCCTCGGCCGAACACATGAAGCAGGCGCGCCTCGAAAAGAAAGTCCTGTTCGTTGTGACCGATGGCGAGGACAACGCCAGCAGCGAAACCCTGGAGCAGGCGGTGAAGCAGCTATCCCAGGAAAACGCGCCCTCGATCTACGCGATCGGCATCCTGGGAGACGAGGAGCATCCCAGGCGGGCGAAGCGCGCGCTGGAGATCATGGCCGAGCGCACCGGAGGAATCGCATTCTTCCCCAAAACGCTGGATGAAGTGGATGCCATCAGCCGCACCATCGCCAGCGAGATTCGCAATCAATACGCCATCGGGTATAAGCCTACGAATCCCAAAGCGAGTGGCGGCTTCCGGCAAATCCGGGTCGATGCCAAAGCCAAGGGCCACGGCAAGCTGGTCGTCCGCACCAAGAGCGGCTACTACGCCGGCGCCCAGTCTACGGCCAGAGATACAGGTCCACGCAATCCAGCTAGCACCGCCAAGCCCGGCCCAGTGCCAGCCCGTTAGGCGTAAGGCCTGTCTACCGCCCTGCCATCTCCAGTACCTGAGTCGCCGAATCCACCAGCACCGCTTCATCCTCCAACACCTTAGCCACACGGCCGATCTCCTGCTCAGCCTCGGCGTATTTCTTCTGCTCGATGCCCTCCCGCACCCCCGGTACGGTCTTCACGTCGTAACCGGTGTAAACGCCGGGAGCGTACAGCATGTGCTTGTACCAGGGCCGCCGCGGCAGCCCTTCTTCGCTGGTGAGCTTGCGTTCACTCTCGGTCAGCAGCGCATTCAACTTCTGTAGCGAGTCCTCCGGGAGCGCGCCCTGCTTTTGCGCCAAAGCCTGGCGATAGCGTTCCGCACTGCGAGTCAGCTTCTCCACCGCATTCTGCATCGGCGCAAAATTCAAATGCGGGGGCACTTCCTCTCGGGGAGGCGCTACCGTCGGCCGCCGCGGATCCAGCGTCGCCTTGAACACTCCTTCGTCCAACTCCTGATCCCGCTCGCGGATCTCGTCCTGCTTGTCCTCCAAAAGTTTCTGCAGCTCCTTCGTGTATTTCTGCACCGTATCTGCCAGGTCGACGAAGTCGTAAGGCAGCACTTCAGCATCGGCCAATCGCATCACCGCTGAGCCCACGGTCTGCGCCATAGCACGCCCGTAGATGAAGTCATAGTCGGAGAAATGTGTGTACCAGTAAAAATCGTCGTAAATGGAGTGATAGATTCCCTGTTCATCTTCTCCGCCATATCCGAGACTTAGCGAGGCAATTCCGAGATGATCCACGAACGCAGTAAAGTCAGTCCCTGACCCGAGTGCGCCCATCCGCAGATCGGCCCGCTGCCGCAGTTCTTTTCGATCGTCGGCGGACTTGGCCTCCGCAATCCTGGACAGCTGCAGTCGCTGCCATACTGTCATTTTGCATTCAGGATCTTCGATGTCCCGCGCCACGCCATTCATAAACTGCTCCAGCGAGTGCGAACCTTCCATCTGCAGCAGCCCGCGGTCATTGCCGTCGGTATTGATGTACACCGCGGCATGCTGCCGCAACTCGTCCGCATGGGCCTCTGCCCATTCAGTCGAGCCCAGCAGCATCGGTTCCTCGCCATCCCACGCTGCATAAATGACCGTCCGCCGAGGCTTCCATCCTTGCTTCAGCAACATGCCGAGCGCACGCGCCTCCTCGAGCAGCGGGGCCTGGCCTGAGACCGGATCCTCCGCCCCATTCACCCAGGCATCGTGATGATTCCCACGAATAATCCATTCGTCCGGCGCGACGCTTCCTGGAATTTTCGCGATCACATCGTTCACTGGTTTCAGGTCCCAGTTGAATTGCAGTTTCAAATGGATCTTCGCCGGCCCGGGGCCCACGTGATAGGGAATGGATAGGGTTCCACGCCAGTCCTTCGGAGCCATAGGCCCCTTCAGCGCCGCCAGCAGCGGCTGCGCATCGCCATACGAAATCGGCAGGACGGGAATTTTGGCGATACTCTTCGCGTCCTTCAGAGCAAGGCGCTTGGCATCCGGCGTAGCCCCGACTCCCGGAGTCAATGGATCGCCCGGGCTCGCCGAGGCGAAATCCATGACGCTTCCGCGCTGCACCCCGTCTGAATTCCGCATCGGGCCCTGCGGGAAGACGTTGTCGACGGTATAGCCGTCGTCATGCGGCTCGGAATAAATCAGGCACCCAATGGCCCCGTGTTCGGCCGCGACCTTGGGCTTCACGCCGCGCCAGGAGTGGTAGTACTTCGCAATGACAATCGCGCCCTTGACCGAAACGCCGAGCCGCTCAAGGTGCTCGTAATCTTCGGGCAGACCGTAGTTCACGAAAACCAGGGGTGCGGTGACGTCTCCATCCGCAGAGTACGCATTGTAGGTCGGCAGCTGTTCGGCTTTCTGATTCGACGTGGGATCCACCGCCAGCGCCGGCTCTTCCAGCTTGGCCGTAAACTTCGTCGGCTCGACCATCTCCAGCACCCGCACCTTGGGCGTGGGGAAGAGCACGTCGAAGGTTTCGATGTGGGCGTCGAGCCCCCACTCCTTGAAACGCGCCAGAATCCACTCGGCATTCTCCTTATCGTAGGGTGAGCCGACGTGGTGCGGCCGCGCACTCATCCGCCGCATGTACTCGCGCAGGTTGGCAGGATCGGGAATGGCTTTGAATTTCGTTTCCCAGTCGCGCTCGCTCTGGCTGGAGCGCGGCGAGTAGCCCACAAGAGATGTTTCATCAGCAGCAAAACCAAGGCAGGGAGAAATGAGCGAGCACACCAGCAGCAGGGCGGCAAAGCGTCGCATGCGATTCCTTTCGTGAACAAGTGGAGGGCAATTATAGCGAAGGCGAAAAGGAGAAGGTTGCGAATGGGCTAACCCTTACGCAGCGGAAGACGCCAGCGGCGGGCTTGTTCATGGCCGCGGCTGAAAGGGAATTGATACTTCAACGGTAGTCTGCGAAGGCCACGGCGCATAGACCCACTGCTTCGCCGCCTTTACCGCTACCTCAACGAATATGGGATTGCCCCCCACGACTACCACGCTTTCCACCTCGCCTTGGGGGGAAATGGTGAGTTGCAGGCGCACACTGCCGCCAATGCGCAACTTCCGCAGAGTTTCCGGATATTCCGGCTCCACGCGGCTCAGCAATGTTCTCTCGCCGGTCTGTCCCGGGCGCAGTATCGTCAGTACTTTTACTCCAACAGTGTCCGTTTCAGAACTGACATACCCGATCGCGCCGTTCCGGCCGGACACATAAGCCACGACCTCGGCATCGGAAAGTAATTCTTTCGGCATCGAGCCCTTGCCGGTGAAGATCAGGCCCTGGTAGTAGATTCTGATCTCCTCCGCATCCCGGCCGAGATATTGGCGGATAAATACGTCATGCGCCGTTCCGCCCTTTTGCAGTACCGGCACGACTCGCGAACCGCTCTTCAACGTGCTTCGTTGCAGCAGGTAAATTCCGCGCAACTCCTCCACGGTAATCGAATTCTCTTTCACACTGGGATTGGCAATCACTTTCACACCAGCCATCGCAGGCGTCGAAAGAATTAGCAGCAACCAACCGGCCGTCAGGAGCGGTCGCACTGCGGATTTCGTCGACATTTTCCTTGCGTCCTTTATCGCTCAGAAGTGAAAACCAGTCTTCACTACCACCGCATTCGTGCGCGGTTTGAATCCCGCTGGATTCTGCTGCGGATAGAAGCCGTCAGGGTACGGCCCAATGCCGTAGCCATCCATGAAGTGTCCTTCGACCTTCAGGTAGACAAAGCGGTTCATGTCCCAACGGACGGAGACCACCTTGTCGTAAATGTGATTCTGGGGAAGACTGGTGTCGGTTTGCGTTGGCAAGATTGTCTCAGCCAGCCCACCGGATGCGGTTGTCACCGTGTAGCGTGAGTAGTACGACCCGGCTTCAAGATGTTTGCTGATGCGATATGTGCCCGCCAGATACCAGCCCCGCGCATCGATGCTGGCGTCGTAACCGGGCAGAATGGGAAAAAGGACGAAATATCTCCGATATTCCCCATCCACTTGCCACCCATGCCCGCGAATCCTGCCGTAATACTGATTGCTCCAGTACGCTTTGGTCGTCGTCTCGTACGGTATGGGTTGCGGGGCCAACATCAAGTTGGCATACGTCCCCTTGGCTGTAATCTCCTGGTCCATGCGCGAGGCCCCGATCAACACGCCTTTCCATGGAGTTTCCCAGCGCAAGTCTCCCCCATATTGCGGGCCCTCGATTGACCGGAAAAAAACTCCCCACTGCGTCGTCAGGTAAGGGTAACCGCTGTAAATGCTGTCGTTGTGAACCCCGGCAAAAGCGCTGTAAGAAACTTGCCCAAACCGCGGCCCCATCGCAATGTTGCCGTAAAACTCCCCACCCTTGTTTGCGATGGTCGCATCCCGTAAATCCGTGGGATAAATGCTTTGCGGCAAAAGCGCGAACACATGCAGGAAGTCCAGATCCTGCGAATCGTTATACAAACCCAGCGTAGTCTTGACCTTTCCCCCTCGGATCCCGAACCAGTTCGTAAACCGGTAGTCTGCCACGGCCCAATCCAGCGAGGGGTGCCATTGTCCGAGTTGCCCCAGATTCCGGTCATAAACCTGCGCGCCCACCCGCAGCCTGTCGGTGAGTTGTGACGATAGGTTCAGCCCCATGTCTGTCATCGCCCCGCTGCCGTCGGTGGTGTTCATGGTCAGCCAGTTGTTATGGCTGGTGTAGACAAATCCCTGCGAAGCGAACCCATGCACCTGCACATTCCGGTTCCACAGCCTGAATTCCTGCGCCGCAGCCGTTTCCCCAACGAGAAGGCATACCAATATCCACCGCAGGATGCGTCCACGCATGGCCTCTCCTTTATCGCTGGTTGAGTCATCGGCGGGGAAACCCGGCGACTTGAACGCAGGGGGTGTTCCTTAGAATCCCTTTATCGCTGCAAGTGCTTCCCCGGATTGACGATTCCACCCTCTCCCCGTACCCTGTAAGGTGCGCTCGAAAAGCTCCGAAATGTCCCGCCTGCGCGTCGCTGATGACATCACTCAACTGGTCGGCGAAACTCCCATGCTGCACCTCAAGCGGTTGGTACCTGGCGGATCGGCCGACGTTTTCGCCAAGCTCGAGTACCTGAACCCCGGCGGCAGCGTCAAAGACCGCGCGGCCATCGGGATCATCCGCCGCGCCGAGCAAGATGGAAAGCTGCAGCCCGGAGGGACGATTGTCGAGGCGACGGCCGGCAACACCGGCATTGGCCTGGCGCTGATCGGGGTTAACAGCGGCTACAAAGTGAAATTGTTTGTCCCGGAGAATTTTTCTCAGGAAAAGGTCATCATCATGCGGGCCCTCGGTGCCGAAGTCACCCGCACTCCCGACGAAGAAGGCATGCAAGGGGCAATCAAACGGGCCAAATCGCTGGTCGCCACCGACCCCACCGCATTCATGGCCGGACAGTTTGAGAATCAAGCCAATCCCGACTATCACTATGAAACGACCGCCCACGAAATCTTCGAGCAGATGGAAGGAAGGATTGACGCAGTGGTCATCGGCTGCGGCACGTGCGGAACATTCTCCGGAGTGGCGCGTTATTTGAAAGAACGGCTTCCCCGCGTGCTGACGGTCGCGGTCGAGACGCAGGGCTCAGTTCTTGGAGGAGGACAACCCGGTCCTCACAAGGTGGAAGGCATCGGCGCCAGCTTCATTCCCAAGACGTTCGACAGTTCCGTTTGCGATGAGGTCATGATGGTCACGGATGACGAAGCCTTCGACGCGGTGAAGTCGCTGGCCGCGCAGGAAGGCGTGCTGGCCGGCTCCAGCGGCGGCGCAGCAGTCTCGGCCTCGTTACGAATCGCGGCAAGGTTGGGCGGCGGCAAGCGAGTCGTAACCATCATTCCCGACTCCGCCGAGCGTTACCTCTCGAAGAAGATCTTCGAAGGTGGGGTGTAGCGCCGGCATCCGGCCGGCTGTCGCGGCGGGCGTCCTTGCCGCCGCACGCGGCCCGTAGAATTTGCTGACGAGTCTTACAAGCACCCGCAGTTACCGAGAAATCATGAAGAAATCGAAATCCCTAGGTTTCGCCACCCGCGCCATCCACTCCGGACAGGAGCCCGATCCTCTTACCGGCGCTGTGACTGTTCCCATCTATCCGACGTCGACCTACGTGCAGCAAGGCATCGGCGAGCACAAAGGCTACGAATATTCCCGCGTCTCCAACCCCACTCGGGCCCGGCTGGAAGAGAATCTGGCTGCGCTTGAAGGCGGAGTCGCCGCGCGCGTCTTCGCCAGCGGCATGGCCGCGATCAACGCCGTCGTGAGCATGTTGCAGTCGGGAGATCACGTGGTCTGCGGCAACGATCTCTACGGCGGAACTCCCCGCCTGTTCAATCAGGTGATGACCAATTTCGGCTTGGAGTTCTCCTATGTGGACACTTCCGAGACCGAGAATGTCGACCGCGCCATCCGCAAGAACACCCGCATGGTCTACGTCGAGACGCCCACCAATCCTCTGATGCGCCTCAGCGACCTGCGTGCGATCAGTGCGATCTGCCGCCGCAAGAAGGTGGCCCTGGTCGTCGACAACACGTTCATGTCGCCCTATTTCCAGCAGCCTCTTTCGTTGGGCGCCGACATGGTGGTGCACTCCACCACAAAGTTTCTCAACGGACACAGCGACGGGCTGGGCGGAGTTGTCGTCTGCGCCCGTCAAGAGCACGCCGACAAGCTGGCGTTTCTGCAGAAAGCCGCGGGCGCGATTCTCTCTCCCTTCGAATGCTGGCTCGTGCTCCGCGGGGTGAAAACGCTGGCCGCGCGCATGGAAATCCACGACCGCAGTGGAAGAATCATCGCCGACTTTCTCAGCAAGCACAGGAAAGTGAAGCGCATCTTCTATCCCGGATTACCGGATCATCCCCAGCACTTGCTCGCCAAGCGTCAGATGAGCGGCTTCGGTTCGATGATCACCTTTGAGACCGGTTCGCTGAACAACGCCAACAAGATGCTCAAGAAGGTGCGAATCTGTTCTCTGGGCGAATCCCTCGGAGGCGTCGAAACCCTGATCTCCCATCCCGCAACCATGACCCATGCCGCGCTGGGCCCTAAAGGCCGAAAGGCGATTGGCATTACGGATGGCCTGGTGCGGATCTCCGTCGGCATCGAGGATGTGGACGACCTTCTCGACGATTTGGATCAGGCGTTGAACGCGATCTGATCCCGTATTGCCGCGGTCATCAACGGGAATTCAGATTACCGGATGGCACCAAAGTCAGGCCGAATTCCTGTCCCAGTGGTTTACAATGAGTAGTTTCCAAGCACTCATCCCATCCGCTTTAGGAGGATTCTCATGAAGCTTACCCCTGGCAAACTTGCCGGTCTCAAAAAAGTCTCCAACGAACGCGGCGTCATTGCGGCCGCCGCTATGGACCAGCGCGGCTCGCTACAGAAGTCCCTGGCGAAAGAAAAGGGCGGCGAAGTTAACGATCAGATGATGGAAGAATTCAAATCGCTGGTCACCGAAGTGCTGACGCCGCATGCGTCGGCCATCCTGCTCGATCCGGAGTGGGGACTGCCCGCCTCCAAGCGCCGCGCCAAAAATGCCGGCCTGCTGCTCGCCTATGAGAAGACCGGATACGACAAGACCGGCCCCGGCCGCCTGCCCGACCTTCTCGACGTTTGGTCCGCCCGCCGCCTGAAAGAGGCCGGCGCCGACTGCGTCAAGATTTTGCTCTACTACACTCCCGACGACCCGAAGCACGTCAATGAGACCAAGCATGCCTGGGTGGAGCGCATTGGCGACGAATGCCGCGCCAACGATATCCCGTTTTTCCTTGAGTTCGTCGGCTACCAGGAAGGCGCGGACGAAAAGGGCCTGGACTACGCCAAGAAGAAACCGCACATCGTCACCGAGAGCATGCGCGAGTTCAGCAAGGATCGCTACGGAGTCGACGTGCTGAAAGTCGAAGTGCCGGTGAATATGAAATTCGTCGAAGGCACCAAGTCGTTCGGCGGACAAAAGGCCTATACCAAGAAGGAAGCGATCGATCACTTCCACAAAGCCGCCGGCGCAGCGACGAAGCCCTTTATTTACCTCTCCGCCGGTGTCAGCAACGCGGAATTCAGCGAAACGCTCGAACTCGCCGGAGAATCAGGCGTGAAGTTTAACGGCGTGCTCTGCGGCCGCGCGACCTGGAAAGAAGGTATCCCTGTGTACGCCAAGCAAGGCGCTGCGGCGTTCCGCAAGTGGCTGGAAACCGAAGGCGTGAAGAACATCAACAACGTCAACAGCAAGCTGAAAGCTGCGACCAGCTGGCACTCCATTTACGGGGTGGAACTGGTTCACGCCTAGAGCTAACAGCGTAGAAATGTAGCGCGGGCGGCCCTCGCCCGCGCTTTTTCGTTTCCAGGAACTGGTGCAGCCTGCATCTGCGCCAGTGGCGCAAGCCTTAGGCGCCGCATTGCCTCTGGCATCCGCTGTCATTTACAGTGGTTGCCGAATGCCCAGCACAGGAGAACGCTTCGAACGAGCAGTGGCTATCATGGAACGGCTGCGAGCCCCGGGCGGATGCCCATGGGATCGCGAGCAGACCTTCGACACCATCAAGCCTTACACCCTGGAAGAGACGTACGAGGTTCTCGAAGCCATCGATAAGCGCGATTGGCCCGAATTGGCGGGAGAACTGGGCGATCTGCTGCTGCAGGTGCTTTTCTACGCGGAGATGGCGAACGAGCAGTCGTCCTTTTCGATCGACGACGTGCTGGACCGCCTCTCGGCGAAGCTGATCAACCGCCATCCCCATGTGTTTGGCGACGTGAAGGCCGACACTTCCGCTGAGGTGAAGCGCAATTGGGAAGCGCTGAAGGTCGAAGAGAAGAAAAAGAGCGGAGCCCTTCCGCAGGACGCGGAGAAGCATTCGATCCTGGCCGGGGTGTCGTCGGCAATGCCGTCGCTGCTCGAAGCTCATAAGCTCAGTTCGCGGGCGGCCCAGGTGGGATTTGACTGGCCGAATATTGAAGGCTTATTCGACAAGCTGCACGAAGAAACAGACGAACTGCGCGAGCAATTGAAGGAGTTTCCGGCGCCGGGGCCGCGACCTCAGGGGCGGGGGATGGCAGGCTCGGGGCGAACCGTCGTGCCCGAAGCCCTGCAGGAAAAACTTGAAGAAGAAGTCGGCGATCTCTTCTTCGTGCTGGTGAATATCGCGGGGTATCTGGCGGTCGATCCCGAATCGGCTCTGCGCAAAACCAACCGCAAGTTCAAGCGACGCTTTCAGTGGATGGAAGATCGTCTCCACGAAAGCGGCCGCTCCGCTGAGAAAGCATCGATGGAGGAATTGGAGTCATTGTGGCAACAGGCGAAATCGCAAGAAGGCCCGGGGCGCGCGGAGAAATCGGCGTGAACGCCGGCCCGGTCGAACTGAGGCGTTGTCATGGGATCGAGGAATTTCGGGCTTGCGTCGCCCTGCAGAAAGAAGTCTGGAACTTCACCGACGCGGAGCTGGTACCGCTGCGCATGTTCGTGGTCGCCGACAAGGTAGGCGGCCAGGTCATGGGAGCGTTTGAGGGCGACTCGATGGTGGGTTTCGCGCTCTCCGTTCCCGGCGTGCGCTCGGGGCATAGCTACCTGCATTCGCACATGCTGGCGGTGAGAAAGGATCACCGCAATGGCGGCCTGGGACGCCGCTTGAAGCTGATGCAGCGGGAAGACGCGCTGGCGCGCGGGATCGAGCTGATCGAATGGACCTTCGACCCGCTGGAAATCAAGAACGCCTATTTGAATATCGAGAAGCTGGGCGCGATTATGCGGCGTTACAACATCAACCAGTACGGGATCACCTCGTCGCCGCTGCAGGGAGGATTGCCCAGCGACCGCCTGATCGCGGAATGGTGGCTGAAGTCGAAGCGGGTGGAGACCCTGCTGGCAACGGGGACGAATCCTCCGGTTAAAACGGAAGCCGAGATCGAGGTTCCAGCGGAAATTTACGAGTGGAAGGCCACGCCGGAAACCCGCGGCAAAGCGCGCGAAGTGCAGGAGCGCAATCGCGAACAGTTTCTGCGCACGTTCGCCCGCGGGCTGGGCGTGCTTGGGTATGAGCGCGACTCCAAAGGTAACGGCAAGTTTTTGTTGGGACACTGGGAAGAGAAGTGGTCGTACGCTTCGGAAGCGTAACTCCGCCACGGAGGCACAGAGTCACGAAGGAAAAAGTTCTTCTAACTGCTTCCTCCGTTACTCCGTGTCTCCGTGGTGAATCGAAACTCTCATGAAAATTGAAGCCATCACGCTGCGCGAAATTCATATGCCGCTCGTCCATTTTTTTGAGACGAGCTTTGGGCGGACGTACAGCCGCCGGATTCTCCTGGTGACGATCCACAGCGAGGGTGTCGAGGGCTGGGGCGAGAGCGTGGTGGGGGAAAATCCGTATTACAGCAGCGAGTGGATCGAGACCGCGTGGCCGACGCTGACGCAATACTTGATCCCCGCCATGTTGGGAAAAAAGATTGAGTCGGGGCGCGAGTGTCAGGCGCTGTACGCGAAGGTGCGGGCGCACCGCATGGCCAAGGCGGCGTTGGAGAATGCGGTATGGGATGCGGAAGCCACGCAAAAGAAAGTGCCGCTGTGGAAGTTGCTGGGCGGGGTGCGGCGCGAGATTCCGTGCGGAGTTTCCATCGGCATTCAGGATTCGGTGGAGCAGTTACTGGAGAAGATTCAGACGGAGTTGGCCGCGGGATACCGGCGCATTAAGGTGAAAGTGAAACCGGGCTGGGACGTGAATGTGCTGGATAAGATCCGATCGCGCTGGGCGGACATCACCCTGAGCTGCGACGCGAACTCGGCCTACACGCTGGATGAGGTTGAGCATCTGCGCAAGTTCGACCCGTTCAACTTGCTGATGATTGAGCAGCCGTTGTGGAACGACGAAATCTATTACCACGCGCGCTTGCAGAAACAACTGCGCACGGCGATCTGCCTGGATGAGTCGATTGTCAATGCCCGCAGCGCGGCGTTCGCGGCGGATATTGGCGCGTGCCGGATCGTGAACATTAAAGTCGGGCGCGTGGGCGGATTCAGCGAGGCGATCAAGGTCCACGACGTATGCCAGGAGAACAAGATCCCGGTGTGGTGCGGCGGGATGCTCGAGACCGGCATCGGGCGCGGGCACAATATCGCGCTCTCGACTTTGCCGAATTTCAGCCTGCCCGGCGATGTGTCGGCATCGAAGCGCTACTGGAAAGAAGACATTGTCGAACCGGAAATTGAAGTGTCGCCGCAAGGCATGATCGCCCTCGGCGACGCGCCCGGGACCGGCTACCGGGTGAAGCCGGACCTCATTGAAAAGCTGACCGTGAGAAAGGAAACCCTGCGCGCGTAGTTTAGCGTCCAGCCGCAGCGGCGCTGGATGAGGCGGCGATTTGCGCCAGTTTCATCTGCTGCGTTTGCAGCAGCTCGACGGCTTTGGCGAATGGCACATTGTCAGGCAGGCGCTGAAAGTCTTCGAAAGTCTCGTCCGAGATCAGGTTCAGGCTCTTCAGCATCAGAATTTTTCCCGTGAGCTTCAGAGTCATTTGCGTGACTGCCCAGTTGCCGCTTCCCTCATCCGCTTGCTGCACCCGGAACGTGCCGCCCTGGTTCAGATGACCGAAGATGCCCCAACCGAAATTCACTTCCTTCACCAGCCTGGCGTCAATCCGCGCAAGGCGGTGCGATGCGGGATCGATCAGAACATAGCCTTCCATGCCGGAGAGCACTTGCTCGACGCTGGAGGGAGGCGAGTAGGAAGGATTCGGCTTGAAGTTCAGGCGGATTAACTGCGATCCGGGCTTGCCGAGCGCTGAGTCCCCGGGTTCGGTGCCCGCGTACTGGTAACAGAAAGCCTCAGGCAACGCTTTAATAATGCGTAAGGTGTGGTCGAGTTCCTGCTGCTCGCGTTCCTGCTTTCGATGCAGCCTGTCGGGATGGTTCACCAGTTCGGCGAGTTGGCCTACTTCGGCGCGTTCCTGTTCCGGAGTGAGGGGTTGGTCGCTCTGGCCGATCATCCTGCTGGCCACCGCTTCATTGGCTTCCGCGTAGGCCCGGTTTTGCACGCCTTTCTGCGTCGTGCGGCGCGACCGGAACATGAATTTGACCGACGTGTTCTGGGCCGCCGCCACTTCGCTGGCGACCACGGCGCGCATGAGTTCGACTGGGTCGGAAGGCTTCGAGTCCTGGGCGGCAACGACCGACGCGGACGCGAGCAACGCCAGAGACGTAAACCAGCAAGCTGCATTTTTCGCCATCGCATCCTGTCGGCCCGAAGACATCATGCGGGGTTAGTGCTCAATGCGATGTGGAAGGTTGTGAGAAACCACGCGGGCTCAGCGATTCACAGTAGGAAAGGCGACAGATATGCGTAGAGTGAAAAGATTTGCAGCGACTTAGCGGGGAGACTTCCCGCTCTCGGAGGGTTCCGATGACGGCGTATTGTGAGCCAGCTTCTCGGATTCTGCTTTCAGCAGGTCCACGCCTCCCGCAAACGAAAGATTCGGAGGCACGCGCCGGAAGTCGCTGAAGGATTCGTCATAAATCATGCTGATGCTTTTGAAGACGAGAATCTTGCCCGTCATGCGCAGGCTCATCTTCGTGATCTCCCACGCACCGTCGCCGACATCGGCCTGCTGCACTTCGAAGTGGCCTCCTTTATCGAGATGGCCGAGGATGCCCCAACCGAAGCTGACGTCACGAAACAGGTTGCCATCGATGCGCGCGAGACGGCGGGCATTGGCATCAATGAGAAGGTATCCCTGCATGCCCTGCAGCACCTGCTCCACATGCGTCGGGGGCGAATATGAAGGGTTGGGAGTGAACTTCAGCCGCACCAGTTCATCGCCGACTTTGCCCAGGCCCGGCTCGGAGTTCGCGGTGCCGTCGTACTCATAGCGGAAAGCGTCAGGCAGCGCTTTGACGATGCGCAGGCTGCGATCGGCGTCTTCTTTTTCGCGGGCATGTTTCTTGCGGAGTTGGTCCGGATTGTTGATCAATCCCGCCAGACGGTCTTTTTCGGCCTGCTCCTGCTGCGGCGAAAGCGGCCGGCCGTTGACCGCAATCAGCATGCCGGCCATCGCGTCATTGGTCTCGACGTAGAGATGGGATTGCGAGCCTTTTGGTGTCTTCCGCTCCGAGCGGAACAGATGTTTGATGTCGGTGGCGTTGGCGGCGGCAACTTCGCGAGCGACCGTCTCGCGCACCAGATCGTTGGCCGAAATCTGGGGTTGCTGCCCCCAGGATCGAGGCAGGCTGC
Organism: Candidatus Sulfotelmatobacter sp.; assembly: GCA_035309485.1. Lineage (GTDB taxonomy): Bacteria > Acidobacteriota > Terriglobia > Terriglobales > Acidobacteriaceae > Sulfotelmatobacter. Next base: position 44,054 of record DATGFC010000055.1, read on the forward strand.
ACAGCACGATGGCGGCGAGAATCAGCCCGATCCGTGTTGGATTGGTTAAGAACACCTGGAGGTTAGTTTAGCAATGGGCGGCCAAGGGTTGTAGTTACCGCGGTCCAAAGCTGGAGCTGGCTGGCGAGACGATTCATCGTGATTCAACCTGCATTGCCCGGCATATGCGAACGGGAGATTGTGGAACACTACGTCGATCGAAGTGCCAGGATGTTTAGCAGTCGAGCAGAGAATGGCTCCTGTGGCTTGCCGCTGGTTCGCGGAGTGGGTATAGTCGAGAGGAGCGACGCGGCGTTTTGGGTATCAGCCTGCCTTCCTACAGTCCCGGAAAAGCAGAATCCGCTTCCCTGAAAAGGAGAACATTATGAGCGCTCCATTGTCGGCAGACTTGGCGCAAATCGGCAAGTCGGTGGTGATTAAGGGTGAGTTGTCGGGCAGCGAAGACCTTTACGTGGATGGTCAGGTGGAAGGCAGTATCAGCCTCAAAAACCACAGTTTGACGGTGGGACCAAACGGCCAGCTGAAAGCTTCGGTGGAAGCCAAAGGCGTGGTGGTGCAGGGAAAACTCGAGGGCAACGTGCTGGCCAGCGACCGCGTCGAATTACGGAAGTCTGCGGTGGTGACCGGCGATATCTCCACCCAGCGGATTTCGATTGAAGAGGGCGCTTACTTGAAGGGTAAAGTAGACATTCAGGGCAAAGCGGAAAGAGTGGCGGCGAAGTAACTCACGCCAGCCACCGGCGCAGGTTAAAGTGATACTTTAGGAGTTGGATTGCGAGTCCCAGAGCACCCGGTGCCGCGGGGGGAGGCAGGCAAGTCTCGGTGGCATCTGTCACAAATAATTTCATGAAGCTTTTTCGCGGCTCATCGGGAAGAACGCAAGCGGAGGCACCGCAAGCCGCTCAACCATTGACTCGACGTTCGAGCGGCCTGGGCGAGTTGGCCCGGTTGTGGGCGAGCGAGACGCCGTTCTGCGTGCTTGATCTGGGTTCCACGTCGCCGGCCAATATTCGCTTTTTCACCGAGCGCTCGCACAAGATTTACAGCGAAGACCTGCTCGTGGCCTCGACCGATCCCGGGCTCGTCACCAAAGACGAAGACGGCAAGCAGATTTTGGACAGCCGGAAATTTCTCGCCGACAATCTGGTCTATCCTGCCGCCCATTTTGACGTGGTGCTGTGCTGGAATCTGCCCGATTATCTGGACGAAAGCCTGGTGCGTCCGGTGATGGGGCGGCTGTGGTCGGTGCTGAAGCCGGGCGGCATGCTGCTGGCGTTCTTCCATACCAAAGATGCGGGGCCGGATTCGCCGTGCTACCGCTTCCACATCGTTGATAAAGATGTTCTGGAAATGCAGCGTATCGTGCTGCGCCGCGAGACCCGCCGCGGGCCGACAGGAGCCGTGCATACGGCCGTGGCCGACGGATTCCGTCTGCAGCGGGTGTTCAACAACCGCCACATCGAAACCCTGTTCCGCGATTTCGCCTCCATCAAATTTTTTCTGGCCCGCGACAACATGAGAGAAGTGCTGGTCGTGCGCTGAGTCGATTGCAGATTGCAGATTTTAGATTGCAGATTTAAGTGCAACGATTTCAGATTGCAGATTTCAGAATGCAGATTTCAGAAGGCAGAATTGAGACTGCAGAATCTAGAATGCACTTTTCGTTGCGGCACCCTTCAATCTAAAATCAGAAATCTGAAATCTGAAATCTGCAATCTGTCTTCTAAAATCTGCAATCAGCATCTAGTTTGCCTTTCCTGCCAGGCCCAATTCGCAAAATCTTTCCGCAGCTTGGTTTTCAGCAGCTTTCCCGTGGAGGTGTGAGGAAGTTCGTCCACAAACACGTACGCCTCTGGCACCTGCCAGCGCGCAAACTGTTTTCCCAGAAAGGCGCGCAATTCGTCTTCAGTCACGCGCATTCCGTCTTTCACCACGACCACTGCCAGCGGGCGCTCCTGCCACTTCGGATGCGGAACCGCGATGACCGCGGCCTCCTTCACCGCCTCATGGCCGACGATCGCATTCTCCAGGTCGATGGAACTGATCCACTCGCCGCCGGACTTGATCATGTCTTTCACGCGGTCGGTGATCTTGATGTAGCCTTCCGCGTCGATGGTGGCCACGTCGCCGGTGCGAAACCAGCCGTCGGGCGTCCACTTATCGCTTTGGTCCAGGTGGTAATAGCTGGCCGTGACCCAGGGGCCGCGCACTTCGAGTTCACCTGCCGTCTGGCCATCCCAGGGCACCTCTCCATCCATGCCGATCACGCGCACTTCGATAAAGGGGCCGGGCGTTCCCTGCTTGGCGCGTAACGCGTAGAGCTCATCCTCGGGCCAATTCTTCATGTGCGGTTTGGGAACGCAGTTCGTCGCCAGAGGCGCGGTTTCAGTCATGCCCCAGGGCTGGATCACGCGGACTCCGTACTTATCGAAACGGCGAAACATGGATTCAGGAACGGCTGAGCCCGCCGATACGAGGCGCAGGCCCGGGGTAAGCTTCCAGCGCCCGGGATTGGTATCCAGAGCGTGCAGTACGGGCAGCCATATGGTGGGTACGCCGCCAGTCAGCGTCACGCGCTCGTTTTGCAGAAGGTCGAGCAGCGCTTCCGGCTGCAGGTTTCGTCCCGGGAGCACATGCTTCGCTCCATTCATGGTCGCGGCATAAGGAAATCCCCAGGAGTTGGCGTGAAACATCGACATGGCGTAAAGAACCGTATCGTGACAACTGAAAGCGATTTGGTCCGGCAACGATACGCTGAAGGTATGCAGCGCGAGCGCCCGGTGCGAGTAGAGCACTCCTTTGGGTACGCCGGTTGTGCCCGACGTGTAGCACATGGTGCCGCCATCGTCTTCTGCTTTGGCGGGAAGAACTGGTTCGCCGTCACTCTGGGCGAGAAACTTCTCATAAAGCTCGCATCCCTCCGGAAGTTGGCCGCAGCAGCCGTGATCCACTACAAAGACGCGTTCAAAATGAACCCGAGGCCGGATTTTTTCAAAAACATCGAGCAACACATCGTCGACGATCAGGAAGCGGTCTTCCGCATGATTGACGATGTAGACGAGCTCGTCAGGGTGCAGGCGCAGGTTCAGCGTATGCAGGATTGCCCCGGTCGCAGGAACCCCGAAGTACGCTTCCAAATGCTCGTGCTCGTTCCACATCAAGGTGGCGACACGATCTCCCGAGCGGATGCCGGCTTGCAGCAGCGCAGCGGAAAGCTGCCGCGCGCGACGATACAGATCGCGATACGTGCAGCGATGCACCGAACCGTCGGGCTGGGCGGAGACAATCTCAACATTGGGAAAGAGCTTGTACGCCCGATCCAGCATGCCGTCGAGCAACAGGGGGCTGGACATCATGGTGGATTTCATAAAGTCTCCCAAGCCGACGAGAATCGGGGAGCGATTATAGCCTTAAAAGAGAATGTAGGCCGCGGGAAATTCCGCCTTGGCTCCGCTTACTTCCACACAATTACGCCCATGCGGAACAGGTAATGGCATGAGAGTTCAATTTTTTTGGGAGGCACTGCGGTAGAAAGAATCTGCCGCATTTCTTTCGCGGTGTAGGCCCTCTTTACCGATGCCACGCCGTCTATGCGTGATACATGACTACGCATCAGGAGAAAACCTGCATACACAAGCGCCAGGTGCAGCGGGTGGCGGATTAGATCGTTGATGAACACAGCGCGACGGCTTACGCGAAGGGCTTCGCTGGCGAACGCTGCGAGTTCCGTTGGCTCGAGGTGATGCGCGAACAGGCTGCAACTGACCAGGTCGAAGCTGTCATCGCGGAAGGGAAGAGCCATCGCGTCGGCAACCAGCGCACGATGTTCGCGCTGCAAGTGGGAAGGGACGCGGTCGAGGTCGGTGATGTCGAGCGTCATTCCTTTACTGGTCAACTGCCGGCCTGCCTCTCGCGGCACTTCGCCGAAGCCTGAGGCCACTTCTAAAACGGAAAAATGTTTCTGGCCAGTTGCGGATGCCGCGCGTTCGATCAGGCAGCGAGTAGTGGAGACGCCCCCAAACCACCGGTTGATGCGGCAGAGGTCGCGCAGCGAAGTCTGTGCCTCAAGCGGGGGACAGAGATCGGAATCGAGGACTTCCTCTGTGTTCACTCGTTCCATGATGAGGTCCCAAGAGAGTTTAGACGACTTGCCGGTGAGATTTGTCAACCCCAGTTTTCGCCGCTAGAGCCTGAGAAGGGGCTTGCTCAGCGAACTCTGCGAATCCTCGGCGATCTCGGCGGTTAAGATCTTTTTACCGCAGAGATCGCAGCTTTTTACTGCAACAGCTTCTTACCGCAGAGATCGCAGAGACACCTCGCGGAGGCCGCAGAGTAATTCTCACACCTCGGCCAGCTCTTCTTCCAGTAGTTGCTTGTTGTACAGGTCGCTGTAGTACCCGTTCAAGGCGAGCAGTTCGTCGTGGGTGCCGAGTTCGACGATGCGTCCGCTGTGAAGCACTGCGATGCGGTCGGCATTGCGGACTGTGGACACCCGATGCGAGATGAAGATGGTGGTGCGCCCCTGCATCACATCGCGAAGGTGGTTGAGGATCTTATCTTCGGTGTGCGTATCGACGCTGGAGAGAGCGTCATCGAGAATCAGAATGCGCGGGTTGCGGATCAGCGCGCGTGCGATGGCCGTGCGCTGCTTCTGGCCTCCAGACAGCGTGATGCCGCGCTCTCCAACCATGGTGTCGTAGGATTCAGGGAATCTCTCGATATCGGCGGCAATGTTGGCGGCTGCGGCGGCGATGCGAATGTCGGCATCGCTGGCCGTCTCCACTCCAAGCGCAATGTTCTCGCGGATGCGTTCGCTGAACAGGAATGTTTCCTGCGGAACGAATCCGATATTGCGGCGCAACGATGCCAGCGTGAATTCGCGGATGGGGCGGCCGCTGATCAGCACCGTGCCCGGGTCGGCGTCATAGATGCGCGGGATCAGGTTCACCAGCGTCGTCTTGCCCGATCCGGTGGGGCCCACAATCGCGAGACTGCTGCCTGCAGGAATGCGCAGGTTGATGTCGTGCAGAACCTGCTTGCCTTCGTAGCTGAAGTTGAGGTGGCGGAACTCGATTTCTCCGGTAATCTCCCGCTCAGCCGCGCCAGGATCGTCTTTGATTTGCGGCTGCTCCTGCATGATTTCGTTGAGCCGTCCCAGCGAAGCGGTGCCGCGTTGAAAAAGATTGATGACGTAGCCCAGCGCGATGATCGGCCAGGTAAGTTGCGCCATGTAAGCGCTGAAGGAAACGTACTGCCCGAAGTCGATATGCCCGGCGAGGACTTCGCGCCCGCCGAGCCACAACACCAGCACGGCGGCGCAACCCAGCATGAATTCCAGCGTCGGCCACAGCATGCCCATGAGCCGGACCAGTCCCAGGCTGCGGCGGATGTATTCCTGATTCTCGCCTTCGAAGGCCTTGATCTCGGCCTCTTCCTGCACGTAGGCGCGGATCAGCCGCGCTCCCGAAAAGTTTTCCTGCGCGCGCGCCGAAATCTCCGAGAACATGGCCTGAATTTTCTCGAAGCGGTCGTGAATCTGCCGTCCGAAATACTGGATCACGATGCTGGCGACCGGCAGCGGCAGGAACGTGTACAGGGTCAGCTTGGGGCTGATGGAAAGCATGAACGCCAGGGCGCCGGCGGTGACCACAAAAGTATTCGCGGTGTACATGATGGCCGGGCCAAGCAGGTTGCGCACCGCGCTGAGATCGTTGGTGGCGCGCGCCATAATGTCGCCGGTGCGATGCCGCTGGTAATAGGAATAGCTGAGCCCTTCGAGGCGGGCGAACAGATCGTTGCGCAGGTCGAATTCAATGTCGCGCGAAATGCCGATGACGATCCACCGGGTCAGGAACTGGAAGATGCCCTTGGTCACGGCGATGGCCAGCAGCATTCCCGCGTAGAGCAGCAATTTGTGCTGCGTCACGCCTTGCTTCAGGGCTTCGGCAGCGTTGCCGAGAACTTTCGGGAACAGAATCCAGATGCCATTGGTAAAGAAGACGCAGATTGTGCCGAGAACATATCCCCAGCGATAACGCTTGATGTAGGGCAGCAGCGGGCGCAGGTTCTTCGAAAGCATGCAGGTTGTGTAGATGAAAGTTTAGCAGGCGGCGGTGCAGGGAATTCGTCCCATGACTTCAAGAAGCAAGCCCGGTCTTCGCCCCTGGAGGCTTGAACGGATCAACCGCCTCTATTAGGAAAAGAGCCGCGGACAGCGCCAACAAGGGTCCGGCAGTGCTGAACAGCGCCCGGCCCACGGTCCCAGGGGCGCCGCTGTAGTATCCATCCAGCACGAAGACCAGGATCGATGTGGCGGCGGTGGGGATCAGCCAGGATCGCGGCAGCTTTCTCAGACGTGGAATTCCGAGCGGCAGCAGCCACACGAATACGTACCACAGGTTGCGATCCCACAGCGACGATGCAAACTGGCTTAGGTAGTGACCATTCCCCCGCAGCCCCGCGGCAAAATGAATTGGATTCTCCACCCCGCCGGCTATTTTCCAGTGAAGCGCTGTGATCACCGCAAGACCCACGATCCAACTGGCAACAATCCAGCCGGCGCTTCGCCCGGGCGACTGCAACCTGCGGCGAGTTACCAGCCACCACGCGCCGGTGAAAACAATACTGAAGGGAATGAACGATTCTTTGGTGAGCGCTCCCAGCGCGGCGATGAGCGGCAGCCACCCCAGGCGCAATTCAGCTAGGCTGCAGAGCAGCGCGAGCAGAAAAAAGCCTTCTCCTGCATCCACCAGCCCGACCAGCCTCAAGTTCGGAACCGCAAAATTGACCAGGTACAGCAACGCTGCGACCAGCGAGACCGGGTAGCTGTCCAGTTGGCTCGTGCCAAGCACAACGACCAGCAGCGCGGTCGCGGCCACAAAGAGAGAGTCCGACACGAGCAGCCCAAACATGACCGGGTCCCAGGTGTGCACCCGCCCATCCGCGACTTGGTAGAACGACCTCGCCACCCACGGCACCAGAACGCGACACCGCATATGTTCGTGGCCGGGAACCGGCGCTCCGGTCACCATGGCGGAATAAGTTTTTACGTCTACCAGCCCGGGAACCGCGCGCGGATCGTAGCGGTTGAGGATCGGATAACCGAGTCCAAAGGCAATCACGAAAAACAGGCAGAACAATACCGCGAACCGGAAGAAGTTGAATGGATGGAATCCAAGCCTTCCGCTGCGGGTGCCAGTCAAGGAATTGGCCTGGACAGATTCCACATGCGCAAAGCTAGGCGGGCAACTCTAGCCTGTCAAGGTTTCGGGTGCTTCAGCGAGGAGATCGGCTGGCCGGAGAACTGGCGCTCGCTTTGCTGTGTGATTCAACCTGAGCTTTCGAGGGGAACAGGTCGCGTCCGAAGGTGGCCACGCCGATTGCGACCACGAGCAGGCTCCAAGGGGTGAGAAAGAGCCATCCGGCGTTGGAGAGAAACAAGTCACTTACTCTCATGAGTATGCCTCCGGGTGTTCCAAGGTGATGACCGGATCAAAATCGCGACGAAGCGATCGTTGAGAATTCGCTACCGAAGTGGCGGCCCGGCTCCCGCCGGGCCTGTTCCGCGATCGCGCCGACAACGGGCAGCGAACGTTGCTACTGCTCGCTGGGAGGAGCCGCAGGCGCCTGACGATTCATACGCTCCTGCATGCGGGCCTCGTGCTTGGCTTCCATTTCTTTCATTTGCGACTGCTGGTCGGGCGTGAGCAGCGCATACAGCTGGTTGTGAATGCGCGTCTCAGCCACGGTCAGCTGGGCCTGAATCTGCGCCTTCTGCGCTGCCAGGGCCTGAACCTTGGCTTCATCGAACGGGCCTTCGACATATTGACGAAGCTGCTGGTCGATCTGGTGCTGTTGCTGGAACAGCGGCTTCATTGCCGGATGCTCTTTCTGCATAATGGCTTTCATCTGCGTCTTCTGCTCGTCCGTGAGGTTGAGCTTCTGGGCGAAGAATCCCATCATGTGTTCGTGCATGCCATAGGCATGGCCGTGAGCCGGCGGCGGTGGCGGCGCGGCAGCATCGGTAGTTTGCGATCTGGCCATGACCGACCCCATTGCGACGGTCAAAGCGGCAATCAACAAGCGGTTGCGAAAAGATTTCATGGTTACTCCTCATTGCCCGGGATGTCCGGGGTTTGCGTACATTGATACAAACACGGCTGCGGGCAAAAAGGCGGTAAAAAATCGTCCGACCGGAGTAAAGTTTTGTAAGGAAAAGCATTACGTTGGAATCTGGATACCTTGGTAACCGGGCGGCTTTTGGCGCTTCGGGCTGTGGGGGGCGCGGGACTCCTCCTCGACATCCGCCAAGATTCCCGGTGCTTCAGCGTTCTGGTTTGACAATTCTTTACTAGGGTGTCTTGTTGCGCTGATGCAGAATTGATGCATGGACCGAATTCTGGTGATTGACGACGATGTGGAACTCTGCCATCTGGTGGGGGAATACCTGAGGGCCGAGGGTTTCACCACCGAGTGCGTGCACGATGGCGAGAACGGGCTGAAGAAAGCGAACGACGGCGATTATGTGCTGGCGGTGCTCGATGTCATGCTGCCCGGCATTAATGGATTTGAAGTGCTGCGCCGGATCCGGGCAACTTCGCGTTTGCCGGTGCTGCTGCTGACCGCGCGCGGCGAAGACGTGGACAGAATTGTGGGACTGGAGATCGGGGCGGACGATTATCTGCCCAAACCGTTTAATCCCCGGGAACTGGTGGCGCGTATCCGCGCGGTGCTGCGCAGAACGCATGGAGAAGGTAGTGGCTCGCCGGCGGCTCCGGATGTGGTGAGCGTGGGAGACGTGGAGTTGGATCCGGCGACACGCACCGTCAAACTGGAAGGCAAGCCGGTGGACTTGACCTCAGTCGAGTTCAACTTGCTGGAAGTCCTGTTGCGCGAAGCTGGCCGAGTGGTGCCCCGCGAACGCCTGGTCAACGCCGTGCTGAGCCGGAAATTTTCTCCCTTCGATCGCAGCATTGACATGCACGTCAGCAAAGTACGAAAAAAGCTGGGCGACACCGAGAGTGACGAGCACATCAAAACGGTACGAGGAGTGGGATACATTTTTGCGCGTCCGAGAGAGAAATCCAAGATCGGTTAACCCGTCATGAAAAGCCTCTTCTTACGAATCTTCTTGTCGTTCTGGATGGCGCAGGCCCTCTTCGTGGTGGCCGCGATCCTGGTGACCGTGGCTTTTCGTCCGAGGAGTTCTACCTTCGAGTCTCTGCGCACTACCGCCTTGAATGAATCGGTGAATGCGTACGAGGAAGGCGGGCAGCAACAACTGCGCAAGTACTTCGAAAACCTTGACGCCAAGGAGCACGTACGAGGCTTTCTGTTCGACGAGCACGGAACGGAACTTTCCGGCAGGCAGCCTCCCGACTGGGCCATGCGCGTGGCGGCAGGAGGTTCGCGCGCTCCGCACGACGGATTTCTGTTTCCGGCGCCCCCGGTGCAGCGCGATTCCCGCGCATCTTCTGACGGGGCGCACCGCTACACGCTGGTTTTGGGAACGCCACCGGGACCGCGGGTTTTCATTGGGCCGCGCGGAGTGCCGAGCACGGGCTTGATCATCGGCGTGATCACGTCCGGCCTGGTGTGCTATCTGCTCGCGTGGTACCTGACCAAACCGATCATGCGGCTGCGCACGGCCACGCGGCAGCTGGCTGCGGGAAATCTGGGCGCACGAACCGGCGCTCCCGCGAATCGGGGACGCGATGAAGTGGCGGGGCTGATGCGGGACTTCGATGCCATGGCCGAGCGGATTGAGACGCTCTTGAATGCGCAGTCGCGCCTGCTGAATGACATTTCGCATGAGCTGCGATCGCCGCTGGCCCGGCTGAATGTGGCGCTCGGGCTGGCACGCCAGCGCGCCGGAGTCGAGAGCGTCGACATGCTCGATCGAATCGAACTCGAAGCCAGCCGGCTGAACGAGTTGATCGGCAGGATTCTAACCCTGGCCCGGCTGGAGGATGGCGAGCAACTCGTTCCGCAAACCCCGGTGTCTTTGCGAGAACTGGTGGAGAGCGTAGTCGAAGATGCGGAATTTGAGGCGCAGGCGCGGCATTGCCATGTGCGCGCGAGGGTTGCCGAAGGCGAATGGCAGGTGCGCGGGAATCCCTCTTTGCTGCACAGCGCCATCGAAAATGTGGTGCGCAACGCGATCCGCTACACGCAGGAGGGAACCTCGGTAGATGTTGACTTGCGAGGGGAGGAGCGCGCCGGAGTTTCTGAAGCTGTGCTGCGGGTGAGCGACTCAGGTCCTGGGGTTCCCGCGGATGCGCTCGGGAAACTGTTCGAACCTTTTTACCGTCTGGACGAGGCGCGCGGAAGAATGACCGGCGGCGTCGGCCTGGGCCTGGCGATTACCGAACGTGCGGTGCGCTTCCACGGCGGCAAGGTATCGGCATCCAATCGCCAGCCGAGCGGCTTGATGGTCGAGATCCGGCTGCCCATGACCGCGGCAGCGCCTCGGACACAGAAGCAGACCGAGCCGGTTTCGGCAGAGGCGTAGGAGCGGAGGTCGGACCTCGGACTTCAGACCTCGGACTTCAGACCTTGGACTTCCGCTCGAATTGCTTTGCAATCCTCAGTGCCCTCTGTGGTTCATTTTTTTTACCGCACGGGATGAGCAGGCACGCGTGAGGTCTGAAGTCGAAGGTCCGAAGTCCGAGGTCCGCCGTCCGAAGTCCGAGGTCCGCCTTCCCGTATACTGGAGAGCGGTGAGCGAGCGGGCAACTCCTGGGAGTTCTCAGGGTTCCAATCCACTTTGCGGGAGATTGCTCTTCCGGCGTTTTCCTGATACACCAATGGGTTGAGATTTCCCGCATTTTTCAGATCGCAACCACCCGGACGGCGGGGCGCCGAGGGTGTGCGTTCGCGCTAACCTCATGCAAACAGGGAGATGAAGGCAAGAATGTCGAAACGATTGTGGCTGCTCGGGGTGGGAGTTCTGGTGTTCGTCGGACTGCTGGTAGCGTGCGGGAGCAACTACAATTCCTCGTCCGACGGGCTTTTCCTGGTGGGCAGCCAGGGAGCGGGCTTGATCGAGACCTTCAGCTTCAACGTGAACAGCGGGCACGTGTCGCCCATCGCCAATTCGCCCAACGATACGGCGAATCAGACCTGCGGGCTCTCGGGACTTCCTTCGTCGCTGGTGATGGATCCCAAGGGAGCATACGCCTACACGATCATCGATGCATCAGCCTGCGGCGGTAGCGGGAGCATGGTCGGCGCTTTCAAGGTGAATTCCGACGGATCCACCACCCAGGTCGGAAGCGCAGTCACTTTAAAGCCAGTGGCGTCGAACGTTCCGGTCGTGCCCTATAACCTGACGATGGATTCGTCGGGCAAGTTCCTGTTTGTGGCAGATCGAGCAACCAGCAATGCCTCACAAGTAGCCGTTTCGGGTTCGATCTCCGTGCTCACGATCGCGAGCGATGGCAGTCTGACCGAGGTAGCGGGATCTCCCTTCGTTCCGTCAGCCGTCAGCAACACGGTTCCCGACATCATCAGCGTGGCGGTGACGCCGACGGTGCTGCCGCCCATCGGGATCAATGGGATCCAGAATGCCGTGTGCTCGTCACCGGGGAATACCGCGCCGACGACCGAGTACTTGTACGCGGTGGATACGGTGGGGGATCAGCTATTCGAATTCCAGGTGGATACGTCCTCGGGCGTGTTGACCGCGATGACGGGGCCGGGCCTGCTCACCCCGTTCGCAACCGATGCGGTACCGATAGGAATCGCGGTCGATCCCTGCGACCGGTTCGTGTTTGTAAGCAACAGCCAGTCGAACAAAGTGAGCTCTTACACGATTTGTAATGCCGTGCTGGCCCCCGGATGTCCCGCGGCAGACGGAAGCCTGCATCCAGTATCCGGCTCGCCGTTTTCGCTGAGCGGAAGTGTGAATGGAGCAGGGCCGATGATTGTCGATCCCTACGGCAACTATGTGTATGTGCTGGGAACTCTGTCGAACACGATTTCGTGGTTCAAAATCAGCCCGATCTCCGGCAGTTTGACGGCGAACGCGACACCGGTGCCCACCGGGTTGAAGCCAACTTCGATTGCGATTCGCAGCGACGACACGTGGCTCTTTGTGACGAATTACGGGGCTGCGACGGTTTCTCAATACTCGGTGACGCCGGCCACTGGGGTGCTGGATGCGAAGCCCGTCGTCACCACGGATAATTATCCGTGGGGCGTGGCAGTGAAGTAGCGGGGGTCGGACTGCGGACCTCGGACTTCGGACTTCGGGCCTCGGACTTCTGACTTCCGACCTCTAACTTCTGACTACTTCCAACTTCCAACTTCTGACTGTGGCTCTCAGCTCCGGAATTTGGAATTGCGGCCCGCCGAAGAGCATGAAATAAAAATGGGAACGAATCTCCGGATCCGGTGTTCCTCCACATGCTCGATTTTCCGCGCGCTCGGGCCCATGACGCAGAAGCTCAGAATGCGCCGGTGAATCTCTCCGAGAGTCCTGAGGTCCGAGACCCCAGGTCTCAAGTGCTGAAGTCTGAAGTTCGACGGCAGAGGTGTGAAGTCCTGAGGCTCGAGGTCTGCAGTCCGAAGTCCGGGGTCCGAAGTCCGGGGTCCGAAGTCCGAGGTCCGAAGTCCGACTCTACGTGGGCACTTTCAGCACCAGGTAGCCGCCTACCAGCATGAAGATGACGTCCGGAGCCCAGGCGGCCAACGCCGGCGGCAGTTGATTGACTTCTCCCATAGCTTCGAACAATCGCGAGATCACGGTGTAGAAGACTGCGACTCCGACCGCGACCGCGACGCCGGTGACCGCTCCTTTTTTCCCGGTTGACAGTGCGAACGGGATCGCCAGGATCGCCATGATCAGCGTAATCACCGGATAAGACAGTTTCTTGTTCAGTTCCACCCGCAGGCGCACTACGTCGAATCCGCTCTGCTGCAGATCGCGGATGTAGCTGTGCAGTTCCTCATAGTTCATCTCGGAATATTGCTTCACTTCTTTCTTGAAGTAAGCGGGTGTCTCCGGCAGTTCGGGGAAGGTAGCGACCTCGAAGGGGTGGTAGTTCACGATGGCCGAGACGTTGAGGGTGCGCTCCCATCCGCGCTCGTACTCCCAGCGGCCGATATTTTCCGACCAGTTCGCGCGTTCGGCGTGGATGCGGCGGGTCACGGTGAAGGTTGGCTTGTCGAGTTGAAAGACCGTAATGTTGCCGAACTGGTCGCGGTCGGTATCGAAGAACTGGTAATAGTAAATGTCGTTGTTCTGGCCGAAGATCCATTTGCGATCAGGGCGCAGATAAGTTTGCGCGGGCTTGCCTTTGATCTGGTTGTGGAGAGCTTCCTGCGTTTTGTTGGTATGCGGGAGATAGAACTGGTCGGCGAAAAACAGCCCTGCCGCGACGATTGCGGCTGCGATGATGACCGGCGTGACGATACGGTAAATGCTCGTCCCCGTGGCCTTGATCGCGGTGATTTCATTGGAGCGTTGCATCACCCCGAAAGTGACCAGCACGGCCAGCAACATGACCAGCGGAGCAACGTTATAGAGCAGGTATGGCGTCAGGTTGAGCAGATACTCGGCTACGAGGATTGCCGGCACCTTGTTGCGCAGGATGTCTCCCAGCAGCTCAAAGAGCGTAAAGACGAGAACCAGAACGAGGAATGTGGAGAGGATCATCCCCAGGTAGAGGAGAAAATCGCGCAGGACATAATCGTCGAGCAGGGTTGGGAAGCTGGCGCTGAAGACGCGACGCCGGCCGGCGACGCGCTCGAAGGCATTTTCCCGCCGGCTGCGGCCCAGGTGCCATCCCCCTCCAGGCTTGCGCGAGAGGCGGAACGAAGCCAGTTCGAAGGGACGCTTTTCCGCGCGAAATAACAGGAACACTCCCAAGGCAAGGAATGCGAAATCCGCCAGCCATGCGCCAAACCACGGCGACACGCGCCCCTGGCGAGCCAGCGAAACTCCCACCAGCGACACCACGTAATAGGTGAAGACCAGCAAAATGGTGAGAACGAATCCGCCGGACTTGCCGCTCTTTTTCGAGGACAGTCCCAGAGGGATGCCGACAATCGCGAGGACCAGGCAGGCGGTGGGAAGAGCGAAGCGGCGATGAAATTCGATCAGGTACCAGCGCGCGGTGATGGGATCGGAGTTGCTGGCTTTGCTGAGCAGGGCGCCGGTATCCATCAGGCTGGCGGGTAGGGATTGGTCAGCCTTGTTTTCGGCCGAGGGCAGCGCGATGGGGATGTCGGTCTGCTGGAAGGTGATGATCTGGTACTGGTCGGGCCTTTTGGGATCGGTATCGTGCTGCGAGCCGTCGATCAGGTGCAGGTGCAGGCGGTCGGGCGCTTCGCTGACCACGATTCCTTCCTTGGCCAGCGTAATCTTGGGATTGGAGGCGTCGGTGAGATCGGCCATGAAGACGCCCTTCCACACGGCCGCACCCTGCGCGCTTTTCACGTCCTGCACGTACAGGACGACTTTGGGGAATCCCTCATAGAAGACGCGAGGCTGGATCTCGAAGGAAACCTGCGACCCTTTGAGACGGTCTTCCAGGTGTCCCAGCGCGGCCTGCGAGCGCGGGGCCACGTAGACGCTGTTGACCAGGGCCAGCAGCCATGCGCCCAGGACAAAGATCGAGAGCACGCGAAGAAAGCTCCACACCCCCATGCCGCTGGCGCGCATGGCGGTGATTTCACTGTCGGCGGCGAGGCGGCTCAGGCCGATCAGGATTCCGACCAGCACGCTCATGGGCAGCGTGTAGGTCAGGGCGAGGGGGACCGTAAAAGAAAAGATTTCGGCGACGCTGGGCAGCGGGGCGCTGGCGCGGACCACCAGTTCGAGGATGTGCCCGAGGTCGCGCGTGAACAGGACAAACGTGAAGATGGCCGCGCCGATGAGGGCGTGAGCCGTCACTTCGCGAAGGATGTAGCGGGTCAGGATCCGCATGCGAAACCGCGCGCTTAAGGCGAGCATAGCATGGCAAGCTTCCCCGATTTGGAAACGAAATCGCGGATGGGTCTAAAATCGTGACGCCATGAAGAACATCACTTTCCTGCTGGTTTGGACGCTGCTTGCGATCCCCGCATTGAGTCAGAATCATCCCGCGGAACGGCCGCATATTCTGGGCATCGATCATGCGGCGTTCTATACCACTGCGCCGGATGGAGTGCGCAAGCTGTACACCGACGTGCTCGGATTGGCGGCCGCCGACCCGGTCGAGGCGGGCGAGAGCGCGCGCTACCTGGTCGGCTCGCAGTGGGTGGGATATAGTCCAGTGCCCGATCCTAAGGCTACCAATCGCATGGATCATTTCGCCTTCCGCACCGACAACATCGTCGCCCTGCGCCGGTATCTGGTGGCGAAGGGATTCAAGCCTTCGCAGATTCAGGGGCAGCGAGATCACAGCTTGAGTTTTTCGATGAAAGATCCAGAAGGTTATTCGGCGGAGTTTGTGGAGCGCAGTCAGGCCGAGCAGCCCGGCACGCCCGCGGGTGCAGTGTCGCGGCACATGATTCACGTGGGATTTCTGGTATATCACCAGCCCGAAGAAGATCACTTCTATCGCGATGTGCTCGGATTCCGGCCCTACTGGCATGGAGGCATGAACGACACCAAGACGGAATGGATCGCGTTGCAGGTTCCTGATGGCACCGACTGGGTGGAATACATGGTGAACCAGCCGGAGCATCCGGATCTGCAGCTTACGGGAGTGATGAACCACATCTCGCTCGGGGTGCCGGACATTAAGAAGGCGCAGGCGCTGCTGGAGTCGCATGGATGGAAACCGCACGGCGACGAGCAGGCGCAGATGGGGCGGGACGGGAAGTGGCAGTTGAACCTTTACGATCCGGATTTCACGCGGGTGGAGTTGATGGAGTTCAAGCCGGTGCAGAAGCCGTGCTGCAGCGACTTCACTGGCCCGCAACCTACTGAATAATCTCGAGATACGCCGTGGCGGCGGAAATTGGCGAAGGCAGTGCAAAAACCGCCTCTGCAAATGATTGTGGCGCAAGGGGATATCGACAGTTGTGCGAAATTGTACATACAAATAAGTACTAATCGGCAGAGCATGACGTAGGCTAGCCCAAAAGCTGATGCTGATCGTCGTCCAGGATGCCCCTTGCGGAGCCGGAAACGATGTTGGCAGCGAGGATCACCGCCGGCATGAGGGAAACTTCGTTGAAAGAAAGAACCTCGCTGATTTCGCCTGTAATCGCGTTCTACGAATTTTCAACGACTTACACGAAGCGTCAAGCACTTACGAAAATTCTTTATCACCTGTGCGACCAGTTTATTTGGAGCCATTTTGGAGGAGCGCTGGCCAATTCTCAACGACTGTCAACGGCGCACTCTGCTCCTTTAAAGTTCTTGTGTTTACCAGAAAGCGCTTTCCATCGCGCGCAACATCGTAAAAACCTGCATTGTTAGGAAGCTGCAACCGGAACAATCGATGAGGCGACGCGACTTTGAGGTCCGCCGCCGATTCACGCACTTCCACTGACATGACGTCCAGCTCATCCGAAACGTAAAAAAGCTCCTGTCCGTCACCGCGCCAGCGCGGATCCCCTGCCCCACCAGATGAAATCGCGATCTTCGCTCCCGGTCCAGGAAAGGGAGTAACGTAAACCTCGCCACTTTTCTGGTCGTAATAGGCGATCCAGTGTCCGTCCGGCGAGAATTTCCCGTCTGTTCCGTCGCTGATTTCCAAAATCGGTTTTCGCGTGCCGAGTTCCACTACTTCGAGTGAATCTTCCCAGTTTTCCCGGCCCTGATACTTAGTGATATCGAGAGCCAGATAGTGCCCGTCGGGAGACCAGTCTGTGGGCTGCACAAGGTCGCCTTCGATCGCTAACGGTTGTTTGACTTCGCCCGAGCCATCCGACGCATGGACGAGCAGTGTCGAACTTTTTTCCGATGTGCCTCGGTACACCACCTGGTTCCCATCCGGGGACCAGATCGGACGATAAAGACTCGGTCCCGCTTCACTACTCTCAACCGGAATGCGTGTCCCGCGGTCAGCGTCGTAGATCCAAAGCTTCTCGCGGGCATTTGTCGGCTTGGTCGAAACAGCCACTCGCTTGCCATCGGGGGAAATGGAAGGTCGGAAGAACTGTTGTGGTTCGCCCAGTGTGCCCAATATCGTTCCTCGGCGATCCATCCATGTCAGCTGGGTGTTGACTCCTACACCTTCTTTCGCGTAAACCAGCGTTCCGTTGCTGGAGACCGTGAACATCCCGTCATGAAAGAAGGTGTCATACTCAATATTTCTCGCAACTGGGAGTTCTGCGCCACTCAGGGTAAAGTGAGACGCGTCAAACTTTTGAGCAACCAGGTCGCCATCCCGGCTGAATAGCAGATAGCCATTCGAGTACAGAGCGTTTGTGGACGTTAGCGGTAATCGTCGGGCCTTTTCACCATCTAACGAACCGACCCAAAGTGCGTTCTCTTCGCGCGGACGATTTGGGTATCGCCACTCTAAGTACAGAAAATGCGTTCCGTCTGGAAGGAAGGTCGGCCATTGCTGACCCAATGCATCATTCGATAGTTCGGTCCCAATGATAGGTTCAGGTGTGCCGCCGTTCTCCGATACGCGTTTCAGCGGGGCGGCAAACGTGGCATAGACAATGACACCTCGGGGCGACCAGGCCCCGCCCATACCGAACGTGCCAGCGGGGCAGATGTCACTGACCGTCCCACCGGAAACAGCAACCTTTCTGAGTTTTCCGGGAACGAAGAATGCGATTTCTCGGCTGTCAGGCGACCAAAAGGGGTTAGAGGCGTCTTCGCTGCCGGCAATCGGCTGCGCATCCCAAGCATCCAGCCGCCGCAACCAAAGGTGCTTGTGTCCGCTGCGCATGGCAATGATCGCGAGAAACTTTCCGTCTGGTGAGATTGAGACAGGTTGCGTAATGTTTGCCCAAAACCCCTCGCCCGGTGGCGGAACGATTGCCGCCTGCAGGGTCGGCTGCGGTTTCTGAGGACGATTGATCAGCAGGGCACCGAGAGAGATCGCGATGCCAACCAACGCCAACTCTGCACCGAGGCGCAGCCACGGCCGCCACCTCCACCCCTCGTTTGCCCGAACGACCGCAGTTGACGAACTGCTCGCATCCGCCAGCGCTCCCAACGCAAACGCCACATCGCGCGCAGACTGAAACCGCTCTACCGGGTTCTTCTCAAGACAATGTTCGACAATCCGATTGAGTGCAGGATGGTCACAACAAGGTAGATCTGTCGGATCTTCCTTTAAGATCGCATTCATTACCTCCACAGATGTATCGCCGTTGAACGTCGGCTTCCCTGACAACATCTCGTAGAGGATCGCTCCAAAACTAAATAAGTCCGAACGATGATCCACGGACTTACCACGCACTTGCTCGGGGGACATATATGCGACGGTTCCCATGACCATCCCGGGTTCGGTTTGAGATGCCAATGTCGCGGCATCAGGAGCGACCGGTTCGAAAACGGTCATCTTCGCCAGGCCAAAATCCAGGATCTTCACGCGCCCGTCGCGGGTTACGAAAATGTTCTCGGGTTTCAGGTCACGATGCACGACGCCTTTGTCATGTGCTGCTGCCAGTCCATGGGCGATTTGCTCGGCAGTCTCCGTTGCCTTACGGACGGATAGGGGGCTAGTCCTCAGCCGGGCGCGCAGAGTTTCGCCTTCCAGAAGTTCCGTGATAATGAAGGGCGCTCCCTCGTGCTCGCCGAAATCGTGAATTGCCAAGATGTTGGGATGATTCAAAGAGGCGATGGCCTGTGCTTCTTGCTGGAAGCGGCGTAACCGCTCGGGATCGCGCGACACTATGGCAGGCAAGACTTTGACGGCCACTTCACGACCCAGTCGCGTGTCCTTCGCCCGGTACACTTCACCCATGCCGCCAGCACCCAGCGGAGATTGAATCTCATAAGGACCAAGTCTTGTGCCCGGGGCCAGGGCCATGATTGCGCGCCATTATAGTCTGGCGTAGCGCGTCCCCATAGATCTCATTTCTGGATGGGTGGTCGGCGATTGAAAAGTAAACTTTCGGTTTGCCCGTTTACCAGGCGAAACCAAATTCATGTAGGATTCCGCGTAACCGACAGGTTCAACAGGTGCGAGGTGGCCGTGGCTGACATCCTTCAGGAGTTGACTATCAAAGCGACTCCGCAACGTGTCTTCGAAATGTTCGCTACCCCGCAAGGGCTCGACCGCTGGTGGACGAAATCATCGTCCGGCGAGCCGAAACAGGATGCCGCATATCGCCTGTTTTTCGGTCCCGAGCATGATTGGCGGGCCAAGGTGTCGCGGTGCGTGCCCAGTTCCGCTTTCGAGCTTCTCCTGACCGAGGCTCATGAAGATTGGGCTGGCACGCGCGTAGGATGCGAACTTGCGCCAGATGGCGACGGGGCCACCCGCGTGCGGTTCTATCCGAAGCAGAACGAACACTGGCGCGTCTCCTGCTGTGTTCGAGGTAACGGCGCAAGAGCCGCAAATACGCCGCCCAACAATATGTACCGTACGAACAACGCCTTGACGTCTAGACCGGATCAGCGAGCGAATGGACGGTTGGGCGGCAAGTGGGAAGTCAACTTCTGGTTTGCCCGTGATCCGGGAAATTCAAGAGTGACGGTGTTCGTGCAACTTGCAGCTGAATATTATTGGCGTTGATGTCTCCTGACCGCAGGGCCTTCACTTGTGCGCGGTACGCGTACAGGTCTCGCGGGCAAGGAGTAGCATTTCTGCCATGAGAAGCGTCGAACGCCGTGATTTCGTAAAGCTAGCGGTGGCGCTGCCTTTTGCCCCGCCGTTGAGATCGTTCGCTGAGATTGCAAGCCCGTTGGGAAAGCCAGTGTTTGTCGCCGCGGGCGAGGATGCAACCAGGACAGAGCATCATGGACCGCGCGCCGGCACGCACCTGGATTTCAAGGTCCTCACCAAAGACACCCAAGCCGGTTTCTTCCTGCTGGAGCATCGCAATGTTCCGCAGGGTGGGCCGGTGCGCCATCTGCATTATGCACAAGAAGAATGGTTCTTCCTCATTGAGGGCAACAAGCTAGTGATCGAGGTGGGCGACCAGCGCTTCACGCTTCGTCCCGGCGATTCCATACTCGCGCCACGCAATGTGCCCCATGTGTGGGCATACGTCGGTGAAAAGCCGGGACGGCTGCTGATGGGGTTCACGCCGGCCGGCCAGATGGAAGATTTCTTTACCCTTTCCAGCAAGCAGCCAGTGGATGCGAAAATCGCAAAAGCGCACGGCATGAAGTGGCTGGGGCCACCTCTCGACGTATCGAAGCTGTGAGCGAGTGGAGAATCTTAGCGTCAAGCACTTACGCCGCGACTTCTAAGCGACATCTCGATCTTTATCAACCAGCTGCTCCTTGACTCTTTCTAACGTCGGTTCCGGCAATACTCCCTCTTCCAATACCTCTTCTTCCGACGTATACGGCCGGTTTTTAATAATGCGTTTTGCGGTGGCCTTGCCAATTCCCGGAACCTCCATCAATTCATCTCGATTGGCCGTGTTCAGGACCTCAGTAACCGCCTCGCTCTCCGCGGTCGCTTCGGCCGCCGGCGTCATCTCTTTCTCTTTCCTGGTTTTTGGCTGCCGTGCCATTTTGCCGGATGCATCTCGTCCTCCTCGTTGCTCTTGAAGCTTCTGGGTCCAATCTTCCAGCCGGCGAGCCAACTCAGCCCGAGTTTTCTTGCCCTCTTGCGGGGCGATCATAAGTCCTACCGCTGTGCCAATACCGACGCCTAACAAAAACTTCATAAGAATCTCCCGGGTAAGTCACCCATTTCATTTGCATATTCGAGGTCTGAGCGGGCCAAATCCATACCGCATTGACCGCATATTTGCGCGGGGTGCGAGGGGATTTGCTTCGAGGAGGAATGCTGGCCGGCGCGATCAATCTAGATTCAGCAGGCGGCCTCCCGGCGATAGGCTGCGAAAGATCCCATAGCACTTATTGATTGCAGGGCGCCGCCACGTGAAATGCGAAGCGGCGACTGACGGTATATCCGCGACTCTGTGGAAGATCTTTTTTCCCTTGACATATTATGCGCCACAGCTTACATTGTATTACATAGTATATGGCAATGAATGGCAACAACGGCCGGTCCGACAGCTGGGAAGCCCAGTTGCGCAAGGGCTGCCTGGAGATGGCGATTCTGGCCACCGTCTGGAGCGGACGTCTTTATGGACTCGATATACTGCGCGCTCTTTTGCAGCGCTCCAAGATGGACGTCGCCGAAGGCACCGTGTATCCCATTCTTGCCCGGTTGAAAGCCGAGGGCCTTCTGCAGTCGGAGTGGGTGGAGGCCGAGGCCGGGCATCCGCGCAAGTACTACTGGCTGACTACCGCAGGACGCAAGCGCTTGAAAGATCAGGCCGTCGCCTGGACGGCTTTTTCCGCCAATCTGTCGGCCATGCTTGAGCCTGTCATCGGAGGGAAGAAAAATGACTAACGCGACCGCAGCCGCTAACGATCCCAGAATTGCCGTCTATCTCGCGCGCCTCGATGCCGCTGTGGGCCGTCTCCCGCACGCGGAGGCCTGTGACCTGGTGCGGGAGATTCAGGTCCATATCTCCGACAACCTCGAAGGACATTCGGGGGATTCCGAAGTCGAGCGCGTATTGGCGGGCTTGGGTTCGCCGGAAGCGTTGGCGGAGCAGTTCCGCATGGAACTCCTGTTCACTCGTGCCAGCCGGACTTTCTCCCCATGGTTGTTGCTGCGCACCACCGGCCGTTGGGCGAAGATGGGGTCCAAAGGATTGGCTGTCTTCATGCTCGCGCTGATCGGGTACGGAACCGGCCTAGCGCTCACCGTCACGGTGTTCCTGAAACTATTTCTGCCTCATCAGGTGGGCCTGTGGGTGGGCCGAGGGGCATTTCAGTTCGGCATGCCTCCGAATACTGTAGGGCGGCACGAGTTGCTGGGACCGTGGTATATCCCAGTGACCACCGCGCTTGCGTTTGTGATCGTGGTCGCGACGATGCAGGCGCTGCGCTGGCTGATCCGCAAACGCATTCCGGCAATCGCTCGCTCCTGAACAGCGTCAACTCTGGAGGGTGACATGAACCCTGTCGGGAGATGTGGGCCGAAGACACGAGCCAACTCAGCCCGAGTTTTCTTGCCCTCCTGCGGGGCGATCATAAGTCATTGATGAGGCGGGCTGCCGACGATGGCGGCGAAAATCCCTATCAGTTATTGATTCCCGCCGAATGTTGGGTATCTCTCTCGCACTCGCGTTTGAGATCGTCCAGAAACCTTTGCGCTCCGAACTCGATGGCCGACCGCAAGGGAAAGGCTGCGATTCGGGAAAAGTTACCTACAAACTCAGATTTGTAACTGACCTCAGTCAGAGCGTCAGATAAAGGGCGGAACTTGGTTTCAGACTGCATGGTGATGCCCGCGAAATGACTGATGAATCCCACGAGACGATTGATCTCCATGGCGATCAGCACCTGGTCAATGACGATGCCATAGGAATTCGCCGGTTCAATCCGTAAGCGGCTGCCCACTTCCCAGGCTTGTCCCTGCGTCCACCGGGCGCTCCGGAAGTCGCTCCAGCTCCAGAGGTCAGCCTGCGTGTAGATGGCAAAAACCTGCGAGAGTGGGCAGTTGATGTTGATCGCGATCTCCAGGCGCTGCATGGATTGCACCCCTTACATGACTGTCGGCGTAGCCAGGACTTGAAACGCTAAGCGGGAAGTGCCGGTATATCCCATAACACTACCCTCGAGAGCATCGCTCGATTTCGCTCATCAACAATATGGCACTTTTGGGGTAAGGAATGTAGTGGATCCAACACTGCCAAGTGCCACGATACGATCCGTCAAATGACGAGCGACGCTTCCGCAAGGCTTCACACGATTGCTGAGCAGTTAGCCACGTTGAGCAAAACGTTGAGCAACAACACGGACCGGGAAAGCAGACGTGCTCTGCTGAGAAAATTCCGAGCGCTGCTCGCCGAGGCTGACAGAGTCGTTGCAGGGGAGATTCCCAACGAGTAGGGAGGTGCCGCCCCATGGACAAAACCCTCACGCGCATTCGGTCCATTACGGAAGAACTCTACCTGGTACGCGATGAGCTCAATAAACGCGCTGCGACCCAGCCGTCCGAACTTTCTTCTGCATTGTTCGACGGCGAAGCGTCGAATGAACTGGTCGCTTTCAAAGCAGCAGTCGATGAACTTCGTCAGTTTCTGTGGCACTACCTCCACGAGTTCCTGGGCACTTCAGATAATGCGATCGGGGACCGTTTGCGTGAATACCAGATGCGGCGGGCCGCCCAACTGCTACTGGCATTATCGGCTGCACACGTTTACCAAATGAAACCCCATCCCCTGGAAGCTGCCGCGCAAGACGCCATCAGTTTGGCGGAAAGAGCCAGCGCTTCCGAAAAATGACCGCGTGTGAATGCAGATTGGTTCATCCGGGACGGATGGCGGTAGATCGTCTCGATTTGGGCGCGGGGGCGAGACGCCCCCGCGACAGCCGGCGAGACGACGGCGCTACGAAGCGGGCTGGCGCCCTGCTCGCTTGAATTTGTTAGAATTTGCGGCGATGACAACTTCTATCCACGAAATCATTCTGGTTCCGGCGGGGTCTACCGTCAGCGCGAAGGGCGATGGAGCCGCGGTGGACGTCAGCGGCGCGGCCAACCGCGTTTTCCTGGTGACTCTGTCGATCACGAAGATCATCGAGCAGGAGTCGCTCGACCTGAGCATCTTCGGTTCTGCCGACGGCGCGGCGTGGGAGGCGAAATCGATCGCCGCCTTTCCGCAGCAGTTCTATACGGGCGAGTATCCGATGCTCGTCGACCTTACGGGGCAGCCGAATGTGAAGTTCGTGCGCGCGCATTGGGAGGTCGCGCGCTGGGGACGCGGTACGGAAACGCCCGTGTTCGAATTTGGCGTGAGCCTGAGAGAGGTCCCAGCCGAGATCCTGAAGGAAGCTACGGCTGAGGCCAGGGCGCGAGCCTGAGATTTTTGATTTCCGATGGTTGATTGAAAAGGTGCGCAGAGCCTGGTTTCGCCCCATCACTCACATCCCATAAAAAACGACGGCACCCGGGGCAGGAAGAAACAGAAAGATAGCTTTTCATTCGTGAACAAGCTGGCCTCTGGCGTCATAGGATTGGGACGGCCATTACGCGGAAAACCTCTCCACGAATATTGAAACAATTACCCTGGGCGGGAAGAATCTCACCGCATTCGGGAAGTGCCGATTCCTTCGGTCGAAGTTAAAAACCCTTTTGACTGCAATAGTTTCAGCGCCTTTTCTCAGTAACGGCACGAAGCATGCTCTATTTCTCGTGGACCTTACTCCCAAGGTCCGTAAGATGTCATCCCTTTTCCGTTGAGTCGAGGTTCTGCCATGTATAGAAGCGCAATGCTTTGCACATTCGTTGCAATTCTGCTGGTCTGCGCACTAGCTCTTTCTGGTTGCAGCAGCAGCGGGAAATCTTCCACCACAAATGCCGCCTCGTTTGTGAACGTCCGGGTCAGCGATCCGGCAACGTGCTCTGGTCCGAAGGGCGCATTCAGTCATATTTACGTAACCATCACGGATGTTCAGATCAACGCCAGCGCCAGCGCGGGGAATAATGATTCCGGCTGGATCGATCTCACGCCGGCGCTTTCGCAGAGTCCGCAGCAGGTAGACCTGCTGGGTCAAGCAAATAATCAGTGCTTCCTGGCGACGCTGGGTGCGACTCTCGCCCTGCAGCCGGGAAGTTATCAGCAGATCCGCATCATGCTGGCGAGCAACAGCACGGTCGTCGCCAATAATGTGTGCGGCAGCGGCGCGAATTGCGTGATGCTGTCAAGCGCCCCGAATGAGGCGCAGTCGCTGTTGCTCTCGAGCGAGGCGACGACCGGCATCAAGATTCCATCGGGCCAGATTGCCGGCGGACAGTTCGTCATCGCGGCCGGCGAAACAAAAGATCTCGATATCGATTTCAATGCGTGTGAGTCGATCATCGCAGAAGGCAACGGGCAGTTCCGGCTGAAGCCTGTTCTGCACGCGGGCGAGGTAACCCTGACATCGTCATCGATCAATGGAACGGTTGTGGACAGCGCGGCCAACCAGCCCATCTCCGGTGGAACCACCGTGGTGGCACTGGAGCAGAAAGATAGTTCGGGAATTGATCGCGTGGTCATGGAGACGGTCACGGACGCCTCGGGCGCATTTTCGTTCTGTCCGGTTGCAGCGGGAACCTATGATGTGGTCGTCGGATCTGTTAGCGACGCTCAAGTGGCGTATGCAGCCACTGTCATTACTGGCGTGCAACCGGGCGATGCGCTGGGCATGGTTCCGGTTACGGCACAGGCTGGCGCCGGCACCGCTCCCGCGTCTATCACTGGGCTGATTACCACGAGCACAGGAAGCGCGGCGGCGTCTGCCGACATTTCTCTTTCCGCGTTGCAAGCGATCAGCCCATCCCTGATGGTCACGATTCCTCTGGCGGGGCAGTCGGCAACCACGGCTAACCTTACCAGCGCTGCCGGTTCGACCTGCCCGGCAAAAACCGATTGTGCCAGTTACACGCTCTCTGTTCCCGCACTGAATCCGAGTGTGGGTGCATTCGAAGCGAGTGCGAGTCAAAAGCCCAGTGCTCCGGCGGCAGGTCCGGTAGGCTATACCATCGATGCCTTTGCTTTTGCGACGGATGGAACAAGCACTCCGAACTGCAATCCATCGGAGCTGAAGACAAGTTCGACAACGACGAACACTCCTTTGACTGCTAGCCCAGGCGTTAGCAGCACCGCTGCAACATTGGCGTTTTCAGGCTGCCAATGAGGACAACAGGCCAGCCTCGTCAGGCTGGCCTGCTTGTTGCTAACGATGGAAATTGAGTTCCACGTCGAAAAACCGGATGTCCTAGAAAGGACTCTCTGCTTACTTTGAGGCTGTAAGTTTGTACACTGAGCCCAAACCGCCACTGCCTCCGGTGAGCGTTGTCCCGTAGAGATTGCCGGCTAGATCCATGACCAGGCCGGGCCCCATGAATACGGCGCCACTGTTGTAAAGCAGGCCTTCTCCCCCACCCGCAGTCAGCTTGAACACGCCGGAGTTCAAGACGCCAAAGATGTTTCCTTTGGAATCCAAGACCAGCGGCCCAAGGGGGTAGCTACCGTCGGTGCAACTCGTCTTCGAGCAGAAGTTGTAGAGAGTAGAAAAAACTCCGCTGGAGCTTATCTTGAATACGGTTCCAAAACCTGTTGTGCCTCCGACGATGGTTGTTCCGTATAGATTACCCGAGGAGTCCTGGCGCAACCCGCTGGGATCAGAGCCGTCGGTTCCGTTGAACGTGTGCAGCACTGCATACCCGGAAACGGGAGACCACCTGTAAACCAGTCCCCAACTAGTCTGCCCGCCGTCTCCGCCTTGTGTGCCGTAAATATTGCCATATTTGTCCATGACATAGTTGCCGGTGGCATAAAATCCGGTCGAGGCAAAAGAGTACAGCACGGAGTTTTGCCCACTGCTAAGTTCATTCAGACTGGTGTTGTTGTCGCATGTGGGGTTTCCGTCGTAGCCGCAGTTCAGCCAGAAAATAGCTCCCCGATTCACGACCATTTGTACCGGCGCGTCCGGCGCAACATACAGGGAGGTGAACGTGTACGATCCATTGCCTCCAGGGGTGAGTTTGAACAAGTCCCCCACAAAGGACCTGGCGACGTACTGCGTGTCGCCGTAGAGATTCCCTTTGGCGTCCAGGGCGAGATTGATCGGACTAACGGCATCCGTGCTGTCGTTTCCATTGAAGCTGTAGAGGAGACTAAATCCGACCGTCAGAGACAGCTTGAAAACCGCTCCGTTGTTGAAAGATCCTCCGCTGATCGAGGTGCCGTACAAATTTCCGCTTCCATCCATGATCAGCGCCGATGGAGTCTTCGGATCCGAGCTATTGTCTTTGAAGCCATAGATCGTGCTGAATTTGTAAGTCTGAGCGGTTACAGGCAGGGTTAGGGATAGACTCAACGCCAGAAGGACCAGCGTGAAGAGTGAAAATCTGTTTCGCATTTTTCCTCCATCAGAATGGCGTAAAACACGTAAGGTGTCGCGCAGGCGGTTTTGACCAGTGAAGGGCCACCTGCAATCACAAAAGGGGAGGACACTAGCGGTTACGCACTGAAGCGACCGCCAGTCTGAAAGAAAAGATCTGGCTTGTCAAGGAAGTCCCGAAGCGTCTGTCGGTAGCACATGATATGTCCGGTTGAGATAGCACGTGATATGTCCGCTTTGCGGGCGGCGAGGGTAGGAGACCATGCGGAGCATGGAATCCTACCCGAAGGCCGCGATGGAGCGGGCGATGAAAGTACAGGACGTGA
>DATGFC010000056.1:0-16386 GCA_035309485.1 Candidatus Sulfotelmatobacter sp.
GCCTCGTGGAAGCGCACGACCTTTTCGCGCGTATCGTACTGGATTTCGGGCAGGCCGAATTTCATAGTGATCACGTGGTCGATGCGGCACCCGAGATCGGTTGTGCGTAGATGCAGGAAGCTCTTGAAGAGCAGGCCGGCCGAGATCAATAGGGCAACCGTAAGGGCGATTTCCACTGTCAGCATCGTCTTGCGCAGCCGCGCCCGGGAGGCGCTGCCGCCCATCGTTCGCGAGGAATCTCTCAGCCCGGAAAGCAGGCCTTTTCCGGTGGACGAAATTGCGGGCACAAGGCCGGCCAGGAGTGCCGCGGCTGCTACGAGCGCCAGCGTAAACGTGAGGACCCATCCATCGACATGCACGGACTCGGCGCGGGGTAGATTGCGCCAGTGCGCCGCGAGCCAGTAAGTGGAAGCCAGCGACAGCAGCAGGCCTAGTGCTCCGCCGGCCAGACAGATGAGCAAACTCTCTGTCATCTGCTCGCAGATGAGAACAACACGGCTGCCGCCCAGCGCACCGCGCACCGCAACCTCCCTGCGCCGGGTAGCCGACCTCGCCACCAGCAGATTGGTGAGGTTCAGGCAGGCAATCAGGAGCATGCAGCCCACCGCGCCCAGCAGCACCAGCAGAGGCGTGCGCACATTCTTCGCGAGGTCGTCGATCATTGGCCGGGACCACACGTCTTCAGCTACAGGCTTCGACGCATTGGCGAGGTGGATCTGATACTGCAGCGCACTCACCTCGCGGGTCGCCGCCGCTGCGCTCACACCCGGCTTGAGTCGTGCCACCACCATGCTCTGGTGGTCGGCGTGCCCGTAGTTGCCCGGCGAGTACGAGAAGGTCTGCGCATACGGCAGCCAGAATTGAATCTTGGCATCGGGATACGTAAACCAGCTCGGCAGCACGCCAATGACTGTAGTTGGTTTCGTGTCCAGATGAACCTGCTTGCCGATGATCGACGGATCGCCGGCAAAGCGGCGCTGAAAGATGCTCCAGGTCAGCAGCACAACGGGCTGCCCTTCCGGCTGGTCTTCAGCGTCAGTAAAGGTCCGCCCCAAAACCGGCGACACGCCGAGCAGGGGAAAGAGATTGGCCGAACCTGCGGCGCTCTGCACAACCTCAGGTAGCTCACTCTGCACGCCGGAGATGATGCCTCCGTATGCGCGCATGGCGGCCATGTCTTCAAAGCCGTGGCTCTGCGCGCGCCAGTCGCGGTAGTCGCCGGCGGCGACGGTACTGAACCCATCCCCGCGTTCGTCGTGGCGAAAATGATCGAAGAGCATCACCAGCCTGCCGGGATCGCGAAACGGCAGGGGCCGCAGAAGCACAGCACGCACAATGGTGAACAGCGATGTGGTTGCGCCGATACCGAGCGCCATCACGAGCACCGATACGATCGAGAAACTCGGCGAGCGCCACAACGTGCGCACGCCATATTTAAGGTTGCGCAGCAATCGCTCGAGCCAGTTCCAGGTCCACACGGCCCGCGTCTGCTCACGTATCACAGTAGGGTTTCCGAAAGCGCGCACGGCGGCAAAACGGGCCTCTTCCGCGGACAACCCGATCTCCTGTTGTTCCTCTTCTTCCAGTTCAAGGTCAGACTGGAGCTCTCGCGCCAGGTCCTCATCCCGATTCTTCCACTGCCACCATCGCATATCAGCTCTCCTCGGCCGCAGGCCACATCACGCGACCCACCGCGTCCGCCATCTGCTTCCACTGCGATTCTTCGACCACAAGCTGCTTCTTGCCTTTATCCGTCAACCGGTAGTACTTGAACTCGCGGTTGCGGTCCGGCGCCGTCTCCCATTTGGACACCACCCACCCTCTCTTCTCCAGCCGATGCAAGGCGGGATAAAGAGAACCATGCTGCATCTGCAGAAACTCATTCGTGGTCCTCTGAATATGCTTGCCGATCTGATGTCCGTGCGCCGGCCCATACAGAAGCGTTTTCAGGATCATCATGTCCAGCGTTCCCTGCAGAACGGCACTGCGTTGCTTCGACTCTTTCGGCATAGAAGACGCTCTACCCTCAATGAGGCCGATGGTAGCCATTCGACTATCAATTCGTCAAGATATGTGTTGTGAAATGACGAGAACAGGCCATATCACAAGCGTGCGCTTTTACTTCGCCTTTTTTGGTGTCAATAAGCGATCTTAGGATGTTACGCCAGTTACGCTTCGACAAACACTGAACGTCGTTGACTACCGTCTTCTGCACGCCATCGAAGGAGAAAAGACTTGGTGTCTTCGCGAAACTGCGAAAGGAGAACCTTCGGCAGTGGGTCTACACGGACCGTGGCCGAAATATGCTGCTGGTCGCCCACTTTGAAGAGATAGAGTGACGGCGGCGACCAGTCAAGCTGTTTCTCGAACTCCGCTTGTGTGTCGAACACGTCTTCGGAGGTGTCCTGCGCATCGATAAGCGAAAATGCAAGTGCGACCGTCACATCAAGGCCGAGTTCGCGTCGTATCCCCCAAGCGAGTCCATACGCTGTCAGTCCAGCAGAAACCCAACTGGCGGGGTCTTTCCACGCTGCATCTATGTCGTCAACGTGAAAGTTGTCGAGCCTCTCTATTCCGCCGCCCGAGACGGTCGCCAGCATCCAGCGTCGAATTGCCGTTTCGCGATCAGAGGCCATCAATCAAGATTATCCATCATGACTGGCGAGACCAGGCGTTAATACTCAAATTTCGATTCCTTTCGGTTCAATTCACATGAGTCCGTTCGGGTGGTGAGTGAAATCTGGACTTACCCTTCGTCGCGATTGTCGTAGCGGTCAACGGGCAACGGTCACTAGCTCAACAAGCCGGTGGTACATCGAGCATAAGCAACCGGCATTCCTCCGGCCCCTGATGCCCGCGCCGCAACCGTGACGCACCCAGCTGCGATACGCGGCTCATGGGGGAACATAAATTAGCGCACGTGTCCGGGTTCAGAGATCGGGGAACAGAAATCAGGAATCGCAAAATTCCTGCTTGACATTGGCAGAGAATCCACTACCATATGGTTGTGGATCAATTAGGCACAACGTTTGCGGCTTTGTCTCATCCAACGCGGCGGGCAATGATCGAACGACTCTCGCGTGGGCCTGCCACTGTGCATGGGTTGACGGAACCGTTTGCACTCTCGCAGCAGATGATTTCAAAACATATCGCCTACCTGGTGCGGGCGCGGATTGTGATCAAGACGAAGCGTGGACGAGAGAGTGTGTGCACGCTTAGGCCACAGGCGATTAAAACTGTCGGCGACTGGGCGTTCAGCTATCGTCGATTCTGGGAAGAGAGCTTTGAAAAACTGGATGCGGTTGTGACTCAAATGAAAAGAGCGGAGGTTCGACATGACAAAAAGCACGGTGAATGAGATAGAGCGGATGGTTGTCACGAGAATTTTTGATGCCCCACGCGAGTTGGTGTGGAAGGCGTGGACAGACCCGAAGTACGTGATGCAGTGGTGGGGGCCGATGGGTTTTACTTCGCCGGTTTGCAAAATGGATTTTCGCGTAGGAGGAAAATCTCTCCTCTGCATGAGAACGCCGGATGGGCAGGAGTGCTGGAATGCGGTTGAATACCACGAGATTGTTCTGCACGAGAAGATCGTTTCCTTGATGTACTTTTCGGACTCGAAGGGAAACAAGATTGAGCCTGCGGAATTAGGAATAGAACAGGAGGCCATCGACGGTGCGTACGACGTGACCATCTTTGAGGATCTCGGAAACGGCCAGACGAAACTCACCCACATTGGAAATGAACCCATGGAGAGCGCAAAAAATAGCGGTCAGCTGGAGGGCTGGAACGAGATACTCGATAAAGTTGCCGCAGTTGTTGCAGGGCTAACGCAGGCGAAATAAGAAGGTGGAGTTTTAACTGTCGTCATGCGTGAGATACGGCTAAGGGTGACGAGAGGCAGCTTAGTTCGGGCTTCTCGTCACTCCACAGAATAGTCGCCCGGTGGGATAAGTTACCCTTGGCTCAACTGTTGCCAACAGGGATTTATCGTCAAATGACGCTCGCACGTAGTGGTTCAGTTTGAAATCTTGAACTATGGGCTAAAGATCACCTTCAGCAGAAAAGACCAGAAACCGTAGTGAGCGATGCAGTACACGCTTAGAAGGACTGTGAGGGTATAAAAAATCAACCTTGCCCATGGTGGGAGTCTATCTATCGCTCTTGACATCCATTCCATGAAAGACGCCTTTCCAGAAAACGAACCGCCCGTCCATCAATGAGTGATAGGGATGTTTCAACCACTATCGGACGACGCGGCCGTGGGGCGATATACGAGTGAGGAGATACATGCGCCTACACAGTATGAAATGGCCCGAATGAGCGGAACAGTGAACGCAAAGAAGGTCCTTACGTCAGGCGCAGTCAGGACACTTCCAGAGCTAAAGCCTGAGAGTCGTCCCCATACATTCCCATTGCCAGCTATGCTGAGATAGCCGAAAGCAAACCACAGTGCAGCCAGAGTCCAAGTCCACTTCGCTGCAGAACTCCTCCAAGTTCGCCACATGAAGAAGCCTATGAAAGCCGCACAAACGGTGCTCAAGATGATTTCCTTCCATACGATTGCGGCTACCGTAGAGGTTGGGATCATCCTTCGCACTGCGGTGTCCAAAATCGTGGTTCCGACGACCGCGATAGCAAGGTTAACCAGCACAAGACCACAGAATTTTAGAGAACGGACCATCGGCGGCATTCTACATTAGCTGTTCTCGGCTGCAGTCAACTGTCGAGAACAGGGCGATTACACGTTTCGACCTGGGTGTGGGCATTTTTAGTGATATCGCGACGTTTCAACAGTTGAGAGTTCGAAGAGGGTCGAGTTGTTTCGTGTGACAGAGGCTCAAGCTGAATATCCCAAGCCGGGCGAGCACCCGAGGGATAGGGATGCTTCGCCTTCGCTCAGGATGACAGGGTTAGGACAGGTTTCTTCGACTGCGTGTCGTGTGTTGCGATTTCTTGAATCGACTTATGTATAATCCGCCGATGCAAGGGATACCGTGGAGCACGATTACGCTGGGATCATTGTTGCTGATCTCGGGCCGCTCGATAGGAGGAAGGGACGTGCAATCTCCGCAAGCTGAAAAGTCGAAGGCGCCGGTGAAAACGGAGCAGCGGGGGCGCATCCTGGGAATCGGGGGTGTGTTCTTCAAATCCGCGAATCGGGATCAGATGCGGGAATGGTATGCGAAGCATCTGGGACTGGCGGACAAAGGCCAAGGCGCGATGCTGCCGTGGCGGGAACACGACGATCCGCAGAACGAACAGGTTACGGTGTGGAGTGTTTTTTCCGCCTCGAGCGACTATTTCGCTCCCAACCAACCGTTCATGATCAACTACATCGTGGACGATATGGATGCATTGCTGGAGCGCTTAAAACAAGAGGGAGTAAAGATTGATCCTAAACGAATGGATGAATCGTACGGCCGGTTTGCGTGGATCTATGATCTGGATGGAAACAAGATTGAGTTGTGGCAGCCGGTGAAGGCGAAACCGTGAGGGGCTGGCAGTGCAGGCACGCAATCGGTCTTCATCACTTCAGCCTCACCTCAGTTGACTAATGCCATCAAGAAATGGGGTTCGCAAGATCCCCACTCTAAATTTCGCAAAGAACGCGAAATTTAGAATGGGCCACCCGGCCTCGGACAAGAATCGGCACAGCGTCACCCAACTTCGGACTTGCTTACGACTAGGTCGCCGGCGATGGTTTGACGGTGTCGGCCACCTCGGCTTCGAAGGTGACGTCGACGCGGGCTCCTGGCTTGAGGGCTACTACGTCGCCGCTGGGATCGGTGAGCGTGTTTTCGATGCGGATTTCGCGAAACAAATAATCTCCCGGGATGATGGAGATCTCCGCCTTTTCGGGCTGGCGGTCCACTCCAGTCTTTATAATTTTGTGCACGACTGCGGAAACGGTCTTCCACGGGCGGGTGCGCGGCCAAATGAGTTTGGGATGATTTTGAAAACGGCGCCGCTCTTTGCGGCTGATGAGTTCGCTGAGTTCACGGAGCTGGCCGGCAAATTGGTCGTAGTTCTTTTCCTGCTGGATCTCGGCGCAGAGCACGTTCATACGTTCACGTTCTTCGGGAGTCATAGGTGGTCCCCAACAATGAGAAGTGAAGTTGGTCGAACGAATTGCGCGAATGGTAACTAATGTCAGGTGGGAATTACAAGTTTTTGGACGAGATTTTTGGGGCCGGCTTCCGCCTGCCGGCGGGGCTTCCGGCTCGCGGCTTTCGGCTTTCGGCTTTCGGCTTGCGGACAGCCTAGGGCGGCTGTCCCCACTTGGGCCTGCTACTTTGCCGGGGTTAGGACGGCCTGGATGGATTGCGTGGGGAGTTCGTCGCCGCGGAAATATTTGGGATTGTCTTTTGAGCCTTCCTTAAAGTTCGCCGCCTTCATTTCGGGCATGGCGGTGAAGGGCTTGGAATAGTCGTTGGCCGCATTCCAGAACAAGAAGCCGATGCCGCCTTTGGCCTTCGCAGTTTCGACCTGAATTTTTATGTATTCGGGTGAATAGGTTCTCGTACGCCAGTGGAAGGCTTGCAGCCAGGGGCGGATGACGACTCCACTGCCCTTGGTGATGAGCTCGAAACGGTCCATGGACTCGCCGATGAAGTGGGCGGGCTCGTCGCCGGGGCGGGCGATGTTGTCCATACCGAAGAAGTGCGAGGGGTAGATCATGGGGCTGAGAACGTCACAATGCTGGGCCATCTGCACGATGTCCTGGCCGGTGTGGGCGAGGTCGACATTGCGCTGCCAGGCCATCACGCCGAAAACGTCGAGGGAGAGGAGGACTCCGGTCGGGTGAAGTTCGGCGTAGGCCTTCTTCAGGAAGGCGGCGATGACGTCGGAGCGCTGGGGGCCGCGGGGCTTGGCGGCAACCGGGCATGGGCCTTTTTGCAGCTGCGTAGTTGGGCTGGCTTCGGTTGCGGGTGCACCCTTCTTGTGGTGGCGTTTCGGGACTGGGACCAGGCAGGTGGAATCATTGCTCACCGCCGGCGTGATGTCGGCTACAGGGGCTTCCGGCTGGTCTTTCTGAAAGACAAAGGCGGCGTCCTTTTGGTCGCCTTCGGCGGGGAAGCGGACGTAGTCGAACTGGATTTCATCGACGCCGAGCTGGGCTACGTGCTTGGCCAGGGCGATGTCATAGTCCTGAACTTTGGGATTGGAGGGATCGGTCCAGACCAGCTTGCCGTTCTCGCGCCAAGGGGTGTGGTTCTTACGGGACTGGACGGCCAGCTCGGGATGCTCGACAACCAGGCGTTCGTCGCGGAAGATGGCGATGCGGGCGATGGCGTGCATGTTCTGGCTGTGCAGGAAGTGCACGAACTTGGGCACGTCGTGAAGGTAGACCTTGTGCTGGCCGAGCAGCGGATGCTCGAAGGGGATATTGACGCTGCCGTCGGAGTCCTTGATATCGAAGACGACGGAGTTGCCGCCGACTTCCCGCCAGTGGCGGATGATGCGGAGCCCGTGATCGCTGCCGGCCATCACGCCGGTGAGGTACACGGCGCGAACTTCAAAGTCTTTGGCAATGGGGATGGTCTTTTCGGTGACCGGGGCGGCGAGGATTCCGGGGATTACGACGTTTTCGTTGGCCTTCAGAATGTTGGAGGCGTCGGACTTGTGGTTGATGGAGCGGATCGCGCTGGCCAGCTCGGAGGACGTGAGGTACGAGGTGCGTCCGAGGTAGCGGCGGGCGATGGTGGGGATGGCTTCCCCGCGCTTGGCGGTGTAGATTTCGGTGCCGGGGGCGGCTACGAGCTTGGGATCGGGGATCGTGGCGGTCTTTGTCGCCGGAATGCTGGCGTTGGCCGGCTGCAATTGCAGTGAAGACTGCGACGCGACGGCTGGCTTGGCCGTTTGGGCTTCGACGGAGGCATTCCAAGGGATCAGACGCCAGGCAGCAATGGCGAACAGAAGGCAGACGATTCCGGTGATGATGCGGGCTGACAAGCGCAAAGCGATCCCTCCGGGGGGAGTACAGTCCTACGGTGCGATAGTAGCTGCCGCGGGTTGTCTGATGCTAGTTACGGGTGGACTACTCTTTTGGATTCGGCTCTCGGCTTTCGGCTCTCGGCTTTCGGCTCTCGGCTATCAGCTATCAGTTATCAGCTATCAGCTATCAGCTATCAGCTATCAGCTAGTGGATGTCGGGTATGGGGCGGCGGTTGCAATCCTTGGAGGGGCTTGGCTTCGCTGTCCGCCCGGCTTCGCCGTCGGGCGACGAATGCGTCCGTTCCTACGTGGTGGTAATTCGTCACACGAGTGACTGGTTACTAGTACCTTCCTTCCGTGATGATGCAAAGGTTTTCCGTTAAGTGGCGCGGGGATGCGCGGCAGGGTGTGAGGAACCGGGCGGCGGGAACGCTAACTCCTGATAGGTGCGTCAGTTGCATAAGATTCGATGTCAGGTTGAGGCGTGGCTAACGGCTTGCTTAATTCTCAGGCAACCGGACGAAGGCTTTTGGAAGTCACAGTGGTTACCTTCCAGAAGCGGGGCGATTGAACGGTGAGTTAGACAGTCCGGCCACAAACAACAAGAGAGCCGGGGCAACGGCCGAAAGGGAAAATGTCCGGGGAAGCCGGACAGCGACTTTATGAGAACGAATCTCGCAACAGTACTCGATCCCAACCGACGCAGCAACGATGCCGGAGAGTTTGACGCGGCGCTGCGCCGCCGCATTGTGGGGCAGGACCAGGCGGTAGAGAAGGTCGTAGAGATTTATCAGATGTTCCTGGCGGGGCTGAATGCGCCGGGACGTCCGGTGGGCAACCTGCTGTTCCTGGGGCCGACCGGGTCGGGGAAGACGCGGGTGGTCGAGGCGATGGCCGAGGCGCTGTTTGGGGACGCGCGGGCCTGCATCAAGATCGATTGCGCCGAGTTCCAGCATTCCCACGAAATTGCCAAGCTGATTGGATCGCCTCCGGGATATCTGGGGCATCGGGAGACGCATCCGCTGCTGACCCAGGAAGCGCTGAACCAGTGGTTCACGGAGCGGCTGAAGCTGTCGATCCTGCTGTTTGACGAGATCGAGAAGGCTTCGGATTCGCTGTGGCAACTGCTGCTGGGAATTCTGGACAAGGCCACATTGACGCTGGGCGACAACCGGCGGGTGGATCTGTCACAGTGCATCATCATCATGACGTCGAACTTGGGAGCCGGGGAGATGATGAACCTGGTGGATGGCGGGTTCGGATTCGCGCCGAAGGTGGTCGAGGTTGACGAGTCGTTTGACGACAAGATTCAGCGCACGGCGGTCGAGGCGGCGCGGCGCAAGTTTACGCCGGAGTTCATGAACCGCATTGACAAGACGGTGGTGTTCAAGACGCTGCGGGACGAGCACCTGGCACAGATTCTGGATATTGAGTTGGGCATGGTGCAGCAGCGCGTGCTGATGGCGGCGGGCACGAACCAGTTCGTGTTCAATTGCACGCCGGCGGTGAAAGAGTACTTGCTGAAGGAAGGCACCGATCCGCGGTACGGGGCCCGGCATCTGAAGCGGGCGATCGAACGGAACCTGGTGTTCCCGCTGGCAAACCTGGTGGCCACGGGGCAGGTGAAGCTGGGAGATTTTGTCCGCGTCGACATGGCTTCGGAGAGCAAGATGATCTTCGTCAAGGAAGCCGAGAACGCGATGGCCCCGGTGCTGCTGGAGCGCTACGGAGCGGCGGCGGGGAACCAGCCGGCGGCGCGCGCGGCGCGGACTGCGGCGAATAGTCGCAGGGACTTTGGGGCTCCGTCGCCGGGGGTGGCGGAGAGTAAGTAGGGGGCGAGCTTTTAGCTCTTAGCTCTTAGCTTTTAGCTACAAACAGGTTTTTTGTACGAACCTCGCTTGACCGCATCTCGCGAGTCGTTTCTCATACGGCGCCGGAACCCTTCCGGCGCCTTTTTTCTACTTGGAGTCCCCGCCGGAGTCTTTTCTGGTGCTCTGCACAAGGGCGAGAATCAACGCCGCAGCAAACGCGATCTGGTCGCTGATTTTGATCGCCGGACTGCTGTCAAAGGTATCGTGGGCGAAGGACGCTCGACCTCGCAGAGCGAAGAGCACGAAGGAAATGAGGAATAAGTAGACGATGTTGCATGTCAGGCGGGGTCGATGCCACAACTGGCGACGTTGCCACCACGACCTTGGATGCGCGACCTGTCCGTAGCCTGCTTGGAAACACTTTTCACACAACGTCTCGAAGGTGGGGAGTTCGCATCGGCAATAGGCGCAACGAGACATATTCGCGGAGGCGTCCTTCCAGCATTAGAACACTCGTGTAAAACAGCCGCTGCTTACGGCAGTAACCGGTCAACCAGCAGCGTGGTGCGTACGAGGTCCGTGAGCCGGGTCAGAGGTGCGCGCTTGTGTTCGGGATGACGGCTTCTACTTGGGTAATGACGGAGGCGTGGTAACATCGGCGAAGCGCAGAAGGGCGCATCCGGTCCGCGGAAAGGACAGAAGTCCACCTGGCTCGACACAATTCAGTGGTACGAACTTACTTTCTGCCCGTCAAATGCGGACCTCGGGCCATAGAAAGGAAGTTCGCCATGCCGGTACGAGTCCTTCCACCGAATCCCAATCTTGAACATCTGAAGTATCAAGCCAAAGACTTAATGAAAGAACGTGCTGCCCACGATGCGGGCGCGGCGCAGAGAATTCGCGAATTTCATCCGCGATTTGGGCGGGCTGCTGATGCGGAAATCTTTGCGGCCGCATTCAAGCTCAGCGACGCGCAGCTCACCATTGCGCGCGAGGCTGGATTTCCAAGTTGGACAAGGCTGAAGAGGCATATTGAGAGGCCGACGCTCACGGATCAACTCAACTTGCTGCACCACGAGCGAATTGAAGATGCGGTGTTTCGGCGAGCGGTGGACTTGATCGATGCGGGAGATGCGACGGGATTGCGGACGTATTTGACGCAGCATCCTCGGCTGCAGCGGCAGCACGTTGTATTCGAGGGGGGAAACTATTTTCGCAATCCGAGCCTGCTGGAGTTCATAGCGGAGAATCCGGTGCGGCATGGCAAGCTGCCAGCGAATATTGTCGAGGTGGCGACAGTGATTCTGGATGCGGGGGTGGACGAGGCTGCGCTGAACGAGACGCTGATGCTGGTGGCGACAGGCTGTGTGCCGCGGGAGTGCCGGGTGCAGGAGGCGCTGATCAATCTGTTATGCGATCAGGGTGCGGATCCGGATAGCGCACTGCGAACTTCGGTCGTGCTCGACGAGTTTGAGTCCGCACACGCTCTGATTCGGCGAGGCGCGCGGATCGATTTGCCGGTGGCTGCGGCGTTGGGACTCGTGGAGGATTCCCGGCGATTGCTTCCGGCAGCGGGAGGGGATGACCGGCACCTGGCGCTGGCGGTGGCGGCACAGTATGGGCACGGGGAGATTGTGCGATTGCTGCTGGACGCGGGCGAAGATCCGAACCGGTATAACCCGGTGGGCGGGCATTCTCATGCGACCCCCTTACATCATGCTGCGGGAGGCGGCCATTTCGAAGTCGTAAAGCTTCTCGTGGAACGAGGTGCGAGATTGGAACTGAAAGATGTGCTGTGGCACGGTACGCCGGCAGGGTGGGCTGCATATGGGGGCAAGACGGAGATTGAAAAATATCTTCGGGAGGAAGAGGCGAAGAGAGAGAAGCCGAAATGACTTCAACTCACGGGCGCTGAGCCATGAACGCGCTCGCGACTCCGGTGGGTTGAAAATGATCGTTCGAAGTGGGGGAATTGGGGATGTCGGAATCGGAGTCGGCGGTGCGGCGGAGGACGGGTCCCTGGTTGTTTTCTTCGCCGGAGTGGTGGCGGAGCACGGGCGTTTGCGCCGCCAGCAGGTGGGCCTTCACGTCCTGAAATTCGTCGGTGTCAAGAATGTAGTCTTTGCGGGTGGGCAGGAAAGTGGAAATCTCCGAGTGGAGGCGATCGATGCGTTCTTCGGTCAATGGGTAGCTGGCGAAGCCTCGCGCAATCTTGTTGCTGAAAGGAAGTCTTGAGGCCAAGTGATATCCGGGAATCTTGGCCAGGTTTGCCTGTCGCTGGAGTTCGATGGCATGGAGTTTTTCGAGTGCGCCGACGAAGGCTTGAGGATCGTAGCCGGAGGCATAGGCGTACTCGATGGCGAGGAGGTCGGCTTCGTACTCGGCATCGCGGTAGAACTTTTTGACGGAGAGCGGCCCGGCGAGGCCGCCAACATTTTCGACGGCCATACCGGCGGGACCGGCGACCATGGCCATGGAACCGATAATGTCGGTCATCTCGCGGCGGGTGAGGGCGCGAGTGGCATGGCGGGCGGCGACGTGAGCGATCTCATGGGCCATGACGGCGGCGAGCTCGGCCTCGCCGTCGGAGGCGAGGATGAGGGCGCTGTCTACATAGAGGAATCCGCCGGGCAGGCCGTAGGCGCGCGGCATATCGCCGGAGTCGATGACCTTTACAGTGAAGGGAACGATGGCGTCGGAGTTGCGCACGATGCGCTGGGCGATGCGGTTGACGTAGTCGTTGACGATGGGATCAGTGACAAGCTTGGTGGTGCGATCGAAGGCGGCGGCCATGTTGCGGCCGAGTTGAAGCTCATGCTTCAGAGAATAAATGTTGAAGCCATGTCCGATGCCGCGGTCGCCGATGCGCTGGATGTCGTACTTGTCGGCGTTCTTGACGGAGATGACGTCTTTGTCTTTATCCGTGGTTGGGGATTCCGCTGAGGGAACGGTGCGGGGGACATCTTTGGTCTTGGCTGAGAGTGGAGTGGTAAGGAGCGCGACGAGGATGCAGAACAGGGGGGACTTGCAGGCTCTTCGCGGGGTGGCGGAAGAAACAACAGAGAATCGCATGGGCCCACCAAACTAAATGGGGGCCATTTTACAACGGAGTTGGGAAGAAAGAACTAGGTAATTAGACAGGGGTCGAAAGGCTCCAAACCAGGCTATGGGCGCGGGTTCTAGCCGGAATGACGTTTTTTTGCACAGGCGCAAGACCAAGCGCTTCAGTAGGTTGGAGGGTCACCACCGGGAGGTGACTGAGGTGCGTTGCAGGGGCAACAAGGATTTACTAATCTCCATCACGTGCCACACCACTCGACGCATCACACGACGCACGTTCATCACACACTCCACAAACCTTCACGACCGATGGCGGGTAGCACTTCGACGCGTAGCCCGATCAGCAAGCGCCGGAGCAATCGCATGTCGCTGAATGCTGCAGTTGGAGTAACAGGCGAAGACCGTTCGAAGTTTACCTTCACGCTGCAAGCCAAGGCGCTCAACCTGAACAAACACGGGGCGGCGCTTCAAATCCATCGCGAACTGGCGGTGGGATCGACGGTGGTGATCCGGCATCCGCGAGGGACGCAGGTCTCGGCGAAAGTGGTCTCGCAGATTGCGGCGGTCGAGGGACTGTGCACCTACGGAGTTGAGTTTGTAGAGCACGACGAGAAGGCGAAGAATTTCTGGGGCATCAGCTTTCCGTCGGTGTAGAAGCGCGAGATTACGGGCGCGCGAGGCTACCGCTTAAAGGTCTTGTATCTGGGGACGCGGCCGGCATCGAAACTACAACCCTGTTCTCTTCTCTTCCTTCCTTTTTACATCTGTTCAATAATTGCGCACGGCTCTCCGCGCGCATTGCTCATCGTTCATCGCTCATGGCTCATCGCTCGCGGCTCATTGCTATTTAGCGTGATAGACGGTTTTGCCGGCGACCATGGTCCAGACGACGTTGGTGTCGCGCATTTCTTCCGGGGAGATGGTGAGGACGTCGCGGTCGAGCAGGACGAGGTCGGCGCGCTTGCCGGGGGCGATGGTGCCGATTGAATCCATGTTCATGGCGCGGGCGGAGTTGCGGGTGTAGGCGTAGAACATGGCTACGCGCGGCATCGCCTGGGTGGCGTCGAGGACTCCTTCTTTGCCTTTGCGGGTTTCAGCCTGGTAGATGGCGCGAAAAACGTTGGCGGTGGAAACGGGCCAGTCGCTGGCGCCGGAGATGATGCCGCCATTGTCGAGGATGGAGCGCGCGGGATATTGCCAGCGGTAGATTTCGGGGTCGAGATAGGGCTTGAGAATTTCGATGGTGTCGTTGGCAGCTTCGGCCCAATAGAGTTGCAGCGCGCTGATGACACCTAGTTGGCGGAAGCGCGGGAAATCTTCGGGCTGGATGAACTGCTCGTGAGTGAGGGTGTGGGGAAGGTGAGAGTCGCCGTTGGCAGAACGGGCGGCGGAGATGCCGTCGAGAGCGGCTTTGACGGCACCGTCTCCGATGGCGTGGACGTGGATGATGAGTCCCTGCTTGTCGGCAGCGACACAGAGTTCGTCAAACTTTTTCTGCTCAAAAAGCAGATCGCCGTTGTGGCCCGTGTTCTTGTAGGGCTTGGTGAGGTGCGCGGTCTGGGAAGGAAATTCAGCGACGCCGTCGGCAAAGATTTTGATTCCGGTGACGTGCAGGTGCGGGACATCTTTATAGTTATCGCGCGTCTTTTGGACGGTGGCGAGTTCAGCGGCGGGATCTTTGGAGAGCACTTGAGGGAAGGCGACGATTTCAGAGTTCAGTTCGCCGTGATCGGCAAGCATTTTGTAGGCCTGCAGAACCTGGTCGGAGGCGAGAGGGTCGAGCCAGGCGGTGATGCCGAGGCTGTAGTTGTATTGCAGGGCGGCGCGTCCAGCGGCGAGCAATTTTTCAGGCGTGGGCTTGGGCAGGAGCGGTTCGATTTTGGCGGTGCCGGCGTCGACGAGGAATCCGTTGGGCTCGCTGTTTTTGTCGACGCCATAATAGGCGCGCTCGTCTGGCGTGAGCTTCTTGAGAAATTCCGGAGTGATGCCGGCGCGGTTGAGCAGGGCGTGATTGGCCCAGGCAGTGTGGCCGTCCATGCCGCGGAGGAGGACGGGCTGATTTGCGTAGGGGCCGGTGCTGAAATCGCGGTTGAGGACGTCGGGGTGCGACCAGAATTCGAGCGGGAGGCCCTGAATTTCAAGGATGTCACCGCGCATGCCGCGTCCGGATTTTTTGGCGTCATCGGCAAAGGCGGGAAGTTGATCGAGTGAATTGACTTTGTCGGTGGCATCGGCTGCGATGAGGCTCAGGCCGCCGTCGATGGAGTGACTGTGGGAATCGATGAAGCCGGGGAAGAGAGTCTTGCCGCCGAGGTCGACACGCTGGGCACTGGCGGAAACGGATTTCTCGACTTCGGGCAAGTTGCCGACGGCGACGATCTTGTCGCCGCGGATGGCAACCGCTTCGGCGTAAGGATTCTGCGGGTCGGCAGTGAAGATTTGGGCGTGGAAAAGGATGCGCTCGTCCGCGCTACCCTGCGCCCAAAGTGGAGAAATCGCAAGAAGAAGTGCTGCAATGATCACGAGAAGCGCGCAACGACCCAAGGTTCGTCCCACTGGATCATCCTTTCGGAAGGTAGATTTTTGTAAATGCAAAGCGGAAGTAAACCTCACACTATACACAAGAGGCAGGCGAAGCCGCATCCGCCGGATGAGAGGTCGTTTGACGCCAATGGTGAAAGACAACTATGCGGGTTACATTTAGCGCCACAGCTAAAAGGTCAAAAGACTTGAACCGCTGAGTTCGCTGAGAACTTCCCGCTGAGCACGCGGAGAAAAACGGCCCGACACACAAGACAGCCGGCGAGACGCCGGCGCTATGTTAGTCACGAAGAGAAGTCGGACGAAGTGAATTCTTTCCGCAAGTTCCTTACGCGAAGCGGAGTGCTAATGGGCAATCGATTGGACCCACGCGGCGAAGGCGTGCCAGGCGGCGGTCTTGCCGATGGGAATTCT
This sequence comes from Candidatus Sulfotelmatobacter sp., assembly GCA_035309485.1. Lineage (GTDB taxonomy): Bacteria > Acidobacteriota > Terriglobia > Terriglobales > Acidobacteriaceae > Sulfotelmatobacter. The sequence goes on from DATGFC010000056.1 coordinate 15,765, forward strand.
TATTTGTTGGACGAAGATGAGGAATGCGCTTGCCCAGAGGGTGGCGCGATGGATCCTCCGCGTCGACCAGAGGTCGTAGGCTGCGAGGAAGACGAGGAAAACGTAGGAGAGCAGGGCGGCGTGAACGGGATCTCTGTGGCCTAGGAACGGCCAACGAGCGATGGCGGCGATCAGCAGGGCGACGGTGCCGACGAGGATGAGGCGCTTGTGGGTTGCCGGATCTGAACGGAACCGAAATGCCTGGGAGATTAGAGTGGCGAAGATAAGCATGTCGGTAAGAGGGATGATGTAGAAGAACCTGGGATCGCGGCCGGGAGGGCCGGCCTGGCGGACGAGCGAATCGGTGGCGGCGAGAACACCGAGGATCGCCATGAGACATGCGAGACCGAAACCGGCGATGCCGAGACGGCGATGGGCATGGACGCGGCCGGCGGAGACTAGAGAAGTCTGGGTCACGAGCAGGAGAATCCAGCAGGAGAACGCCGCGCCGTGGATGTGGACGATCAGACTGGGCAAGGGCGCATGAAAAATTCCCGCGAGATAGTAGGTGCGGGCGAATCCCAGGAAAACCGTGGCCAGCATGAGCACGGCCATCGTGGAAAAAAAGAAATGGTCGAAACGA
>DATGFC010000057.1:0-120199 GCA_035309485.1 Candidatus Sulfotelmatobacter sp.
GCCGGTCGCTAATGCCCAGGATCTCCGCCGCCTGCCACCAGCTGATCTTCTTGGCCATCGCCTGCAACATCACGTCCTGTACTTTCATCGCCCGCTCCATCGCGGCCTTCGGGTAGGATTCCATGCTCCGCATGGTCTCCTACCCTCGCCGCCCGCAAAGCGGACATATCACGTGCTATCTCAACCGGACATATCATGTGCTACCGACAACGTGTTTTTTCCCCGATTGACGAGGCGGCGCGTTTCGTAATAATCTGCGCTTACACCGGAAAGGAGGTGGTCGAATGACAAGTTCAGAAGGCAGTAGTAGAGGTACTCAAAGACCAGGTGAGGTGGCTGAGACTTAGGGCAGGTCGCTCTAAGCGGGGCTCTGGATGCGGAATTCGTAAGCACTGCATCAGGAGCTACAGCCCGCACACTACCGGTGAGTAAGGATTGATTCCGCCTGACGCAGGTCGGTCAGGATCGTCGAAAGACGAAACCCGGAGTTGCCGTAGAGGCCACGTAGAGTGACCACCTCTTGGTCAATCCCAAACAGTCCACCGGGCGGCCCACAGGCTTCGTGCTTGTGGGCCGTTCTGTTTTCACGCCCCGGAGTGACGGATCGGGCAGCGATTCACAGCAATGAAGCAGGAGTATGATCTTCTCCGATGTCGAGAATTGATCCAGAACAGGAGCGCCGCAGGCTGGCGGAGTTCTATGCGGGCCAGATGGACGGCGAACTGGAGCAGGTTGCGGGTCAGGCGTACGAACTCACCGAGCTCGCCCGAGAAGCGCTCAGGGCCGAACTGGCCCGTAGAGGCCTCACCCCGGCATTTGTGGAACATGTTCCGGAGATCGTCAATGAGGACTCGGGGCCGAAGCCCGGTGATCCTCCTGCTGCTGAGCTTCCGGCAGAGGATTTCTTGCCGCTGGAGGGAGAACTGGAACTGCGAACGATGATCACGATCCGCCAGTTCCGGGATTTGCCCGAGGCGTTGCTGGCGAAGGGAAGTTTGGAGTCGTCGGGCATCGAATGCGCGCTGGTGGATGACAACCTGGTGCGTCTGGATTGGTTCTGGTCGAACCTGTTGGGAGGGGTTAAGTTGCAAGTCGGTCCCTCGGATGTTGAGACGGCCAACCAAATTCTCAATCAGCCCATTCCTGACGGATTCGATGTCTGCGGCGTCGGTGAGTATCAGCAGCCGCGCTGTCCGGCTTGCCAGAGCCTCGACGTTTCCTATCAGGAATTGAACAAACCAGTCTCCTACCTGACCGCGTACGCGGGCGTGCCGGTTCCGGTTTATCGGCGGGCATGGCGCTGCCACTCGTGCGAAGTCGAGTGGGAGGATGATGGCGTTTCGGGTGCGGCCGAATCAGCAGTCTAGCTTTCCAAATCCTTTTTCAATCACCTGTATCCTCTGCCAGCGAAGTCGGCGGAAGCCCTCGCGCGTGGACGAGCGCACTAAGAGCCTTCCCTGAACGCGCGGATTTCGTATGCAACCGGACAGCCCGTGCTGGAAGGCCGTTCTGTGCTCCGGAGGTCTGCTCTACCTGGGCAACTCAAGGTCCACTATGCGGCGCGAGCATTGGGCTGAGATTTACCGGTGAACGACTCCGCTTCGATGAAGATGCGGTCGATGGTGGGCTCTGCCTGGCGAATGCGGGTTTCGATGCGATCGATGGCCGCTTCCAGCTGGTCGATGTTCAGCGGACGTCGAAATTGAATTTCGACCGTCAACAGCACCTGGTTGGGCCCAAGCTGCATCGTGAGCAGATCGCCCGCCCTCTCGACCGAAGGGTCGGCGGTAATGATCTCCCGCACCTTCTTCATTGTCGCCCGATTGGTTCTCTCGCCGACCAGCAAGGCGCCGCTTTCGCGTCCTAAGAAGAAGGCCATGGCTGCGAGCAGCAATCCAATCAAGATGGAAGCTGCCGGATCGAAATAAGGGTTGTGGAATACGTGCCCAAGAAAAATGCCAAGCAAGGCGAGGCAAGCTCCGATGATGCCGGCGGTGTCTTCGAGGAAAACGGTAAACACCGTGGGATCTTTGCTGCCAATGATTTCGTCCCAGACACTCTCATCGGGATCTTTCCGCCGCTGCAGTTCGCGGTAGGAGATGAACCAGGAATAAAGCTCGAATCCAATCGCGAACAGCAGCACCGCATAATTCCAGGCGGGATGATCCCCAAGTTGGGGATGCCGCAGGTGGGAGATCCCATCGTGTATGGCGAGTCCGCCACCGACGCCGAAGATGTACACCGCGACGAGCAGTGAATAAAAATAGAGTGCCTTGCCGTGGCCGTAGGGATGAAGCGCGTCCGGCGGCCGGGCGCTGCGCTTCATACCGATCAGCAGAAGGAGTTCATTGCCTGAATCGGCGGTGGAATGGAATGCTTCCGCCAGCATCGCGGAACTGCCGGTGAGGATGGCAGCCGCATACTTACCGATGGCGATCGCCACGTTGGCAGCGATCGCGGCATAAATCACCTTCCTGGAATCCCTCGCGGCAGTCATGACGGCGGCGCCCTCACAAGCGGCGGTCTTAGTTAGTCACAGTTTTCACTGCCGGAAGTTGCCCGAAAGATTTGGCCACTACTGACCCTTAACAGCTGCGTAGATTTCATGAACAAATTGATCCGCTGTCACGCGTCCGTGCCCCCACTGAGCATCGAAGTCAGAGGTGGGGTGCTGCGATACGATTTCGCTTTCCGTGCGGCCTTCATTCACCATCTTCTGGATGCGATCGCGCACCGTCACGATCATGTCGTGGAAGGCCTTGAGGGTGGCGCCATTGGCCACTTTTCCATGTGCGGGGACAACATGGAAACTGCTGTCGGACCAAGGTTGAATCGTCTTCAGCAGGCCGTCGAGCGTGCCGCCCTGTGCGGGATCAACCGCCGGGTAGCCGTCACCGGGGAATGCTTCTCCCATGTACACCAGCTTCGCAGCGTGGAAGTGCACGAGTGCGTCGGCGTCGCTATAGCCGGGCTTCTGATGGACGATGTGAATCGCTTCGCGATTGATGTCGAAGGTCAACACTTCAGAGAACGCGATGCGTGGACGGTCCACTCCAAGCTTTAGAAGTGGCTCTGGCAGGGGCTCGGGCTTTCCCATCACGTGCCCGCCCAGGCGTTGGAGCGCATTCTCGTGCATCGCGACGAAAGCGCCGAGGCGTCCCCAGCCGGCATCACCTTGCGAATGCGCCAGGTCCTCGGGCGCGATCACCACGTAGCGCACCGAAGACTTAGTTCGCGCCGCCAGGATTCTGTTGATCTGCTCGGTACTGGCGGCGGACGGCGTGCCCACCAACAGAGCGCCATCCAGCCCAACCGAGGCGACGACATTGCCTGACGACGTGGAAAACACCAGCACTGCCGGCGAAATCTCCGTTACGGTGACATTCTCGTCGGCTGCAAACAACGCGTGCGCTGTCGCTGCCAGCAACGCAAGCAGGAACAATCTGCTGAGAGAATTTTGCGGAAACATCATGAGAGCTGCCTTTCTGATCATTCCCCAGATGGATCACGAATTTGGGAATCGTCGTTTGAACCTGTGCTCATGCGCCCAATCGCTCGAAACCTTTTTGAATGACTTCGCCTGTATCCTCGGCCAATTGCAATGCGGGTAGTTCCTCGCGCGTGAACCAGCGGACTTCGGCGGCATCGCTGGCGGCCTGGAGTTCTCCTCCAACCGGACGGCAGAGGAAATCAACCAATACATAGTGATATTGCACGCGTTTTTCGTCATTGCGCAGGATGCGATCGTAGACGCCCAGCAGGTCGGCGGGTTCGACGATCAGGCCGGTTTCTTCGCGGGCTTCGCGAACGGCGGCTTCGCGGACCAACTCGCCCACTTCGAGGACGCCTCCGGGAATCGACCACTGGCCTTGGATCGGCGGGTGGGCGCGCTTCACCAGTACGACGCGATCATTCTTGATGATGATCGCGCCAACGCCGACCAGCGGGAGTTCGGGAAATTCGCGTTCCATGTCTGAGCTATGAGCGATGAGCTATGAGCTATGAGCAACAGCATATCCGACTTTTGCTTTCAGTTCGTAACTTGCAGTCACTGCTCGACGCTGCATCGCTTCCTACGGTGGAGTATGTACAGCGTTGACCCACTGCCCTTGCTAGAATGACGCTGTCAGACCATGGCGCTTGAAGAATATAAACGGAAGCGGCGGTTTGAAGAGACCCCGGAGCCTCCGCCGAAAGTCGAGAAGAAGAAGGGTAACCGCTTCGTGGTGCAGAAACACGAGGCCACCCGCCTGCACTATGACTTCCGGCTGGAGATGGAAGGCGTCCTGAAGTCGTGGGCCGTGCCGAAGGGGCCGTCGCTTGATCCCGCCGACAAGCGGCTGGCGATGCAGGTCGAAGATCATCCAGTTTCTTATTTCGATTTCGAGGGAAACATTCCGGAAGGCAACTATGGAGCGGGCAGCGTCATGGTCTGGGACGTCGGCACGTGGGAGCCGCTTTCGCCGGTGCCGGTCGACGGCAAGTATGGCGTGGGGACGGAAGCCGATGCGATCGCGATGCTGGCCAAGGGTGACCTGAAGTTTCGGCTGCACGGCAAGCGGCTCAAAGGAGACTTTGCGCTGATCAAGATGAAGGGCCGCCGTCCGGGCAGCAAGGGCAATGAATGGCTGATGATCAAGAAGCACGACGATGAGGTCGTGGAAGGATACGATGCCGGCGACATCGACGAGTCGGTGCTCAGCAAACGCAGCATGGACGAAATCGCCGGCGACGCGCGCTCGCGAGAGTGGAAGAGCAGCCGTCCGGCAGCACGAGGCAAACTGAAGGCGGCGTGGCTCGCCGACGCGCTGGCGCGCGTGGAAAAAAAAAAGAAAAACAAGACCACAGAGGACACAGAGGACGCAGAGGGAAAAACTAAGAAAAAACCAGTAGCATCGGAGCGCACTGCATCAGCGCAAGCCGCTTCCGTCCCTGCCTCAAGAACACCGCAGTTTTCTGCAAAGTCAAAATCCGCAAAATCCCCTGAGATTTGCGCGGATGATCCCGTCAAGCGTCCGATGCCAACGGCCATCCATCCCATGCTGGCGGAATCCATCAGCGAGCCTTTTGACAACGCCGACTGGTTATTTGAAATCAAGTGGGATGGCTACCGGGCTGTGGCATTCATTGAAAACGGCCAGGTACGACTGGTCTCGCGGAATCAGAATGAACTGACGGCTCGCTATCCTGAGCTAAAGGATATGGCGAAGGTCCTCAAGGCAAAGAACGCAATCCTCGACGGCGAAGTAGTCGCGCTCGACGAGCAAGGGAAAGCGTCGTTCAGCCTGATGCAGCAGCGCACGGGCTTCCGTCCGGGAGGCAAGCGGGCAGCCGCCCGAGCCGATGTCACTGTCCTCTATTACGCGTTTGACTTGATCTATCTGGACGGCGAAGACTGGCGCCGGGTGCCGCTTGAGCGGAGAAAGGCTAAGCTCGCGTCCGCGATCAAGAGCGGCGACTCCCTGCGCTATTCCGACCACTACAAAGAGCGCGGCAAGGCGCTCTATGAAATCGCCCGCTCGAAGGGGCTGGAGGGCATTGTCGCGAAGCGCGCCGCTAGCTGCTACGAGGAGCGCCGCAGCGGCGACTGGCTGAAGATCAAGATTCGGCATCGGCAGGAATGCGTAATCGGAGGCTTCACGCAGCCCGAGGGCAGCCGCGCCCATTTCGGCTCGCTCGTGTTGGGACTCTACGACCAGCAGCAGAGGCTCATTCACGTGGGCCAGGCGGGCAGCGGATTCAACCAGAAATCACTGGCCGAGATGTGGACGCTGCTGAAAAAGCTGGAGACGACAAAAACTCCGTTCTATGGCGAAGTGGAAGCCCTGCGCAAAGTGACATGGGTCAAGCCGGAATTAGTTGCGGAAATCGAGTATGCCGAGTGGACCGGCGGCGCCAACACAGGCTCTGGCCCAAAGCTGCGCGCGCCCGTATTTCTTGGGCTGAGAGACGATAAAGGTCCCAAGGAATGTGTTCTTTCGGAGTTGATCGCGACCGCTTCGTGATTGCGGCCTCCTATTTTTCGATCCCGTTGCGATCCAGCACCTGTTTCGCGTAGTAATTCTCGACCTTTGCCGAGTCGCGCAGCACTTCGTAGTACGCCGCTTTCAGCAGTTGCTCGCGGCGATCATGGAGTTGCGAGCGGATGGCCTGCTGCACGCGCGGATCGGATAACTCTCGTTGCCCCGCTGGTTCTTTTGCCACCAACTTGACGATGCGGAAGCCCAGGGCCTGCCTGGTTTGCGGATTGACGATGCTGATGATGGGACTATATTGCCCCGGCTTCAACTTCATGACCGCTTCGCGCGTAGCCGGGTCCGTTCCCTTCAGCCCGGATTCGCGCACCGTGCCCAGATCTCCGCCGTTGCCCGAGGTCTCAGGATCTTCCGAATATTTCATGGCCAGGGTGCCGAAATCGTCGCCGCTGTCGAGGCGGTTGGCGATCATCTGAATCTTCTTGCGCGCATCCGCCTCGTTCTGGGCTTTATCGTTCTGGTTGGGAGCCTGCGGGTTGGGCATGGGCGTCACCATGATCTGCGCCAGGTGATACTGCGGTTCAATCAGGTTGAACTCGGCTTTGTGCGCATTGTAGTAGTCCGTGATGTCCTGATCGGTAATGTTGATCTTCGACGATACCTCTTTATTGAGGACCTTCTCGACAGTGAGGGAGCGCCGGATATCGCGCTTGAAATCGGCTACCGTGATCTTCTTTTCCTGCAGCCGCTTGTCGAATTCTTCCTGCGTGAAAGGCGATTTGATCTCGTTGTACTTGCGGTCCACTTCGTCTTCGGTAGCCAGCAAGCCGAGTTTCTCGGCGCGGCGCATGACAATCTCATCCTCAATCATCTGGTGCAGGATGTTGAGGCGCAATGCCGTTGCCTGCTCGCCTGCCGGCGGCTGCTGGGCAGAAGCTACGTTATTGTCGTAATACTTGTCGACGTCGGAGCGGAAAATCTTCCGACCGTCGACCGTGGCCATCACATCGCCGCCAGGCTTGGAAGTGCAGCCGGTGAAAGCCGCCAGCAGAACAGTGGTCACCAGCCCGGCCGCGGCCCGCGCTAACCATGAGCTTTTCTTCAAAGGTGTTCTCCCCTTGTCAACCGCGCACACCCATGAAAAGCCGAACCGAAACGGCCTTCTCTGGGCACTAATTTACTTGGATGCGGGCGTCGGGGCCGAAGCAACGTGCTGTGGGACTGGCTGACCGGCGTCTTTCAAAGCTTCATCCAGTGCGGCGCGAACCTCGCTGATGGGAACTGCGCCATCAATCTTCTGGCCGTTGATGAACAAAGTCGGAGTCGCATTCACGCCGAGTCCATCGGCCTCTTTCATCGATGCTCGTACGGCATCCTCGTTCTGTGCCTTCACACAAGACTGCAGCTTCACGACATCTACGTTGTGTTTCTGGCCCTGCAGCATCGCTATCTTATCAATCGCTTCGAAGCGCGCCGGCGGAGTTTTCTCCGCATCGACCTCGCGCTTGTTGGCATGGATGTAGTCGGCGAAATCCCAATAGGCATCCGGGTTCTGCGCCGCCAGGCAATTGGCGTCCACTGCGGCGTGAATCGCCCAGGGATGAATCTCCGCGAGCGGGTAATCCTTGTAGATGAACTCAACCCGGTCGCCGTATTCCTTGAAGAGCTCGGGGAAGATCGTGCGGTGCATGGCCGCGCAATAGGGGCATTCGAAGTCGTCGTAATTGACCACCACGACCTTGGCCGATTTCGGCCCACGGCTGGGACGACCTGATACATCGATCTTGCCCATCAATTCCGTGTATGGATCTTTTGACAGATCGAACTTGGTGACGCGCAGCAGTGTATTGCGATCCTTGGAGAGCAGGAACTTGAACTCTTTCTGCTTGCTTTCGCCTTCGATGTTCACCGCAACCGTGTCATATCCTGGCATGTCGCTGTTGGGAGTGATCGCGCCGACGTTAACTTTGACCTCGGTGGGAAGAGTGTAGAAAGAGCGGACCTGGTGTTCGATCTTCTTGGCCAGGTCCGGTGGCGCAGACTGGGCAACGCAGCCCAGGCAAACCAGCAGGATAATGAACAGGGAACGTCGAATTAATGTCACTAAAAACCGCCTCAGCATGTATTGATATCTCTCGATTATCTCACAGCACCAGAGGGATACGGCTGGGCCGAGCCTAGACAATCCGGCGCAGTTGCTCGGCGGGCAGCAGCGCGTTCATGGAGCCCGAGCGGAATCCTTCCAGGTCGAGCGTCACGAACTTGAATCCGAGTTGCTTGAAGATGGCCGTGAACTGCGCAGCCATGGCGGGATGGAGGGCGCGTTCCAACTCTTCCTTGGCGATCTCGATGCGGACGATGTCACCGTGATGCCGCACCCGGAACTGGCGGAAGCCGAGCGAGCGCAGCGCGTCTTCACCCCGCTCCACTACATCGAGCGCGTCTCGCGTGACTGGACGGCCGTACTCGATGCGGGAAGAAAGACAGGCGGATGCAGGCTTATCCCAGACTCGCAATCCTGCTTCGCGCGCCAATTCCCGAATGTCCTGTTTTGTCAGGCCAGCATCAAGCAATGGCGCCGCGATGTGATGTTGCCGCGCCGCCTGCTGTCCCGGCCTAAAATCACCTTGATCGTCCAGGTTGACGCCATACGCAATGGCATCGAACCCGCGGTCAGCACGGAGCTTTTCCATGACCGTGAAGAGTTCATCCTTGCACTGAAAACAACGCTGCCCGTCGTTGCGGACATATTCGGGGCGTTCGAGTTCCAACGTCGACACCACTTCCACTGGGATTTCCTGCTCATTGGCGAAGGCCAGGGCATCGGCAAGATGAGTGCGAGCCAGGCTGGCCGAGTCGGCGATGACTGCGAGCATCTTGTCGCCGAGTGCACGATGCGCCGCCCAGGCGAGATAAGTGGAATCCACTCCTCCGGAGTAGGCGACCAGAAGACGCCCCAACTGGCGCAGATGCTCCTGCAACTGCGCAGCTTTCCGGGCGAGCGAGGATTCCGTCGAGGACATAAAAATCTATGGTAGCAGCCCAGAGCTCAGTACAGGCGTTCCTGTCTCCTCAGGTTTCCGAAAGAACCGATGTTGGCCAGAGTGAACGTGAAGCGGAAAAGATTCTCATTCCGCACGTTGGCAATTGCGTAGCGGCGGTACTCGAGCGTAACTCCGCAACAATCCCAGTTATAGGTCGTCTGGCCGCTAGCGAATTGCAATTGCCTGAGTTCGGTATCAAAGCCAATGCTGCTAGCCGCACTGAATCCCCGGCGCGTAAGGCCGCCATAACCCAGCGCAACGCGAAACTGCTGAAACTTGCACGTGATCTGGCTCGTGTCCGCGACCGGTCCGCACTTGCCCTCGCTCAGGCTTGGAGGCGTTGTATTGGTCTGCGGAATCTGCAGAAAGGCGTGCCCGCCGCCGAAAGTGAATGGCCCGAAATTGTAGTTCACCAGCAGCGTGCTGGCATTGGCCCGACCCAGCTGGAAGTCGTAGTCCATATCCCATTCTGTATCAGTATGGCTGCCGGTATCGACGCGCAAGCGCGAAATCAGCGGGGACAGATGGCGCGGTTGGGTGATGAATGCAATGCCAGTCAGGTCTGAAGTCGTGGTAAAGACGTTACGTTGCCCGGTAACCAGCGCCCCGCCGAAGGTCGGGTCGAGAAAATACTTCTGCTCCAGTTCCCAGGTGACCACTTCCCGAACAGTTGGCCCCGTGACGCAAGGCTGGTTTTCGAAATTCCCGACACGGCCCCAGGGCACGGTCTGTTCCGGAGCCGCTGCCCCGACTGCCAGACCAGTCATGGGAGTATCGCATTCCTGAACGGCCGACTCCGGCCGCTTCGCATAAAGCCGGGTCACGAAGCCGTACTCGACCTCGTTGGTGTCGCTGAGTATGTCGCGATCGTCAAAGTGGAGAATCTTGGCGAAATTGTTTACTCCAGTCACGTACCGGTAGACGAACCGCGGTTCGATCACGTGCTTCCACTTTTGGCCGAGGTATTCCTTGTCGAAGACTTTCTCCAGGACCGGAGGCCGCAACTCTACGGACGTTTCCAGAGCGCGACGGTTCGTCGGAGTGCGGACGTCCGCTCCGTTCACAAACCGTTCGCTGTAGTAGGTGTCATGCAGGTCAAGCGCCGGCCGCAGCGACCATCCGTAAATCTGTACCGGCAGCGAAATCTCCGGACTTAGATCGAAGCGGCCCAGGACATTGCTGGTGTGGAATCCGGGCTCGCTCCGCGATAGGCCTGCCAGGGACGAATCAAACGACCAGAAAAACGGTGAGTGCCCGACCTGCCGGTCCACGCTCGAGGCGTCGACGCTCGGAGTATGCAAGATGCGGATGGAATCAAAGACCGGCGGATTTGAAAGCGCTCCCTGGGCGTTTGTAGTCTGAAAAAAATCCTGGTAGCGCTCCACCGTGCCGCCAAACGAGAAGCCCTTGAAGGTGTTCGATAGAAACAACTGCGATTTCACTTCGGAGTTCACGGCCTGCGTGAATACATCGTTGAATGCCAGCCGGAAAAGGAACGAACTCAAATAGTCGATGTCCGAGACCGCCCGAAATCCGTAAAAATTGCCCTCGCCCGACAGCCGCACTTCCTGGCCGCCTTCCCGCAACGGCGGATTGCCGATGCCCCGGTCGATGACCCCGAAGTAATTGAGGTCCACATACGAGGTGTCGCTGGGACGAGCCCGGAACTCACCTCGTTGCGACGAGCCGCGCTTGGAGAAATACTCGCCGCCGATGGTGCCGTCCATGCTCCGGCTGATGGCCCAATAGAACGAATCCCCGATGATATTGCCCTTGACCGAGGAGCGCCCAACGGTGGGAACCATAAAGCCCGAGTGGCGCGCCTCCCGCGACACGGGATGGGTCGCGTAGGGAAAGTAAAACACAGGGAAGCCGTGAATTAAAAAATCGCTGTGGTAGATGGTGGCATTGCCTCCAACGTCGACGACCACGCGGCGCGCCTGAAATTTCCACTTGGGATGCGGCAGCTCACAGGTGGTGATGCTGCCGTCGTAAACGACATAATGATCGGCACTAGTCTTCTCGACGCGCTTACCGGTGAAGGCAAATGGCGCAGTCGAGGTCAAAATGGCCCGATTTTCGCTGAAGAGAATCCCCGTGGTTGCGACCACATCGTAAAAATGGCCGGTTTCGGTGGTCAGGTTGTAATCCCCGTGGCTCGCCCGGATGTGGTCGTCGTTGGGACCGCCGTCGACGGTGAAGTGTCCAGAAGCGGTAGCCTCGCCGGTATTCGCGTTATAGGTGAGTTCATCGGCTCGCAGAACGTAGGTGCGGTAGTGAATTTCGACGTCCCCACGCAGTTTGTACACGTCGCCATCTTTTTCCTGTTGCAGCGCGCAGATGGTCGTTTCGTCCGAACCCGCTTCCCTCGCCTTTTTGGAGCACGCGTTGTTCGCCGCATTTTCTTCCTGTGCAGGGCCTGGCTGCGGCTTTTCCTGCTGACCGGATTCGGAAAGCAACTGGCTGGTTACTAGCCCCGAGGCGAGAACCTGATGACAAAGAAACAGCGCCGTGATAAGGAATCTAGTGCGACAAGTCATCGGCAGAAAACAACGGAAGACGGCTGCGCATCGAGCGCCTGGCTTTTGGCCTTTTTTGTCTCTGGTGGCGGCATGGTGAACTTAGCATGGCGTCGCCCCCGAGGCAAAGTGACGACAAAGGCTAGGAGTGCTTCAACGTCCTTCCCGGTTGTATCTCGGAGCTGGCTGGTTTCGCGGGATTGTTTTCATGAATTGTCCGAAGTGTGGGGAAGCGTGTAGTTGTCCTATGGAGCCCGTGCCAAATGTATCCCCGGATTCTCAACCCGCATCGCATGATGGGATGTCTGTGGAGGCCGAGGCTAGCACTTTTGAACCAGACGGCGCCTGGCGGGACGAACTCTCGGCGCGTCTGAGCCGGTATCGCGCGCGGCGGAAAGCCCCTCCCCCGCGATATCCCTCCCTCAAGCTGCCATTTGATGCACTCGAGGGGGCAGGCCGACCCTCCGCGGAGTTCTCAAATTTCCAAGGCTTCGAGTCCACCTCGAATCATGCCCTCGCGCTCGACACATCCGTGCGGGAGGAGCGCGCTGAAACGCAAGAGAAGCCGGCCCACCCTCAAATTGCGCACAGCCAGCCGCAGCCTACGGCTCCTGAGCGCGCGGCAAGGCCAAGCGCCAAGATCATCGAATTCCCCGGATTCGCCTGGGGACCGCCCGTCCCGCCCCCCGATCAACTCGCTGAACCGGTCTTCGATCGGCCGCGCATCCTGGAAGTGCCGGAAGTTGCTCCTCCGCCCCCCGCGTTGGGCGGGATCACGATCGAGCCCGCGCCTGCGCAAGAAATCGAAAAGCGTCCCGGCATCGACATTCCCCTGCAGAGCGCGCCTCTCGCCCTAAGATTCGCCGCTTCATTCATCGACGCACTCCTTGTCGCCGCCGCCAGCGCCCTTTTCGCGTACATCTTCTGGAAGATCGCTGCCTTCCGACCGCCGCAATTGCAGTTTCTCTCCCTGGCGGCTGGAGTTCCCTGCGTATTCTGGGCTGCCTACCAATATCTGCTGATCGTCTATTCTGGCGCCACGCCGGGGCTTCGGCTCGCGCGCCTCGAACTCACCCGCTTCGATGGCACTTCCACCAGCCGATCCCTGCGACGCTGGCGTGTAGTGGCTTCTTATTTATCGGCTGCTTCCCTCGGGATGGGATATGCCTGGCTCTTCCTCGACGAAGACGCTCTCTGCTGGCACGACCGCATCACCCACACCTATCTCGCGCCCAGAAAACGCTGAACAGCCCCGACGAATTCTTCACTCTGCGCCCTCTCTTTGATACGCTACGGGGCTATGCGCAGCTACCCTGCACTCCTCCTCCTGACTGTCGTTGCGACATTGGCCTCTGCCCAACAACCGAAATCATTGGCCGACCGTCTGGCAGCCCAAAACGCACTCTTCGACGAGCGGTACGAGTGGGAGCTGCGCAGTTTCCCTGAGCGCGCCACCGCTTTCGGCGACTACCGTTACAACGACCAACTGAATGACTACTCCCTCGAAGCCATCATGCGCCACCATCAGGCCAATGAATCTTTCCTGGCTCGTCTTCAGGCGATCTCGCCCGAGGGGTTCTCCGATCAGGATCAGCTGTCGCACGATCTGCTCGTGCGCGTGCTGCAGCAACTCATCGCGGACTTCAATCTCAAAGAGTACGAGATGCCGATTACGCAGCAGTTCGGCATTCACACAAACCTCGCGGACCTGCCTCAAGCCGTACCGCTCGACTCGGTCAAGCACTACGAGGATTACATTTCTCGCTTGCACCAGATTCCGCGCGCCCTTACGCAAGAAATCGAAGTACTTCGTGGCGGAATGAAAGACAAGCTCATGCCCGTCCGCTTCCTGGCAGAGAAGATCCCGGCCCAGTGCGAGGGCATCATTGCCGCGGATCCTTTTCTCCGGCCCACCAAGAAATATCCAGCCAGCATCTCTACGGAGGATCAGAAACGCCTAACCCAGCAGATCACCGAAGCGGTCAACCAAGACGTTCTGCCGGCCTACAAGTCTTTCGCCACGTTCATCCGCACCGAGTACGCGCCCCAGGGCCGCACAATTCTTTCCATCACTTCGCTTCCGGACGGACAAAAGCGCTACGAGAACGACATCTATGCCCGCACCACGACGCACATGACCCCGGACGAGATCCATCAACTGGGGCTGCGCGAGATTGACCGCATTGAGGGCGAGATGACCGTAATCGCGAAGAAAGCAGGATTCGCCGATCTTGCCGCCTTCCGTGCTTCTCTGAAAGACAATCCCAAATACATTCCCACTTCGGCCGAGCAGATACTTGACGATTTCCGCCACTACATCGCACAAATGGAGCCGAAACTTCCCGGGTTATTCAATCTGCTGCCCAAGTCGCCGGTGACCGTCGAGGCCATCCCGGATTTTCAGGCGACAGCGGCGACCCACTATGTCACTGGAACGCCTGACGGCAAGCGGCCGGGCAGAGTCGTGGTTGCAACCTCAAATTTCGCCCATCGCTCGTTAATCGATGATGAGGCGGTTGCCTATCACGAGGGCATTCCCGGGCATCACATGCAGTTGTCGATCCAGCAGCAACTCACAGGCTTGCCCAAGTTCCGCCTGCACCCCCTCGGCTTTAACGCCTATGTCGAAGGGTGGGCGCTCTATGCCGAGCAACTCGGGAAGGAAGTGGGCTTCTATCAGGATCCCGTCTCGGACTACGGGCGTTTGTCTTCGGAACTGTTCCGCGCCGTCCGGCTGGTAGTCGACACCGGCATTCACGCCAAGGGATGGAGCCGCGATCAGGTGGTCGAGTTCATGCGCAAGTCGGGCGCCGTGGACGAGCCTACGATTCAGGCTGAGACCGACCGTTACATCTCATGGCCGGCCCAGGCGCTCAGCTACAAGCTGGGACAGCTCAAGATCCGCGAACTTCGCGAGCGCGCCCAGACAGAGTTAGGGCAGAAGTTTGATATTCGCAAATTCCACGACGAGATACTCGATGGCGGCGCTCTGCCTCTCGACATGCTCGAGGCCCGCACCGACAAATGGATCGCGGAGCAGAAATCACAGCCTTAATGTCATGGGCAACACCTCGCGACACTGGTGGTTTCATGGGCTGCCGAGTTAGGTGCCGCGTGCGATGTGCTATCTTCAATGGGTTTGTCTCATAATGTTCTAGCGCAATCCTCTAAGCATGGCTTCATCGGTTGAACAGTCCAAACCGGCAGTAAAGGTCTTCGTCGCCACCACGGTGATGTTGACCTTCATCTCGTTCTGGCGGGCCGCCGCCATTGTGCTGTCGGACCTGGCTTCCTCCGCCTATTACGCGGGCGGCGACGCCGAGAAGGTCATTGGCAAGAGCGCTCCCTGGTTCATCCTGGCGGTCATGCTGTTCAGCTATGCGGTTCGGGCTCTTTATATTGAGTCCAGCAGCATGTTCACCCGAGGCGGCGTTTACCGGGTCGTCAAAGAGGCCATGGGTGGCACGCTGGCGAAATTTTCGGTGTCGGCTCTGCTTTTTGATTACGTCCTCACCGGGCCCATCAGCGCGGTCGTTGCCGGCCAGTATCTCGCAGGGTTCATCAAAGACATAGCGCAGTATGGCGGGCATCCTCTGCCGCACTTTCCCGACAACGCCTTTGCCGCCTCATTTGGCGCCCTGGTCGCCATTTATTTCTGGTGGAAGAATACGCAGGGAATCCACGAATCGAGCCAGAAAGCCGTCCAGATCATGATCATCACTACGGTAATGGTCGTGATCCTGATTATCTGGTGCACCATTACCGTCATGCGGGTGCCGGTTCAGATTCCACCCAGTCCCTTTCGGCCGGGAATGGTGCCGCTGAACAGCGAATCTTTAGGCTGGCTTGCCAATACGTCGATCCCGCACCTGGCATCGGGAACAGCCCTGTTGACTTTCATTATCGTTTTCGTCGGTTTCGGGCACTCTGTTTTGGCCATGAGCGGCGAGGAAACCCTGGCCCAGGTGAATCGCGAGATCGCTCATCCCAAGCTTAAGAATCTTGAGAAGACGGGCTTGGTGATTTTCATCTACAGCCTGCTCTTCACTTCCCTGGTATCGTTTTTCGCCGTCATGATCATTCCGGACAAATTCCGTCCGGATTATTTCGGAAACCTGATCGGCGGAATCGCCGTTTTCCTGGTTGGTCCGGAATGGGCCCGGCTCTTGTTCCACGGATTCGTCGTACTGGTGGGCGTACTCATTCTTTCGGGCGCGCAAAATACCTCGATTGTTGGCGCAAATGGGGTGCTGAACCGGGTGGCTGAGGACGGAGTTTTGACCGCAGCGTTCCAGAAACCGCATCCACGGTTTGGGACGAGCTACCGCATCATCAACCTGATCGTCGGATTGCAGTTGATCACTATCCTTGCTACCAAAGGAAATGTATTCACCCTGGCCGGTTTGTACGCGTTCGGAGTGATATGGAGCTTCGCGATGATGTCGCTCGCGGTCCTTGTGCTCCGTCACAAGGAACCCGGTGGCCGGGTGTGGAAGGTGCCAGGAAATATCCATATCGGCGAGCGTGAGATTCCTGTCGGCGTCATCCTCGTCTCTGCCGTGTTATTCACTACGGCAATTGTCAATCTGCTGACCAAGAAACAGGCGACCATCGGCGGCCTCGCCTTCAGCGCACTATTCTTTGTTGTCTTCACGTACTCGGAGCGGCGCGTCGCACGCGAGCGCCAGGGCAAGCCCGAGAGTCTGGATCAATTCCGCGTCTATGGCAACCAGGAACTGGGCAGCGGCGCGATGGGCGTGCGACCGGGAAACATCCTGGTTGCAGTGCGCGATCCGCGCAATCTCTATTATTTGCGTCACGTGCTTAGTCACACCAACACGGCCAAGCAGGATGTCGTGGTCATGAGCGCCCGGCTCTATCACCGCGAGCATAGTTTCAGCGGCAGCACAGTATTCGAAGCCAGTCAGGTTTTCGACCATTACGAGCAGGAGCTCTTTACAGCAGCGGTGGCGGTAGCTGAAAAAGAAGGCAAGCCGATCTCGCTGCTGGTGGTTCCCGCGACTGATGTCTTCGAGGCCATTATGGTCACTGCGCAGCGGCTTGATTCCAGCCGGGTAATATGCGGCCTTTCTAACAAGCTCACTGCGGATGAACAAGCCAAGCTGACCGGCGATGCGTGGGAACGCCTGCCGGAACCGCGTCCACGGCTGACCCTGGAAGTGTGCGCGCCGGACGGATCAATCCGGGAGTACGCTCTGGGCCCGCATACGCCGCGAATGCGCCCGCAGGATGTCGAACTCATGCACAAGCTCTGGCTCGACATCACGACGGATCCGAAATTCGCCGGAGCGCACCACTATCACATCGTGGCCCTGGCGCTCGAAGAGCTGAGGCGCGAGTTAAGCACCGAAGAGCGCGCACAACTTCTGCAAAAACTGCACGATGAAATGAATCGGCCCAACCAGCAGTGAATCAGATTTTGTAAGGAGCGTTTATGGCCCGCATTCCAAGCGCGCCCGCCAACCAGGGCGGACCTCTTCGGCGTTTGTTTGTGGGGTTAGTTTACTGGCTGACCAGGCGCAGACTCGGCCGGCTGATCACGCCCGTGCAGGTAACCGCGCATCATTCCAAAATCCTGTGGGGATATGCGCAGATGGAACAATCGCAGGCCGGAAGCCATCGTGTCGATGCCAAACTGAAAGGCCTAGCCGAGTTACGCGTCGCCACACTGGTGGGATGCCCGTTTTGAATTGACATCGGCTCTGCCGTGGGCAGAGCGAGCGGGATCACTGCCGAGCAGATCGCCAATCTGAATCATTACCGCTCGGATTTCAATTTTTCGGACCTGGAGCGGCTGGTCCTGGAATACGCCGACGCCATGACACGAACTCCAGTCGATGTGCCGAACGCGCTGTTTGCGCGGTTGCGCGAAAGATTCACCGAAGCGCAGCTGGTGGAACTCACGTCGGGGATCGCCTGGGAAAACTACAGAGCTCGTTACGACCATGCCTTCGGAATCGAGGCTGAAAATTTCACTGAAGGCGCGGTTTGCGCCATGCCTGTACTTGAGCATCAGTCTTAACGCCGGATATCGGCGCGATGAATAGCATCATCGATTCCGGATAAAACAGGCCCGCGACAATCGCGGGCCTGTATGGCAGTAAGTAGTAGTCCAGTCAGCTGTGCAATTCTTTTTCACAGCAGGTCTTCGCCGACTTGTCCTTCTTGTCAGCCGAGCAGCAGGTCTTGCCGCAATTCTTGCCTGATTTTCCGTCGCAGCATGCGGCCGCGGTCTGGTCCTTCATGCAATCCTCTTTGCAACAGGAGGCGGTTGTAGTTTTGTCCTTCATGCAGGACATAGCGGCCTTACTTCCGCAGCAACTCGACTCCTTGCCTGCGCAGCAGGAGCCCGCTTTCATTGCGCCCTTTGCGTGCCGCTGACAGCTCGCTCCGTCCTTCGTCGCCATCTTGTCGCAACAGGAAGTCTTGTCTTTCTCCGCTGGCGCGGTGCTTCCCTGCGGCGCCGCCGGGGTTTGGGTTGCGGTTTGGGCCCAGGAAACAACCGTCAGGACCAGGATCATTGCAAATATCTTGAACTTCATAATTCCAATCTCCTTAGAACTTCAAATCCGTTGGAGATATCGCCGTCATTACCGATGACGAGCCGTATATCTCATTGAACCGCGAGTTTGTATCGGCGATTGCGCACTCTGGCGCGCGTGCGAGGACTCAGATGCGCAGGACGGTGCTTCGTACAAGGACAGGAGTCAAAAAGAGGCCAGTGCCGACGTGGCACGTCAACGGGCTGCGAAGTAGGAGCAGTTTCTCGGAAGGCGGCAAAGACGCACTCCGACCCCGACGTCGTGGATTGATTCAGAACCGGCATCGACGGCGGGTTCTCATGTTCCCGACCAGCGCAGCACGGATGCTGGCTACACGGCATGGGGTTCGGCGCAACGTTCACTATTGCGATGGGAATTCGCGCAGGAACGCCAGGACAGCATGAGTGCTCGTGCGCCGAAGCAGATAAGACTGTCGGCCCCATTGCATTCATGGCGGCCGCAGGCATAGTCGCACTGGCGAGCGAAACGAGAACTATCGCGGCAGTAACTCGGTTCCACATGGGCCGACTCAAGAAGTATCAGGATGACACAGCGGACTCATGCGGTCTGTGACCGGAATCACAAACGAAAAACAACTATTTCTGCAGCACGTTTTGCAACGACTCCCGCAAACTACGGAATCGAAACGGGTATCCGCTGCCCACCAGTACCGTAGGCTCGACGCGCTGGCTCCCCAGCAGCACGGTCTCGCCCATCTCTCCGAACGCCCACTTCACGGCTTGATTCGGCATCGGAAAGATTGCTGGCCGCGAAAGCGCCTCGGCGAGCGTCTTCGTGAACTCCGCATTCGTGACCGGCTTTGGCGCAACCATGTTCACAGGACCGTGGATGAGATCGCTCTTCACGATATGGAGGATGGCGCCCACCATGTCCTGCACATCGATCCAGCTCATCCATTGCCGGCCGCTGCCGACTTTTCCGCCGAGGCCCAGCTTGAATGGCGTTAGCATTTTTCCCAGCGCGCCGCCTTTGGCACTCAGGACTACTCCCGTGCGCATCTGCACGGTTCGGATTCCGGCTTGGGCAGCCGCACGAGTCGCTTGCTCCCACTCGGCGCAGACATCGGAAAGGAATCCAGTTCCGGGAGGACTCTTTTCGTTCAGCAATTCATCTCCGCGGTCTCCGTAGTAGCCGATCGCCGAACTGCATACAAAGACCTGGGGCTTGTCTTTCGCCTGCGCCAAGGCTTGCGCGAGATTCTGCGTACCCATAACACGGCTGTCGCGGATCTTAGCTTTCTTCTCCGCCGTCCAACGTCCGACAATGCTTTCTCCGGCGAGATGGACAACCGCGTCGAAGCCCGAGAGGACGTCTCCGGCAAGCGCTTGCGCGGGATCCCACGGAATGGTCTCTTCATCCGACGCGGCCCGACCTGAGCTGCCGCGCACTAACCGCGTAATCTGCGCGCCGCTAGCTTTGAGCGCAGGTAGAAGCGCGGTCCCAATCGGCCCTGACACCCCGCTCACCAACACCCGCGACATGCGAAGATTCACCATCGAGCCAACACTCTAACAGACCACCTCGCATAGACCGCGCTCTTCTGGAAAAAAGAAATAAAAGAATTTCTCAATGGGACAATTCTGTCCGATGCTTTTGAACATATCGATCTGCACGTTCGCAGCGCTCGCGAAAAGGCCTGAACACAGAAGACAGTAGTGGCTAGTGGTCAGTGGCCAGAAAAACCTGCCGATCACCGGCCACTGATCACTGGCCGCTGACTGCCACGCTATAATCAATGCGGGCCCCTGAATTCCCTCCCGGTTATCCCAGCTGCCACGGGCTGTTCGCGGGCTATATAATCCTGCATGGCGAGCTTGCGCCAACAGATCGCTACTACTGCCCTCACGCTGACCAAGTTCCGCGATCTGATGAAGCGGATGCAGGAGAATCGTCCGCAAGACGATCTCAGCATCGTCAAAAAAGCTTACGATTACTCCCTGAAGCATCACGAGGGCCAGACCCGCGCCTCGGGCGACCCTTACCTGATTCATCCTCTCGAAGTTGCGCTCGTACTCGCCGAAATGAAAATGGACCCGGTCGCGGTCGCTGCCGGACTGTTGCACGATTCGGTCGAAGACACCTCGGTGACCATTGTCGATATCCGCAAAGATTTCGGCGAGCAGGTCGCGCACATCGTCGAGGGCGTCACTAAGATCAGCAAAATCGATTTCGCTACCCGCGAAGAGCAGCAGGCCGAAAATCTCCGCAAGATGATGCTCGCGATGGTCGACGACATCCGCGTCGTCTTGATCAAATTGGCCGACCGTCTGCATAACATGCGCACGCTCGAGCATCTTCCGCCCGACCGCCAGCACAAGATCGCGGAAGAGACGCTGGAAATTTATGCCCCGATCGCGCACCGGCTAGGGATGGGAAAAATTCGCGGCGAATTGGAAGACCTCGGCTTTCGCTTCCTCGATCCGGTGGGTTATGAGCAGGTGGAGAAATCCGTCAACGCCCGCCGCAAGCAGGGCGAGGCCTTTCTCGCCAAGATGCAGCAGATCATCACCGACAAACTGAAGGAGGCAGGCATCCAGGCGCGGGTGGAAAGCCGCATCAAGCGACTGTTCAGCATCCACAAGAAACTACAGCGGCAGCATATTTCCGTGGATCAGGTCTATGATCTTTGCGCGATGCGTGTGATTACGCGGTCCCTGCAGGACTGTTATGCCGTGCTTGGCATCATCCACAATCTTTGGCGTCCCGTGCCGGGACGCATCAAGGATTTCATCGCCATGCCGCGGCCCAACTTTTACCAGTCGCTGCACACTTCGGTCATCACCGAAGACGGCACGCCGTTTGAGATTCAAATCCGCACCGAAGAAATGCACAAGATGGCGGAAGAAGGCATCGCCGCCCACTGGAAATACAAAGACGGCCCGGTCTCCGCGCAGGACGAGCAGCGCCTGGCATGGTTGCGCCAGGTGGTCGAGTGGCAGCGCGACGTCAGCGACCCCAATGAATTTCTTTCCACGCTTAAGGTCGATCTTTATCCAGAAGAGGTCTACACCTTCACGCCAAAAGGCAAAGTCGTCGTGCTGCCGCGTGATGCCACTCCGATCGACTTCGCCTATACGATCCACACCGAGGTCGGTCACACCTGCATCGGCGCCAAGGTCAACGGACGCATGGTGCCCCTCCGCTACAAACTTCATTCCGGAGACATCGTCGAGATCCTCACCCAACCTGGCCACAAGCCTAGCCGGGATTGGCTGGGGTTAGTAAAATCTTCGCGCTCACGAAATAAGATCAAGCACTGGCTCAACGTTCACCAGCGCGAGCGCGCGATTGAGATCGGGCGCAAGCTGATCGAGAAAGAAGCGCGCAAGTACCGCATCGCGCTCAAAGAAATTAAGGATGAAGACCTGCAGCGGGTCGCCTCTGGATACGGCCTGGGCAAGGCGGACGATCTGATGTCAGGGATCGGCTACGGAAAATATTCCGCCCGCCAGGTGCTCGCCCGCCTGCTTCCCGCCGGTGCAACCCATTCCATCGCCGGAGACATTGAGTCTGAGGGCTTAACCTCTGAACCTGGCGCCATTGCCAGCGTGGTGCGGCGGGTCTTCGGAGATCACAATGCCATCACAGTTCGCGGCCAGGGCGATATGCTGGTTTACCGCGCTCGATGTTGCAATCCCATCCGCGGCGAAAGCATTGTCGGATACATTACGCGCGGCAAGGGTGTCGCCGTACACTCCGTCAACTGTCCGAATGTCACGAATCTACTTTACGAACCGGAGCGTCGCATCGACGTAGAATGGGCACGCGACGACAACACTCCGACCGCCTATCCCGTCAAACTCACCGTATTCTGCGATGACCGTTTCGGCATGCTGAAAAGCATTACGGGCGTGATCGGCGACGCCAAGAGCAACATCCGCAACATCACCGCGCATACCGCAAACAGCCAGGCCAGCGTAGAGGTCGTGCTGGACATCGCGGACTTGAAGCACCTTGAAACCATCATCGCGGGACTCCGCAAGATTGCCGGAGTGCACGAAGTCCAGCGGCTGCAGAAGATATAAGCCGCGCTCAGATTTGCTAATTCTCCGCTGAGATTTTCTGCTCAACGTACTTAGTTCGCTGTTCAGTGGCCTGTCGTCCGCAAAGGGCCAGCGACGCGGGTCAGGCGGTGTAGCTACCATGTTAGGAGGCGGCAAAAATTGCTCTTTTCGGAGCGCACCCGATGCTTTGCAACAGCGCTTCTATTCAGGAACTTCAGGCGGGAAAAAACACAAAATTCTGGGCTCTCCTTCCCGGCAACCTCTTATCCAGTAAGGCATCCAAGTGAGTGGCAGAACTGCAGCACCCTTCCCTCCGGTCTCACTGAGCGGAGAGGGGTCGGAGGGCGGGGTCGCCGCGGTGTGTGTGTTTATTTGGGTTTACGGGACTTGTCGATCGCGACGGGTCCGCAGTTCCTCTTGATTTTCGATAAACTAGAAGAATGAAGGTATTCCGCTGTTTCCTTTTCTGTGTGACGCTGCTCGTCTGCGGACTCGCGGCCTTGCCCGCATTTGCCCAGGAAGGTCCGCTCGAAAACACTCCTCCCAAGGACACCACGCCAGAAGAGATCATCAAGCGCTTCGCCGCGAAAGAAACAGAGTTCGCCAAGGCTCGCGATCAATACACCTATCGTCAGGATGTGAAAGTCCAAACCGTGGACGGCGATACCGTGGACGGCGAATACCGCGAAGTTTTTGATGTCATGTTCGACGATAAGGGCAAGCGCATGGAAAACGTGGTTTTCGCCCCGCAGTCGAGCCTTACCAAGATTTACATGTCGCAGGAAGACATGCAGGACATCCGCCACATGCTGCCCTTTGTGCTGGCTACCGAGCAACTCCCCGAGTACAACGTTCTCTACGTCGGCCAGCAGCAGGAAGATGAGTTGCACTGTTACGTCTTCGATATCGCCCCGAAAAAAATCGAGGAAAAGAAACGCTATTTCCAGGGACGTGTGTGGGTCGACGATCACGATTTCCAGATCGTGAAGACTTACGGCAAGACTGTCCCCGATATCCGCAAGAAGCACGGCGATGAAGAAAATCTGTTCCCCAAATTCACCACCTGGCGCCAGCAGATAGACGGCCAGTACTGGTTCCCCGTCTACACCAAGGCCGACGACGAACTACACTTCAAAACCGAAGACGTGCACATCAAGGAAATCGTTAAGTACGAAGACTACAAACGCTTCGGCTCGAATGTGAAGATCTTGTACGAAGGCAAGGAAATTCCCAAGAGCGATCAGAAGCCGGACGCGAATAAGCCGCCGCAGAAATAGCTATCAGCTATCAGCTTTCAGCCGTTAGCAATACGGCGTCTCGGAGGACAGTGGAGATACAGCGGGCTTCTCGATTGTGCGAGGGCAGCTTAATTGATTTTGTGCTGATAGCTGACAGCCGAGAGCTGACAGCTTAATAGAACAGATACTTTCTCCACTTATCATCCGACCGGCCCATGAGCCGCATGATGTGCCGGCTGGTGTGGAGATTGAACGCGCGGGGCTCCCGCATCAACTTCATCGACGCCTCGGCCGGCGACTGATTCCCCTTGCGTCGGTTGCAGGGATGGCAGCAGGCAACCAGATTCTCCCAGGTAGACGAGCCTCCGCGCGAACGCGGGATGACATGGTCCAGCGTCAATTCACTCGAGGACAATACGGTTCCGCAGTACTGGCACGTGTTGCGGTCGCGCAGCAGAATGTTTTTCCGCGACAACGCCCGGCTCTGATGCGGGATCCGCCGGTATTCGAGCAGCCGGATGACCGACGGCAACCGCATGGCGACGCGAGCCGAGTGCAGGAAGTGACCGTTCTCCTCCTCGGTCATAGCCACCCCCTTCAGCACCAGAACCAGCGCCCGCCGTGCCGCGCAGACATTGATCGGCTCGTAAGAGGCATTCAGCACCAGAACGGGTGCGAGCAGAGCATGGCCATCGCCGCTGCGGTGAGGGGCCGCCATGGACGAGAACAACCCGGCGTTATGCCGGGATCCTGAATCGTATTCGCTGCGCAAAGACATACCCAAAATCGATTTTCAAGGTTTCAAAGTTTCGAGTTCAGTTCTTTCCGCGTTGGCCGAGAATTGTTCGTCATCCTCGAAACGTTGCAACTCTGAAACCTTGAAACCTTTATCTTCAGCGTACTTAGATGCGGTTTTCAGGGTGCGCGCCACGATCGCAACCCACACCTTCGATGCCCCGGCGCGGCGAAGCACCTTGGCACATTCCGCAACCGTGGTTCCCGTCGTATAAACATCATCTACGAGAAGTACTTCGCGACCAGTGACTTCCCGGGCACGGGCAACTCCAAAGGCTCCCCGCAGGTTCTCGCGGCGTTGGTGACTGGTCAAGCCGATCTGCGAGTGCGTGTCTCGCGTCCGTTGTAACAAGTCCGGCGCCAGTTGCAGGCAGCCATTCGCCGAATAGATCTTGAGGGCCGCAGAGGCAATAATCTCTGCCTGATTAAAGCCTCTCTGCCGCCGCTTGCCTTTGAAGAGAGGCACAGGAACGACCAGCACGTTCTCCTGCTCAAATTCGGAGTCCAATCCGCTCCACGCTTCAGCCAGCATCCGGCCGAGCACATTCGCGGCAGGCCGTACACCGCTGTACTTCAGCAGGTGAATGAGTTCGCGAAGGCCGCCGTCATAGCTGCCGTACGCCACCGCCCGTTCGTAGGGACGATCGAGCCTTCGGCACACCGGACAGCGGCGCAGCCCGTCCTCATCCGCTTCGGCGTAGCTGGACAAGACTCTTTCGCCGCAAATCGAGCAAATCTTTCCCTCGACCGGATGAATTTTGGCCAGGCATTCGGGACATACGGGCAGGCGCGAGATATTTAGCAAGGGAAAACCGCAAATGCGGCAATCGGAAGGAAACAACACGCAAAAGAGGCTCTCGGCAGCGCGCTGAGCGCAGGCTCGCGCCGCACTCGACCAAGCCTTTTCGGACGCAACGACAGGCCCGCCTACTGCCACCGCAGACTGGCTAGCCCGGATTAGGTCCTCGCTACTGCTGAAGACGGCCTCCTCAATCGTCCCGCGGGGACACAAGTCCGACCGCGGTCAATCTTCTGTTCTTACCCCAGCAGTATAGCGGCGACCGGCGTTGCTAGGCAACGTTGCGATTGGACGTGGCGGCCTGTTTTCGGGGCGCGATCCGCGGCATCTCCGCCAATCGCTCCCGTACCGGCGTAAATATCAGCCGGTAGTCACGCCGGAAGCATTCTCCGCAGCGTACTGGCTGCAGCAGAAATAGCGGAAGAATATAGCGCTCAGTGAGAGTACGCCGCCGTGAACGGAAACCCACTTCGCTTCCACAATCACGGCATCGATAAGGCTGGCCAAAGGGACTATCGGGGGAGTCACTCATAAGACTGGCACCTCGAACAAAATGACGGAATGACGAAGAGGCGAACCTTGCGGATATTTTACACCCGCAAGGCCCGCAAAACTAATCATTAATCCCGGGGTTATAGCCGAAGTGATAAACTCAGCCTTTGAGGGGGACCAGGATATGCCAGAGAGTCCCACACCCAAACCCGCCCGCCCATGGCGGGTCGTGGCAGAGGAAGCCTCGCACGAGTATGACCCCGTGAAAATGTCCGAGTTAATGCAGGAACTCAACCGGGCCTTGGAAGAACAGGGAATCACAAAATCCAGCGGGGTTCCGGAGCGAAAACTGGCTTAGCTCGCCGAGATCGTCAGATTACAATTCCACAGAGTCCTTCCCTGCCCCGGCGTATACTGAAACCGGCGTACAGGACGCCGCCCGTCCGCGGACAGGACTGAGTCCACCTGAGCGAATTTCAGGAATCCAGATTCGTAACGAATCTCCTTTCGCCCGTTGCAGCGGACCCCGGGCATATTCGAAGGAGGTCCGTTATGCCCAAGCAGTTTCACGATCGTCACTTTCCTGTCCGTCCCAACCTCGAACAACTTCGGCATCAGGCCAAGGATTTGCTGCGAGCGATTCGCAAGCAAGACCCCGAAGCTCTAGCCGATTTCCGCAAGCATCATCCCCAGGCTATCGATTCCGCGGCCGCCAGACTCGCGGATGCGCAACTGGCATTGGCCCGTAGCTACGGGCTGCCCAGCTGGCCGCGGCTGGTCACGGCCTGCCGCATGACCGAGGCAATCTGGCGCGGCGATGTGAATGCTGTCCGCGAACTGGTGTTGAAAGATCCGCGATTGCTCCACGAGTCAGCGCGCGGAGTCCCCGACAGCAACTGGGGTCCGCCCATGTCCTACGCCGCCAACGTCGGGCAGGACGAAATCATCGCGATGCTGCGCGAACTCGGCTCGCAGGACGTGCAACACGCCTTCGACCGCGCCTGCCTGCAAGGAAAAATTGAAACCGCGCGACGCCTCTATGCCATGGGGGCACGGCCTGCGCCCGGATCGATCGGGGGAACGTGCGAAACACTGAATGCGGATGGCATGGCTTTACTGCTCGAACTCGGCGCCGCACTCGCCGACGAGCACGGAGACACACTCGCGCCCGTAGCATCGCTCCTCACAACCTACAGCCGCTATCCGGAAGGCAAGCATCGATGTCTCGAACTCGTGGCAGAGCACGGCCTCGAATTGCCGGACACTCCGGTCATGGCGCTGCATCGCGGCCGCATCGACTTGCTCGAGGAGCATCTGCGCCGGGATCCACATCTTGTCAGCCGCACTTTCAAGCTGGCAGAAATCTATCCGACGGAACTGGGCTGTGGCCCCGACCTTTCCTACGGATTGCATGGCACGCCGCTCGATGGCACGACGTTGTTGCATATCTCGGTGGAATTCGATGAAATCGAAATTGCCCGCTGGCTGATCGAGCACGGCGCCGATGTGAATGCCCGCGCCGAAATCGATTCCGACGGCTTTGGCGGGCACACACCGCTTTTCGGCTGCGTCGTAAACGATTCTAATCTTTGCGGGAGACAACGCGACGCTGCATTTCCCCGACTGCTGCTCGACCACGGCGCTGATCCGAACGCTCGTGCTTCCCTGCGCAAGGAATTGCACTTTGTTCCCGATGAAACCATGCACGAGTATCGCAATGTAACTCCGATCGGTTGGGGCAAGCAGTTCCACGGGCAACGCTTTCATGACTGGGTAAGCAAACCCGCGATGCAACTCATCGCCGAATGCGGAGGAAAAGAATAGAGTTCAAGGAGCGGCAGTTTCTCCTGGCCGGCGCGTCCTTCGTGTACCTTCGTGTGCTTGGTGGTTGAAGATCCTGAAAATCGAACGGGGCGGCCTCACGGGCCAACTCCGCATCAAAGTTGATAATATGGTGCCTGCCTGCTGCGAACGCATTCACGGCGGGAACATCGCGGACTCGCTCTTTTACAAGCGCCTCTCGGTTCGAGCGCGGCGATCCGTCACCCGGCAGCGGGAGGAGAATGAATGATTCAAAAGTTTCGAACGGTTCCCGGCCTTGGCCTTTTTTCATGCGCGCTTCTGATGGCCATTCTGGCAGGAACCCCAAGCCTTTCCGCCCAACAAACCACGCAAACTCCGGCGCAGTCCGAGAACCCCCAACCGCAAGCCCAGCAACCCGACCAGGGGCAGTCCAGCAGCAGCAGCCAGGAGGCGTCGGCGGAAGAGACCACGCGAACGCGCAAGAAGAAAGACTACAAGAACTGGACGTTCAACGTGGACGGCGGAGCCAGCCTGACCAATGGAACAACTGCGCAATTCGTGCGCGGGGGAGGTGGCATCATCGGCGCCGGCGTCGCCCGCAACGCCAGCAAGTATTTCGGATTACGGCTCGACTTCCAGTTCGATAATCTGCCCCTGCGCAATTCGGCGCTTGAACTCGCGCAGGCGCGGAGCGCGACCAATCATGCCTACACCTTGATGCTCGATCCCATCATTAACATTCCTGCGTCGAAGAACTGGGGCGGATACGTCGTCTTCGGAGGGACTTTCCTTCGGCGTTCAGGCAAACTCGATTCCTCCAGTGCCATTCCCGGGTCCGCCTGCGGCACGTTCTTCACCTGGTGGGGCAACTGTTACGCCGGCAGCTTGCCGGTAAGCGGAAGATTCCTGAACGAAAACCAGAACGAGGTTGGTTACAACTTCGGCGGCGGCATCAGCCGCAAGGTTCGATCCAATATCGACGTCTACGTCGAGTTCCGCTACGTGCATGGCAAGCACAACGGCGTCAGCACCGACTTCCGTCCTATTACGCTGGGCGTGCGCTGGTGAGGAGCGGGTTTGAGATTGCAGATTTGAGATTGCAGATTTGAGATTGCAGATTTCAGAATGCAAAATTCAGAATACAGAAGTAAGGACTAACCATCTCACGTCTTCAATCTGAAATCTTCATTCTTCATTCTGAATTCTGACTTCTTCATTCTTATTTTTTAAATCTGCAATCTAAAATCTGCAATCTGCAATCTGCAATTTTCTACTCTGGGTTCGTGCGGTAGCTCCACAAATCCGCAGCGAGCTTCTGCAATTGCACGAACGAGGACGCGGTCGCCGGCTGCGTAGCTTCCGAACCTGCGTTCGCCTCGCGCACTGCCTCTTCCACAATCGAGTGCGCGGGAGCGAGCGAGCATGCGGGATCGGTTGCCTCGGCATGCCCGGTAAGCAGGAAGGCTTGACATCGGCAGCCGCCGAAATCTTCGGTTCGGCGCTCGCAGCTGCGGCACGGCCGCGGCATCCAGTCCTCTCCACGAAATTTCTTGAACGACGACGACTCCTGCCAGATCCATTCCAGCGATTTCTCGCGCACGTTCTCAAACGTAAGGCCCGGCAGAACCTCCGCGGCATGGCACGGTAAAACTTTTCCTGAAGGATTGATGAGCATCAATCTTCGCCCCCATCCTCCCATGCAGGCTTTGGGATACTGTGCGTAGTAATCAGGCACGACCGAATCGATGCGCATCTTTCCCGCAAGCCGCTTCTCGGCGTCGGCCACGATCTTCACGGCTTTTTCGAGTTGCGCTCGGGTCGGCATCAGCGCGGCGCGATTGGGGAGCGCCCATCCGTAGTACTGGGTATGCGCGATCTCAACCCGCTCCGGATTCAGTTGCTCGATGAAGGCGATCATTTCTTCGAGATGGTCCAGATTCTGGCGGTGCACGACGAGATTAACGGTGAATGCGATCTTGTGCCGGCGAATGGCGCGCGACAGATCGATCTTGTGGGCGTGCGCTTTCGCACCGGCAATCCAGTTCGCGGCTTCTTCGCGGGAATCCTGAAAGCTGATCTGGATATGATCGAGGCCCGCATCGACCAGCGCTTGTAGCCGCTGATCGTTCAGGCCGATGCCGGAAGTGATGAGGTTGGTGTAAAGTCCCGCGGCGCGTGCGGCGGCAATCAGTTCCGTCAGATCGGCCCGCGCCAGCGGTTCGCCTCCGGTGAAGTGCGCGTGCAGCATCCCCAAGTTACCCGCTTGCCGAAAGACACTGGTCCACTCTTCGGTCGAAAGCTCTGACTGCGTTCCCGCCAACTGCATGGGATTCGAGCAATACACGCAATGCAGCGGACAGCGGTGAGTCACTTCGGCAATGAGGGCGAGAGGGTTAGAAAGCATTCAGTAATTGTGTAATTGAGAAATTTGGAAATTGAGTAATGGAGAAATTGATCGACGCACCTTGCCTGAAATTAAATTACCCAATTTCTCAATTACCAAATTACTCAATAATCCACGATTCGTTTGCGCTGCAACTGCTCCAGGAACGTGCCGATATCGGCGCGAATTTTTTCTGGATCGGTGGTGCCAAATTCTTTTTGCAATTCCGCGATGAGTTCGCCGAAGGTGCGCTGGCCATCACAACGCTCGAGCACTTGACGTCCTGTGCCCTGCAGCTTGATTGCGCCTTCGGGAAACAGGATCACGCGATTTTCTTCCGTCCCGCCCCAGCGGCAGCCGGCGGCAAGACGCGGCTGGCTTGCGTCGGAAGGGGGCGCCACGTCAATTCCCTTCCTGAATGAGAAACGCGCCCGGCGGAGGCCATCCGGGCTGCACGTAAGCAAAGTAAAGCGCGTCAAGCTGCGCCCACAAGATGTCGCACTTGTCGCGGAGCGCCTGGATTGCGAGTTCCTGTTCGGCCCGCGTTTTCGCGTTCTCGTAGACGTAGTTGATCGCGAACTTCGCATCTTCGGGCGCCTGCGTGAGGCGCGCCTCGAAATACGCCAGGCCGCCGGAGAGCCAGGGATAATGCTCGCGCAGCTTTTCCATGCGGAGCGAGATCAGGTCGCGCGAAAATAATTCCGTCAGCGACGAGGCGACCGCTTCGAGAAGAGTCCGGGTGCGCACAATGTTGAGGTATTCGTTGACCGCGAAACGCGTGGCCGGAAGTATTCCGCTGCCGGAGCGAACCTGATCAGCGCTGAGTCCAGTGGCTTCGGCCAGTTTCAGCCAGCGTTTAATGCCGCCTTCGTTGTGGGGAGTGCCGTCGCCGTCGTGATCGATGACGCGCTTGCGCCAAGCGCGGCGAAACGCGGGATCCGGCCCGCGCGAGAGGATGATCGAGTCCTTAATCGGAATGATCGCCTGGTAGTAATAACGGTTCAGGGCCCAGGCCTGCAGCTGGCCGCGGGTGAGGCGGCCCTGGTGCATCATCAGGTGGAACGGATGCTGGTGGTGGTAGCGCTCTTCGCCGACGGCGCGCAATTGGGCGCGGAGTTCGTCAAAGGTCAGCAGCGTGTCGGCCGCAATCGCATCTACAGTTCGAATTGGCATCCGTCCTCCGCCAATTCCCATCCGGCATCGCGCATCTGGCGGTGCTCAGGGCCAGCCTCGTTCAGCATGGGATTGGTGTTGTTGATATGCACATAGATTTTACGTGGACGGCGCAGTTGCGCCAACCGGGCGAGGCTGCCGGAGGGCGAGGAGACGGGGACGTGTCCCATATCCCAGGCGCTCTGGCCCGAGCCTTGGGTGCGGATGAGTTCGTCGGCGTCCCAGAAAGTGCCATCGAAGAGCAGGACATCGCAAGACTCGAATTGGCGGAGGAGAGACTCGTCGATGCGCGGCACGGCGGGCATGTAGGCCAGGCGCTTGCCTGAAGGCGAATCGACGATGAGACCGAGAGACGATTCGAGAGGCGCGAGTTGAGACCGCCGCGGCGGCGAGACGTAGGCGGGAAAATGCGTACCGAGCGGGAGGGCTCGGCAGCGCAAGCCGGAGTCGTTTCCGCCGGGTTCGAGAAGCGAAAATGAAGCGCCGGGCGTGAACTCGATCCAACTGACTTGATCGGGGACGCGCTGCAGCATGGCGAACATGGAATTGTCCTTGTTCAGAATGCGGCGGATGGATTTGGTCGCGTGCACGCGCAGCGGTTGGAGCTCGCGCAGAAGGAGCAGGCCGAGGACGTGGTCGATGTCGGCGTTCAGCAGGACAGCTCCGGCGATGGGCGATTGGCGGACGCTTGATTGGCCCGCAACGCGGCGCGGATGCAGGTCGGGTGTGGCTTCGATTTGGGCGCGGAGGTCGGGAGATGCTCCTACAAGGAACCAGGCAGTGCCGTCGGAACTGATCGCGATCTGGGTCTGGGAACGAGCCTTGCCGGGGAACGTTCCGGCGCGAATCGCTTGGCAGTTGGGGCAGGCGCAATTCCATTGGGGGAAGGCGCCACCGGCGGCCGAGCCCAGGATTTTGACTTGCATGGTGGAAGTGTAGCGCAGCGGAAGCTTTGAGCTCTCAGCTTTCAGCTCTCAGCTTTCAGCTTGAACCAAAACTCATCCAGTGCTTGATACTCTCCCCCTTCCCTCTTGGGCTGTTGAGATCATGGACTTAGGTGGTGGACCGCCGGTAAAATCAAGCGCTCAATATTTTGCATAGCCTTCTGCGGTCGTCTAATTGGATCCTAACTTGCTCGGGGTTAAGATTTGGCGACTGCCTGTACTGCCATGCCACGCAGGCGCAAAATCATCGTCTACATCGCCACCAGTGCTGACGGCTTTATTGCCCGAGAGGACGGCTCGGTCGACTGGCTCGACCGTCCGAGTCCGAAGGGAAACTACGGCATGGATGCGTTCTATCAATCGATCGACACGATCCTGTGGGGCAGGAAGACATACGAGACGGCGCTCGGCTTTCAAGAGAAAGGCCTGGCGGAGTCGGCGTTCGATACGAAGGTCAAAAACTATGTCTTCACACGCACTCTTCTGCAAACGCCGGCACCGGCGGGTGTGGAGTTCGTGAGCGAGCCCATCAAGGCCTTCGCAACGCGTCTGCGGAAGAAGAAGGGGAAAGACATCTGGATGATGGGCGGCGCCGGCATCATTGCGTCGTTTCTCGATGAAGGAGAGATTGACGAGTTCATGATTCACGTGATTCCCACGTTTATCGGCGAAGGCATTCCTCTGATTGCGTCCGGCCGGCGCACCGTGCCGCTCAAGCTGATCTCCAGCACGAAGTTTAGCGACGGTGTGGTCCAGCTGCACTATGGCGTCGGTGAGTAAGATTCACGTTCGGCAGGCATGCGTTTGGTCTCGCCTAAGAAGACTACAGGTACGTTCGGGTCGCGTTGGATGGCCATGCGGGAAGTGTCGCCATCCGGTGCGGCGGCGAGGACGCCGGCGCTACCTGTTGCTCAGCCGGCGTCGACCCGGCGCTACTTTGCTAGTTGCGCATTAGGGCTGGTATCGGCTCTGGGAGAACGGGAGATTCGGCCGTGCGCAGGGATCGCCGGCAGATCGCGGACACGACATAGAGGAGCGCGGCCAGGATGGTCAGTGATTTCAGTCCGAACCACATGGACGAGGATTCCAGCAGGCCGCCAAGCAAGGCTCCAAACAGGTTTGAGCCGAGGGCGCTGCCGCGGAATCCTGCCCGCTCAAAACTGGAGATGAAAATGATGCCGGCAAAAAATACGGGTGTGCAGAGAGCGAGCGTGGCTACGGCGGCACGCAGGATCCACGATTCATAAAACAACTTCCCAAGAGGAAACGCGTACATCGCCGCCAACGAGAAGAACAGGCCCGAGTACGCCATCCACAGCGGAACCCGCCGCCAGGCGCTGTACAGCAGGTTCGCGGCGACGATCAACAGCAGCAGCCCGGAAACAACTACTGCATTAACGATCCAGGTCGTCCCGAACAGGAGCGCCATCTTGCTGACGATCTGGGCTTCCAGCAGCATGAATCCTGCGCCGAGAAACATGAAATGCAGGTCGACGCGTTCTCCTTCGCCGCTGGCCTGGCGGAGGAACCAGCCAAAGACGATGAGCACAGCGAGCGAGACCAGAATCACGATGATCGGAAGGCCGGGCGCATGCTGGTAGAAATACGGCCAATCGTCTGTCGTGGGCGCGGCGTCCTGCATGGGCAGGGTACCATGTGACGCGAGATAGGCGGCGAGGGAAGGATCGGAAATTGCTTTGGCGAGGCGCTCGGGAGATCCAGCGACGAAAAAGCGTCCGGACATGTCGAAGCCGCCAATGTCGGCCTGGAACTGGACGGGTTTCTGCCCGAAGGTCGCCTGCATGAGTTGGTAGAGGCGGCCGGCGATCCACGGAGTCTCCACCTGAAACTTCACTACAAACAGGCCGTCCGGCTTCAGCAACTGTTTGGCGCGAGCCAGCGCTTCGCGCGTGTAGACATAGTTGTCAATGCGAATGTTGGTAAAGTGCGAAGTGGTGGTGTGGGAATCGAGCAACGAGAAGACGATGAGGTCGAACTTCTCGTGACTGTTCTCGATGTAATTGCGGGCATCGTTCACCACTACGTGCACCCGCGGCGATTCATAGGGATGCTCGAAGTGCAGGTGCTTCCCCAGTTGCAGAATGAGGGGATCGATCTCGACCGCTTCCACGTGGCCCGCGCCGTTGCGCAGTGCCGCAGCGACGTCGTTGCCCATGCCCGATCCAAGAACGAGCACAGAGGGCGGCGACGGATAAAAACGGTAGGGCATGTTGTATGAGTTCTGGTCAAGCGGGTGCTGGCGGAACGCGGCCGCGTGTGCCCGAACGAACTCCGGCGAAAGGTCCACAATCTTCTGATAGAGGGAGCTATTGGTGATCAAGCTATAGGACACCAATTCGCCGCCATCGTACTGCGGAAGAATGGTGAGCTTTTGGTAGGGAGACCAGTACGTGTCGGCATTGCGATCCTCGGGAAGCGCCAGCAGGCCGACACATACCAGGAATCCTATGGCGAGAATTCTTCTTGCCTTGACATCACGCCAAAAGAAAGCCGAGCACAGGATTCCTGCCACGAGAGTCCAGACCCACGGCGGCTGGTTCAGGAAGCAGAGCAAGGTGAATCCGGCGATGCCTGCAAGGCTGGCGAGGACATTGACACTGTATGCGGTGATTCCTTTGGGAGCGTTCTCGAGGTACCAGCCGACAACTTGACCGAAAGGAATGAAGGCGGTGGCAATCAAGGCGAAGAGAGGAACGACGAAGATCATCGCCAGCAGCATGCCGGCCCAACTGGTGGGCATCGCGGGAACGCCCCAGATGTGAACCTCAACGCTGGCCCCCAATAGTTGGGGAAGATCGTCAATGCAGCGTTGCAAGGGCGGAATTGGAAGCTTCAGGACGAGAGCGAGAAGCAGGAGCGGGCTGAGCAGAGCTGTCACCTGAATTCGCCTCCGGCACAGATAGCAACCCAGGCCGAAACCGAGAAAGCACGCCACCAAAACAAAGTTCTTGAAGTAAGCGAAGATCCGGATTTCCGACGAGACCCAGCGGATCATCAGCATTTCGGTAAAAAGGCTGAGCAGGCTGATTAAGGCCAGGGGGCGCCAGCCAAAGCCGCCGAGATCTTCGATACGGACTTCGAGACGGCGGGGGGGACTCGCGGGATCGCGAAGGGTTCTGAAAACCTGGTAGACCAGGAAAACCGAGAGAGCTGCGATGAGAAGCAGAAACGCGAGTGAACTGAGAGGGAGTGGAAAAGTCGGCAAGAGGGCGGACATCGGTTCAGTTCCGTGAAGGAGTGGGTTGGGTACGAGCTAACGGTAACAGGAATCGCGGTGTTTCGCGGGTGCCGAAGGTAACTGGAGAGTGGAGGCCGGTGCCTAACCACGGAGCGGGGGCGGGACGCCGGCGCTACGGTCCGGGCAGGCGCTGCCCGGCGCGGGGCTAGTGTAACTTTGCGTATTCTGCTTTGGCTTTTTTCAGGATGGGGATGTCGGCATCGGCGTCTTTCCAAAGAGCAAGAAAATCCTGGTAGGCGGCTCGCGCTTTGGCGCGGTCGCCTGCTAACGCGTAGGCGCGACCGAGTTGGAGATGGGCTAGTGCACCCGTCACGAAATTCACTACGACACCTTGATGATCCAGCATTTTCTGGAATTCCGCGGCAGCGGCATTGCCGTTACCTGAGGTGAGATAAGCATGGCCGCGCACGTAGACCGGGTAAAGACAGTTGAACGACATTCCGGCCTCACCCAGTTCGTAGGGAGCGGGAGCTTCCAGATCGGTGAGCGCCTGGGAGGCATTGGCTTGATTGAGTGCGAGGGCTGCATCAATGGTGGGCAGCCAGTAAAGCTGCAGCATGGTATTGCTCGGGTAAGCCTTCCTCAGTTCGTCGGCGAGGGCCTTGGCGCGCGCGGAATCCCCGCTGCGGGCGAGAGTGAGCGCGGCCAACACTTTGACATCTCTGCCGGGAGATAAGGCCAAGGCCGCAAAGACTCCGCGCTTGGCGGCAGCAGCATTTCCCAACTCGGCTTCGCGCAGCGCAGCATTGACCTGCCATGCGGCGGCGGTCTCTTTGGAGTCGGCGCGGACGGCTGAGTCTACAGCGCGTCGCGTGAAATCACGCGCCTGGTTGAGGCGGCCATAGTAGGCTTCCGTGTCGGATTGGGTCGAGAGTAATTCATCTTCGTCTCCCGGCCTGCCCATGGCCCAGGCGAGTTGCTGCGCCATGAGCGCAGTGTCTCCGCGAAGAAAAGCGAGAACGTACAAGTCATCGCGCAGGGCGGCGCTATCGAGCTTGTGGCCAAATGCCTCATCAAGCGTGGCCTTGGCCTCGTCCAGGCGATTCAGGCTGAGATACTTCGATGCGAGGTTCGAATAATTAACGCCACTGTCGGGGGCGAGGCGCAAGGCTTCCGTTTGTTCCGCGAGAGCTTTTTCGTACTGCCCCATGGCGGAATAGTTGGCGCCCAGGTCGCCGTGAGGAACAGCATCGCGGGGATAGCTGGCGATCCACAGTTCGTACGTCTGCATCTCTTTATTCAGTTCTCCCGTGGCCGCGAAATAGTCGGCCGCGATACGGAGCTTCTCGCGCTCGCTGGCCCGGTCTCGCAACTCGTATGCCTTGGTCGCGTAAGTGAGCGCGAGCGTTGGCTGTTCGAGATTGCCGTACCTCACTGCCAAGCCGGCGTAGGCCATGGCAAAATTCGGGTCGAGTTCGATGGCTCGCTTCAGAAAAGGAATGCTGGGCGCGTCTCCTTGTTCGTGAACGATTTTGACTGCCATGCTGAAGTTTTGCAGGGCTTCGAGCGAGGAGGTAGTGGCTTCAATCGGGACTTCGAATTTCTGCACTGAAGGCAGCGCCTCACCCAATTTCGCGCGCAGGCTGGAAGAGGCCCGGCTCAGAACCTTCAGAACATTCTCCTTGGCGCTGGCCTCCCCCGCCTCTTTGGCCAGACTGTCACCGGTGCTGCACGCGACGGCATTCAATTCCAGGTAGTAATGGGTGCCCAGGCTGGAGATCATTCCTCCCAGTACAGCCTGGCTTCCCGTGCGCTGGCAGAGTTCGCGAGCGACATCCTGGGTGATGCGTTCATTCTCCGGATGTCCCATCATGCGCAGGGTTTGGCTGATTTTTCGGTCCGAGAGAATGTTCAGGAACGGAGACTGCCCCAATTCCACCGCCAGGGCTTGTTTCAGAGCATCGTCGAAAACGGGATCTCCTGTCCGGTTGTCGAAATCGGCGAGAACGATGGTGTCTTTTTCGGTTAAGAGCTTGGCGCGGTGCGAGCGGTAGTAAAGCCCGGCGGCGCCCAGGGCGGCAACGAGCAGGACTGCCGCCGGCACAATCATTTTTCTCAGGCTTTTGTTCTGAGCGGCCGGTCGTGCTGGCGAGACGCCGGAGCCAGAATCGGTCGCCATGGCGCGCCCGCTCTCGGTGTCGCGTTTCAAGCGCTGCAGGTCGGCGCGCATTTCGGCGGCGCTCTGATAACGCAGGTTGCGATCTTTCTCCAGCGCCTTGTGGATCAGCGCCGCGAACGGCGGCGGGATCTGCGGATTCGACTGCGATACGGGCACGGGCTGCTGGTGCAGGATGGCCCCGCAGATTTCCCCGGAACTGGCACCCTCGAAGGGAATCTTTCCCGTTGCCATCTCGTAGAGCACGGCTCCAAAAGAAAACAGGTCGGTACGAGCATCTAGGTCGCGGGCACGCACCTGCTCCGGCGACATGTAAGCGACCGTGCCCACCATGGTGCCCGGACTGGTCAGGTGCTCGACTGTGTCAGTCTCAGTGTTGGCGGCGGCAAGCTGGCTCGACGATTCCCGCGCAGGTGTGACTTTTGCCAAACCGAAATCCAGAATCTTGGCGTGCCCGCGCTTGCTGACAAAAATGTTTGCCGGTTTGATGTCGCGGTGCACGATACCTTCGGCGTGGGCAGCGTCGAGCGCGTCGGCAATCTCGATGGCGAGCGACAGAATTAATTCCGCTTCCATCGGACGCCCGGCGATGCGGTGTTTCAGCGTCATGCCATCGAGGTATTCCATGGCAATGAAGGTGCGGCCGTTCTGCTCGTCAATCTCGTGGATGATGCAGATGTTGGGATGATTGAGAGCGGAGGCGGCCTGCGCTTCGCGCTGAAAGCGGGCGAGAGCCTGGGCGTCCTTAGCTACCTTTTCAGGAAGGAATTTGAGGGCCACAAAGCGGTGAAGTTTCACGTCCTCGGCTTTATAGACAATGCCCATCCCTCCACCACCCAGTTTTTCGACGATGCGATAGTGCGAGATGGTATGCCCCAGCATGGAAGTGGGGTCATGTTAGGCGGGATGCGGAGAGCAAGTCAATGAATGCAGCGAGATGGCAGCGGGGGAATCAGTCGTTGCGGATCTTGCCGCTGGCGGCGAGGCGGTCGAGCCAGCGGCGCGCGGTGGCCGCTTCGCGGCGGTCCGCATGATCGCGCAGAAATTCCCGGAGCTCTCGCGCCGCATCATCGTAACGGCCCACCGCCGTGAGGGATTGCGCCACAAGCAATTCGATTTCCGGCGCCTTGCCATGGGAAGAAGACAGCGCTACCTGGGACATTTGCAGGGCCTGATCGTAGCGGGCTTGCTGGTAATAGGCTTTGGCCAGCGCCCACCGCGTGTCCCAGGAATGGGCAGCGGGGTTGAGTTGCAGAGCCTTTTCCAGAGGCGCCACCGCCGACTCGTATTTCCCTTCATCGCACAGAGCCATGCCGAGAGCCGCGAGAGCACTCGCGTGAGAGGGATCCACCTGGGTAGCCTTTTCCAGAACATCCTGCGCTTTCGACCAGTCGCGTTGCTTCAGAAAAATTACTCCTTGCAGGTACAGAACGTCGGGATGGCTGGGGGCGAGCCGTGCGGCCTCTTTGGCGTGCTTCTGCGCTTCGGCAAGATTGTCCGCGGTCAGGGCCCGCAGGCCTTCCTCCACCGCCTTCTTTGCTTTGGGCGCAAG
Source organism: Candidatus Sulfotelmatobacter sp. (assembly GCA_035309485.1). Classification (GTDB taxonomy): domain Bacteria; phylum Acidobacteriota; class Terriglobia; order Terriglobales; family Acidobacteriaceae; genus Sulfotelmatobacter. The sequence goes on from DATGFC010000057.1 coordinate 38,681, forward strand.
CAAGGCGCGGCCGGGAGCGCCGGTCGGGTCCGCGGATAGAGAACGCAAGTAAACATCTACCGAGGCCCTGCCGGCCGCGTCGATCCAAACATCTTTCTGTGCGCTGGCGTATCCCGCTGCTTCAACCACAACAGTGAAATCGCCAACATCGTAGGCAACGAGTTCGGCGCGACCGGACGTGGTTTCCGCTTGTCCGCTGGAAATGGTACCGCGGAACAGTTTCACCACCGCCGAGGATGCAATGGGCTCGCCTGACGGGCCATGGACCACGACGCTGATGGTAACGCCTTTGCCATGGAACTCAGTTGCGGCGCTGCCCGTATCTTGCGCACGCGAGGGAACGACGATCAGCCCGAGAAGAAGTCCAAGCAGCACAGCTGACAGGCAGTTTTCCGGGGCGGAAGAGAGAAGCTGTGAACGGTAGCGGCTATAGGCCTGCGAATAGCGCATGACCACTCTCGAAGATTGAACGGGAGATTATGCCAACCGGAAGAGCGCGTCAAGAGGAATACCTGGGTCTGGCGAAGTGGATGCAGAATGCCGGGTATTTCAAGCTCCGCCCGGATTGGTTCTCATGCAGAGACTCAGTGGCCGTTATCGACTTGTGTACGATGCGTGAGGAAATTCTGCTGGCATTGCATGGCGGCCTGATGCAACTCGGCGAATTCGGGTCGCTGGCGAATGGGATCGAACAGGGGATCGTTGTCCATGGCGGGATAGGAACAGTAGTTGCCTTGAATGGCCTTGCGCAGTTGGCGAAAGGCGGCATGGGTTTGTCCGGCAAAGCTCAGCACGGCGGCGTTGACGTAAAGTGTCTCGGGATCGCGCGCGGACCTGGGTTCAACCTCGAGGGCGGCGGCCGCTTTTCGTAATTCCGCCTCTGGCGCATGGTTCAAATACATTCGAGCCAGTTCCGCGAACTGAAAGCCGCCTTGCGATACAGCGCTCGACTCGGCCAATGCAGCCGGTGTGTTGCCGGTGCGGAGAGCAATCATCATGCGCAGCATTGCTCCAAAGCCTGAATGTTCATCCAGCCGAATATAAGTCTGCGCGCCCGGGTAGTCTGCTTTCAAGATGGAGGAGAAAGCACAAGAACGGAAGCCGTTAAATCCCGGATCGAGGGCAAGAGCAGATTCACACTGCCTATCGGCTTCATCGAGAAATCCGGCACAGCGCAAGACATAACTCATGAAATGATGGCCGATCGCTGCGTCGGGACGCCTGCGCAGGAACTCTGCGGCTTGGTCGTAGGCGCCATTCAAATCGCCTTGCTCGGCGCGAATGGGGGTGGAAACAGCGGGCCAGTCGGGTTCGAGCTCCGACTGCCGTCGATATGCTGCAAGCGCCTTTTTCACCGCGGATTCGCCGCCGTTTCCATAGTGATAATCGATGTAATAGCGCGAACCCAGCTCTCCCCAGGCAGGGGCATAACTACTGTCAAGCGAGAGGGATTCCTCCAATCTCTTGATCGCGAGTTGATTGGGCTCAGGATCAAGCGGAATTGTCAGACTGTGCAGAAAGAGTTCGACTGCCCTTTCATTTCTTGACGAGGGCATGGCGCTGGAGGAAGCGCCCGAGATATGAATGGCGGGGAGTAACCCCTCGGCGGCGCGAGAGGCGAGCTGATCCTGCAGGGCAACCAGTTGTTGCGGAGGGACGATGACTTCTCCGCGCCAGACGGACTGGTTCTGGGCGACATCCACCAACTCCATATTGACGTGCAGGTTCTTGTGATCGAGAAGGAAGCCTCCGGCGAGGACATGGGTGACGCGCAACTCGGCACCGACGGTGGCAGGATCGGCCGGCTGAGATCCGTATCGGGCTGTGGATGCGAATGGACGGACTGTGATCGCATGGGCGGAGGTGAGATCTGTGACCAGATCATTGGCGATAGCGAAGCGGAGGTAGTCGAAGTCCGGACCTGCACCCTGATTCGAGAATGGGAGGACCGCGATCACCTTTCGGGGCTCGGAAGGAGTCGCCGGTTGGCGGCGAGCGTACCGCCAGGCGATCAGTGCAATGAGAACGAGGGCCAATGCCGCAAGCGGCCATGCCCAGCTTCGCGAGTTGGGGACGGAGGAAATTTGCTCGGTTACAGACTGAGGCTGCAGTGCCTCCGGCGCGGGCAAGGGCAAATCAGCATTCGCCTGCGCGACCGGTTCGCATTGCACAGGAGCGATGAAGCGATAACCCCGCCGGGGAACGGTCTGAATAAAGATGGGATTGTCGGCATCGTCGCCAAGGGCAGAGCGCAGGCGCTTGAGGGCGGCATTCAGGCTGCCCTCGAATTCAACGTAGGTCCCGTCGGGCCAAAGGGATTGCCGCAGCTGCTCGCGGGTTACGACTTCTCCGGAGTGCTCGAGCAGCAGGCCCAACACGCGTAGAGGCTGCTCCTGGAGTTTGACCGGGGAGCCTTGGCGCAGCAGTTTCCCTGCTTCAGGATCTGCCTGAAAAAGTCCAAAGCGGTAAACCGGTCTCGGCGAAGCTGGCGCTTCCATGCCGCAATGATCGCCCCTTTTGGGGGCTGAGTCTACCACAGGGCTAGAGCACAAGTCACAAGCTCTGCAAAACGGTTGCAAGGCCAAGGGTTATCAGGTCACAAGCGGGTCAGAGGAATGTCGGTTGACTGGGCGGGCGATTGGAGGCAGTCTGCGCGTGCGTGGCACCGGACGCGCGAAGTTTTCACTCCTCCAGCAGAGTTCCTCTGCGCGCGTGCGGCTGCCCGACAATCCGACGGGGCAGAACATGGAAGTCAAAGGGTGGTGTCTTGGTGTGTTCGGCGGTAATTCTTTGCGCGCTCCGCGGTCCCAAGCTTTTAACCGCGGGGGACGTCGAGGCTTCGCTGACTTCGCGAAGATCGGGAAGGCTGAGCTGGGGTTGACGCCGGCACGCTCGGCGGTTGGGCATCACGACGACATCGGCTGCGGAGCAATCCGCCGGTGCGGCTTACTCCCAGGGCCGACGCAGGGAGCTGCAGCTCCCTGCCGTTTTACACGCCCAAGGCCGCACCGGGCACGAATCTGACAGCTGCGTAAATCATTTGAGGAGATGACCTATGCAAATTAGTGGAAGTTCAGTGAGATTCTTGCTGGTTGGAATCGTGGTCCTGCTACTCGGAGGGTTCAGCTCGGGTCAGACCGTTTCGCTGTCGCCTAAGTCTGGGCCGCCGACCACGAAGCTCAGTATCTCCGGTAGCGGCTTCAGCGCCAACAGCGCCGTCGATATTTATTTTGATACTACCGACGAGGCCCTGGTCATCACCGACGGCACGGGTGCGATTGCGAAAACTACCCTGAAGGCTCCCGCTTCCGCCGTGCCGGGTCAACACTGGGTAAGCGCGGTGCAGCGCTCCACAGGCACAGGCAGCCAGGCAGCCTTTACAGTTCAGACCAACTGGGCCCAGCAGGGTTTCGGCCCCAGTCATCAAGGATGGAATTCCTACGAAAATGTGCTGAACACCAGCAACGTAGGAAGCCTGGACCTGCTATGGACGAACAAATTCGGGACTGAGGTGGAATCGTCTCTATCGGTGGTTGGAAATCGCATCTATTTCGCCAGTAACTCTGACGAGATTTCTGCCGCTAAAACATCAAACGGTAGCTTCGTTTGGAATTTCGGCACAAGCGGCAACGTGGAGACGACGCCAGCGGTAGGAAACGGGCAAGTCTGCGCTGGTTCTACCGACAACAACATTTACCTGTTGAACGCTACCACCGGCGCCGTTTCGCAAAGTTTCTCAACTGGCGGCTATATTGTCGGCTCCCCGACGGTAAGCAATGGGCTTTGCTACCTGGGCTCAGCGGATAACAACGTGTACGCGATGTACCTCTCGGACGGCTTCATTCCGTGGGTATACATTACTGGAGGCCCAATCGTTTCCTCCCCGGCCGCTGCCAACGGGATCGTTTACATCAGTTCCGAGGACGGAAATCTTTATGCGCTGAACGCGTCCAATGGATCTTTGATTTGGCAGTATAATACGGGTGGATATCAGGGTACATCGCCGATCGTAGCCAACGGCCTCGTTTTTGTTCCTTCGAACTACACTCAGTTATTTGCCATTTACGCTAGCAGCGGTCAGCTCGCCTGGTCGCTTCCCGTAAACTTGCCTTACACGACCTTTCAAACTCAATTGGCAGCCGCAAATTCGCTTTTGTACTTCTTCTCTGCCAACACTTTGTATGCTGTGCACGTCGGGACAAGCACGGTGAGTTGGGCTGACTCCTTTGGCTCGGATACGTGCGTGCAGCCTTCTGTCGCAAATGGCGTGTTGTACATCGGGGGCTGCTTCAGTGGCCTGATCTACGCGATCGATGCCGCGAACGGCAACATCTTATGGCAATACGGTTTGGCAAATGAGAGTTTGGGAGCGCCTGCCATCGTGAATGGAACCGTTTATGCCGGCGACATCGAAGGAAACCTCTATGCCTTTGGGCTGCCGGCTTCTGCGGCTCCAAAGGCGCCCGTGCGACCAACGCTGGCATCACTCAGCCCAAATCTGGATCTCAAGCCCTGACCTCTTGGCGGGAGAGGCGCGGATTAACCCGAAGAATCGGAATCAGATTTTCGCAAGGAGGATCTATGCGGCTTGGCACCGGAAAAACGAGAGATGTTATGAAACCGAAATGGGACGGGGCGCTCCGGTTAGCCTTGGTTGGCATTTTCGTAATAACGTTTGCAGCGGCGCCGCTGCAGGCGCAGTTCACCTACTGGGACCGGTACGATTTTACCTGCGACGCGGGGCTGGGATGCGCGCCTAACGATCTTGCGCAGTTGGCGCAGGGGCTGGACGGCAACCTGTATGGAACAACCTACGCGGGGGGAACGCATGCCTTCGGCACCATTTTCATGGTGACGCCCCTGGGCGCCTACACAGACTTATGGGAGTTCGATGGCGTGAGCGGGGAAAATCCGCTAGGCGGGCTGACTTTGGCGTCGGACGGGAACTTTTATGGAACTGCCACGTTTGGCGGAGCTTTCAATTGTGGCACGGTCTTTCGGTTCACACCTCCGAGCACGCTCACGGTTCTGCATTCTTTCAACTGCAGCAGCGACGGCCAGTTTCCGGCGGTTCCTCCGATTCAGGGGGCAGACGGGAATCTGTATGGCGTCGCGAATTCTGGCACGGTCTACAGCATAGCGCTAGCGACCGGGATTTTTACGCCACTATCCCAAGCACCTCCGACGATATACGCACCGCTATATCTGGCGTCGGACGGAAATCTTTATGGCACGTCCGCGTATGGAGGCGACTTCAACTCCGGCACGGTCTTCCGTGTCAGCACGCCGGGAGGAGCCATTAAAGTGCTCCACAGCTTTACTGGGAGTGATGGCTACAATCCCGACTCTCCAGTAGTGCAGGGATCGGACGGGTATCTCTATGGCACCACGCTTAGCACGACATTTAGCGATCCCCCTGGGGTCATCTACAAAATGAGCTTGTCCGGGAAACTGGTGGTTGTGCATGACTTCGGCCAGTTCACTTCTACCTGGACCAATCCTGATGGTGCATTTCCGCAGGCTGGACTGGTGGCCGCATCGGATGGAAATTTTTATGGTGTAACCGGGGCAGGGGGAGCCAACGGATACGGAACCATCTACCAGTTCAAGTCTGCTACCAACTTCACAAAGCTTTTCGATCTCAACGGATCGGCAAACGCGATTCTAGGCGGCACCACGAATACAGGCCTGATCCAACACACTAACGGCTCGTTGTTCGGAGTAACCAGCGAACTCGGCGCATATGCGGAAGGGAATCTCTACAACCTGACTGCCGTAAACTTCTCGCAAATACTGACAGTAGCGGGACCGATCTTCGTGCTGCCCGGCGGTCCGGTCCAGATTCTGGGCAACAGCTTGACCCAGGTTTCGAATATCAATTTTGGTGCGGTACCAGCTACTTTCAGGATCGGGAGCGACAGCCAGCTTTTGGCGACCGTGCCCTTTGCCGCGGTGGATGCCGCGATTAGTGCAACGTACGTTACGGGGCTGCAGGTGGGAACCGTCTCGTCGGTGCACATCCTTCCGCTGATTACGACCATCGATCCACTATCGGGACCTGTGGGGACGGTGGTGACTATTTCGGGTGGCGGCTTCAACGGAGCCACCAAGGTCTCTTTCGCGGGGGTCGATGCGACAAGCTACTCCGTGGTAAGTCCGAGCACGATCCAGGCCACGGTGCCGAGTGGTTTTATCAAGGGACGAGTGGCGGTTAAGACACGCAACGGCAAGGCAACCAGCACACAAAAATTTTTGGTGCAGTGACAACAACGAGCGGGGAAAGTCGGTCGCTGGTTGCGACAGTTAAAGTTCCTGGCGCTCTTGACCATGCAAGATTGCAACTGACCTGCCCGCGTCAGGGGGAGGCGCGGTGGTTGGATGCAAGCCTCGAGGCACGCTGAGCGGCGTCAACGCGGCTGCTTAGCGTGCCTTATGCTTTTAGGCAGCGCCATGGCGGAGGTCCGTGACGCGCCGCGGGTTGCGGTGTAAAATCAGCCGCGTTCGAGTCGGGACCGCGGCGCATCTAGCAATGTCGTCCAGTTGGCGCGCGGATCCTTCACCTTATTTCCATGGAACATTTTGACGTTGTGATCGTCGGGGCGGGGCTTTCCGGAGTTGGAGCGGGGTGCCGGCTACAGGTGCGCTGTCCGGGGAAAAAGTACGTCATCCTCGAGGCACGGAAGGAGATTGGGGGAACGTGGGATTTGTTCCGCTACCCCGGCGTGCGGTCGGACTCGGACATGTTCACGCTGGGATATCCGTTTCGTCCATGGAAAGAAGCGCGAGCGATCGCCGACGGGCCTTCGATTCTGAAGTATGTGCGGGAGACGGCGCAGGAATTCGGGATCGATCAGCACATTCGATTTCAACAGCGCGTCGAGTCAGCTTCTTGGTCGTCGCAGGAGGCACGCTGGCGGGTTGAGGTAAGGACCGGTGCGGGCGAGAAGGCGCAGTATAGCTGTGACTTCTTGTACGGGTGCACGGGATATTACCGCTATGAGGCTGGTTATGAGCCGAGCTTTCCGGGGGCAGAGCGATTCCGCGGGCAGATAGTGCACCCGCAGCGCTGGCCGGAAGACCTCGATTATGCCGGCAAGAAAGTTCTGGTGATCGGCAGCGGGGCAACGGCGGTGACGCTGGTCCCCGCGATGGCGGGAACGGCGGCGCACGTCACGATGCTGCAACGCTCCCCGACTTATATCTTGAGCTTGCCGAACCATGATCCGCTGGCGAAGATGATGCGGCGATGGCTGCCGGGGAGGGTAGCTCAGCGGGCGGTGCGCTGGAAGAACATTTTGATCAGCATGGGAATTTACCAGCTCGCCCGGCATGCTCCGCAGCAAGCGCGGCGAATGTTTCGCGAGGGAGCCGTGCGGAGCCTGCCCGCAGGCTATGAGGTGGACAAGCACTTCAATCCGAGATATCAGCCTTGGGATCAAAGGTTGTGCCTGGTTCCGGATTCGGATTTATTCAAAGCGATCAGTTCGGGGAAAGCGTCGGTCGTGACCGACCAGATCGAGACCTTTACCGAACGCGGCGTCCGGCTGCAGTCAGGCCAGGAATTAGAGGTCGACATCATCGTCACCGCGACCGGATTGCAGATGCTGGCGCTGGGCGCGGTGAAGCTCACGGTTGACGGCACGCCGGTCGAGCCGGGCGCGGCATTTATCTACAAAGGGACGATGCTGAGCAACGTGCCGAATTTTGCATTCTGCATCGGCTACACCAACGCTTCGTGGACGCTGCGCGCGGATCTGGCTTCGACCTTTGTCTGCAGGGTGCTGAATTACATGGATCGGCACGGATATCGGACATGCATGCCCGAGTGCGATACGAGGTCGCTCGACCCGCACCCGCTTCTGTCGCTGAATTTGGGTTATGTGATGCGGGCGGCGGCAGATTTGCCGAAGCAGGCTTCAAAGAAGCCGTGGGTGATCCGGCAGAATTACATCCTCGACATGATGATGATGAAGCTGGGGCGGCTCCAGGATGGGATTCTGAAATTCGGAGTGGGAGCGGCTGCGGCAGCCCCTAATATTTGCGAAGAGATCGAGAGCGTGTCGGCAGGGGACGATTAACGAACTTACCTTCGATGTCGTTTATCATGTTCACCAGAGTCTTTTCGGAGCGCTTTGACGGTTAGCGATGCAGTTTATTGGTCGCAGAGGCGGCCATTAGGGCCAATGGGATGTGAAGTATGGGGATGAGCGATCCAGAGTCTCGAAAAAAGTTGTCCGATGCGAGATATGTTCAGTTTCAGCATCACTCTGAGAAACAGACGTGGCCCTGGTGGAAACGATTGATCCATCGTTTTCAACCCTGTCCGATTTGCAAGCCGGAGATGCTAAAAAAGCAGTAATTTTGCGTTCCTCAGCTACTGTTCAATCCTGTTTACCAAGCGTGAATTGAACGGCACGGCTAGCGCCGTGCCGCTTCGAAAGCCGTCTTACCCGGCGAAGTTCTTCAATGCCGTGCGACCACCACAATCATGAAACTGCCGGATTTCATTTTTGGACGGCCGGTTTCTCCTGGCTTTTGCTCCTCAAATTCAGCGGTCGGCAAGTAGATTTTGTGCGCGGTGGGATCGACGTCCATGGTGCGGGCGCCCATGGGAGTGTTTACCGTCTGCGCGACTTCGAGTTTGCCCGACGCTTCGCCGGCTACGATGAGCTTGCCGTCGCGGCAACTGGCGAAGGCCTGGTGGTCGTCGAAGCGGGTCGCGTCCACGCCGGCTCCGATGGGCAGGTCGGCGATGACTTTGCCATCCTCGGCGCTCATCACGATGAGCTTCTGCGGTTTCCTGCACCCAACGAAAAGACGATGCTTCTCATTATCGATGGCCATGCCCACGGGGGAACCGCCGGGAGCGACGGGCCAGTGCGCCAGAACTTTTCGCGCCTTGATGTCGACGACCGCGACCTGGTCCTTATCTTCGAGATTGATGTAAACCTTGCCCGCCCCATCGGAGGCGAGGAACTCGGGTTTGCCGCCTAACTCGATGGGCGGATCGATCGAACCCGTCTTGGGATCAACGTCCGGCTTGAGCGTCATCAGGACCCCGTTGTCGCCGGAGACGGCGAGGACGAGGCCGCTGGCTTTGTCGTAAATGATGCCGTCGGCGTCGGGCTGAGCGGTGATGGTGCCGAGGACGGCGTTCGAGTTGAGATCGAAAATCACGATCGAGCCGGCGCCGTCGGTGATGAAACCGCGTCCTGCTTGGGGAACCAGTGCGACTCCGTGGTTATGCTTCTGCCCCGGAATATCGGCCACGACCTTACCTGATTCGCTGTCGATGACCTGCGTGTGGGTGCTCCGGGGAACGTAGAGGCGGTGGTGCTCGGGATCAACCGTGACGTAGTCCCAACCGCCTTCGCCCCCGATGTGAAAGGTCTTTTCGACAGACCAGGTGCCCTGCGCGCTGGCGGTGACGAGCAGAGTGAATGGGGTTAAGGCGATCAGCAAACCGCAGAATACTTTGCGAATGCACATGAAATTCCTCCGTTCAGAGTGCCGGATGAAATACATCACGGCCGTAGAAAATTACGAGCAAATGACCTTGGCGAAATGGAGCGTGGCTATTCTTCGTGGCTTCTCGATTCGCAGTTCAGGTTAGATGTCGAACATGAAAGGAACCTGAAGCTTGCCTGGCCAAATAGTGGGAATTCGCCTGCCTGTCGTTTTGCTCTTTTGAGCTTGACATATTCCCATATAGGAATATATATTTCGAAACATGGCGAGGGCTGCGACTACTTCCGACGCTTTTAACGCGGTGGCGGAGCCGCGGCGCCGCGAGATTCTGGATTATCTGGCACTGGGCGAGCGTCCGGTCGGCGATCTGGTGGTGAAGCTCGGGCTGGAGCAGCCGTCAGTATCGAAGCATCTGCGGGTGCTGCGCGATGTTGGGTTGGTGAGAGTGCGGCGGAACGGGCGGCACATGATGTATCGGGCGAATGCGGAGGCGATACGTCCGCTGCATGAGTGGACGAAGACGTTTGAGCGGCTGTGGGCGCATCAGTTGCTGCGGATCAAGGAACGAGCGGAGGAGAAGGCGCGGAAGGCGGAGCAGGAACACGGGGGCTGAAGGCCCCGTCCTCGAACGCGGTGCCCAAGCGCTGCTCTTCCAAAACTTTTATAGGAGGAACGATGAGTATTACGCAGGCAGTACCGGGAATTGAGAGTTTGACATTGACAGTGAGCCAGGAGATTCATGTGCGGGCATCGATCGAGCAGACGTTTCAGGCGCTGCTGGAACAACTGGGGCCGGAGAACGAGAATCCGCAGGGCAAGATGCCGATGAAGCTGGAGGCGTGGCCGGGCGGGCGATGGTTCCGCGATCTAGGAGACGGCAACGGGCACTTCTGGGGACATGTGCAGGCGATCAAGCGTCCCACGCTGCTGGAGATTGTGGGGCCGCTGTTCATGTCGTATGCCGTCGTCTCGAACCTGCAGTACCGGCTGAGCGCAGCGGGCGGCGAGACGGTGATCCAGTTTCATCACAAGGCGTTTGGACTCATTCAGGAAGAGCACCGGCGCGGCGTGACTGGTGGATGGACGCACATCAACGAGCGCATCAAGGCCGCTGCCGAGCGGAAGAAGTGAGGAGGAATTATGTGTCCAGCATGCGCGGCGACCGCGGCAGTGGTGGTGGGCAGCGTGGTTTCAACCGGCGGGTTGACCGCGCTGGTCGCAAAAGTTCTTCGCAAGAAGAAGGGTGAGAAAAGCGATTCGAAAGAGAAGGAGTGATTTATGACGACAGCGATGACGGAGAAAATCCCGGCAAAGGTGGTGTCGCCGGCAGAGTGGGTGGCGGCGCGCAAGGAATTCCTGGCGAAAGAAAAAGAGTTCACACGGCTGCGCGACGAGCTGAGCCGGCAACGGCGCGAGCTGCCCTGGGAGCGAGTCGAGAAGAGTTATGGATTCGAGGGGACCCATGGCAAGGAAACTCTGGGTGATTTGTTCGGCGGGCGCAGCCAGCTCATTCTCTATCACTTCATGTTCGGACCCGAATGGAAAGAAGGATGCCCGAGCTGTTCGTATCTAGCGGATACATTTGATGGCGCTCGGGTGCATCTGGCGCAACGGGACACTGCATTCGCCGTAGTGTCGCGCGCAACTCTGCCGGAGATTCAGGCGTTTCAGAAGCGCATGGGGTGGACGTTCAAGTGGGTATCGTCGTTCGGAAGCGATTTCAATTATGACTACCAGGTCACGGCGGCCAAGGACGAAAAAGAGAAAGCGTACTACAACTACGCCATGGTGAATTTTCCGTCGGAGGAGCGGCCGGGACTGAGCGTGTTTTATCGCGACCAGACGGGCGAGATTTTTCATACTTATTCGACCTATGCGCGGGGGTTGGACATTCTGATTCCGACTTACAACTTTCTCGATCTGACGCCGAAGGGCCGCGACGAGGCTGAGATGAAGCCGCATGCCATGGCTTGGGTGCGGCATCATGACCGGTATCAATCGGCTACGGACGCGAAGCATGGGTGTTGCTCGGAGTAGGGATTCGTGAGGGGATGACGCGGGGGCACGCCCCCGCGACAGCCGGCGAGACGCCGGTGCTACATGGGCGGTCGTATGACGGCGATACTCGCAGACGCGATACGAATACTTCTAGGGGATGAGGCGATGGCTACTATCGCGCTTGCAACTATCACTGACCCGACTATGAGTGCGGTTCGGGAGGAAACTGGATCCCAAGTCGATGACACTGAGGAAACTAGTCCTGAACCTCGCCTCTAGGCCGAGGATGACGAAAGTTGCAACCTTTGGCCGCGCCCATGCAGGTAAAGTGAACTTTTGTGCAGCATGGGGCGGAGATAGCGAGATTGTTGTTGCGTTCGGGGAGTGCTCGGGCCATACTCGCGTGGCCCGTATAGACGGGGTTTAGCTCTCCCCCGGCCCTCCCCATTTTTTGATTTCAGATTTTAGATTGTAAATTTGCACGTTTCCGCGCACGAACTGGCCTTCCCGGTTCCCTTTCGTCGAACGTCTTCCGCCATTAATTCATGCCGCGCATCGAACAGGCGCCAGGACCGCGTGGATCGCCGCAGGATCCGCATGCGCCCCTTGGGGCGGCGGATGGCGAGGAACTCTTCGCCGACACTGCGAACACCGAAAGCTGAGGCTCGAGTTTGGTCGCTTGGCACTTGGGGCATTCGGCCTTTTCTTTGCCGTAAACCAGGGCTTCGAACCGATGATGGCATTGCTTGCAGATGTATTCGTAGATGGGCATGGGATTAACGTTTTGAATTCCAAGTTTCAGGGTTGCAGGTGAAACCCTGAAGCATGGCTCTATTAGAATCGAATTGTGGGGAGTTCGCAAATCAGCGAGACTGCGCGCCAGGCGCGCGAACGGTTCCGGGCACGGCGCTGGTTGCGCGGCGGGCACGTGCAGACCATAGCCAGTTTTCTGCTGCCGCGCAGGATTCACCTGCCGGCGCCGGAAGAGCGACTCGTCGAGGTCGCGCCGGGAACTCAGGTTCGCTGCTGGTGCTATTGGCAGCAGGAGAATCGCAACTCCGCCTTGACCGTAATTGCGGTGCACGGGCTCGAGGGATCGTCGGAGTCGCAGTACATGCTGGGCGTGGCGCGGAACGGCCTGGCATCAGGGATGAATGTCGTCCTGATGAACCAGCGCAACTGCGGCGGCATGGACCATTGTGCGCCCACGCTCTATAACTCCAGCCTCTCGGGTGATGTGGCCGCGGTAGCGCGCACCATCGTAGACAGCGAGCGCCTCTCGCAATTCGCCCTGGTGGGATTTTCGATGGGCGGAAACCTGGTGTTGAAGCTGGCGGGCGAGTGGGGCAAGGATCATCCGGCGGAATTCAAGGCGGTGGCGGCGGTGTGTCCGGCAATGGATTTGGCGGCGTCGGCCGACGCGCTGCATGAGCCGGCGAACCGGATCTACGAGTACTACTTCCTGATCCAGCTGTTTCGACGCATCCGGAACAAGGCACGATTTTTCCCCGGGAAGTTCGATCTGTCGCGGCTGCGGGGAGTCTCAAGCTTGCGCACGTTTGACGACCGGATCACGGCGTATTATTGCGGATTCGCGGGCGCGGATGACTATTACGCGCGGGCTGCGGCCGCGAATGTGGTGGACCGGATCGCCGTGCCCGCGCTCATTATTCATGCCCGCAACGATCCGTTCATTCGGATGTTGCCTTCGACGCTTGAGCGGATTCAGCAGAATCCTCATATCACTTACATCGAAACTGACGACGGCGGGCATTGCGCTTTCATCGGCGTGGCCGACGGCGATGGCTACGATGGACATTGGGCGGAGCGCGAAGTGGTGTCGTTTGTGCACGAAAAATCCAGAAATTGAATCACCGAGGGCACAGAGGGACACTGGAGAACTTCTTTTATGAAATTCCCGATCGGCCCGGCTGCAGTGTTGCCGTTTCCGCTTGAGTTCTTGTGAAACGATTCTTCATCCAGCCCTTGGTATGGGTTCGGATATAGGCCAGGGCCAGCATCGCGAGGAAGATGGTGAGCAGTCCGGCGGATGCGCCCACGATTCCTTCTCCGTGCTTCGGCAGAATCGACACGCGGCCATAGACGAACTCGATGTGCACCCAGTAGACCAGCAGCGATGCCTGGCCTAACTGGATTAGCGGGCTGAATCCCCATTGCCCGGCGCCCCAGCGACACCAGGCGTAGCTCGTGGTGACGATCCCGAGCAACATGCCCACGCGAATCAGAAAAAACTCCGGGCTGGTGTGCCAGTAATCGTAGACGGGATAAAGTTGTACCGGCAGGCGGTCAAGGGCGCGCGAGAGTTCCACGAGGACCACTCCTGCTCCGCCCAGAATGAAGAAGACCTTTGCCTGACGGGTGCGCGCCCACTCGGATTGCAGAATAAATCCAACGGCCAGGCCGGCGAAGGCGAACGCGGTCCAGGGAAAGATAGGAAAGAGCCAGGGCTGCGGCGTTCCTAGGTTATGAACGCCGTTGATGTAAGACTCGAGCGGCCAAGGCAGCCAACTGGGGCGCCATGTGGTCCACAGCAGCGGAGTAAGAAGAGAGATGAGGAGGGCAGTGGCTGCAGCCGTGACGATAAGAGAGAGGCGAGATTGAAAAATTTTTGTTGTCTGAAGCCGGGCTTCGTCGGGATGAACAGCCGTCGGCGGCTGCCCCCACATAAATTTGCTTTGGGCACAGAGCACCAACCAGCAAACGATCCCCATGAGCATCATGGAGACGCCGATTGTGTTGAGGATGTCCACGCGGAACAGGTCGCTTTTAGGGGCCCACCCCCAGGCGATGACGTACTCCTGCAGACGGAACAGGAGCCCAAAGCCGAAGATTTCTGCGCCGCGACTGATGGTAGTGCGCGCAATCTGGCCTGGAGGCAGGTTCTTCAGCAGCAGCTTTTCCGTTACCAGAGCGAACGAAATTCCGGCCAGAAAGAGGAATAGCGGGGCCGGAAAGGTCCCCAGCAGCTGCGAGCGCATGAAGAAGCGGCTCTGCCGCGCCGCGCCGCCGAGCCAGGAATCGTAGCAATGCGTCTGAAACATCAGCAGGCAGGCGAGTCCGCGCATCCAGTCGATGTAGCCGAGACGGGATTTCAGAACTTCGCTGGGCGGCATAGGAGACGGCTAGGCAGTATACGGCAGAGGCCCGCGCCAACCCGCTATTTTCCCGATATAATGCTGATTCCAGCGCGACTTATCGGGTTTCATGGGGTTGGTATCTGCAAGATTCCGGCGCACCGCCCGGGAACTCCTGAGTTTTGAAAAGTCAAGACTTCGTAAGTTAATGTGCGCCATACAACCTTCGATCAAGTCCACTTGATCGAACATGGGATAAGCCGCTATAAGCATAAGACACAGCAAGGACGCGTTCCACAGAGCAGGGGTGCTTTTTATGTCGAACCGTAGGGCCCAAATCTGTCTTTTACTCACCACCATTGTATTTTCCAGCCTGAGCTTCGGTGCGCAAGCGGACCGGATCCAAGGATCAGTGTTCAGCGGGAGGCGAGTTGCGTTGGCGGGACACGTCCATCACCGGGCGTTGCCGCAGTTCGACCAAGGGCCGGTCGATCCTGCGATGCAGATGGGAACGATGACGCTGTTGACCGTGCCCACGGTGGCTCAGCGCAAAGCGTTGACACAACTTGTGGCGGCTCAGCAAGACCCGAAGTCCCCCAGCTATCACAAGTGGCTGACTCCGGAACAGTGGGCGGATCGCTTTGGACTGAGCCCCAACGACGTGCGCCAAATCACGAACTGGCTGCAGGCGCAGGGATTCACAAATATTCATCCCGCTCGGGGCAGGAATTGGGTCTCATTCAGCGGCACGGCTGCCCAGGTACAGAACGCGTTGGGCACGGAAATCCATCACTTTTTAGTGAACGGCGAGATGCACTATGCGAATGCCACGCCTCCGGCAATTCCGCAAGCTGTGGCTGGGATCGTCACCGGGTTTCGCGGATTGCATGATTTCCATCCCAGGGCAATGGGGATTCGCAAGAACGCGGCTGGACGGCCGTTATACGACAGTTCGAGTTTCGGGCAACTGGCCGCGCCGGGCGACATCGCGACCATCTATGGCATCAACTCGCTCTACTCTTCCGGAATCGATGGCACGGGACAGAAGTTGGCGGTCATGGGCCAGACCGATATTTACCTGGCTGACCTGAATGATTTCCGCAGCGGGTTTGGGCTTGCGACGATCTCTACGTCGGATTGCACACCTGATGCCAATGGCGTGATCAGCAGTACTACTTCCTGCAACGATCCGCTCTTTCAATATATCGCCGGGGGAGCTGATCCGGGCGTGCAGTCGACAACCGGAGATCTGATGGAAGCCGATCTTGACCTGGAGTGGGCGGGCGCTGTAGCCCGCAATGCCAAGATCATTTACGTGAATTCCAGGGACACATTCACGTCTTATTACTATGCGGTCGATAACAACGTAGCGCCGGTGATCAGTCTTAGTTACGGTTTGTGCGAGTTCAACGACAACAACATCATGGATCCCACGACCAAGAACGACGGACCCGATGAGGTTGAGCTGAAGAAGGCAAACACGGAAGGAATTACATTCGTGAATGCGAGCGGGGATACCGGAGCTGCCGAATGCGACTTCGGAGGTTCGAGTGGCACGCTGACCACCACGAACCTCGCGACCCAAGGCACAGCCGTGAGTTACCCCGCCAGCAGCCCCGAAGTGACCAGCGTCGGCGGCTCGGCAACGCCCCTGGCCGATTTCACTTCGACGTACTGGGGCACCACGAACGGCAGTGACGGCGGGACTGCGCTCAGCTACGTGCCCGAACAAGCCTGGAACGACGACTACGAATTCATGCAGTACTGCCAGTCAAACCCGAGCAATCTGTTCTGCAGCCAAGGTGGTAAGAACCCGCAAACGGGATGGGTGAAGATCACCTCGGAGGCGACGGCTCAGCAGGATATAGGAATCGCGTCTACCGGCGGCGGTCCCAGCAATTGTTCACTGCAGACTACGGCCTTGACGTCGTGTGTTTCCGGATTTGCGCAGCCTGCGTGGCAAACGGTGAAGGTCTCGGGCCAATCTGCTGCCCGATTTTCGCCGGATATCTCGTTTTTTGCGAGCCCGAATTTCCCCGGGTACATTTTTTGCACGCCCATCGATCAACTCGGCAGCACCGGTACCAGCAGCAGTTGCGCCAGCGGAATCGCCACCTCGGTTGACACGTACGTCTCCATCATTGGCGGCACATCTGCCTCGACACCGGTCTTTGCCGGGATCGTGACATTACTGAACCAGCAGACCGGCGGTCCCAATGGCAACGTGAATCCGTTGCTGTATCAAATCGCAGCCGTGGCTCCATCGGCGTTCCACGACATTACCAGTGGCGATAACAAAGTGTATTGCAGCCCCGGTACTCCCGCGGCCCAGCCCGCAGCGTTGCAGTGTCCGAGCACGGGAGTTCTCGGCTTTACCGCAGCAGCAGGCTTCGACTTAGTCACGGGGCTGGGATCGATGGATGTGGGGAATTTCGTTGCGGCGGCGGCAGCGCCGCCGGATTTTTCGGGCACCGCGGACAAATCAACCCTCTCGGTGTTAGCGGGCCAAGGCGGCACGACGACGATCACGGTCACTCCGGTCAACAATTTCACAGGCTCGGTGAGTTTTGCTTGCTCTGGGCTGCCCACCGGAGGCTCCTGCTCGTTCAGTCCCAGCACCGTCACGCCCCCCGGAACCACGCAAACCGTAGCAACGATCAGCGGCACCACGCCGACTACGAGTCCGGCAACCGTCTCGATCACGGCTACAACAGGAACCTTGAGCCAGGTCAGCCATTCCGTGGGTTCCCTCAGCCTGACCGTGACTCAACCGTTCACTGTGGCCGCGACCGCGTCGAGCTTCCAGGTAGCCCAGGGATCGTCCATTGACGCTACTGTTAACCTGACCTTCGACACTGGCTTCACCGGAACTGTCACGTTCACCTGCACTGATCCCGCGACCGCCTCGGTTTGCACTGTGCCGTCACCGACGAACGCGGCCGGACAAGTGAGCTTTCACATCACGACCGCCTTGCCCACCGCCCAGTTGCTGCCGCCGCTGAATCGCGGCAGCGGAATTCTTTATGCCATGCTGCTGCCGGGATTGGTGGGACTCGCGTTGACCATGGGATCGGGCAAGCCTTCGCTGCGGGCCATGCGGTTCCTGGGATTGATCGTCGCGCTTGGATTCTCCACGATCTGGATGGCCTCGTGCAGCGGCGGTGGTTCCAATGGAAGCACGGGCAATCCGGGAACTCCCAAGGGCACTTACACCATCAGCGTGACCGGGACCTCCGGCGGGGCAACCAGCACGGCCAAGTTCGATCTGGTCGTGCAATAGCAGCGGTCAAACTACCAGGCCCACTTTCAAAGGCGCTTCCCGGGACGGAAGCGCCGTTGCATTTGTGGCCTCATGATTTGTTGTCGCACCTTTCCTGGCCAGCTTTGTTTTTTCCATCCCATCTGCGAAACTGGCCTCTGCTCTCTAATCCCTGACCATGGGCCGCATCCACGTTCTTTCCGAAGCCGTTGCCAACCAGATCGCCGCCGGCGAGGTGGTCGAGCGACCCGCGTCGGTGGTGAAAGAGATGCTGGAGAACTCGCTCGATGCGGGCGCGACGCGCATCAGGATCAACGTCGAGGCAGGCGGGAAAAAGCTCATCCAGATTACCGACAACGGGTGCGGCATGGTACGCGACGATGCCATGCTGGCGTTTGAACGGCACGCGACTTCAAAGATCAAGAAGGCCGAAGACCTGCTGAGCGTGGCTACGCTGGGATTTCGCGGCGAGGCGCTGCCTTCAATTGCCTCGGTTTCGCGGTTGCGGCTGGAGACGCGGGCGCCGGAAGAGGCTTCGGGCACGGTGGTGGAGATCAATGGCGGAAAGATCGCGCGCGTGGAGGAGGCTGGCCTGCCGGCGGGAACTTCGATCACGGTGCGCGACTTGTTTTTTAACGTTCCGGCGCGCAAGAAATTTTTGAAAGCGGAGTCGACCGAACTCTCGCACATCGCCTCTTTAGTGACGCACTATGCGCTGGCGCATCCCGACAAACACTTCGAACTGCACTCGGCCGCTAACGCCATGCTGGTGGCGCCTCCGGTGGGCGGATACAGCGAGCGCGTCTACCAGGTGTTCGGCAACGAGACCCTCGATCAGCTGATCCCGCTGGCGGCGCAGCAGGCATTCGACCGCGTCGGGTTGCCGCAGCCACCGCCGTGGCGCCGCGAGGCCGAAGAAAATGCGGAGCCCAGGGTGCCCGGAGAGATGCGGATTCACGGCTTTGTTTCAAAGCCGGAGATTCAGAAGCTGAACCGCAATTCGATTTTTGTGTTCGTGAATGGCAGGCTGATTCGCGACCGGCTGGTGCAGCACGGACTTACCGAGGCTTACCGCAACATCATTCCACCGACGGTCTTCCCGGTCGTGCTGCTTTTTCTGGAGTTGCCGGCCGCGGAAGTAGATGTGAATGTGCATCCCTCGAAAACTGAAGTGCGGTTCCGGCAACAATCGGCGATCCACGATTTTGTTCGCGACTCAGTACGCGCGGCCCTGATGAAGGCGCGCCCCGTGCCGCAGTTTATGGCGGAGATTCGCGCGCACGCGACCGCCAGCCAGGCGCTCACGCCGGGAGCGCAGACGTTGGAGCCCTCGTCAGGGCTTCCGGCCTCCGGCTTTCGGCTTCCGGAAGACGGACTCCGGGGTCCGGGAGCCGGATTGCGAGAGCCGGGAGCCGGTTTTGCTTTGCAGGCTCGCACGCTTCCGCCGGTTTCTTCCCGGTTTCAATTCGAAGGCGGCATTGCGGTGGAGGCGAATGCGGCGATTCCCGTGGCGCGCGGGCTGGAGTCAGCGCCGCTCGCGCCGTCGTTTGAGCCGAGCCTGCCGCCGCGGCAGGTCGATCCGGTTCCCGATCATGGATGCGCTCCGGCACTGGACGTGGGCGAAGACGAGCCGACGTTGTCCTCGCTGGGTACCCTGCGGCCTCTGGGGCAGATTCGAAATTCGTTCATTCTCGCGGTGAACGAAGACGGACTGTGGATTATCGATCAGCACGTGGCCCACGAACGCGTGCTGTTCGAGCGCGTGCTGAAGCAGCGTGCTGCGCAGCGCGTGGAAAGCCAGCGGCTGCTGATGCCGATTGTGCTGGAGCTGTCCCCGGCGCAGCAGGCGGTGTTCTCGGAAATTTCCGACGAACTGCACCATAACGGATTTGAAGCCGAGCCCTTCGGGGCGCGCAGCGTGGCGGTGAAAGTTGCTCCGGCGGGGATCGAGGCGGCTGCGCTCGAACACATGATGCATGAACTGCTCGACCAGTTCTCGCGCGAAGAGCAGTCGCTGAATCTGGAAAAGATCCGCGCGCGGATTGCCGCTTCGATCGCATGCCATGCCGCCATCAAAGTGAATATGCCTCTGGAGCAGAACAAGATGGAATGGCTGCTCGCGGAACTGGCGAAGACAGATCATCCCATGTCCTGTCCGCATGGCCGGCCGGTAGTGCTGAGGTATTCTGTGAAGGATATTCAGAAGGCGTTTAAGAGAATCTAGCTTTCAGCCATTAGCTCTTAGCTAAAAGCTGATAGCTGACAGCTGCTTTTATGACTGACCTCGAACTTCAACAACTGCGGCGCGAGAAGTGGCGACTGGACGGCAAGCCCATCCGGACGATCGAAGAGGCGCGCGCATTCCTGGAGGAGAACGGATTTTGCCTGATGTATCCGCGGCGGCCGGCACTGCTGGTTCCGACGTTTATCGGTGCGTTCGTGGGATCGGATGACCGGTTGCCCGAGTGGCAACATGCGTTCAAAGATCCGCGGGCTGCGGAGGCGACCGAGTTGATGGTGCGAATGCTGCGCGAGCGCACCGCATTCGAGGCCAATCTATTTGAAGAGAACAACGGATTCCTGGTGGCCGCGTCGGTGTTCCCGTATTTTTATGCGCTGGTGGGGGAGCGCAATCCCAAGCTGCCGCCCAAGGCGGGATCGCGGTCCCCGTATTCGGCGCTGGCTTGCGATGCGTTCGCGCTGATCCAGCGTGAGGGCGCCCTTTCGAAGCAGAAGTTGTTGGACCAACTGGGCGGCTCGATTTCGACGGCGGCGCTCGACAAGGCTTTGGCGGAATTGTGGTCGAAGCTGCGCATCACCCGCGTGGATTACAAGGGCAACGAGGGTTCAGTCTGGGATGTGCTCTATCGCTGGGCTCCGGACGCGGTGAAGGAAGGCGTGGGCCTATCGGTGCCGGAGGCACTGTCCGCGCTGGTGTCGAAGTATGTGGATTGCGTGACTGCCATCGAGCAGGCGGAGCTGGAAATATTTTTGGGGAATCTCATTGCCCGCTCCAAGGTGAAGGAAGCGGTCAACGCGCTGCTGGCCGCGCGGGAATTGAGTTTCGTGCATGTCGGCGGAAAATCGATGCTGCAGATCACTCCCGAGAAGGTAGCGTTTGCGCCGGCACCGCGGGGCGCGGCACAGTAGAGATTCCGCAGGTATCAGTGGTGTCAAACTCCAATTCAGAACTGTATCGCGGGCGGCTGGCGCCCTCGCCCACCGGGCTGCTGCATCTGGGCCATGCGCGCACGTTTTGGATTGCGGCGCAGCGTACGGCCGAGCGGGGCGGGCAGTTGATCTTTCGCAACGAAGATCTGGATGCGCAGCGCTGCCGGCCGGAATTCGCCAAAGCCATGATCGAAGATTTGCGCTGGCTGGGAATTTCGTGGAACGAGGGACCGGATTGCGGAGGGGCCTTCGGTCCGTATGTGCAGAGCGAGCGGCGCTCGCACTACTCACGAGCATGGGAGCAGTTGCGGGATGCGGGGATCATTTACCCATGCACCTGTTCGCGGAAGGACGTGGCGCTGGCGGCAGGGGCGCCGAACGAATCCGATGATGAACCGGTCTACCCCGGGACATGCCGGCCCGAACCGGAGGCCGCTCGGCTTCGCCTCGCTGGACGGACGAATGCGTCCGACCCTACGTGGTCACAGCCTTCGGGAGTGAATTGGCGCTTTCAGGTTCCGGATGGGGAGGAGATCTGTTTCACCGATGTGCATCTGGGGCCGCAGCGCATGGTCGCGGGACGCGACTTTGGGGACTTCATCGTGTGGAGGCGCGATGACGTTCCTGCCTACCAGCTTGCCGTGGTAGTGGACGACGCGGCTATGGGAATTACAGAGGTAGTGCGCGGGGCAGATTTGTTGAAGTCGACGGCGCGGCAGATTCTGTTGTTTCGCGCGCTCGGCCTCGAGATCCCAGACTACTATCATTGCGATCTGGTGCGCGATGCGCAGGGAGTTCGGCTGGCGAAGCGCCACGATTCGTTGAGCATCCGCAAGCTGCGCGAGCTGGGATGGACGCCGGAGCAGATGCGCGAGGGCCAATCCGGCTAGGTTCAACTGAGGCGACCAAATCTCTTGATCCACTGACCGTCCGTAATCTTTGCCGATCGCGAGCACTCGGCTACCTTGGGCTCACGGGGGCAAATGATTTTCAAGCGCAGCTTCAAAGCAGACCGGCGACAACGCAGACGCCAATTAGTGAACACGTCGGTGAAAGTGTTCACCGAGACTGCCCGCGTGGATGCGGTCGGCATCAATATCAGCGATGCTGGAATGGGCTTGTTCGCCATCGCAAATCTGTCGTTAGGATCGCAAATACAGATTGAATTTCTCCTGCCTGAGAGCGCGGAGCCTGTCCGGCTGTCTGGCATCGTGCGCCATCGCGCTCTTTATTTATATGGGGTCGAGTTTTTGCCCGATCCAGATCAGAACGCACGCGCGCGGGCGGATGCCGCGGCGGATCTTTCTCGCGAAGGCGTTCATCCCTAGCCGCAGCGGCAATCACCCCGCAAGTTCTAACTAAAGCCGTGCTAAGCGGAAGCTCATTTCCCAGCGTGTACAATCTTTGCTTTGGTGATGAACGACCATTCCACGGAGAAGCGGGACCCTCGCAAACTGATTATTGCCGTCGACGGCCCGGCGGGCGCGGGAAAGAGCACGATCGCCTCGCGGCTGGCGCGGAAACTCGGGTACGTCAATCTGGAGAGCGGCGCGATGTACCGCGCGCTGGCGTTCAAAGCGATCAATCGTGATATCTCGTTCGACGACGAAGCCGCGCTGGTCAAGCTGGCCGAGGACTCGCGCATTCAACTGGAGCCGACCATCGGGGGCAACCGCACGCTGCTGGACGGTCATGATGTTTCGGCCCGCATTCGCGAGCGCGACGTGACCGAGGCCGCATCGCGCGTGTCGGTGCATCCCAAGGTGCGGGAGTGGATGGTGGCTCATCAGCGCGCGATGGGAGCGGGCGGAGGAATCGTCATGGAGGGCCGCGACATCGGAACCAAAGTTTTTCCGGATGCCGATCTGAAAATATTTTTGGATGCAGATCCCGTGGTGCGCGAGCAGCGCCGCATGGCACAGCAGAAGATCCAGGGAGCGGTGGCCGAAAACGTGGCGGCCGAACTGCGCGAGCGTGACCGCCGGGACCGGACCAGAGCTGCATCGCCACTGGCGCCGGCGCAGGATGCCGTGGTGATTAATTCAACGGCAATGAGCGAAGATGATGTATTGGCGCGGGTAGAAGCATTGGTGAGGGCGAAGCTGGAGCGTTAAGGTCTCAAGGTTTCCCCGCTTGAACCTTGAAACCTTTCTTGCTCAGTTCTCCGTCGGCTCCACTTTCCCTTTGGGGGCAGGCAGGCTCTTGCCGGATTTGGCTCCCGGAACTCCGCCCGGCACTCCGCCAGAGACGCCCTCTTTGGGGCCGCCGTTGGCGGGGGCTTTGCGGATTTCGATATTGTCGTGCTCGTTGTTGAGAACGATATGCGATGAGCCATTCCCCACGCTGCCGTTGGCAGTGGCCTGGTGCTCTTCGTTGTTAACCTTCAACTCAGGAAAGTCGGACTGAATCTCGCCTTCGCGCGTGCGGGCGTCGAGGCGGAATCCGGCCTTGTCGGGCAGGCTAAGCTGGATATCGCCGTTGCGGTTGTCGATCTGCATGTTACCCACGGTGCGCATGACCAACTCGACCGCGCCGTTATCGTCCTGCAGGCGGACGTCGCCGGAAAGTCCATCCAGCCGAATGTTTTTCGAGCGCGTGGTCAGGTGTAACGGTCCGGTGATTTCTCCCGCGTGTAATTCATCGGAGTCGAGATCGAGCGTGCCGTCAATGCGTGAGAATTCCATGTCGGTACGCGAGGACTTGAAGCTGACGGTCTTCGCTATGCGCTCCAGCTTGACGCTCTCTTGAAATTCACCGTCCAGTTGGGCGGAGCCTTTGACGTCAGAGACCGTGAGCTGGTTAACGCGGCCTTCCACACGCACATCTCCGTTCACCTGCTGGATTCTGGCCGATCCCTTTTCCTGGTTGACCTTAACGTTCCCAGTAACATCTTCGACGGTAGTGTCTGAGTGCTGGGCGGAGATGTTCACAGTGCCATCGCGTCCGGTGACACTCACATCGCCACGGCGGGCCTCAATGCTGACCGAAGCTTTGCGCGGCACCGAAATGTCCAGATCGCTCTCGACCGGGTGATCGCCCGCAGCGTCGGTTTTCGCGTCGACTGTGACTAGTCCGCCGATGGCGGTAATGGTGGGCTTGGTCTCGGCGTTGTACTTGTCGGCGTCGTTCTGGTTTTCGGCGGCAATGCGCTTACGGACTACGACTGTGATCTTGTTGTCATCGGCGGGATGGATGCTCACCGCGCCATGCGCGTCAATGACTTTGAGGCTCGCTCCGGCCGGAAAGTCCTGCTCGAGGTTGTCGTTATAGTTATAGGTATTCCCTTCGAAGATGTTGGAAAAATCGTTGTCGTCGAAGTTGAAGTTGTCGCGCATGCCCGACCAGTTGACGCGCTGCAACTGGGTAGCGATCAGTCCGAAGACCACGATCATGATGATCAGGAGCACCCCGCCCGCGCCGATTCCGGAGGAGCGGGTGCCCTCGCGCTGCGCCTGGTGGTGCTCGATGAGCTTGATCACGCCCCACAGAATCAGCAGCACCGGCCAGTAATTGGCAAACAAGTGGGCTAGCTTCCCCACCGACAAAACGTGCATCGTGCTGAGCAGGAATACCGTGCCGATGATAATGAGCACGACCGGCCCGGCGAACGAACGGTGACGCCGCGGCGGCAAAGGCGCAACCGGAGGCGGATTCATAACTGGGCTAGACATTTTTCACCTCGCCAGAGGAAGGTGGCTCTGAGCTGGGAACCGTACTCTCCACGCCGGGAGGAGGCGCCGTGGGCGGATAACCGGCAGACCCGCGAGGCAGCGGGCCGATGTGCCCGGCAGTCGAAGCATTGCTCTGAAACAGCTTCACCACGCCGATCACGAGCAGGATTGCGGGCCACGTTTTCCCAAACTCAATGCGCGAGACGCTGTCCAGCAGGAACAACACTCCGATAGTCACCAGCATTGCCGGCCCCATCAGCCTGCGGGTGCGACATTGTTCGCACATGCACACGGCCCGGCTGGTCCCGAGTAAGCCCCAGTGTTTCGCGAAAAGCCAGACGCCGAGCAAGATCAGGGTGAGCGAAACCAGCACGCCCATGCCGACTTCGAACAGTCCGGCGGTATGCAGCAGGAACAGGATGCCAAGTCCGATCAGAATCGCGGCTCCGGCGGGAACCTTCGTTCCTTCAATTTTCTCGCCAGCTCCAAATGCGGCCGCGAGTCCGAACGGATCGGGCGCCGGCTCTCCCTCTTGAATTGCCTTCGCGCTGCGCACGGCATCGATGATCTGGTAAACGTAGAAGAAACCGATGCCGATGCCGAGAATCGTGTGCATGTACCACGGGACATCGGAGCTGACCCCGATGATCAGGAGCAGCATGATGACCAGGTGAGCCAAACCTTTGGCGTATTGGGAGCAGTAGACGGCGCCCACGCCAAAGGGAAAGAATCCGGCGAGGATTCCGGCAACCGCGGGATTCGGACCTGTGCTCACAGGCGGCCGAACACCAGAGGATGCCGCCGCTCCCATTGGCGGATACACCGTCTGCGCCGGCGGCGGCACGAATCCGGCAGCCGGGACAGCGCCCTCCATGCGGGCGGCCAGACATGATTCGCAGTAGATCACTCCGCGAACATCGCGGGTGCACTGGTTACAAAGTGGCTTGCCGCAAGTGCGGCAGAAGGCCACTGCAGCAACATCGTTGTGCGTGGCGCAGTTCATACCATCCTCCTGTACGTGGTCACCGACACTACAGGCAGATCCGGATTCGACGAATCAAAGACAGATGGACCCAGCGGAGCGCTCGCCAGAATTAACTGCTCCCCTGTCTGGCTGTAATTGCGCTCCTGCTTCTGCTCGGGCTGTTGTGTTGTGTCGTTCTTGTGGTCTTTCTGCTTCGGTGCGGGCTCAGCGGGCGCCAAGTTGCGCTTGATTCCGCGGAGCGCCGCCTGCAGTTCATACACGGCGCGGGCATTATCGACATACCGCACGACCCGGGCCTGCGCATTGTAGTACGTGCGCCGGATGGCCGTCGGCCGCAGGTCGATCGCCCGGATATCGGACGGTTTGACCCCGGCGACAGTCAGGCCCACCGAGAGCGCGAAGAATGCCATGCCGAACGACATGGCAAAGCGCGGCTGGCGGACCATAGCCCAGATCGGCTCCACTAACGAAGCCTGCACATGCTCCAGCCAGGAAATGCGTGGCTGGCGCACGGGCGCGGTTGCCCGCAGGCGTTGGGTGTCAACGCCCGTCGTGGATGCCAGGATATTTGCGACCAGTTTGGCTGGAGGCTCCACCTCCGTGAGACCCTTCAGCCAGTTGCGGCCCGCCTCAGCTTCGGCGAGCAGCGGCCCGCACGCCTTGCACGTCTGCGCGTGGACCTGGAACCGGTCGAGTTGGATCCCACTCAGCACGCCGTCGAGGGCGTCCGAGAGCATCAGGTCAAACTCATGACACTGCATTCCGTTACTGGTGTGGTCTGGCATCACATCACCTGCCTATAGGTACGTTGCAGAAGGCGCGCAAGTTCCGCGCGGCCTCGATTTATTCGGGATTTCACGGTACCCTCCGGAACCTTCAAAACGGTGGCGATTTCTCGATAGTCCATATCCTGTAAGTCCCTTAGAATCACTGCTTCCCGCAGTTCTGGCGAAATCCTGGAAAGAGCCGCATGGACCGTCTCAGAGACCTCCCGGCTGCGCACCCGGGCGTCCGGGGGGGCGGACTGGTCGGGAATTTGCTCGCTGAGCGGCTGGGCGTCCTCGTGATCCGTGGCGACCGTGTCCATAGAGTCAGTCATGCGGTCCAGCTTGGTCTTGCGAAAGTGGTCGACCAGCAGGTTGCGGGTAATGGTCGTCACCCAGGTTACGAATGCACCTTTGGTGTGGTCGTAGCTCGAAAGCGTACGGTACATCTTGATGAAAACTTCCTGGGTGAGGTCCTGGGCATCGTCGGCCGAGCCGGCGAAGCGGTAGCAGATGTTGTAGATTCTCCGGTTATAAGTCTGCACGATTTCCTCCCAGGCGGCGGCATCCCCGGCAATACATCGCCGGACCAGCATCGCGACCACCTGGACGTCTTCCACTTGCGCTCCCCGGAGAGTTACGAACTGAGACTTGAGCCCGGATGTACGAGACCACTCCAAGGCTCACTAGACAGTACGTGGTTGTAGGCCTTGAAGTTCGCGGCTAACCCGCATGAGTTGAAACAGGGCATTGTAGCAGCGAGGGGAACGTCTTTCCGTGCTTCAGCACCGAGCGGCGTTACGCAAACACCACTACCACGAAGGGCACGAAGGTACACGAAGGAAGCCTGCCGTCTGTTACCTTCGTGCCCTTCGTGGTTCATGAATTCGAATTGCACCTGCCTGTCGAACGATTGCCTATTTCGGCGGTGAAGGATTATTCTTGCCCCACTCTTGCGCGCCGGGGATCCGACAGATGATTGGGAAACAACTGTCCCATTACCGGATTGTGGAGCAGATCGGCGCCGGAGGCATGGGCGTCGTCTATCGCGCGCACGATGAGCAACTCGACCGCGATGTGGCCATCAAGGTCCTGCCTAAGCGTTCGCTGGACGACGAAGCGGCCCGCAAGAGATTCCGCAAAGAGGCGCTATCGCTGGCGCGCCTGAATCATCCCAACATTGCAACCGTGCATGAGTTCGGCACCCAGGATGGCACCGAGTTCCTGGTCACCGAATACATTCCAGGCATCACTCTCGACGTAAAGATTGCCAAGCGCGCGCTCCCTGTGCCTGAAGTGTTGCGGCTTGGAGTGCAACTGGCTTCGGGGCTGGCGGCGGCGCACCAGCAAGGAATTGTGCATCGCGATCTGAAGCCGGGTAATCTTCGCGTCACGGCAGATGGACGCCTGAAAATTCTCGACTTTGGCCTCGCCGAGTTGATGCCGCACGCCAGCGAGCTCGGCATGACCATGACGCTCACCCAATCGCAGGACACCAGCGGCACCCTGCCCTACATGTCTCCCGAGCAGTTGAGCGGCAAGAAAGCGGATGCGCGTACCGATATATGGGCGGCGGGCGCGGTGCTGTACGAGATGGCTACGGGCAGGCGCCCGTTTGATCAGAGCGTGCCTGCCCTGTTGATTAACGACATTTTGAATCAGGTCCCGGAGCGTCCCAGCAGGCTCAATCCGGAAATTCCGGCATGGCTGGATGGAGTGATTCTCAAAGCACTGTCGCGGGATCCTCTGCTGCGATATCAGTCCGCAGCGGAACTGGGTGAGGAGTTGGAGCGCTCCGCGGGATTGTCCTCGACAAGCGTTCCGGTCGCACCTCAAGGCGCATTCCCGGGGTGGATTTTCGTGACCGGAGCGTTGCTGATTGCATTGTCGGCGGGAGCATTTTTTTTCCTCCGGCGTCATCAGGCTCCGACTGCGGCACCCAAGGTGAACCAACGCAGATCCGTAGCAGTGCTCGGGTTCAGGAATCTCTCCGAGAATCAGGAGAAGTCGTGGTTGTCGACCGCCATCTCGGAGATGCTCACGACCGAACTCAGCCAGGGGGACCAACTGCGCACCATTCCCGGAGAGACGGTGGCACAGATGAAGGCCGGCCTGGCGTTGCCCGATGCGGAGAGTTTCAGCCTGCAGACTCTAAGCCGCATCCGGCAGAACCTGGGCAGCGACGATGTGGTGATGGGGTCGTATGTCCCTTTGGGAAACGGACTGCTGCGGCTGGATGTTCGGCTGCAAGACGCAGTGGGTGGGGAGATGCTGGCGTCGATTTCAGAAAAAGGAACGGAGAACGAGATCGACGATCTGGTCAGCCGCGCCGGCGCTGAGTTGCGGAGCAAGCTGGGTGTGGCCGCATTGTCGGAGGGCCAGACAGCGCTGGTGCGCGCTTCGCTGCCGGCGAATCCCGAGGCAGCGCGACTGTATTCGCAAGGTCTGGAGAAGCTGCGGCTGTTCGACGCGCAATCTGCGCGCAATCTGCTGGAGAAAGCGGTAGCGCTCGATCCGCAACATGCCCCGACGCATTCCGCATTGGCCGAGGCATGGTCGGTTCTGGGTTATGAGGCCAAAGCAAAAGATCAGGCCAAGCAGGCGCTCGGATTGTCGGCGAAATTTTCGAAGGAAGAGCAATTGCTCATCGAGGGCCGCGCCCATGAATTGCTGGCAGAGCAGGCGGAAGCGATTGCAAGCTACCGCGAGTTGTGGGAATTTTTTCCGGATAACGTGGATTACGGGCTGTTTCTGATCCGCGCCCAGATCGCCGGCGGACACGCCAGTGATGCCGAGCAGACGCTCAGCGCGCTGCAGAAGCTGAAAGCGTCAGAAGCCGACACGGCGCGTATAGATCTGGCAGATGCGAATATCGCCACATCGTTGAGCGACTTCAAGCGGCAGCAGGCAGCCGCCGAGCGAGCGGCGAATCGGAGCCGCGCCGTGGGCGCCAACCTGATCCTGGCACAGGCCTTGCAGTTGGATGCGCACGCCTGGGAGCGGATGGGAGATTCCAGGAAGACGGTGGAGCTGTTGAATCAGGCGAATGAGCTCTACGTGGCCGCCGGGGATCGAAAGGGCGCCGCCCGCGCCACGTTGATCGTGGGCGATTTGTTGTCCGATCAGGGGAATTACGAGGCGGCTAGAAAGAAGTATGAGCAGGCATTGGAGGTTTTTCGCGCGATTGGGGCGATGAAGAGCATGGCCGCAACGGTGGAGCGAATCGGCAATGTCTTCTATGCCGAAGGTGACATGGTCGACGCCAGAAAGTATTACGAGCAAGCTCTGCCGTACGACAAAGAGATCAACGATCCCTACGCCTTGGCTGGATCTTATGGAAACATCGCCAACGCGCTCGACGGCCTAGGCGATTTGCAGGGCGCTCTCAAGATGCAACTGGAATCTCTAGCGGCCTTCAACCAGGTAGGCGACCGGCGCGGCGCTTCGGCGACGCTCAATAATCTGGGAAACCTGCAGGTTGAGATGGGCAATCTGGAGGAAGCGAAGAAATATTTTGACCAGTCGCTGACGATGGCGCGCGAGATTTCATACCGCCGCGGCGAGCCTTATCCCTTGTCGGGGCTGGGGGACGTTCATTTGGCCCGGGGCGAACTCGCGGAAGCGCAAAAACAGTATGACGAAGCGATGGCGTTGTGCAAAGAGATGGATGACCAGGAATTCATGGCACAGCTCAGCGTGGCGGAGGGGACGATTGCCCTGTTCGAAAATCGCTATTCCGAGGGCGAGAACTTGGCCCGGCAAGGGGCCGCAGCTTACGAGAAGACGAACTCTCCCGGCAACGGCGCGTGGGCGGAGTCCGTGCTGGCTCGCAATCTGCTCGCACAAGGTAAGTTGACCGAGGCACAGGCCGCCGTCTCTAAAGCGGCGGCTCTGGTGCGGCAAAGTTCGCTGCAAACTCCCCGCTATGAAGTAACTCTGGCGGACGCCCCGATTAAGGCCAAGTCGGGAAAAACAGGGGAAGCTCTCAAGGCTCTAGAGGGAACGCTCAATTCTGCACACAAATTCGGCTATCGCTTGTACGAATATCAGGTGCGATTGTCGATTGCCGCAATCGAACAGGGTGCGGGCTCGACGGCCACCAACGCTCATCTGTCCAGCTTAGCGAAAGATGCACAGGAACATGGGGCATTGCTGGTCGCCAACCAAGCCCAAGCGCTGGCGGCCGCCGGACCTGACAAGAAGCAATAACCTCAAGAATTCTGGCGGCGTTTCTCTTGCCTTGCATCGCGTGCGCCACGCCGAGGAAGATGCGGCATCTGCTGCTACAGTTGCGTGCTTCTCTTAGGGAGCAGTTGCTCATTACTTTCGACCACTCCCTTGCGAACTACCTGAATCACCGTATGACGGATGCGCTTTGAGGTAGCATCTACATAAAGAAGCTATTCGTCTGAAAATTGGCGTCTGAATGAACCAACATTCAGCTGCCAGTTGTGTGCTCGGGGCGCGAAATCCGTGCGTCCGGAAAGGATTTATGTTCATGAGCAAGACCCTGTTCAAACACACGGGCAAACTCAGGCAAATCCGCGGGGCAGCGCTGTGTTTGCTGGTTGCAGTTGCGTTGTGTGCGGCATTTTCAACTCACGCCCAAGCACAGGATCAGGATGATCCTCCCGGCCGCGTGGCGCGGCTGGGTTACATGGAAGGCTCGGTCTCGTTTCAGCCGGCGGGAGAAGACGAGTGGGTGGGGGCGGTTCCGAACCGGCCCTTGACCACGGGCGACAAAATCTGGGCGGATCGGGACTCGCGGGCGGAAGTGCAGCTCGGGTCGGCCACGATCAACCTGGCGCCGAATACCGGCTTCTCGTTTCTCAATCTAGACGACCGCACTACTCAGATCCAACTCAATACGGGCAGCCTCAGTATCCGTGTCTGGAATTTGGATCGCGACAACGTTTTTGAAATCGATACGCCGAACCAGGCCTTCACCGTGGAGCAGCCGGGTCGCTACCGGCTGGATGCTTCCGAAGACGGGAATTATACAGTCGTTGCCATCCGCGAAGGGGAAGGCGAATCGACCGGGAACGGGCAGAATTACACGATCCATGCAGGGCAACGCTTCACGTTCAGCGGCACCACGACCTTGAATGCCGAGGTGGACCAGATCGGTGGTCCCGATGACTTCGACAGCTGGAGCGATCGGCGCGAACGCAGGTACGAGGATTCACCTTCGGCGCGCTATTGCTCGCGCCGGGTGGTCGGTTACCAGGATCTCGATGATTATGGCGACTGGCGTCCTTCGGAATATGGCGACGTCTGGTTTCCCAGAGTCGATGCCGGCTGGGCTCCCTATCGCGAGGGACACTGGGCATGGATCGATCCCTGGGGATGGACGTGGGTTGATAACGAGCCCTGGGGATACGCGCCTTTTCACTACGGGCGCTGGGTCTCGGTGTACGGACGATGGGGATGGGTCCCTGGTCCCCGCGAAGAACGCCCGGTGTACGCGCCTGCGCTCGTCGCTTTCGTAGGCGGCGGAGCGCTTATGGCGGGCGGCGCCGTCGCGTGGTTTCCTCTTGGACCGCGTGAAGTCTACGTGCCCTCATACCACGTAAGTGAAGGTTACGTGAATCGGGTCAATGTCACCAATACCACGGTCAATACGACGATCGTACACAACGTCTACAACACGACCATCGTCAACAACAACACGACAATCAACAACGTCACCTACGTAAACCGAAATGTGCAGGGCGCGGTGACGGCAGTTCCGCAGCGTACATTCGTAAGCGCGCAGCCGGTGGCGAAGGCTGCAGTTGCGGTCAATCCGCGGCAGTTCGCAAATGGTCCGGTGAGCGCACGGGCGGCGGTGCCGCCGGGGCGTGAGTCGGTGATGGGTGTCCACTCCAACACTGCGGGACGCGTGGCAGCGCCTCCGCCAGCAGTCACGGCACGTCCTGTAATCGCCAAGGCAGCGCCGCCTCCACCTCCGCCGCCGTTTGCCGCCAGACAGCAAGCGCTGGCACAACATCCCGGCCAGCCTTTGCCGCGGCAAGAACTGGCAAAGCTGAGAACGACGAGTGCACCGCCAGCAGCCACGCCGGTGAAGATGGCGCCACCCGCGAAACCGGCCACGCCAACACCAGGCCCGAACCGGCCGGGCAACCAGCCCGGAGCGCCGGCAATGAACCGTCCGGGCGGCCAGCCCGGAGCACCCGCAGCCAACACCCGTCCGGGCGCAACTCCGCCTGCGGCGCAACCCGCACCGGCAAACCAGCCAGGAGCGAATAATCGTCCGGGACAGCCGACTCCTGCAGCCCCTCCGGTGCGCAACGACCGGCCAACTCCCGCGCAACCGGGCTATCGTCCGCAACCGAATCAGCCTGCACCGAACAATCGTGCGGAGCAACCCGCTCCGCCGCCGGCGCGCAATGATCGCCCGCCTTCGGCCCAGCCCAACCGGCCCGAGGCGAATCCGGCAATGCCGAACACTCGTCCGGAGCAACCGGCGACTCCACCGGCACGGAACGATCGTCCGCCTTCGGCCCAGCCGAATAATCGCCCTGAACCGAATCCGCCTGCGCGGAACGACAATCGTCCAGAGCAGCCGGCTCCGCCACCGGCACGCAACGATCGTCCGCCTTCGGCGCAGCCGAACCGGCCCGAGCCGAATCCTCCCAGCGAGCAGCCGGCGCGAACCGGGCATCCACCGACGGAACCGCCGAATAACCATTACTCGGAGCAGCCCAACAATCGTCCTGCGGAGCCACCTCGAAACGAGCCGGCCCCGCGGACACAGGCTCCTCCACCGAGCCAGCGACCGGACTATCGCCCGCCGGCTGAAGCCAGACCGCAGCAGCAACGTCCTCAACCCCAACCAACGCCGGAAGAGAAAAAGAAGCAGGACCAGAAGAAAAAAGACGAGAACAACAAACCGCAATAAGTGATGCTTGCGAGGTGATGGGCGCCCGAAAACGGGCGCCCATTTTTTTGCCTGGAATTGGATCTCAGTTAGGAAGTTGACGAGAAAAAACGCTCGCCCATGGCGGCTGCTTACCGCAAGAAGAGGATTCGTTCGCAGCAGATATGAGCAACTATGTCCGATACCTACTCGCTGGTGAAGTAATCCACCGTGACTGGATTTTCGAACAGAGAGTAGTCGCGCGTGACCACGGTGATGCCGCTTTCGGTGACGAAATACCGCTGGCGGTCGGCGTCGGCGTCATAGCCGATGGTCGTCCCTTCCGGGACATGGACATCGCGATCGAGGATCGCCTTGCGAATGCGGCAGCGCCTGCCAACCACCACATGCGAAAACAAAATGCAATGGTCCACTTCGGTATAAGAGTTCACGCGCACATCGGGAGAGAGCACCGAGTTGCGAACGGTCCCGCCCGAAACGATGCAGCCATTCGACACGATGGAATCCAGCGCCGTGCCGGTGCGTCCGGTTTCCGCAAAGACGAACTTGGCCGGAGGATATTGCCGTTGGTGGGTGCGGATCGGCCACTCGTCGTCGTACAAGTTGAAGATGGGCGATACCGAGACGATATCCATGTTCGCCTCGTAATACGCGTCGAGTGTGCCTACGTCTCGCCAGTAGCGCGCCTCCTTCTTGTTTTCATCGACGAAATCGTAGGCGTAGACCCGGTAGTCGTCCACCATCCGGGGCAGAATGTCTTTTCCAAAATCGTGGCTGGATTGCGGATTCTCCGCATCCTTGAGCAACACGGGAATGAGGACGTCGGCGTTGAATAGATACACACCCATCGACGCCGCGACCTTTTCGGCATTTGAGGGAGAGCGCAGGGTCGTCGTTTTCGGCTTCTCCTGGAATCCATTCACGCGCGCGTCTTTGTCCACATCCACGATGCCCAACTGGTGCGTCTCTTTGGGATCAATCTGGATCGTGGCCAGCGTGACGTCAGCCGCCGAATCGAGATGCTGTCTCATCATCTTTCCGTAATCCATCTTGTAGATGTGATCGCCGGAAAGAATCAAAACGTGTTTCGGCTGCTCCGAGCCAATGGAATAAATGTTCTGATACACGGCGTCGGCGGTGCCCTGGTACCACTGGTCGCTCACCCGCTTCATCGGGGGCAGCACTTCGATAAATTCGCCGACCTCGCGGCCGAGGATGTTCCAGCCTTCGCGGATGTGCCGGTTGAGCGACAGCGCCTTGTATTGCGTGAGGATGTAAACGTGACGCAGATCAGAGTTCAGGCAGTTCGAGAGGGTGACATCGATGATGCGATAGATGCCGCCGAAGGTGACTGCGGGTTTCGCCCGGTCGCGAGTCAGAGGATAAAGCCGCTCGCCGGCGCCGCCTGCCAACAGAACCCCAAGAGTGTCTTTCATTCCTTACAGCCTCTCAGATTCCCGACCGCTGCTCCCCATGGAATCTCTTTTTCGCGTGGCAGATGCGCAAGAGAAAACATTAGATGGTAGCACAGGCAACGTCCAGGACCCGCTTGAGCCCGTATAATGCTGCGCAAACCCTGCGAATATTTTACGCTGCACTCCAGCGGCAGAGAAAAGGTGACACTGACTTTGAAGAAACAAGAGAATTTTCCGGATACTCCCGCCGACAAGGCCCTGGGACTCGATCGCGATATCACGCGCAGGGATTTTCTGAATTCCGCGCTGGTGGCCTCGGGTGGGGCGCTGCTGCATTCGATTTCCCCGGCGCATTTGCTCGGCCAGCGAGCGCCGGACACAGCCAATGCCTTAGCCACCGACGACTGGACGGGCTATGGGGGAGTGGGTGATTACGCCAGTTCCAACGGCAACACCCTGGCGGTGCTCGACGCCGGCCACCGGATTCGTGATGCAGTGTTTGAGAGTCTTCCCGCAGATGTAACCGACACGAGCGAGGCTTACGACTGCGTGGTCGTGGGCGGAGGGATTAGTGGTTTGGCGGCCGCCCTGATTTTTCAATGCCAGGCGGGCAATGGCAAAACTTGCCTCGTGCTCGATAACCATCCAATTTTCGGCGGCGAGGCCAAGCGCAACGAATTTCTCGTAGATGGTCACCGATTGGTTGCGCATCAGGGCTCGGCCCTGTTTCAAGTGAACTATCCTCACAGTTTCATCGAGCGGTTCTACAACTCGATCGGCCTCAAGACACCGCGTCTCGAATATCAGAAGTGGGCGGGTCCCGATCCTGAGATTCCGCTGACCACCACGCCCTATCTCGGCGGGGCGCCTTCTGGCTGGTATTTCGGAGCGAAGTTCGGCCATCCCGAAGGCCTGTGGTTGACCGATCCCTGGGGCAAGAAATTGGAAGGTGCCCCGATCTCGGCGAAGACGCGCGATGAGTTGTTGAAGACGGACGCGCCCCAGCCCGGGGTGAAAATTCCGGAGTACCGCGGCGATGCCATCTCGCGAAGGCTCGACACGATTACGCTGGAAGATTACTTGATGGAAAAATACGGCATCAGCCGCGAGACTGTTCGCACATTCGTTGGACTCGACGAAGGTGGAGGTTTCGGTCTGGGAGCCGACGCGCTCTCCGGCTACACCGCGTATGCATTCGATGGATTCGGTGGATTAGCAGACAAAGAGTCGCAAATGTTTCCCGACGGCAACAGCGGGATCGCGCGGTTGATCGTGAAGACGATGATTCCAGACTCTATCGCTGGCGAGCACTCGCTCGAGAACATCTGCCGCAATAATGTGAACTTCGCCGCTCTCGACCGCGCCGGAAGTCCGGTACGAATTCGCTTGAACTCGACCGCCGTGTGGGTGAAGCACGATGGCGAGGCATCGAAATCAGAATCGGTGACGGTCGCCTACACGCGCGCAGGAAAGACGTATCGCGTGAAGACGCGTTCCGTCGTCATGGCCGGGGGTAGCTGGACGACGAAGCACATCGTTCGCGATCTTCCCGACGATCGCAGAGACGCCTACGCACAGTTCTATCGCTCGCCCTGCATGCTGGCCAACGTCGCCGTACGGAATTGGCGATTCCTCTACAAGATGGGCATTTCCGGCTGCCAGTGGTTTGAAGGGATTGGATCGTACATCCAGGTGCGGAAGCTAGCGCTATGCGGCACGGATTCGCCGACCATCGGCCCCGATTCTCCGGTGGTGCTCACGATCAAAGTCTTGTATTCCCGCCCGGGACACACCGCCGAGCAGCAAGGTCATCTGGGCCGTGCGGAAATGATTGCTACTCCGTTCCGCGAGTATGAGCGGCAGATTCGGCAACAGCTGAGCGACATGTTCACGCGCTCTGGTTTCGACGCCTCCCGCGACATCGCCGGAATCATTCTGAACCGCTGGGGACATGCCTATGCCAGCCCGGCCCCGGGATTCTACTTCGGCAAAGATGGCAAACCCGCGCCGGGAGACGTTCTCCGGGCGGCTCCATTTGGAAGGATTGCCTTTGCTAACGTGGACTTGTCAGGGATGCCCGATCACAAGTCTTCGATCATCGAGGCGAACCGGGCGGTGGGGCAATTGCTGGATCAGGTATTGACGTAGCTCTTGGCTAATCTTTAGCCAAAAGCTAAAGGCTAATAGCTAAAGGCTAATAGCGCTACTTGTCTTTCTTCTCCTCGTCAATCTTGATCCGCAGCGATTTCAGGAACTTCAAATCCTGATCGCTGATCTTGAATTCCGGATTCGTCGACATGGTGGCGATCAGCGAGGTCTTGTCCGGCGCTTTCTCGCCCTGCTTGCTTACCCCGATGGTCGCTTCGAGAACCAGGAAGATATCGTAGCCGCCTTCTTTGATGCGGGAGACCACCTCAGAGATCTGCTCGGAGTCGGACAGAGATTCATTGATAGCGTCGCCGAGCTCTTTCATGAGTTGCTTGAGTTGTGGATCCACCGGGTTCCCCCTGTTAAGACAAAATTACCACGATCTGCGATCAAGCGCGAATGGCGCGCACCTCGAGATATTCGGCGTGCACCGAAGTGTTGCCATCCTTGGACGTATTGTGTTCTGTCCAAAGCGATTCCAATTCTGCAGCCAGCGCAGCCTGACCGGCCTCATCCAATCGGGAGAAGGCGACTTGCGTCGGTCCAAAGTGCCGGCGGAAAAAACTTACCACCTCCCCGGGCGTGAATGGATAGGCAAAATGCGCATTCTGCCGCGTGCACTGGATCCGCTTCGCGCGGGAGCCAAACCGCTCGTGCACAACCTTCTCATCGCCCCATAAAACCGGGGGAGGTACCGGCGGTGGCGGAACCCTCTTCGCGGTGACCTGAAACGATTTGCCTACAAAACCTTGCGGAGTCCAGTTCGCCATCGCGATCACGCCATCGGGCTTGCAGACCCGCAATAATTCTGCCGCTACTTTCTCCGGACGGGGCGCGAACATCGCTCCAAACATCGTCAATACCACGTCGAAAGAATGATCCGCAAAAGGCAGTTCTTCGGCGTCTCCTTCCTGGAAGCGAATGTTGAGTCCTTCCGACTCAGCCCGCTGCTTCGCCCGCTCGAGAGAATTCGTGGCGATATCGACTCCCGTCACCGACGCTCCAGCCTTGGCGGCCGGGAGTGCGGTATTGCCCGTTCCGCAGGCTACGTCCAATACCCGCGAACCGGCTGGAATCCCGATTCGCGCCACAAAATTCTCGGCTTCCTTGGCGGTAAAGTTCGCGATCTGGCCAAAATCCCCGGCCATCCAGGTTTCCTTCAGGCGAGATTTAAGCTGGGCGAGATCAGGCGCGCTGGTTTGCATGTTGTTACTTCCTTTCTTGGATGCCCCAGGGGAAAGAACGGTTCGCTACGACTGAGAGTTGGGTCATTTTAGCGCGGCAGGCTGCTAAAATCGAGAGCGTGAGCAAAGTCTCAACGTGGCGAAAAGTTGGAGTTGTGGCACGGGTCGCCGGGCAGCAGGCCGGGCGCAGCCGGACCTATAACGCCATCATGAGCGCGACACGGGCTACAGCGCGCTCGTTCGGACGCGTGCTGCACCAGCTATGGCTGGAAGTTACGGGAGTCCTCTTTCTGGTGATGGCCCTCAGCCTGGGGGGAGCCGCATTCAAGGAATACGGGAAATATCATGCCGGTCAGATTGGCCCGGGGCGGGCGGCAGCGGCGGCGTGCTTTGCCCTGACCTTCGCCTGGTTCGGACTGACCTCATTCTGGAGAGTCAAACGAAAGAGCCAGCGCCCCTGAATTCCTCTGTATTCGTTCGTGCGTTTGTCACGGTTAGGAAGTACCAATGGCCTCAAAACTGAAAGTCCCAGACGCAGAGATTGAAACCTCCTCGCACATTGCGGTGAAGCCGCTCTACACTCCCGCCGATCTCAAAGGCTCCGATTACGAAAGTGAAGTTGGATACCCCGGGGAATATCCCTTCACCCGCGGCGTGCAGGCCACGATGTATCGCGGCCGGCTCTGGACCATGCGGCAGTACGCCGGCATGGGCGATGCCGAGGAGTCGAACAAGCGCTACAAATATCTTCTCGCAAACGGGACGACCGGGCTTTCGGTAGCGTTCGATTTGCCCACGCAGATCGGCATGGATTCCGACCATCCGCTAGCGTCCGGCGAAGTGGGAAAAGTCGGCGTCGCGATCGATTCCATTGAAGACATGCAGCGGCTGTTCGATGGCATCGACCTGACGAAAATTTCGACCTCGATGACCATCAACGCGACGGCATCGATACTCCTGGCGCTGTATGTGGCGGTGGCGCGGCGGCAGGGCTGCGACATCCGCAAACTCTCCGGCACCGTACAGAACGACGTGCTGAAGGAATACATCGCGCGCGGGACGTATATTTACCCGCCGCAGCAGGCCATGCGCGTCATCACCGATATGTTTGCCTGGGCGAACGAGAACGTGCCCGACTGGAACACGATTTCGATCTCCGGATACCACATGCGGGAGGCGGGATCGACCGCCGTTCAGGAAGTTGCGTTCACGCTGGGCAATGGGATGGCGTACGTGGAGGCCGCGATCAAGGCCGGACTGGACGTGGATAAGTTCGGACCCCGGCTTTCTTTTTTCTTCAACGCGCACAGCAATTTTCTGGAAGAGGTCGCGAAGTTTCGCGCGGCCCGTCGTATGTGGGCGCGCATCATGCGCGAGCACTTTAAGGCGAAGAATCCGCGCTCGTGGATGCTGCGTTTTCATACGCAGACCGCCGGTTCCACGCTGACCGCGCAGCAGCCGGAAAACAATATCGTGCGCACTGCGATTCAGGCGATGGCAGCGGTGCTCGGAGGCACGCAATCGCTGCACACCAATTCTTACGACGAGGCGCTGGCCTTGCCCACCGAGCAGGCGGCGCGTATCGCTTTGCGCACCCAGCAAATCATTGCTTACGAATCGGGCGCTCCGCAGACGATTGATCCGCTGGCGGGGTCGTATTATCTCGAGTCGCTCACCAATGAAATTGAAACCCGGGCGGCAGAGTATCTCGGCAAAATTGAGGTTCTCGGCGGGATGCTGAAGGCCATCGAGCGCGGTTATGTGCAGCAGGAGATTCAAAATGCCGCGTACGAATATCAACAGCAGGTGGATCGCGAGGAAGCGATCGTAGTTGGCGTCAACCGCTTCGAAGTGGAAGAAGAAAAACCGATCCCGATTCAACGCATCGATCCGGCTTTAGAGGCGAAGCAAGTTGAGCGCGTGCAAGCTCTGCGCACCGAGCGCGACGCCGGCCCGTGCAAAGCTGCGCTGGCCGCAGTTGAGGACGCGGCGCGGTCCGGCGCCAACGTCATGCCGCGCATCGTGGCTGCGGTTGAAGCTTATGCGACCGTAGGCGAAATTTCTGATGCCATGCGGCGCGTCTTCGGAGAGTACAAGGAAGCGGTGATTATTTAGGTTGAAC
The DNA here is from genome assembly GCA_035309485.1 of Candidatus Sulfotelmatobacter sp. GTDB lineage: Bacteria > Acidobacteriota > Terriglobia > Terriglobales > Acidobacteriaceae > Sulfotelmatobacter. Next base: position 78,841 of record DATGFC010000057.1, read on the forward strand.
GTCGCCTGGCGGCGACGGACGCCGAGGGCAGCTGTCCCCACGGGCTTCCGACTATGCGGGCTGCGCTTCCATCTCGGCTACGGCTTGCTCAAGATGCCTTAGCGTTTCTTCCACGGTCAGGGAATACATCTCGCGCCCAACGCCTTCGCCTGATTCCAGCGCCCACTTCAAATAATGCCCCGCAATCTCGACAGCCAGCGAGTCGGTAATCATCTTGCCAGTTCGTTTGTGATATTCCACCCAGGCGGGATGCGGCAGCGCGACCCATACGCCGCGCCCGCCGACCAAAAACTTGTAATCCACCGCGTCGGCGTGCCGCGTCGAGATGGCCACAATCTGGGATTGATAAACGCAGTGCACCTGCTTCTTCGTCCAGCGGTCGCTGGCAGTGAAGTTCTCGAACATGACTAAAACTATAGCGGAGAGCTTGCGGGCGTAGCAAACCTGAGCAGCGGCATGCCTCAGCCCTAGCGAATTCCGCAAACGCAGGTGCCCACGCTGTGATACAAAACCTCTTTGCACCGAGGTTCCTTATGCTCCAGAGGATCACGCCGCTTCTCGCCATAGTTACGGTTCTTGCCACTTCGGCGCTTGCTGCCCAAAAGAAACCCGCCGCAAAACCCGCGGGTGAGCGCTTTGAGATTTCCTTTCCCAAAGAAATGAGCGCCGGCCCGCTCGACGGTCACGTCCTGTTGCTAATCTCGAATAACGGCGAGAAGGAGCCGCGCTTTCAGATCAGCTTCATGGTCGCGAAGTCGCAGCAGGCTTTCGGCGTAGATGTTGACGCCTTGCAGCCCGGCACGCCTGCAATCATCGACGCCTCAACCGTGGGCTATCCCGCCGAGACTTTGAACGACGTGCCGGCCGGTGATTACTGGGTACAGGGCCTGCTCAACATCTACGAGACCTTTCATCTGGGCAATGGCCGCACGCTCAAACTGCCGCCTGACAAAGGCGAGGGCCAGCACTGGCAGGTAAAACCGGGCAATTTCTACAGCAAGCCGGTGAAGATGCATCTCGACCCGAAATTGCCGCAGACGGTGCGTATCTCGCTGACCGAAAAGATTCCTGCCGTGGAAGACGAACCGAAAGTCGTGGACTCCATCGTGGGATGGGACGCATCTAACGACGACCATGTCATTCGCGACAATAAATGGGTCAAGCACCTCCGCATGCAAAGCGAGCTGCTGACGAAATTCTGGGGCCGGCCGACTTACCTCGGAGCGGTAGTGCTCCTGCCCGATCGATGGGAAGAGCATCCCGACGCGCATTACCCGCTGATTGTCGAGCACGATCACTTTCACCGCGGGCTTCCGGGCGTGGTCTCGTTTCGCACCGAGCCTCCGGGCGAGAACCTGAAAGGCGGCGAGCTAAGGCAGGCGCAGAACGGTTACAAGCTGTATCAGGACTGGACGGCGGGGCGTCTGCCGCGTGTCATCGTGCTCTCGATTCAGCATGCCACCCCTTACTTCGACGACTCGTACGCGGTGAATTCGGAAAATGTCGGCCCCTACGGTGACGCGATCATCCAGGAACTCATTCCCTACGTGGAAAAACAATTTCGCGGCATCGGGCAGGGCTGGGCGCGGGCCGTCTACGGCGGCTCAACCGGCGGATGGGAGAGTCTGGCCTCGCAGGTTTTTTATCCCGATTTCTACAATGGTGCCTGGGTGTTCTGTCCCGACGTGGTGGATTTCCGCGCGTACATGACGATGAATCTCTACGACGACAGCAACGCGTTCTGGATCGATGGCATTTATGGAAACGTCCCTCGGCCATCGGTTCGCCAGCCCGATGGACTAGTGCTGTCCACCATGGAGCAGATGAACCGCTACGAATACGTGTTCGGGACGCACAGCCGTTCGGGCGAGCAGTTAGACACCTGGCAAGCCGTCTTCAGTTCAGTGGGCGACGATGGATATCCCAAGCCTGTCTTCAACAAGCGCACCGGCGAGATCGATCATGAAACGGCAAAATACTGGAAAGAGCATTACGACCTGAGCGCCATCATGCAGCGCGACTGGAAGACTCTAGGCCCGAAGCTCGCCGGCAAACTGCATTTGTACGTGGGCGAGGCTGACACGTTTTATCTCGACCGGGCCGTTCACCTGCTGAAAGACTTCATGGACACCACGACCGATCCCTATTACCACGGCAGCTTCGAGTTTGGCGTGCGCAAGCCGCATTGCTATCCCGGGGAGTACGACCCGGCCGTGGGATTAAACCAGCACTACTGGCCCGAGATGGTCAAGCACATGGAAGAGACGGCGCCAGCCGGAGCGGATTTGAAAAGCTGGAAGTATTGAGGTCGGGTTTCAACGTTTCAAGTTTCGGAGTTTCAAGATCTCGCAACGTGCCCGTTTCAAACGGGACCTCACGTGTGCGTCTTCCTTTATGATGGAGATGTGCCGACTCGGGCTCCGAATAAAACCAAACTCTCAATTCTTCGCGCGCGGCATTTGAGTGCATTGCCGTGGCTGGTGCATGGATTTTCTACGCGCCGCGGCGGCTTTTCGCGCCGTTACGGCAAAGGGGATCTTAATCTTGGCTTCACCCAAGACGATTCGAAGCGCACGGTCGAACGCAACCGTGCCGCCTTTCTTCGCGAGCTTGGCGTCGCCTCGCGCAAGCGTCGAGGATCGGACGACAGGAGCGCTTCGCATTGCCGTTTGATCACGCTGCGCCAGATTCATTCCGACATCATTCACCGTATCGACGCAGTTCCCAACGAGCCGCTTTTCGGTGACGGAATGATCACCGCTACTCCCGGCCTCCTGCTCGCGATCCAGACTGCCGATTGCCTGCCCGTCATCCTCGTTGATGGCAAACGCCGCGCCGTAGGAATTTTTCACGCCGGATGGCGAGGCACCGTGCAGCGGATCGTCGAGAAAGGCGTGGGCCAGATGCATCGCTGCTTCGGCACTCGTCCGCGCGATTTGGAGGCGGCGATCGGCCCCGGTATTCAGGGATGCTGTTACGAAGTAGGGGAAGAGGTACGCACCAAGTTTGAATCGCAATTCGAGTACGGCGCCCAGCTGTTTCGCGAGATCAAGGAATCGGACCCGGTCCGCGAAAAATATCCCCTGCTGTTTCTGACTGCGCGCGCGCCGGGACACAGCGTGTTGCCGAAAATACTTTTCCTCGACCTGGTGGAAGCCAATCGCCGGCAGTTGTTGGCCGCGGGTGTGCCCAGAAAGAACATTGAATCCTCGCCCTTGTGCACCAACTGCCATCCCGAACTGCTGTTCTCCTACCGCGCAGAAAAGGGCAAGACGGGGCGGATGATGGGAGTAGCGGGGATTCGCACCTGATCGCTTTTTCTGTGGTACTATCCCTGTCGTTTCCCTACATATTTCTGGCCCGCGAATAGGAGGAGCCCATGTTCCCTGTCGAGTGTGCACCCAGCCGCCGCCACTTCCTCATGACCGCTGCCGCAGCCAGCGCGGGAATTTCAGGCTTCGCGCTCGCGCCGCAACTCGCAATGTCCGAGGAGTCGGACGTGAATATCATCGGCCCCAAGAAGGGCTACACGCCCCAGGTTGGGACGCTCGTGTCCATGATGAACTGGATGCGCCACGTCGTCTTAATGTCGGTGAAGGGCATGTCGCAGAAAGACCTCGACTATCTGGCGGACCCGAACGCGAACACCATCGGAGCCCTGCTCATGCACCTGGCCGCCACCGACCGGATTTACCAGATCAATACTTTCGAAGGAAATTCCTTGAAGGAATTACCCGCAGCGTACAAGGAAAAATGGCAGGTGGCGATGGAGTTGGGCGAGCCCGCCCGCAAATCCATCAAAGGCCACAACCTCGACTACTACCTGTCCCTGCTCAGCGAGACTCGCGAGCAGACGCTGGCCGAATTTCGCAAGCACGACGACAACTGGCTCTTATCTGTGGACAACACCTGGAGCTGGGGTCCCACCAACAATTACTGTAAGTGGTTTCACGTCTGCGAACACGAATCCAACCACAATGGTCAGATCAAGTTCTTGAAGAAACGCATCCCCGGAGTCAAGCCTGATAGCGAATGATTCTTCGAAGTCGCGCTTCCTTGGGATGATCGACGTCAGAGGTATGTTTACGAGCTCGCGTCGGCCCCTGCGGACTACGTTCGCGACTTTTCTCCTGGTATGCACTTCTTCCCTGCTTGCCGCACCATCGCAGGTCGGTTCCGGCCAAGTCGACGCTATCTTTAATACGCTGAAGTCAAACGACGCCCCAGGAGCGGCGGTACTGATCGTGTATAAGGGCAGGCCAGTATTTCGAGGCGGATACGGCGTCACAGATTTGCGCACGAAACAACCCATCGGACCTGGGACCGACTTTCGCCTGGCCTCATTCACCAAGCAGTTCACCGCCATGTGCATCATGCTCCTGGTACATGATGGGAAACTGCGCTATGACGACCGGCTAACCGACATCTTCCCTGAATTCCCCGCCTACGGAAAGGCGATCACCATTCGCAACCTGCTCAACCACACCTCAGGCCTGCCCGATTACGAGGATCTTTTGACTGCGCAGTATCCCAATGTGCCCGACGAGCAGATTCCACAAATCCACGATGCGGGCGTGCTGAAGCTGCTGGAACAGCAAAACGCTGGCAAGTTTTCGCCGGGATCGAAGTGGCAGTACAGCAACTCCGGCTATGTCGTTTTGGGCCTGGTCGTGGAGAAGGTTTCCGGAAAATCGTTTGGCCAGTTTCTGCACGACCGAATCTTCATGCCGCTGCACATGACCAACACGCTCGCCTACGAGAAGGGCAAGAACGAAGTGCCGCATCGCGCTTACGGACACACGAAAGAGAAACACGGCTGGCGGGAGACTGACCAGAGTTCAACGTCAGCCACGCTTGGCGACGGCGGTATCTACACTTCCATTGATGATTTGGCAAAATGGGACCGCGCCCTCCGCGAGCACAGTCTGCTCAGCGAAGCGGAGATGCGGCCAGCGTTGGTTCCAGTACAGCCCACTGCCGGACCGGCGGAGTCGGACAACGGCAAGCCCGTGAGTTACGGCTTTGGTTGGTTTCTTGATCCCTACAAAGGCCACCGACGGATGTGGCACGACGGCGAAACCATGGGCTTCCGCACAACCATCCAGCGCTTCACTGACGATGACCTGACGGTGATCGTGCTGGCCAATCGCACCGACATCAATCCGGCAGAGTTTGCGTTGAAAGCCGCCGATCTGTATCTGGGAGCTAAGCCCTAAAACACAGAATGTGGGGACAGCCGCCCTCGGTTGTCCCCGCGCACCGGCGCGGCTTTCTTGAACCACCATGGAAGCTACTTCTCAGGAAGCCGGTTGGTAATGAAATCCGCGACACGGCTTGCGGACGGCGGATCCATGTTGGCCAGCACCGCCACGACATACCCATTCGATGGGCAGATTTCGAGATCGCCATTCATGCCGGGCGCGCCGCCGCCGTGGCCGAAACAGCGCGTGCCGTTGATCTTGTGATCGCCAAAGCCAAAGGCATAACTGTTGTCGGGAGTGCCCGATTTCCCCGTCGTCAGCAGTTCCGTATAGTGCGCATCCAGCAGCTTATGTTGCTCGAGCGCGGCGGCAAAGCGGGCAAGATCTTCCACCGTGGAATAGCCGCCGCCTGCCGACGTGCCGCGATAGGGCAGCGTATCGGTATTGGGCTTCCATTCCGGGCTGTCCATCTTTGTATAACCGATGCTGCGATCTTCAACCTTCTGGTCTTCGGGCTCCGAACCAGTCGAAGTCATACCTGAAGGCACAAAGATGTGTTCGCGCACGTAGTCGTAGTAACTCTGCCCGCTGACCTTCTCAATGATCGCCCCCAACAGAATGAACCCGTAATTGCTGTATTCCCATTTGCTGCCGGGCTCGAACTTCAGATCGCGCTTGCCGTAGAGCTTCACGTAATCCTGCAGCGTGCGCAACTCCAGACGATGCGCATCGAATTCAGGACCGAAAATGTCGCCCGTCCCTCCCGTGTGCGTGAGCAAGTGATGAATCTGTACCTTCGAGGCGACATCTTTGTTCGGATAGTCAGTCAGATATTTTCCGATCGGATCATCGAGTCCCAATTTGCCGGCCTGGACCAGCTGCAGCGTCGAGACGGCGGTAAACATTTTGTTCATCGAGCCGATGCGGAAGCGCGTTTTTAGCGTGTTCGGAATTTTGTGCTCGCGATCGGCCAGGCCATCGGCCTCCGAGAACACCGTCTTGCCGTCCTTTTCAACCAGCACCGCTCCTGAAAAATGATCGCCCGCAACCTCGGATTGCAACTCCTTCTGCGCGGCCGCCACAAGTTCACTCTGGGCCAAATGAGGAAGAGCGAATTCAGCGGGACGCGGGATCGCCCGAAGCTCAAGAGTGGTGATGCGATGAGGGTCAGCGGCCTCCACTTCCACCGTGACGCGCCCGATCTGGTCGGAGGCACGTTCCTGCACCAACCCGACCAGCTTGGTGGGCGTAGACTCTTCCACCTTCTTGAAAGTAAAGCCGCCGGTCATCTCGCGGAAATTCATTTCCCGGTCGAGCCTCTCCAGGCCTGAGGGATAGTTCTTTTGCATGAAGTCGCGCAGGGCATCACGATCGCCGCGATTGAAAGTCTCAAGCCAGGTGGAAAATTGGTGGGCAGCCGGGGTGTCGGGAAGCTGCGCTTGCGCTGCGCACAGGATGGCGCAGAGCAGGAAAAGAGGAACGGTTTTCAGAATCCGCATAGCCTTAAGACGAATGAGCCCGGTTTTTGTTTAGGCCGTGGGCGGAGTCGGAGCTGCCGGTGGGGCGGCCGGGGGCGCTGCGCCAGCGGATTCGTTCACCAGATCCTTCAACTCCTTGCTGGGCTTGAAGAAAGGAATCTTTTTCGCGGGCACTTCCACGCGCTCGCCCGTTTTGGGATTGCGTCCGACCCGCGGACGCCGCTGCCGGGTCCGGAAACTGCCAAAGCCGCGGATCTCGATTTTGTCGCCCGCGCGCAGCGAGCGCACCACACTGTCAAAGATCGTTTCTACGATCACTTCGCTGTCTTTCCGCGTAAGTTCTGCCAAACGCGAGACTTCGTCAATCAGATCGGCTTTGGTCATAATCGCCCCTCTTCCCCCGGCTTTCGAATGCGAAACTAATTCAGAGGTACAGATTGTCGGCCACATCCAGCCTTGGCCGGGTAGCACTCCGAAACGGCACCCATAACCTTCTCAAATTTCAGGGGTTGGATGCAAGTTGCGTTTTCACTACCCGGTGAGTTCTACGGGGAAACACCCCTGGTTTCTGAAAGCCTGAGGAATGTTCGGCTTTCGGGTTACTTCCACAGGTAGTAGAACCCGACGTGCTGCTCCAGCATCTTCTCCTGGCTGGGCAGATATTGTGAGAAATCCCCAAGCAGCAGATCCATCAGCGTCCTGCGATCCTTCTCGGGACGTACCAGCGTGGGCTCGCCCGTGATGCCGACCGATTTCGCCGTCTCATCCACCGCCTGCTGGAAGTCTCCGACGCTATCAATCAGCTTCATCCCAGACGCCTCCTGGCCGGTCCACACTTTGCCATTGGCGATAGCCTTCACGTCGTCGTATTTCAAGCCACGCCCGTCGGCGACGGCCTTGATAAATTGCCCGAACATATTGTCAATGAGCGACTGCATGTAGGCCTGCTCGGCGGGCGTAAGATCGCGCGCGGGATTGCCCGTATCTTTAAATTCGCCGGTCTTGATCACTACATCTTTCAGCTTGGCCCATTTCAGCAGGTCGCCGTAGTTTACCCACTGCGCAATCACGCCGATCGATCCCACGATGCTTCCCTGGTCGGCATAGATTTTGTCGCAGGCGGCTGACACGTAGAACGCCCCGCTCGCGCCCACCGTTTCAATCGAGGCCACGACTTTTTTCTTCTTCTCGGTGCGGAGACGCTTGACTTCGCGATAGATCTCTTCAGACGCGGCAACCCCGCCGCCCGGCGAGTTCACATGCAGGATGATCGCCTTGATCGAGGAATCGTCTCCGAATTTCTTGAGTTCGCTCACCACCGGCTGCGGCGACAGAATCACACCGTCAAGGTCCACCACGCCGATGCGGTCGCCGAAACCCCCGAAGCTGGCTTCCGTGCCACCCGCATGCAGAGCGAGATATACCAGTGTGAACACAGCCAGCACGAAGAGGAAGAATGCCCCTCCCCCGATCAGAATCCAGAGCAGTGTGCGCGAGCGTCCTTGTTCAGGCATGGAGAAAGTTTAGCACCAGCACGGCGCCCCCGATGATTTGCGGTACGGGTCGCATGTCCAAAACAAATCCGCGTTGTTTTCCTTCGTGTACCTGCGTGCCCTTAGTGGTTCACGATTTTCAGCAGCGTCCAGTACCCCCGATTTTTCTTGCGTCCTCAACCCTGTGGGCCGAGAATGTCCGGCTCGGTTCTTCTGTCATTTCTTCATCGCCATCCTTGGCGTTACGTTGAGGAGTCTTCATGAAATATCGCAGGTTATATCGTTTGCCGTTCATCTTGGCTGCCGCGTTAGCGTTCGCACTGCCGCTGGCCGCACAGAACTTCAACATTCAGGAGCACACCCTGAAGAATGGCATGAAAGTCCTCGTCCAGGAGGATCCCTCCATCCCGAACGTTGCGCTCTACACCTTCTTTCGTGTGGGCTCGCGCAATGAGCACGAAGGCATCACCGGCCTCTCGCATTTCTTCGAGCACATGATGTTCAACGGCGCCAAAAAATACGGCCCCGGACAGTTCGACAAGACGATGGAGGCCGCCGGCGGCAGCAACAACGCCTATACCTCCAACGACCTCACTGTTTACCAGGACTGGTTTCCGAATTCGCAGCTCGAACTCATCTTCGATCTTGAATCGGACCGCGTGCAGAATCTCGCCTTCGATCCGAAGATCGTCGAATCCGAACGCCAGGTCGTCTACTCCGAGCGACGCCTCAGCGTTGACAACAACAACTTCGGACTGCTCGAGGAGCAACTCGAGGCCACCGCGATCATGGCGCATCCGTACCATTGGTCGGTGATCGGATGGCCTTCCGACATCGAGAAGTGGACGCTCGACGACCTCAAGTCCTACTTCGCGAAAGGATACTCGCCGTCCAATGCGACGATGGTTGTGGTCGGCGACGTGAAAGCGGACAACGTCTTCAGCCTGGCGGAAAAATATATGGAGCCGATTCCTGCGCACGATCCCCCGCCGCCGGTGCGCACTATCGAGCCCAGGCAGCTTGGCGAACGCCGCATCGAAGTTCACAAGTTCGCGCAACTGCCCATCATTGAGATCGGATATCACGTGCCGCAGGCGCAGGGCCCCGATTACTACACGCTCGAACTGCTGCAGGCTCTTTTGACCACGGGCGAAAGTTCCCGCCTATACCGCTCGCTGGTGGATCAGCAGCAGCTTGCCATTCAGGTGCGAAGCGGCCACGATGCTACCATCGATCCCTTCCTGTTCACGTTTACCGTGCAGCCGCGCCAGGGAGTGGCCCCGGAAAAGGCTGAGCAGGCCCTCTACGCGGAGATCGACAAGCTGAAGAGCACAGGCGTGGACGATCACGAACTGCAGAAGGCGAAGAATCAGGTGATCTCCTCCTACTATCGCTCCTTGCGCTCCATCAATCGTCGCGCGAATGTCATCGGCCGCTATCAAGTGTTATTCGGCGATTACCACAAGCTGGCCAACGCGGAGCAGGAATTCAATAAAGTGAGCGCTGCCGATATCCAGCGCGCCGCCAAAGAATATTTCGACGTGAACAATCGCACCGTGGCCACCCTGATCCCCACAGCCGAAAAAGCAGCAGACAATAACGCCCCCGCGGAGGAGAAACAATGAAAGGCAATCTTTGGAAACTGGTTTCTTCCGCCGCGCTGTTGATTGCTTTATCCGCTGCTGCCGCCGCGCAGAACACCGCTCCCGCGCAGGTTTTTCAACTGCCCGCGTTTCAGCACGTGAAGCTTCCCAACGGGCTCACTCTGTTGCTTCTGGAAAAACACGAACTTCCCTTGATCAGTATCGAATTGGCCCTGCGTTCCGGCTCGGTTACAGATCCTCAGGGAAAAGAAGGCCTGGCATCGTTAACCGCTTCCCTGCTGCGTAAGGGAACGGCTTCGCGCAGTTCCGAGCAAGTGTCTTCCGATCTCGACTTCATCGGCATGCAGTACAACGCGCAAGTCGATCAGGACGGAACGCACGTCTCGGCGGATTTTCTGAAAAAAGATCTCGACTCCGCTCTTGCGGTGTTGAGCGACGTCGTCCTGCATCCCACTTTTCCAGAGGACGAGGCGAAGAAGAAAATTGCCCAGCAGCAGGACAGCATTCGCGCCGCCAAAGACGAGGCCAGCCGCGTCCTGCAGCTCTATTTCATGAAGTTCCTCTACGGGGATCACCCCTATGGCCGCCCCGCCAATGGCGACGAGCGCTCGCTGGCCGCGATTAGCCGCGACGACATTGCCAACTATTACCGTCAGAACTACGCGCCCGGGAATGCCATTCTCGCCGTCGCCGGGGATTTCGATTCAGCAGCCATGCAGTCGAAGATCGCGCAGACCTTCGGCAACTGGAACGGCAAGGCTCCCGCGAGCGCCCCAGCGCCGGCGCCGAAGCCGGTTTCCGGCAAGCGCGTGCTCCTGGTGGATAAACCCGACGCCACCCAGACCTACTTCATGATCGGCAACATCGGCATCAACCACACCAATCCCGACCGCGGCTACATTGATGTCGTCAACACGCTGTTCGGCGGCCGCTTCACTTCGCTCTTCAATACCGAACTGCGCATCAAGAGCGGGTACAGCTACGGGGCTTACTCATTCTTTAACGAGATGAAATCGCCCGGGCCGTTCATCATGTACAGCTTCACCAAGAACGCTACCACCGAACCGGCGATTGACAGGAGCTTCGAAGTTCTCGGACGCCTTCACAAAGACGGGTTCACTCCCGACGAGCTGGTCTCCGCGAAAAAATACATCAACGGCTCGCTGCCGCCGGAGTACGAGACCACGCCGCAGCTGGCCCACACCATGACGACGCTCGAACTCAGCGGCATTACGCGCGAGCAGTTCAATCAGAACCTGGTAAAACTGCAAGGCACCAGCGAGGCGGATTCGCGCCGCATGATCGACACCTATTTCCCGGATCAGAATTATGCGATGGTGCTGATCGGCAAAGCGGGCGAGATCCAGAAGATTGCGGCGAAGTACGCGCCGAATGTAGCCACAAAGAAAATCAGCGATCCGGGATTCTAACGTCAGGCCGGCACGACGACCTTGAGCGCCGCACGCTGGATCGAAATCTCTACCGGCGTGCGGCACACATATTCGCCATCGGCATAGACGTCGAGCGGCTGCTCGGGTTCGACCCGCGCCCGCTCGGTCTTAAAGTAGGTGACTTCTCGAATGCCTAGGTGCCGCCCGGCATATACCGTCGGAAATACCGAGAAGAGTTTCATGCGATTGACGGCGCCCACTATGCACACATCGAGCAAGCCATCATCCATCTTCGCTTGCGGAGCAACCTTCATGCCGCCGCCATAAAAAGGCGTGTTCGCAAGAGCGGTCACTAATGTGGGCTGATCGCTGCGGGGCGTCCATCCTCCGGCCGAATCTGGGACTGAAACCTTTATCGGCAGCGGCGCAAAAGAGAAAATTGTAGGAAGCGCGCTCAAAATGTATCCACCATGTCGGCGCAGCCAGCGCGGCAGACGATTGGCCCGCCGCGCCACCTCACCGTCGAACCCCACTCCGGCAACGCAGCAGAAGTAGCGAGAAGCGGTAGGCCCGCCCGCTCCTTCGAGGATGGAAATCACGCCCAGATCGATGTGCCGCACATGGCCGACGCCGCCGCGAAATTTCTCCCATGCTGTTCTTGAGTCGCGCACGTTCCGCAGATTCAGCGAATGCGCGAAGTCATTTCCGCTGCCCACCGGCACCACCAGCACCGGCAGACCTAACTTCACCAACTGCCCAAGATGCCGATGGACGGTTCCATCCCCGCCAAATAGCAGGATGATGTCGGCCTGATCGCCCGCAGCAGGCATGCCGATTCGCCATTCGACGCCCGTGTCCGCTTGAAAAGGTTTCAGGTCTCTAGCCGAACATCCCAGCCCGAAAATGGCCGCCGCGCGCATGTGCGCGGATGAGAGTAGCAGAATTCACTTTCCACAACACGGAATCTGGACGAAGAGAGAATTTGAATTATGTGGGGACAGCCGCCCTCGGCTGTCCGCGGAGCGAAGCTCCGCTGCTTTTTGCTAGACCAGTCTGGAACCACGACGTACAGATTCCGTTCATTGAGAAACATCTTCACCACGGGAACCGGCACTGCTGCCGCGATACCCAAATCAGAATTGCAGAGGCGGAGCAAATGGGTTTTTGAAGGACTTTCTCCAAAGCCAGGGATATTCCTGCCATTCTCTTGCTAGTCCTTGCCTGACTGGATTATCCAGCAAGTACTGGACCTTGGCGTCGAGACTCTCCGACGAGCGCAACACATGATCAAACGATTCCGCTTGCCAGACGCGTCCTTTTCGGCCTAATGCCTTGTTGATCCGGTGAGCCGACGCTCCCTTGATCGCATCCATGATCTCTGCCAGTGAGCAGACTTCCATCACTTCGTGGCGGACCAGCGGAGTGAAAATCAGGTGCACATGATCCGGCATCACGACGGCGACCTTCATGTCGAATTTCTTCCCATTGTCATGTAGACAGGATTCGAGTATCAAAACTCGAACGCTTATCGGCAGAATCCACCGATGGTCGGTGCAGAATGTCACGAAATGCGGCTTGTCATCCCACTGAAGATGTGGCAACTGCCTTCGATAAAAGGCCTGAGGCATAAAAGCGTTTGTGGGGACAGCCGCCCTCGGCTGTCCGCGGAGCGAAGCTCCGCTGGTTTTGATTGTAGGACTGCACTAGCTGTCAATCTGAAGGATTTCGAGAAGTTGGAAAGGAGATATTCCAAGTTGGGAATTCCGCTCCTGGCAAGAAAGGCGAGCTTCGCTCGCCCGGACAGCCGAAGGCGGCTGTCCCCACATGAAACTAGACGATCATTACCTGTTTCATCGATCTTCCCGCCCGCACCACAAGCGGGCGCGGCGGACTAGGGACCGCCAGCTTCGGTTTCTCCATGAGTTCCCGGTCAATCTCGACCGCTCTCTGTTTCACTTTTCGACCGCCGTCGGAAGCAGAGTTGGCGAGTCCCGCTTCGGCGAGCAGCTTGTCCACCCGCACAAGAATCGCAGTCGGTCGCAGACGGTCTCCCGCAAGAACGTGGACGTCAGGCGGAGGATACTGTATTCCAATCGCTTCACCGGATCCGATGTAGATTCTTGAAATCGGAACGGTGACAAGCTCCAGGGCATCCTGCGGCACTTCATCCTTCTGGAACTGCTTAGCCCAATCCTCCCCCGCCTTCGTCGCCGCTTCTGCCGAGTGAAAATCCCCCACGATCCGGCGCGCCAGATCCTTCTTGGCCTGCATGGGATGCGCCTCGCGCTTCATCTTCTCGATATCGGCGACCTGCACATCCGTCAGCAGCTCGTAGTAGCGCCACATCATTTCGTCGGAAATGCTCATCACCTTGCCGTACATCTCGAGCGGCGGCTCGTGAATGCCGATCGCGTTGCCCAGCGACTTCGACATCTTCTGCACGCCGTCCAGGCCCTCGAGAATCGGTGTGGTCAACACCACCTGCGATTCCTGCCCGTAGGCCCGCTGCAGTTCGCGGCCCACCAGCAGGTTAAATTTCTGGTCGGTGCCGCCCAGTTCCACATCAGCCTCTAAGGCCACCGAGTCGTATCCCTGCACCAGTGGATACAGAAGTTCGTGCACCGAAATCGGCTTCTCTTCCTGAAAGCGCTTGTGAAATTCCTCGCGCTCGAGCATCTGCGACACGGTGTACTTGGCCGTGAGACGCACGAAATCGTCCGCTGTGAACGCGCCCATCCAGCGCCGGTTGAAATCGACCTCGGTTTTCTGCGGATCGAGAATTTTGAAAACTTGTGCCTTATAGGTCTCGGCGTTCTGCTCAATCTGCTCGCGGCTCAGCGGAGGCCGCGTCACCGAGCGTCCCGTAGGATCGCCGATCATCCCGGTAAAGTCGCCAATCAGAAAAATAGCAGTATGCCCGAGATCCTGAAAGTGTTTCAGCTTCCGCAGCACAACTGTGTGCCCCAAATGCAGATCGGGAGCGGTCGGGTCCATGCCCAGCTTTACCCGCAGCGGTCTGCCTGTGGCGCGCGACTTTTCCAGCTTCGCGCGCAATTCGGCCTCGCGGATAATTTCCGCCGCGCCCTTCTTTACATACGTGAGCTGTTCGTCGACAGGTGCGAAGGTTGACATGGGAAAGGACATTATAAGGAATGCGGCGGTAGAATGGCGCCGCATGAGCATCCGGATCCGCAAAGCGCAGCCCAGCGATGTTCCGCGATTGCGCGAAATCATCGAGGCCTCGGTGCGCGGACTTCAGGCGCACGATTATTCCGCCGCGCAGATCGAAGGCGCGCTTGCCGGCGTTTACGGTGTAGACAGTCAACTCATCGCCGACGGAACCTACTTCGTCGCGGAAGTGACGGCCGGAAACGGACAAGAGATCGTCGGCTGCGGCGGCTGGAGCAAACGTAAGACGCTCTACGGAGGCGATCAGTACGCTGGCCGCGAAGATTCGCTGCTCGACCCAGCGACCGACGCCGCCAAGATTCGCGCCTTCTTCGTGCATCCCGATTGGGCGCGGCGAGGCATTGGGACGCAGATTCTCGAGGCCTGTGAGAGTGCCGCGATCAAGGCTGGATTCGCCCGTCTTGAAATGGGTGCGACTTTAAGCGGAATGGCCTTCTATCGCGCCAAGGGATACAAAGAAGTCGAGAATCAGGAAGTCCTGCTAGGCAATGGAGAACGCCTGCCGATCGTGAAAATGGCAAAGCAGATTAGAGACTCTCCTTCATGAACCTTCGTGTCCTTTATGGTTGAAGACTTCACGCTACGAAGCCCGCCCGGTCACAAACCGCCGACCCTCGACCGAGAAATTTCCGCGCAGCACGAGATTGATGGCTTCGGCGTACGCCAGATGCTCCTGCTCGAGGATGCGCGCTGCCAGCGAATGCTCGTCATCGCCATCCTGAACCGCGACGGCTTTCTGCACAATGATGGGGCCGTGGTCGAGCTCTTCATCTACAAAATGCACCGTGCACCCGGACACTTTCACGCCATAGGCGAATGCCTGCTCTTGCGCTTCCAGGCCGGGAAACGCGGGCAACAGCGACGGATGAATATTGAGGATTCTTCGCGGAAACTGCTGCACAAACCACGGCGACAGCAGGCGCATGTATCCCGCCAGGCACACCAGTTCCACGCCATGCTGCTTCAGCGCCGCAACCACTTCGCGGTCATGCTCCTCGCGTGCCTTGCCCTTGGATGGAATCACCAGCGCACTGAGTCCACGCTGCCGGGCAGTCGCAATTCCCGGAGCATCCGCCTTATTCGAGATGACGATCGCGATTCGGGCGTCAGGGATGCGGCCAGCCTCAATGCTGTCCGCGATGGCCACGAAATTCGACCCTCGCCCGGAAAGAAGAATGCCAAGAGCTTTCATTCAGGCAACATCATAATTCACCACGGAGGCGCGGAGACACGGAAGCAAGTGATAAGGAATGGATGAGATTCAGGATTGAAAAACCAGGAGCCATCAGTGACTCCGTGGTGGCGTGTCAGCTGTAGGTGACTTTCCGTTCGCCTTTCACGATTCGCCCAATCGTGTAGGCCTTTTCGCCCACGCGTTCCAGTACCGATTGCGCCTTCTTGAACTTCGCGATGGGCACGACCATCAGCATTCCCAGTCCCATATTGAAGGTGCGCAGCATCTCCTCCTGTGTGACACTGCCGAGCTGCTGCAGGTGCTCGAAGATGGGAAGCACGGGCCAGGTGCCGAGTTCGATGACGGCTGCGGTCCCACGCGGCAGCACGCGAGGTAGATTCTCCGTGATTCCTCCGCCCGTGATATGCGCCAATGCCACCACGCACTGCGCATCAATCAACTTCTTCAGCGCCGGCCAGTAGCTCTTGTGCGTGCGCATCAACTCGTTGCCCACCTTGTTCTTGACCTCATTCACATACGTTTCGGGCGAGTAGTGCGCCACTTCAAACAGCAGCTTGCGGGCCAGCGAATAGCCGTTGGTGTGCAACCCATTCGACGGCAGGCCTAAAATCACGTCGCCGATCTGGACATCCTTGCCGGTGATGATGCGCTCGCGATCTACGACGCCCACAATGAATCCTGCCAGATCGTATTCGCCGTCGGGATAGAACCCGGGCATTTCCGCCGTCTCGCCGCCAATCAGCGCGCAGCCATTGTGCTTGCAGGCATCGGCAATTCCCTCAACCACCTTCTCGGCAATCGTCGGATCGAGCGTACCCGTCGCCAGGTAATCCATAAAGAACAGCGGCGCCGCGCCCTGCACCGCAATGTCGTTGACGCAGTGATTCACCAGGTCCGCGCCGACCGTCGAGTGCAGTCCCATCTCAAACGCGACTTTCAACTTGGTCCCAACTCCGTCGACACTCGAAACCAGCACCGGGTCGGTGTACTTGACCTTATCCACCGCGAACAACCCGCCAAAGCCGCCAATCTCGCTGAGCACGCCACGGGTAAATGTCTTATGTGCCAGATACTTGATGCGCTGCTTGGTGCGGTTCGCGCGGCTGATGTTCACCCCTGCATCGGCATAGGTGATGGGCGTCGAACCTGGCGTAGGAGTCTTGGGCACAGCTTTTTCTCTGTGATTTCCTAAGTCGTGCGTGGGGTTGAATGACGGACGACGAAACTACTGTCTAAGGCCGCTCATTGTAGCACGTTCAAAAACACGTAGCCCCGGACACATTCATCCGAGGGGGCAAAAAACTCGCGGCGTACGCGGAAGGGACACCTTTCCTCTTTCCGCGGACGCGCACGTCCGTTCGCTACCGTGACCCGGAACTAATGAGCGAGGAAGTCCGAGATGAAGTAGGCCAGAACTCCGAACAGCGCGAGGCCGGAAATTCCGTAGCACGTGAGAACCCACGCCCCGCGGCCTTCATGCTGATGTTTTGTGGCTGAACTGAGAGTGGAGGGTGAGGAATCCTCAGCTGCGACGACAGGGGCCCGATCTTCCATGCAAAAAACCTCCCGACGGAAAGATCGTGGCGCAATTACGATATGCGTCACGCCTGCCCGCGTCCCGGCGGGACAGGACTATCAAGCTGAATTTTAACTCCGATTTACGCCTATAACCCACAAAAATGTGATTGAAATCACAGGATTTATAGGAAAATAATTCGTCCTATTACGCAAAACATGCGGCGAGAGCTGGCATCTTACCAATTTCGTACACTGGCCGGCATCGCCCTCCGATCGTGCTCCAAAGCCCTCTGACGGGCTATCCCGGTTATCGCCCGTGCATGGGATAATAGCTAAGGCCTATCTTCCACCTATGCGTCATCGTTTGAATGCAGTTTTATTCTGCTGCCTGCTGGCCGCGTGCGCGGCCGCGCAGCAGCCCAGTTCCAGTTCCTCAGCTTCAATGCAGCAGTCGACCGGGGATAAGTCAGCGGGCCCCGTTAAATCCGTCTCCAACGGACACGACTATTCGCAGGAATCCTTCGTCATCGAGCAGATGCACTCCCATTACCGCTTCGAGGCCGACGGCACCGGCCGCAAGGACACGGTCGCCCGCATCCGCGTGCAGAGCGAGGCCGGCGTGCAGCAGTGGGGACAGTTACAGGAGGGCTACAACTCCGCCAACGAGCGCGTCGAGATTCCCTATGTCCGCGTGCTCAAGGAAGACGGCACCATCGTGAAAGCCGGCGACGATGCCGTGCAGGATCTTAGCGCCCCCATTGAGCGCGAGGCTCCCGTGTACACCGATTACCGCCAGAAGCATATAACCGTGCCCGGCCTGCGCCCCGGAGAGGTTCTGGAATATGACATGGTGACGGTGATCCACACCCCGCTCGCCGCCGGGCAGTTCTGGGCCGACTACGATTTCGACAAGAGCAACATCTCTCTGGATGAAACGCTCGATGTCGACGTCCCCGCAAACCGCCCGCTCAAGCTGAAGTGCAAGCCCGGCATGGATCCCAAAGTCACCGAGGAGAACGGGCGTCGCATTTATCACTGGTCCAGTTCACATCTGGAGCGCGACGACGATCAAAAAGCCAAAGATAAAGAGAAAAAGAAAAAGAAGCATCGTCCCGAGGACGACCGCCCCGACATTCAGCTGACCACCTTCGAGAACTGGGAGCAGGTTGGCCGCTGGTATGCTGCGCTCGAAAAAGACCGCCGCGCCCCCACTCCCGAAGTTCGCGCCAAGGCCCAGGAGTTGACCAAGGGCCTGAACACCGATCTGGAAAAAACCGAAGCGCTCTATGACTTCGTCGCGAAAAATTTCCGCTACGTCAGCCTTTCCCTCGGGCTGGGCCGCTACCAGCCGCACGCCGCCTCTGATGTGCTGCACGATCAGTACGGCGACTGCAAAGACAAGCACACCCTGCTGGCCTCGCTGCTCGATGCCGAGGGCCTCCATGCCAATTCCGTCCTGATCAACTCCAGCCGGAAGCTCGATCCCGACGTGCCTTCCCCCTCGCAGTTCGATCACGTCATCACCATGCTGCCGATGGGCAAGCAGGAAGTCTGGATGGACACGACCGCCGAGGTTGCCCCGTTCCGGTTGCTCGCGTACACCCTGCGCAAAAAGCAGGCGCTGGTGATTCCTCCTGCAACTCTCGCCTCTGCTCCGGCGCCGCATCTCGAGGAAACTCCCTCTGACACGCCCATGCCCGACTGCGAGCGTTCTGAGATCGAGGGCAAGATCAACGAGATCGGCAAGCTCGAAGCCCATGTGCAATACGAATTCCGCGGCGACGAAGAGCTGCTGCTGCGCTCCATCTTTCGCCGCGTGCCCGAATCCAACTGGCAGCGTGTTGCCGAAAACATCAACGCCGGTCTTGGCGGAGACGTCACGCACCTCATCGTCAGCGATCCCGCGGCTACGAAACAGCCGTTCACGCTTTCCTATGACGTTTCCAAAGTGAACTTCGTCGACTGGTCCAAGAAGCAGACGCAGATTGTTCTGCCCCTGGTGCAATTCAGTCTGCCCGAATTCGGCGATGACGACGCGGAACCCGATGCGGAACCGCTGAAGCTCGGCCCCAAGGGCGAATACGCTTACAAGATCAAGCTGCAACTACCCTCCAACTACACCGCGCATGCGCCGCTTGCCTTCTCGCTGGTGCGCGATTACGCCAACTACCAGGCCACATACAAAGTCGAGAACGGATTCTTCACCGCCGCCCGCATATTGACCCTTAACCAGGACGATCTTCCGGTCGCTCGCGCCGGCGATTATGAATCCTTCCGCCGCGCAGTCGGGGCCGACCTCGCTCAGAACCTCTCGGTCGACAACGCCAACGCCGGCGTCATCGTTCCGCCCGCCGACATGAAGGCTGACGATCTGGTCGAGAGCGCCCGCGCCGCCTCGCAGGCCGGCAACCTCAATGTCGCCGAGGCGCTCCTCAAGCGCGCCACCGAGATCGATCCCAAGAACAAGTACGCGTGGAACAATCTCGGCCTGATTTATTTCGCCATGCGGCAGGACGATCAAGCCATAGCCGCTTTCCAGAAGCAGATTGAAGTCAATCCTTACGACGAGTTCGCTTACAACAACCTGGGCCGCGTCTACTGGAACGACCGCAAGTATGACGAAGCGGTGAAGGCGTTCAGCAAGCAATTGGAAAATAATCCGCTCGACAAATTTGCCCACGCCAATCTCGGCCAGATGTATGAGGAGTGGCACAAGTACGACATGGCCGCGCCGGAACTGGAGAAAGCTACGTCCCTGACACCGGACGACCCCGCATTGCAAGTGAGTCTCGGCGATGCCTATCTGAATCTCGGCCAGGACGATAAAGCGCTGGCGGCCTTCGACCACGCCGTTGATCTGGCGGCCGGAACCAACAACACCCCGCTGGTCTGGAACAACATTGCCTATCAGCTCTCGTTGAAGAAATCTCACCTCGACCGCGCGCAGCAGTACGCTGAGTCCGCTGTCTCGGCCACCGCCGCAGCGCTGCGCAACATCTCGCTCGATCGCCTTACGCAGAAAGAACTGCCGCTGGTGCCTTCGCTCATTGCCTATTGGGACACTCTGGGCTGGATTGAATTCGACGAGGGCAATCTCGACAAAGCGGAAAAATATGTGGCCGCAGCCTGGACGCTCGGCCATCACGGCGAGGTCGGCGACCATCTAGGCCAGATCTACGAAAAGCGCGGCGACAAGGAACGCGCCCTGCGCACCTACGCGCTTTCCATGAGCGGACTACGCCCCATCCCGGAGACCCGCCAGCGCCTTTCCTCGCTTGCCGGCGGAGACACGAAAGCCGATGCCGTCGTCGCGCGTTACAAAGACGAACTCCAGCATCTCCGTACCGTTGACCTGGGCAAGGCCACGCAAACCGGCAATGCGGATTTCTTTATCCTGCTGAGCGGCGGCACCGGCGAAGTCGCCAAAGTCGACGCCGTCAAGTTCATCAGCGGAGACGAGAAGCTGAAATCCTATATCCCCGCACTTCAAACCGCCGACTACCATCTCGTCTTCCCTGACGGCACACCTGTGAAGGTTCTTCGCCGCGGAACTCTCTCCTGCTCGGTCACCACGGGCGGTTGCAAATTTGTCCTCACCTTGCCTGACGACGTGCGCACTGTGGATTAAGTTTCGGTTGGTGAGAAGTCTGCGGCAGCCGCCCTCGGCTGTCCGCTCTTTCCCAGTGCTGTAACAAGCTTGTAACTCTGCCGATACAGCCCGCTATCCCCATCTCAGTCGGCAACCTGCCACCACCCCTCAGCAACCAATTCGTGCGAGGTAGAGCAACAGCCGATCTTCTTACTTCGAGACTCAGCTGAACGCCAGAAATTGCCGATGTATTTCTTGGAATACATCGCCGGTTCGCCTCCAAGCTGTTTGATAAAACGGCTCCGATCAGCGGTCGCAGCCCCTTCGGAGCCTCACCGACAAAAGGCGGACCGCATGGGGTACGCGTTCAGGCTGGCGGCCATTCTATCCATTTTGCTGGGCACCTCATTCGCCCGGACCACTTCGTTCATACAGCAGGAAAGACTTCCCGACGCTGCCAGCAGCACTCGCAGGGAGGCCAAGATCGAGTTTGCCGCCTTTGCCGCCGAGGTTGCCGCCGATGGCATCTCCACCCGCATGCTCGTTCAGCAGGGCTGCGGCGAGCACGACCCCCTCGCCCGTCCCTTCGTCCGCGCCGGCGTCGGAGGACAGGTTGCCGCCAGTGTCCTGGGTTTTGCCGCGGTCGGCGCAGCCTGGATCATCTTGCGCCGCACCCACCACGCCCACCTCGCCACATGGATGCTTCGCACCGCCGTCGCCGGGGAGGGCATCAACGATATTCGCCAGTTCAGAGTCATGGCTACGCAGTGTCATTGATCCTGCACTGGTCTTCCCTGCCTCCCTCGACATTCCTGTGGTGCCGCGATTTTGCGCCTTCCCGATTGACTCCCCGATTCCGCTGACGTAAGATTCCCGCGCAATTGCCCCCAACAAGAAGGAGGCGTGATGCAGTTGCGCCTGGAGAGCCGCCCCGTCGGCGAAGTATTCGTCATTCAATGTCACGGACGCATCGTCGCCGGCAACGAAGTTTTCACTTTGCACTCCCAAGTCGGCGACGCCATCGAGAAGCATGGCGATGTTGTCCTCGTTCTTGACACCGTCGAGTTCATCGACAGCAGCGGCCTGGGCGCCCTCATGCGCCTCATGCAGGCCGCCCGCGCCAAGCATGGAGACCTCAAACTCTGCGGCGTCCCCCCTAAAATCCGCAAAGTTCTGGAACTCACTCATCTTCTTCCCCAATTTGAAACCTACGAGTCGATCGAAGAAGCCATTACCGCCGCCTACTTAGGTTCCCGCTACTCGCGCGGAAAAGCCGGAGACGCCCGACCGCGCATGCTTTGCGTTTATCCTTCGACCGACGTCTGCGCGTTCCTCCGCGAGGTGCTCTGCAGCGCCGGATACAACGCCATGACCACCACCAGCGTGGACGACGCACAAATCCTGCTGAAGGCCACCAAAGCGAAGCTAGCGGTAATTTCCTCGCGCATCCAGGCGATTCGCGGCAAACCCATCCGCCAGGCCCTGCAAGAGGTTTCTCCCGGCGTTCAGTTCCTCATGCTGGAAGAGAGTTTCCACACGCAGGATCCCGGCGAAGCGGCGGAGAAATTGTTGAGCGACGTCAACAGTCTGCTGGCACCGGCAAACTAACCGTCGTTAGGCTGCCTTGGGCACTGCCGTTTGTGCCACGCCGTCGCCTGCTCGTAGGCATGCGCCAGCCGCAGCACGAGGTCTTCTCTCCAGTGCGGGCCTGCAATCTGCAACCCGATCGGCAGCCCGCCTTGCGTGAAGCCGCACGGAACTGAGATCGCCGGCAATCCCCAAACGTTGAACGGCCGGGTGTTGCGCAGCAATTTCAACTCCGCCGGCCGCAGCGCATCCGGATTTGCCCGCAGATCCGCAATCGTGGGCGCTGGCAGTGGAATTGTCGGAGTCACCAGCACATCCACCTCGGCGAAGATTTTTCGGATCCCGCGGCGAACCTCGTCCAACTCGCGCCGCCGCTCGATATACTCCGCCGCCGAAACTTTTTCGCCCGCGCGAATACGCCGTAGAGTCTCCGCCCGGTACAACTCGGGATTCTTCGCGACATTCTCCGCGTGATACGCGTAGGACTCCGCCAATTGCACAGCGCGGTCGGTTGGTACATGCAATTCGACTTCCCGCACTTCGGCCACCAAAGTTTCGACCCCGCTCAACGCGTGCTTCATTGCCCCAGCCACTTCCGCATCGAGATCGTCATAGAAGAACGCGCGCGGAACGCCGACCCGCAAATTCTTCGCGCCTTCAGCCAACACAGACACGTAGTCCGAGACTGGAACCTCTGCGGTCGTGATATCGGCCGCGTCGTAGCCCGCAATGGCCTGCAGCACAATCGCCGCGTCCGCGACGGTAGCCGTGAGTGGCCCCACATGATCGAGCGATAACGAAAGTGGAATCACTCCGCGGCTGGGCACGCGCCCGTACGTCGGCTTCAGCCCCACGCACCCGCACAGCGCTGCCGGTTCGCGGATCGAGCCCGCCGTGTCCGTGCCAATCGCGGCGAGGGCCATGCCCGCAACCACTGCCGCCGCTGAACCTCCCGACGACCCGCCGGTAATCCGTCCCAGATCCCAGGGATTATGGGTGTCGCCGAAATAACTGATCAGCGAACTGCCCCCGTAAGCGCATTCGTGCAGGTTGTTTTTCCCCACGATCACCGCCCCGGCTTGCCGCAAGCGCCGCACCCCCGCGGCATCTTCCGCCGGCACGCGATCCTTATAGAGCGCGCTGGCCGCCGTTGTGCGCACCCCTGCCGTATCGATCAGATCCTTCAGCGCCACCGGAATCCCGTGCAGCGGCCCGCGCCACTGCCCCCGCGCAATCTCAGCTTCCGCCGCCTGCGCCTCGGCCAGCGCAGAGTCGGCCATAACGGTAATAAAGGCGTTCAGCTCCGGATTTCGCTTTTCAATGCGCTCCAGGCAGGCCCGCGTGATCTCGACCGGAGAAATCTCCCCCCGCCGCACCTGCTGCGCCAGATCAGAAATAGTCGTCAAGCCGCTGCTAGCCATCGCGAGCCATTGTAAAGGCAACCGCTTTGTGCTCTGTGTCCCTCTGTGCCCTCTGTGGTTCAGTTTTTATAAATCCCCAGTTATATCGTCTTGCATCCAAGTCCTATAATTATGGAAGGCGAAGTTCTGGGGGCCCACACATCATGGCAGAGATGACGATCGCGCCGGTTGCGACGCATGGCTTTTTTGTGGACGGACGTTGGCAACAGGATGGCGATCTCATCGAGATCCACGCTCCCTACGACGGCAGCCTCATCGCGCGCATCACTCAAGGCCGAAAAGAGCACGCGGAAGCCGCCATCGCCGCTGCCGTCAAGGCTTTCGGCACGACCCGCCGCCTGCCGGCATTCGAGCGCCAACGCGTTCTCCGTCGGATCGCCGCTGCCCTCGCCGAGCGCAAAGAAGAATTCGCGCACACTCTCGCCCAGGAAGCCGGCAAGCCCATCAAGGCCGCCCGCACTGAAGTGGAGCGCGCCACCTTCACGTTCAACGTCGCCGCCGAAGAGAGTACCCGCATATACGGCGAATTCCTTCCTCTCGACTGGCAGGAATTTACCGCCGGACGCTGGGGCATCGTGCGCCGCTTTCCTCTCGGCCCCATCGCGGGCATCACCCCGTTCAATTTCCCGATCAACCTGGTCGCGCACAAAGTCGCTCCTGCCATCGCCGCCGGATGTCCCATGGTTCTCAAGCCCGCGCCCCAAACTCCGCTCTGCTCGCTGCTTCTCGCCGAATGCGTGCAGCAGGCGGGATGGCCCGACGGCGGCCTTAACGTGCTGCCACTCTCGAACGAGGACGCCGGATTGCTCGTTACCGATGACCGCATCAAGCTGATCAGCTTCACCGGCAGCGTTCCCGTCGGCTGGGACATCAAGCGCCGCGCCGGAAAAAAGAAGGTCGTGCTCGAACTCGGAGGCAACGCGGCCGTCATCGTGCACAGCGACGCGGATCTTGCCTATGCCGCCGACCGCTGCGTTACCGGAGGCTTCGGATACGCCGGCCAGACCTGCATCTCGGTCCAGCGCATTCTCGTCGAGCACTCGGTTTATGGAAGGTTCATCGACCTGTTTGTCGAGGCCGTGAAGAAGTTGAAAACCGGCGACCCGCTCGATGAGTCCACCGACGTCGGCCCCCTGATCCGCGAAAGCGATGCGGTCCGCACCGTCGCCTGGATCGAAGAGGCCGTGCGCGCCGGCGCGCGCCTGCTCTGTGGCGGGCATCGCAACAAACTGGTCGTCGAGCCCACCGTTCTCACCGGCACCAAGCCCGAAATGAAAGTGAATTGCCAGGAAATTTTCGGCCCGGTCGTGACCGTCGAACCCTATCGTGATTTCGATCAGGCCCTGCGCCTGGTCAACAATACGGCGTACGGTATGCAAGCCGGAGTCTTCACCCGCGATGCCAAACTCCTCTTCCAGGCCTACGAGGAACTCGAAGTCGGCGGCGTCATCGCCGGAGATGTCCCCTCGTTCCGCATCGATCACATGCCCTACGGCGGCATCAAGGATTCCGGCCTGGGCCGCGAAGGCCTTCGCTATGCCATCGAAGAGATGACCGAACCCAAACTGCTCGTGATGAACCTCAGATAAGCTCGCGCCCTCGCGAGTGGGTCGCAATCTGCGACGTAAGTACGATTTCGTTGAAAATTTCTACAGTGATTCCAGTAACGTTTGTTCACAACTTTTTTCTTTTGCGAATTTTCAAAAATCCGCGACAAAGCTCCGCGAAATATTTATAATTCTCAGTTTCGCAAATGACAGAAAACCAGTGGGTGGTTTTCTCTTTCTAACAAGAACTTTCGCACTTAACAGCGGACGAGCTTAGCAATAAAGCTCCGTCGGGTCTCTTCGAGCCAGATCTCATAAGAGAATGTCGCAGATCTTTCATCGCAGCACGAATACGCTCGCTCGCGCCACCATTTTCGGCGCTATCTTCGTAATCGCAGCTTTGATCTGGGTCGGCTATGCGATCCAGGGATCTCCTTATGTCACTCTGGCCGGAGTGCGCAAGCCGCAGCCCGTGCCCTTCAGCCATCAGCATCACGTCACCGGATTAGGCATCGACTGCCGTTATTGCCACACTTCGGTCGAGACTTCGAGCTTCGCCGGCATTCCTCCCACCAAGACCTGCATGAACTGCCACTCGCAGATCTGGACCAATGCCAAGCTGCTCGAGCCGGTGCGCGCCAGCTATCGCAGCGGCGAATCGCTGCAGTGGACGCGCGTCAACACGCTTCCCGATTTCGTGTATTTCAACCACAGCATTCATGTCACCAAGGGGGTCGGCTGCAACACCTGCCACGGCCCGGTCGACAGGATGCCGCTGATGTACCAGCAGGAATCGCTGCAGATGGAGTGGTGCCTCGGCTGCCATCGCGCACCGCAGAACAATCTCCGCCCGCGCGATCAGGTATTCAACATGCGTTACCAGCCGCCGACCAGCACGAGTCCGGTGATCTTCGACGGCCACACTTACACCGATCAAGCGGAACTGGGAGCAGCCTTGATCAAGAAGTACAACGTGCGCAAGGTAGTAGATATCACGACCTGCAGCACGTGCCACAGGTGAGATCAGCTGCGAAGCAGCGGAAGAATACAGCCCACGGCGTAAGCCGTGGGGATAGCCGGCAGGAAATGTGCCAGCCCCGGAGGGGCGGAACAACTTAGCCCAGGACGCAAGTCCTGGGTGGGCTGCCAATAACGAATGAGTCCCGTAGGGACGGGACAACGAATTCGACCGACCGAATGACGAACGACAACAAAAATTCCGGCGCCCCGCGTGAAGACATCTGCCCCGGCAAAAAATCCACGCTCGATCTGAACTCCGTGCGGGAAAAAATCGACTTCGCCACCGCGCACGACGCTGCCGAAAAAACCGGCCCCGAATACTGGCGCTCGCTCGAAGAACTCGCCGGCAGTCCTGCCTTCCAGGAAGCCCTGCATCGCGAATTCCCCAAAGGCGCCTCCGAATGGCTCGACACCGTCTCGCGCCGAGGATTCCTCAAGGTCATGGGCGCCTCGCTCGGCCTCGCCGGCATGACCGGATGCGTCCGCCTCCCACTCGAGCCCATCGTTCCCTACGTGCGCCAGCCGGAAAACGTGATCCCCGGCCGCCCCATGTATTACGCCAGCGCCATCACGCTTGGCGGATACGCCAGCCCGGTCCTGGTCGAAAGCCATCTCGGACGCCCCACCAAGATCGAAGGCAACGACCAGCATCCCGCCTCGCTCGGGGGCACCGACATCTTTACCCAAGCCTCGCTGCTCACCATGTACGACCCGGACCGCTCGCAGAGCGTGATCTCTATGGGCGATCAGCGTTCCTACGCGGGATTCCTCAGCGCCATCCGCGGTCCGCTCAGCGCGCAGAAAGCTCTGCAGGGCGCGGGCATTCGCATCCTCACGCCCACGATTTCTTCACCGACACTCGCCGACCAGCTGCGCAATTTGCTGAAGGTGTATCCGCAGGCCAAGTGGCACGTCTATGAGCCCGTCAATCGCGATAACGTGCTCGAAGGCGCGAAGATGGCCTTCGGTCAGCCCGTCGAAACGCGCTACGATTTTTCGAAGGCCGATGTCATCGTCTCGCTCGACGCCGACTTCCTCTCCGCCGGATTCCCCGGCAACACCCGCTACATCCGCGACTTCGCCAAGCGCCGCGACCCTGAGATTCCGCCGTCGCCGCCAGCCGCCGTTCGGAATGTTCCGGGCGACCCCTCCAACATGAACCGCCTGTACGTGATCGAGAGCACGCCGAGTGCAACGGGCGCGAAGGCGGATCACCGCTGGCCGGCGAGGGCCAGTGATGTCGCTCAGTTCGCTCACTTGTTGAATAGCGAACGGCCGTTTGGGCAGCATGGCCCTGTAAAGAATTTGAGCGACTTTGCGGTCGCGGCTTCTCAGGAACTAATCGACCACCGTGGTGCTGGAATAGTTATTGTGGGAGATCAACAGCCGGGGGAGGTGCATGCCCTTGCCCACATGCTGAATTCGCAGCTCGGCAACGTCGGCAAAACCGTCTTTTACACCGACCCCATCGACGCGAATCCCGTCAACCAGACCGAGTCTCTCAAAGACCTCGTCGCCGACATGAACGCCGGCAAAGTCGATCTCCTGATCATCCTGGGCGGAAATCCCGTCTATGATGCGCCTGCCGATCTCAACTTCGCCGACGCCCTCAAGAGCACCAAGGTTCAGCTTCGCGTCCACTACGGCCTCTATCAGGACGAAACCGCCGAACTCTGCCAATGGCATGTCAACGGCACGCACGAACTCGAAGCCTGGGGCGACGCCCGCGCTTACGACGGGACCGCCAGCATCATTCAGCCGCTGATCGCTCCTCTCTACGGTGCCAAGAGCCCGATTGAATTCGTCGCCATGCTCTCCGGCCAGGCTGATGCCACCGGATACGATCTGGTGCGCGCCTATTGGCAGAAGCAGCACAGCGGCGGGGATTTCGAGCAGTTCTGGCGCAAGTCGCTGCACGATGGCTGGATTGAGGGCACCGCTTTCGCGCCGAAGTCTGTCACGGCGAAATCGGCAGCCTCCCCAGCAGAATCCAAGGCGTCCGACCCCAACGCCATCGAGCTCAACATCCGCCGCGACCCCACCATCTACGACGGGCAATTCTCCAACAACGGCTGGTTGCAAGAACTCCCCAAGCCGATGTCGAAGCTCACCTGGGACAACGCCGTGCAAGTCGGCCCCAAGATGGCGCAGCGCCTGCAACTCGCGGCGAAAGACGTCGTCGAACTCGAGCTCAAAGGCAAGAAAGTCAAAGGCGCGGTCTGGATTCAAGCCGGACATCCCGACAACTCCATCACCGTCACGCTCGGTTACGGGCGCAAGCGCGCCGGCCGCGTCGGCACCGGCCAGGGCTACAACGCATACGAATTTCGCACCACCGCCGCCCCCTGGACCGCCTCAGGCGTAAAGATCACCAAGACCGGCGAAACCTACGAGCTCGCCTCCACCCAGGGCATGCAGTCGATGGACACTCCCGACGGCGGACATCGCCCCCTGGTCCGCGAGACCACCCTCGAGGAATATCGCAAAGAACCCAACTTCGCGCAGGAAGAAGAGCCCGCACCCGGTCTCACGCTCTACCAGCCCTATCCCTACGAAAAAGAAACCTATGCGTGGGGGATGTCGATCGATCTGAACAAATGCGTCGGCTGCAACAACTGCATGCTGGCCTGCGTTTCCGAGAACAACATTGCGGTTGTCGGCAAAGAGCAAACGCTGCTCGGCCGGCACATGCACTGGATTCGCGTGGACGCCTACTACCAGGGCGACCGCGACAATCCGCGGGCATTCTTCCAGCCCGTGCCCTGCATGCAGTGCGAGAACGCCCCCTGCGAGGTCGTCTGCCCGGTTGGCGCAACGGTCCACTCGACCGAAGGCCTGAACGACATGACGTACAACCGCTGCGTGGGCACGCGCTACTGTTCGAACAACTGTCCCTACAAGGTGCGCCGCTTCAACTTCCTGCTCTTCCAGGACTGGGACACGCCGCAATACAAGATGATGCGCAATCCCGACGTCAGCGTGCGCAGCCGCGGCGTCATGGAGAAGTGTACCTACTGCGTGCAGCGCATCAACGAGCGCCGCATCGACACCGAGACGCAATCGGTTCGCGAAGGCAAAGAAATTCGCATCGGAGACGAGTTGCAGACCGCATGCCAGCAATCCTGTCCGGCGGAAGCAATCGTCTTCGGCAACATCAACGATCCGAACAGCAAAGTTTCCAAGTTGAAAGCGCAGTCGAGAAACTACAGCCTGCTGGGCGAATTGAACACCAGGCCCCGCACGACGTACTTGGCAGAAGTAAGAAATCCAAACCCGGAGTTAAAGTCGTAGAAACGGCTTTCGGCTCCCGCTATTCGGCTTCCGAAAGCCGGATAGCGGAAGCCGAAAGCTGATCAAAGCACTGAGGGACTCACCAAGGACCGATGGAACAGCAAGCCAAAATCACAGCCGACGCGCAGCGGACTCCCGTGATCGCTCCGGGCCACACCTTCGGCACGATCACGGAAAAAATCAGCGCAATCGTGCTGACCCGGCCAGCCTCCAACGGCTGGTTCATCGGCTTCGGCATCTGCTTCATGCTGACCATGATGATGCTGTTCGCCATCGGATATCTCTTCGTCAAAGGGATCGGCATCTGGGGCGTCACCATCCCCATCGGATGGGGCTTCGCCATCGTCAACTTCGTATGGTGGATTGGTATCGGCCACGCCGGCACCCTGATCTCCGCCATCCTTCTCCTGCTCCGCCAGTCGTGGCGCAACTCCATTAACCGTTTCGCCGAGGCCATGACGCTGTTCGCCGTCGCCGCCGCCGGAATTTTCCCGGCCATTCACGTCGGCCGCCCGTGGCTCGCCTACTGGCTCTTTCCTTATCCCAACACCATGCGCGTGTGGCCGCAATTCCGCAGCCCCCTGATGTGGGACGTCTTCGCGGTTTCGACCTACGCCACAATCTCCGCTCTGTTCTGGTTCACCGGCCTCATCCCCGACTTCGCCACTTTGCGTGATCGCAGCGACAAGCGTTCCCTCAAAATCATCTACGGCATGCTCTCGATGGGCTGGCGCGGATCGGCCCGCCACTGGCATCGCTACGAAACCATGTACCTGCTGCTGGCCGGGCTAGCTACTCCGTTGGTGCTCTCGGTCCATACGGTCGTGAGCTTCGACTTCGCCATCGGCATCGTCCCCGGATGGCACACCACCATTTTCCCGCCCTACTTCGTCGCTGGAGCCATCTACTCCGGCTTCGCCATGGTGCTGATGCTGGCGATTCCAATCCGCAAGATTTACGGCCTGGAAGATTTCATCACCGAGCGCCACCTGCAGAACTCCGCCAAGGTCATGCTCGCGACTGGATTGATCGTCGCTTACGGCTACGGCGTCGAAGCCTTCATGGGTTGGTACGGCGGCGATCGTTACGATGCCTTCACCCTGTGGAACCGCCTGCACGGGCCCTATGCGCCCTGGTACTTGTCCCTGCTGGCCTGCAACATTTTTATTCCGCAGGTGCTGTGGATCCGCAAACTGCGCACCAGCCCTGTCGCCCTGTTCTTTATTTCCGGCGTAATTCTTATCGGCATGTGGCTCGAACGCTTCATCATCGTGGTCGTCAGCCTGCATCGCGACTTCCTGAATTCCTCGTGGGGCATGTACTATCCCACGCGTTGGGACTGGATGACCTACATCGGTACCATCGGCATGTTCCTCGCCGCCATGTTCCTGTTCCTGCGCGTGCTGCCCGCCATCTCCATCTTCGAAATGCGTACCCTTCTGCCCGAAGCCGAGGTGAAGGAATGATAGCGAGGCCCGGAAGATGAAGCGCGATCCTATTTACGGCATCATGGCGGAATTCGATTCCGCGCAGGCCCTCGTCGATGCGGCTCATACCACGCATCAGGCCGGCTATCAGAAGATCGACGCCTATAGCCCGTTCCCCATCGAAGGCCTGGCCGAGGAAATCGGATTCCACCACGACGAAGTTCCTCTCGTCGTGCTCATCGGCGGCCTCATCGGCGGAATCTCCGGATATCTCATGCAGTACTGGATGTCCGCCGTCGACTACCCGGTCAACATCGGCGGCAAGCCCTATCACTCCTGGCCCGCATTCATCGTGATCACGTTTGAAATGACGATCCTCTTCGCCGGCATCTCCGCCGTGCTTGGCATGCTCGCCCTCAACGGCCTGCCTATGCCGTATCACCCGGTGTTCAACGTTCCGCGTTTCTCTTCGGCCTCAAAAGACCGTTTCTTCCTGATCGTGTTCTCCTCCGACAAGAAGTACCATCCCGACGAGACCCGCAAGTTCCTGCACTCGCTAAACCCGCGCTCGGTATCGGAGGTGCCCAGCTAAATGCGCCGCCTCCGCAAATTCACAGCTGGGTGCCCACGATCTTTCCTTCGTGTACCTTCGCGTCCTTCGTTGTTTTTCCTTCTCCTTCGTGTACCTTCGTGTCCTTCGTGGTCGATGAATTTCAGCAAACTCGCGCCCCTGTCCTTGCTGACGCTACTCGCGCTCACCTCCGCCTGCCGCCTCGACATGCACGTGCAACCCCGCGAGAACCCTCTCTCCCGCAGCGACTTCTTCACCGACGGTCGCTCCGCGCGTCCTCTGGTCGAAGGCACGGTCGCCCGCGGACAGTTGCACGCGGACACATATTTCTACACCGGAAAAATCGGCGACAATCCCGGCGACGTCATGCCCTTCCCCGTAACCAAAGAAGTCCTCGAACGCGGCCGCGAGCGCTACAACATCTTCTGCGCCCCGTGCCACTCCCGCGTCGGCGACGGCAACGGCTTCATTCCCTCTCGCGGTTTTACCCGCCGCCCGCCGTCCTACCACATTCCGCGCCTGCAGAAAGCTCCGCTCGGATACTTCTTCGATGTCATGACCAACGGCT
Source organism: Candidatus Sulfotelmatobacter sp. (assembly GCA_035309485.1). Taxonomy (GTDB): domain Bacteria; phylum Acidobacteriota; class Terriglobia; order Terriglobales; family Acidobacteriaceae; genus Sulfotelmatobacter. The sequence goes on from DATGFC010000057.1 coordinate 110,931, forward strand.
TCGGCATCATGCCCGACTACGCCTCGCAGATTCCGCCCGAGGATCGCTGGGATATCGTCGCCTACATCCGCGCCCTGCAGCTCAGCCAGAATGCAACCATGGCCGACGTTCCTGCCGGCCAGAAGATTCCTTCCGAGCCTCCGAACTTTGGCTCGCCGGGTTCGGGAGCCACGCTGCCGGTCGCCGAGGGCCAATCCGCCCCTGCGGCCGAGCAACCCAACGTTGACATGAACAGATTTACCAGCAGAAAAATGGCGAACCCCAAGAACCCGGAGATGGATCACAAATGAGCGCGGCGCGTACCCATCATCTCGATCTCACCGCCCCGCCGGTGGTCCGAACCATCGCCCAGCGCTCGCTCATCGTCGGCGTCGTCTTCGCTGTCGTGTCGGTCATCCTCGCTTTCGTGCGCCCCGACGAGTTCTATCGCGGATACCTTCTTGGCTTCATGTGCTGGCTCGGCGTCTCGCTCGGTTCGATGGCCATCCTGATGATCCGCCACCTCACCGGAGGAGGCTGGGGCATGGTCATTCGCCGCATTCTCGGCGCCGCCATGCGCACCCTGCCGCTGCTGACGGCGCTGTTCATCCCTCTCGTCATCGCGGTGCTGCAGCATCGCATCTATCCCTGGGCGATCTGGACCGCTTCGCCCGATGCGGTTCGGGAACCGCACATCCACGAGCATCTCGCGAAGAACGGCTTCATCCTGAGCAGTTACCTCAATTCTTCCGGATTCATCCTCCGCGCCATCATCTATTTCGCCATCTGGAACGTCATCTCGTTCCTGCTCTCACACTGGTCGCGCCAGACCGATCGCGAAGGCCATCCTGACAACACTCAGAAGTTCAAAGCCGTCGCGGGTCCCGGCCTCATTCTCTACGGCTTCACCATCACCTTCGCCGCCATCGACTGGGTCATGTCGCTCGATCCCAGCTGGATTTCCACCATCTTCGGCCTCATCATCCTCATCGGCGAAGTCCTCTCCGCCATGTGCTTCGCCGTTGTTGTCGAGCGCATCCTCGTCAACTACAAGCCGATGTCCGAGATGCTGAAGCCCGACTTCGTCCACGACCACGGCAAGTGGATGGTGACGTTCATCATGATGTGGGCCTATTTCAGTTTCTCGCAGTGGCTCATCATCTGGGCCGGCAACCTGCCCGGCGAGATCACTTTTTATATCCTGCGCATCAGCTTTGGCTGGGGAGGGATCGCGCTCTTCCTCGCCCTTTTCCACTTCGTCGTGCCCTTCGCCATCCTGCTCTCGCGCCCGTTCAAGCGCGACATTCGCAAGCTCGTCTGGCTCGCCATCTGGCTCATGATCATGCGCTACGTCGATATGTTCTGGATCATCGAACCGAATTTCTCGCAGCATTTCAGCATCACCATCGCCGATATCGTCGTGCCCATCGCCATCGGCGGAATCTGGCTTTGGTTTTTCTTCCGTAACCTGGCTTCCATGCCCCTGCTGCCGGCCTACGATCCCTCGGCCGGGGAAGTGCTGGAGCCGCATCCGAACCTTACACCCGGAATTCCTGAGAACGCATGAGCAACGACAAACATCTCGTGAACACGCCCGAAGGACACGCCCACGGCGACTACGAGCGCCGCGACATCGGCATCGCCGGCGTCCTCTACTTCCTCGCCGCCCTCGTGGTTGCCGGAGTGTTCGTCCACTTCATTGTCACTGGCCTGTATCGCTATCTCGATCACCGTTACGAAACCGAGCAACCTGCCGTCAGCCCGCTCGTCAAAAACCAGCCCCAGGACACGCGCCATATCCCGCCGCAATACAACGGGGACTATGACAGATATTTGAAGGAAAATTTTCCCGCGCCCCAGCTTGAAGTCGACGAACGCACCCAACTCAATGACGTTCGCCTGCGCGAAGAAGACAACCTGAGCACCTATGACTACGTAGATAAAAACGCCGGCACCATCCACATCCCGATCGACCGTGCCATGGATCTTCTCGTCCAACGCGGCCTCCCGGTGCGCAGCCAGTCACAGGAAGCAGCAACCGCGCCACCGCAAGCGAAGAAAGGAAGCAGGTAGTGAGCAGTCTCAGTCACAAATCGATTTCAGTTCCAAGAAAGACGGCGGGATCTTCTCTGCGATCTCCGCGCGCCCTCGGCGATCTCTGCGGTAAAGGTTTTTTGTTCATAGCCCTGGTCTCAACCGCCTTCGGACAAGCCATGTCCAAGGGCATCCTGTCGCCTCCGGCCAACGTGCGCCCGCCGTACCTGCAGAACGTCGGCATCGAGCAGAAACTCGATGGCCAAGTTCCTCCCGACCTCGCCTTCGTCGACGACTCCGGCCGTCCCGTCAAGCTCGGCGACTACTTCGGCAAAAAGCCGTTGATCCTCAATCTCGTCTACTACAACTGCACCATGCTCTGCGGCGAAGTGCTCGCCGGACTCAGCGGCGCCATGCGCCTGGTGAAGTTCGACGTCGGCAACCAGTTCGATGTCGTCACCGTCAGCTTCGACCCGCGGGAAACGCCCGCAATGGCCGCCGCCAAAAAGGCGGATTACGTCAAGCGCTACGGACGCCCGGGCGCCGCCGCCGGCTGGCACTTCCTCACTGGTTCCCCCGAATCAATCAACGCGCTCACCAAGGCTGTTGGCTTCCAGTATCAGTACGACGCCGCCCGCAATCAGTACGCGCATGCCACCGCCATCATGGTGCTCACGCCGCAGGGCCGTATTTCGCGCTACTTCTATGGGGTGGATTTTGCCCCCAAAGATTTGCGCATGGGATTGGTCGAAGCCTCCCAAGACAAGATCGGCAATCCCATCGATCAGGTTCTCTTATATTGCTATCACTACGATCCCGTCACCGGTAAATACGGCGCAGTCGTCAGCAACATGCTCAAGGTCGGCGGCGGGCTCACAATCTTGCTTCTTGGCGGAATGCTTCTGATCCTGTTCCGCCTGGAACGCATTGCCCCGCGCCGCGGGTGGGATCAGGCAAATTCGGGTCAGACAGGATTAACTCGCAAGCGATATGTTTAATAATTTCCCATTGTGGCCCGACAGGGCCTCTACCGCGGCCGGCAACGTTGATGCCCTGTTCATCTTCTTGCTGATCGTCTCAGGGCTCATGACCCTGCTGATTTTCGTGGCGATCGTTTACTTCGCCGCGCGCTATCGCCATCGTCCCGGCGTTCTGGCCGAGCAGATTGAAGGTTCCACTCCACTCGAAGTCACCTGGTCGATCATTCCGCTCGGCGTCTTCATGGTGATCTTCGCCTGGGGCGCGGTCGTCTACTTCAAGAGCCGCACTCCACCCCATGACTCCACCGAAGTTTATGTCGTGGCCAAGCAGTGGATGTGGAAACTCGAACACGCCGAAGGCCAGCGCGAGATCAACGAACTTCATGTCCCCGTCGGCCGCGATGTCAAGCTCATCATGACTTCGCAGGACGTCATCCACAGCTTCTTCGTGCCCGCCTTCCGCATGAAGCAAGACGTGCTTCCCGGCCGCTACACCGTCGCCTGGTTTCACGCCACCAAAGTGGGCACCTACCACCTGTTCTGTACCCAATACTGCGGCACGCAACACTCCGGCATGATCGGCGACATCGTGGTCATGGAACCCGCGCAATACGAGGCCTGGATGAGCGGCGGCTCGAACGGGCCGCTCTCGGCATCCGGCGAAAAGATTTTTGCCGAACTCGGCTGCGCCACCTGTCATCGCAGCGATACCCAGGGGCGTGGCCCCAATCTGCAGGGCGTCTTTGGCAAGCCGGTTCAGCTCGAAGACGGACGCATGGTCACCGCCGACGAAAACTATGTTCGCGAATCCATCCTCGATCCCGGATCCAAAATCGTGAAGGGCTTCAAGCCCGTCATGCCTACGTTCCAGGGATTAGTGAGTGAGGAGCAATTAAACGCGCTGGTCGCCTACGTGAAATCGTTGGCACAGCCCGGCGCCGCTGGCACCAAAACCGCGATGGCGGAACCATCCGGCGGCTCCAGCCAGGCGCAGCCCCAAGGAAGTAAGGTGCAATAGGTTATGGCTACAGCTACAACTCAACTCGTCGAGCGGGAGAATTATCTGAATAAGGAGTACGGCGTTGGATCGTGGTTGCTCACCACCGACCACAAGCGCATCGCCCTGCTCTACCTGATCTCGATCACGTTCTTCTTCTTTATCGGCGGATTCTTCGCGCTCCTCATCCGCCTTGAATTGCTCACCCCCGCCAGCGACCTGGTTCAGGCCGACACTTACAACAAGCTCTTCACCATGCACGGCCAGGTGATGGTCTTCTTCTTCCTAATCCCCTCCATCCCCGCCGTGCTGGGAAACTTCCTGGTGCCCATGATGATCGGCGCCAAAGACCTCGCCTTCCCCAGGATTAACCTGCTGAGCTGGTATATCTACATCGTCGCCGGCATCCTCATCCTGCACTGCATGCTGACCGGCGGGGTCGATACCGGCTGGACCTTCTACACTCCCTTCAGCACCGCCTTCAGCAATACCAAGGTCATCGAGGCCGGACTCGCGATCTTCGTCTCTGGATTCTCCTCCATCCTGACCGGACTGAATTTCGTCGTCACCATCCATCGCATGCGTGCCCCCGGCATGACCTGGTCCCGGCTCCCCTTGTTCATCTGGGCGCACTACGCCACCAGCATCATCCAGATTCTCGGAACTCCGGTCATCGCGATCACGCTGGTGCTGGTCGTCGCCGAACGCGCCCTGCACCTCGGCATCTTCGATCCCAAACTCGGCGGCGACCCTCTCCTCTTCCAGCATCTGTTCTGGTTCTATTCGCACCCCGCCGTCTACATCATGATTCTGCCCTCCATGGGCGTGGTCACCGAGATCATCGCCTGCTTCTCCCGCAAGCGCATTTTCGGTTACAGCTTCGTCGCGTTTTCTTCCATTGCCATCGCGGTCTTCGGATTCCTGGTCTGGGCGCATCACATGTTCGTCGCCGGAATCTCCGTCTACGCCGCGCTTGTCTTCTCGATCTTGAGTTATGCGGTCGCCGTCCCCTCCGCCGTCAAGGTCTTTAACTGGACCGCGACCCTCTACAAGGGATCGATTCACTACGATGCGCCCATGCTCTACTCCTTCGGTTTCCTCGGCCTGTTCACCATGGGCGGTCTCACCGGCCTGTTTCTCGCAGCACTCGGCGTCAATGTTCATGTCCATGACACCTATTTCGTCATCGCCCACTTCCACTACATCATGGTGGGCGGCGCCGTCATGGGATACCTCGGAGGCATGCATTTCTGGTGGCCGAAAATTTCCGGCAAGCTTTATCCCGAAGGCTGGGCGCGCCTCGCGGCGTTGATCGTCTTCATCGGCTTCAACCTCACCTTCTTCCCGCAATTCGTTCTCGGCTATCTCGGCATGCCGCGCCGCTATGCCGACTACAGCCACATGCCCGAATTCCAGGTGTTGAACGTCCTCTCGACCGCCGGTGCCACCGTGCTCGGCGTCGGTTACCTGCTCCCGATGCTCTACTTCTTATGGTCCATGCGCTACGGCAAGCCTGCACCCGACAATCCGTGGAACGCCGCCGGCCTCGAGTGGAAGAGCACTTCTCCCCCGCCGACTTTCAACTTCGAGGAAGAGCCGGTCGTGACCTGGGAAGCCTACAACTACGACGAGTTGGACGCGCCTAACAAACAGGAGGTTCCCATTGTCGGATAGCTATGTCGCCGTTCATGGCGAAACTAACGATCCGGCCCTGCGCCATCATTTCGCCACCGAGGAGCAGCAGCGCAATGCCTCCAGCCTCGGCATGTGGATCTTCCTCGGCACCGAGGTCATGTTCTTCGGCGGCCTGTTCTGCGCCTACCTCATTTACCGCCACTGGTACTTTGGAGACTTCGGCGCGGCCAGTAAATCCATCGACGCAGCGCTGGGCGGCACCAACACCGCCGTCCTGATCTGCTCCAGTCTGACGGTTGTGCTTGCCATCTGGGCCGCGCAGACTGCCCAGCGCACGCTGATGATCGCGATGCTCATCCTCACCATGCTCTTCGGCCTCGCCTTCCTCGGCATCAAAGGCAAAGAGTACAAAGACAAGTTCGACGAGCATCACGTGCCCGGCGCCTCGTTCAGTTTTGAGCACGAGGAGATCCCCGGCCATCCCGGTCAGTACGCCAATCCGCGTCATGCCGAAATCTTTTTCGCGCTCTACTTCATCATGACCGGATTGCACGCCCTCCACATGATCGTCGGCCTGGGCATCTTCACGTGGCTTTTGATCATGGCCTGGAAGGGCCGCTTCACTCCCCACTATCACACGCCGCTCGAAATCGGCGGCCTGTACTGGCACTTCGTCGATATCGTCTGGATTTACCTGTTCCCATTGTTGTATCTGATCGACCGGCACCCGTAAGTTCGCGATCATTGAGGCTTGCAATGTCTGACCACTCCAAATCGTCGCCCCTGAAAAGCTATTTCAGCGTATGGATCGCTCTCCTCGTAGGCACATTCCTCACCTACGAGGTCGCCAAGATCGACCTGGGAGTCTTCAACTCCGCCGTCGCCCTCATTATCGCCACCACGAAAGCGCTGCTGGTCGCGATGTTCTTCATGCACCTGAAAGGCGCCAGCGAGCGCCTGCTGAAGCTGGTAGTAATCTCCACCATCTTTTTCCTCTTCATCCTCCTGGCCCTCTCTATGGCCGACTACGGCACCCGCCCCTGGAGCTAGCAACCCGCCAAGCACCGTAGCGCCGGCGTCCCGCCGCTGTCGCGGGGGCGTCTCGCCCCCGCACTCAAAGCCACCCCATACCCTCCCCTTTCACCCCGCCGCGTACGATATACTCTCGCGTCGAGCCAAAATCTTCCCGGCAGAGAGGTGTGTTATGGCATTCTGCAATTCCTGCGGCGCAACCCTGGCTGACGGAACCAATTTCTGCAGCAAATGCGGCAAGCCCGTCACCCCGGGCGCGGCCCCTTCCGTAGCCACTGCCACCGGAGTCCCTTCCCCCCCGCCCAGCACCGGCGGCGGCAGCGCTCTCAAAACGGTCCTCATCGTCATCGGCTCCATCATCCTGTTCGGCATCGTCTGCGTTGCCGTTCTCACTTTTGTCGGTCTCCGCATCGCCCGCCATTCGCACGTCACCCAGAACGGCGACAACGTTAAAGTGGAGACTCCCTTCGGCTCCATGGAGACTTCCAAAGATCCCGAACAGGCCGCCAAAGATCTCGGCGTGGATATCTACCCCGGAGCTGAGGTCCAGAAAGAAGGAGCCTCCAGCGCCACCTTCGGCGGCATGCATACCGTCACTGCCTCCTTCGAAAGCAGCGATGCGGCCGACAAAGTCTGCGCTTTCTACCGCTCCAAGTTTCCCAACGCCAACGTCAGCACCTCCGACCAGAATCGCTGCACTATCGTCTCCAACGCTCCTCCCAACATGGTCACCGTCAACGTCGAGTCCAGCGGCGACGCTTCGCGCTTCCAGATCGTTGCCGTGACCAAGAAATCGCAGTAAGGCCCATGCACGACACAGTGGCAGATTCCGTATCGCCCTCCAACTCGTCCACCACCGATGCTGCCGGGCTCGCCGAAGCCCTGCGCGCGCAGCTTCGCGGCGACGTCCGCTTCGATAACGGCAGCCGCGCCCTCTACGCCACCGACGGATCGAACTATCGCCAGGTTCCCATCGGAGTCGTGCTCCCTCGCGATGCCGACGACGTTCTCGCCGCCATTTCCGTCTGCCGCGAATTCGGCGCCCCTCTTCTCTGCCGTGGCGGCGGAACCTCACTCGCTGGTCAGTGCTGCAATGTCGCGGTCGTTCTCGATTTCACCCGCTACATGAATCGCATTCTCGAGATCGATTCCGCGCGCCGCATCGCCCGCGTCCAGCCCGGAGTTGTACTCGACCACCTCCGCAACGCCGCCGAAAAATATCACCTCACCTTCGCTCCCGATCCCGCCAGCCACGACCGCTGCACCATCGGCGGCATGATCGGCAACAACTCCTGCGGCGTCCACTCGGTAATGGCCGGCAAAACCGACGACAACATCGAAGCGTTAGACATAGCCACCTACGACGGTCTTCGCCTGCAAGTAGGTAGCGCCGGCGTCCCGCCGGCTGTCGCGGGGGCGTCTCGCCCCCGCACTGCGCGAACAGAAGAAATCCTGACTTCTTTAAAACAAATCGCCGATCAATACGGCGACCTGATCCGCGCCAAGTTCCCCAACATCCCCCGCCGAGTCTCCGGCTACAACCTCAACTACCTCCTTCCCGAAAACGGATTCCACGTAGCCCGAGCTCTAGTCGGCTCCGAAGGCACCTGCGCCACCACGCTCGAAGCCACCTGCCGCCTGGTCGAAAGCCCTCCCAAGCGCGTGCTCGTGGTCCTCGCCTACCCCGACATTTACCAATGCGCCGACCACATCCCCGAAATCCTCCAGCACAAGCCCATCGGCCTCGAAGGCTTCGACGATCTTCTCGTCTACTACGAGCGCACCAAGGGCATCAATCCCGAAGGGCTCGCGCTGCTCCCGCAAGGCGGCGGATGGCTCATGGTCGAGTTCGGCGCCGAATCGCTTCCTGGCGCCGAGATGCAGGCCCAACGGATGATTGACGCCCTCACCCGCAGCGCCAATCCTCCTAGCGTGCGCCTCTATTCCGGAGCGCAGGCCAAGCGCGTCTGGGAAGTGCGCGAGGCCAGCCTCGGCGCAACCTCGCACGTCCCGGGCGAGCCGCTGAACTGGGAAGGCTGGGAAGACGCCGCGGTCTCTCCTGAAAAACTTGGTGGATATCTTCGCGACCTCCGCAAGATGATGGCCGCCTTCGGATACAAAGGTTCGCTCTACGGCCACTTCGGCCACGCCTGCGTGCACACGCGCCTCAACTTCGATCTGCAATCGCACGAAGGCATCGCCAAGTACCGCCGCTTCGTCGAAGAAGCCGCCGACCTCGTCGTCAGCTATGGCGGATCGCTGTCCGGCGAGCATGGCGACGGACAAGCCCGCGCCGAACTCCTCCCCAAAATGTTCGGCCCTGAATTGATGGAAGCCTTCCGCAAGTTCAAAACTGCCTGGGATCCCGATTGGAAGATGAATCCCGGCAAGCTGATTGGTTTACCTGGAAAGACGCCCAACAAGCTCGACGCCAATCTCCGCCTCGGCCCCAACTACGCGCCGTGGCAGCCAGCCACCCGCTTCCAGTTTCCCGCCGATCACGGCAGCCTCGCAGCCGCCACGGTCCGCTGCGTGGGCGTCGGCAAGTGCCGCCGCGAAGAAGGGGGAGTCATGTGCCCCAGTTGGCGCGCCACCCACGACGAAGAACACTC
>DATGFC010000058.1:0-2066 GCA_035309485.1 Candidatus Sulfotelmatobacter sp.
TTGTTGTAAAGCCGGATGTAATCTTGGATGGTCTTGATCAAATCACGAACGCTGCCGAATGTTCCGCGGCGGATTCGTTTTCGTGTGATTTCCGCGAACCAGCGTTCGATCTGGTTGAGCCAGGAAGAACCGGTCGGTGTGTAGTGGACGTGGTAGCGCGGTCGCGCGGCAAGCCATTTCTTCACTGCGGGATGCTTGTGGGTTCCATAGTTGTCGAGAACCAGATGGATTTCCAACTTAGAGTTAACGGACTGGTCGATCCGGTCGAGAAATCGTAGGAACTCCTGATGCCGATGCCCTCGGCTGGCATTCACCGATCACGGTTCCTTCCAGGACATTCAGCGCAGCGAACAGTGTCGTCGTCCCGTGACGTTGGTAGTCGTGCGTTTGCCGCTCGGGCAGGCCGGGACGGAGCGGCAGGATCGGTTGCGTCCGGTCGAGAGCCTGAATCTGGCTTTTCTCGTCCACGCTCAAAACGATGGCTTTGTCCGGCGGGTTCATATAGAGCCCCACAATGTCGCGAACCTTCGGCGCAAAGTGTGGGTCATTGCTGAACTTGAACGACTCCACGCGATGCGGCTGCAGTTTGTGTCTTTTCCAGATCCGCTGCACCGTCGCGGAACTGACCTTCTGCGCCGCAGCCATCGTGCGTACGCTCCATTGCGTGGCGTCTTTCGGCGTCGTTTTCAGCGTGGCCTCCACGATGGCGGATTCCCGCTCCTCGGAGATGCGTTTGGGGCGCCCAGGCCGTGGACGATCTTCGAGAATTCCCCTGATGCCGTCCCTTTCATACCGCTTCCGCCATAACAGCACCGTGGGTACCGACGTGGACAGTTTCCGCGCCAGAACTCGATTGGCCAGCCCTTCCGCCGCACCGAGGATGATATTGATGCGCAGAACCAGGCCGCGCGGCGCACTTCGATGCTGCCGGATCGCCATTAACTGCTTTCGGTCTGCTTCGTCCAAGGCGAGTCTGGCTGCGGGGGGAAGTGGCATATCCACTCCCAGTATCTAGGTTTTCCTCTTATTAGTAAAGATATTTGAGATACAGGAGACTAGTGCGTCATTTGCGCGTGTCGAAATGGTCGGTGCTCTGCTCCCGTGTCCTGCTGAGCAAAACGTGTTTGATCCTGCCCACCAAGGCTTGCGGCATGAACGGTTGTTGAATAAAGTGCCAGCCGTAGTTGAGTACAAGCAACGCGCCATCGGGGTATGAGGACATCAGGATGATGCGCATTGCCGGTCTCTCGATCTTCAGTTTTTTTGCGAGGTCGGGCCCGGAGATGCCCGGCATCGTCAAATCACAAAGCAGCAGATCGATCGTTCCCGAGAACTCTGCTTCGATCCGCAGTGCCTTTTTTGCGCTGTCAGCAGCAAGCACGGTGTAATGGGCGTCTTCCAGTATTCCCTTGATGAGCTTAAGAAAGACCGGATGGTCAGCTGCGACAAGAATATTCTGAGGTTTTTTCCTGCCGTTTAAGCTCACTCTTCCGTTTTGGCTCACGAAGTCACCTTGCCGCAAATAGAATTCATCGCCTTGGACACAAAGGGTGGTTGCCTGTCGAAATTCAATGGGAGTGTTCTGGTCGGGTTACGAATTAAGTGCCAGCTTAAGTATGAAAGACAAAGACCATTCTTGGCTGAGCTATATTGCTCACAATACGCCCTCAATTTTTGGGCTCTGAGCAGGAATGTGAAAGAGTGGGTTAAACTCTGCGGGATTGACCGAGAGCGAGTTTACAAAGATTCTGGACTGGCCGGGGTATCGGGTTTACCGGCATGAGATCGACGAGCGGACGCGAAGGCTGCGGCTGTGGGTGCGGCGGAAGCGAGGCAACCGGCTGCTGATCTGCTCGGGATGCGGCGGGAAAGCCTCCAAGATCGAAGAAGTGCGCCAACGCGAGGTGCGAGACCTGCCGTGGCGCAAGTACCAGACCACGGTGATGGTTGAGTATTACCGGATCCGCTGCCCCAAGTGCGGGCTCAAAACCGAGCAAGTGCCGCAACTGCCGACCAAGGCGCCCTTCAGCAAAGATTTCGAGGATGCGGTGGGATTGGGCTGCGAT